>CAYQSI010000036.1:0-33979 GCA_964420185.1 uncultured Occallatibacter sp. | reverse complement strand
TGGACCCCAACTACCTCGGCGCCCTGGGCAACTCCACCTCCCGCATCATCGTCGAAGAGCAGTTGGGCCGCAACCTCACCCTTACCTACGCCACCAACGTGAACACCACCAGCCAGCAGTTAATCCAGGCCGAAATCGCCATCAACCGTCACGTCTCCCTGCAGTTGGCCCGCGACGAGTCCGGCGTCTTCTCCGTGGTGCTCAAAGCCACCCGCCGTTACCGCTAGCTCATTTCCCGCGCTTCACAGATTCATCCGAGCTGGTTCCCGCATCACTTCTGCCGCGCGACACAGAACGGATAATAAATAGCGGCCTGCCTTTTCCTTGAATGAAGGAGCGGCTTACATATTCCCCAATCAGCCCCAGGGCAAACAGATTGATCGCCGAAAATATAAGTTGAACGAACAGGATGTTCGCCCATCCCGAAACGGTGCGAAGAAATAGAAACGCATAAACGATCCAGGCAAGAAAACATGCCGCTGCAACACTCGTCGCAGCGCTCAAATAGAACATGAATCTCAGGGGCGCCGAAGCGAATCCTGTGACGGCGTCCATGGCCAGGCCTACCATGCTTCCGATGCTATATTTCGTCTTCCCCGCAAATCTGGAGTCGCGGTGATAAGTCACCGCAACCTGACGAAAGCCTACCCAGGTTACCATGCCCCTCAAAAAGCGGTGCGGCTCGGGCATCTGCCGCAGGATATCGGCGACCTGCCGGCTGATTAAACGGAAATCACCAGTATCAACAGGCACATCAGTCTTTGACAGCCCACGAAGAAGCCGGTAGAAGAATCCTGCGGTCATCCGCTTGAAGCTGCTTTCGCCTGCACGCGAGATGCGTTTGGCGTAGGCAACATCGGCGCCGGAATCCATCGCCTCCATCATCTTGGGCAGTAACTCCGGCGGATCCTGCAAATCGGCGTCGATCAGAAGAACTCTCTCGCCTTGCGCTACGCCCAAGCCCGCGGTCAGAGCCAGTTGATGCCCATGATTCCGGGACAAATCGACAATGACAACATTCTGATCCTGGCGTTGTATCTCAATAAGATGCTCCTCCGTTCGATCTGAGGAGCCGTCATTGACAAATATAATTTCGAAGGACCTTCCCATTTCTTCAAGAACACACCGCATTCGGCGGTAAAACTCATGGATGCACTTCTCCTCGTTGTAACAGGGGACAAGAACGCTCACATAGACTGCGCCGCTTTGTTTATCGCATATCAGGCCGTCGTTAGCTTGACATCTCTCCATAAGTCATCCCCTTCTATCTCTGGCGCCTCTGCCTTGATGTAACCATTCTGTCCGCACAGGGCAGTACCCCCGTGCGGAAATACTTCTGTGAATCACGTGTAGATCGAGAATGGCAACGTGGAAAGTATCGCACCTTATTCGCTCAATCTTGAGCTTCTCGAGGCCTGCCTGACGCCGAGGAAGTGAGCGCAATTCGCTGAAATCCCTTCTCCCCGTCTCCGAACACATTCGCCGAAACTAGCTTTCAAGCGCGACCAGGAATTTCAGACCTGTGTTGATCTTCATTATAATGTGAAGATGACGTCTTCTTCCGATAACACCGTGCGAGTGGAACAAAAGGGCTTATCCCGCTGGCTGCTTCCCGTCATCATTCTTGTGGCCTTTGCCATCCGCCTGGTTGTGGTCTGCTTCACGTATCGCGGTCTTCCAGACGCGGATAAATTCTACGAGCAGTTCGGCTGGGAGATGGGCTGGATAGCTCGCGCGCTGGCCAGCGGGCATGGATTCAGTTCGCCGTATTACCCCTGGAGCGGACCCACCGCAATCGAGTCTCCACTCTATCCAACCCTTCTCGCCGGTGTCTTCCGGCTCTTCGGCATTTACTCGCTCACCTCGGGATTCGTCATCCTCTCCATCAACAGCCTGCTCAGCGCCCTCACCTGCATCCCGATCTACTTCAGCGCCAAATATTCCCTCGGTACGCGCGGCGCAAAGGCGGCAGCGTGGGTCTGGGCCTTTTATCCCTTTGCCATCTACTTCTCCGCCGGCCGCGTCTGGGAGTATGCGCTGACGGGCCTGCTCATCACAACCTGCTTCTGCATCGCGCAGCGTATTCACCACACCTCGAGCCCCTTCGCCTGGTTAGGCTGGGGAGCGCTCTACGGCGTCACCGCGCTTTCCAATCCAGCGGTGCTGTCAACGCTTCCGTTCCTGCTTTTGCTGGCGCTTTACAAGGCGAGGCGCTCCGGCAGACGCTGGCTGGTGAACGGCGTGCTTACCGCCCTGGCCACTCTCGCCGTCCTCACCCCTTGGACGGTGCGCAACTACCGCGCCCTCGGCGTCATCTGTCCTGTCCGTGACAACATTTGGCTGGAGCTTTATGCCGACAACTTCGGCAATGCTCCCTCGGACTCATCCTCGCCGCCCAGCGCGGACGGACGGCCATATCCTGCCAGCAGTACGGTGGAGATGCGCAAATATCTATCTATGGGTGAACCGGCCTATCTGGCGGAGAAGCACGCCCTGTCTTTAGACGACTTCAACCATCATCCGCAATATCATTTTCTGGTTCAAAAGACGTTGCGCCGCGTTCTCTACTACTGGACGGGATACTGGAGCTTTTCCGCTGAAGAGCTGCGGGAACAGCCGTTCGAGCCGGCCACTGTTTTTTACGTTGGCTGCATAACGTTGCTGATGCTGCGCGGCATCTACCGCTTCTGGCGCCTGAACCGCGCCGCCGTCCTGCCCTATCTGGTGCTTATCGGCATCTTTCCGCTGACCTACTATATAACCCATCCCATGATGGATTATCGCCAGGCGATAGAACCGGCCATCGTGGTTCTGGCCGTCGCCGGAGCACAACCCTGGAGAAGGCTCCAACCGAATCGTTTGTTCCACTGGATCGGCGCGGAACGCGCGCCCGAGCCGGAAATCGCCACAATCCCTCCTACGGCGTAGCCGCACGAGGGACCCGGCCTTCCGTTGCCCTTCGTTCAGAAACTTTGACCGGGCGTGGCCAGTTTCCAGCGCCGGGAGCCGCAACCTTTCCCGGAAATTTGTGTCAATATCTAACGAGCGGCGTAACAGCCGCGACGATCGTGATGCGCGAATGAGGAGGAGTGTGAAAATGACTATCAAAATGCGTACAACCCGGGCCGCGCTCGTGGCGGCCACACTCGCAGGAGCCCTTTGGTGCCTTCCTCAAACTTCCATGGCCGCTGCTCTTCCCCTGGACTTCAGCGCAACCGCGCAGGCAACCAGCCCCGAGGCCAGCGACGCTACGGCACGTCTGAACAAGAAGGAATTTCGCAACGTAAAGGTGAGCGTGGATCAGGGCATTGCCACCATGATCGGCACCGTTGATCTCTATGGGTACAAGGCCAGCGCCGACAAGCGCGTGCGCAAGGCCAAGGGAGTCACCTCAGTGCATAACCTGATCCAGGTCGCCGGCCCCGCTATTTCCGACCAGGAACTCGAAGGCAAACTCCAGGAAAAGCTTGCCTATGACCGCGTTTTCTACGGGAACGCTTTCAACGCCATCACCGTCAGCGTCGAAAACGGCGCCGTCACCCTCGGCGGTCACGCTCTCTCCTATATATCGAGGGACTCCGCCCTGGCCCTGGTCAGCTACTATCCCGGCGTCAAGGACGTGGCCGACGAGATCGCGGTCGATCCCGTCTCCTTGATGGACAACCGGATACGGCTTCAGGTCTTCCGCGCCGTCTACGGCTTCCCAACGCTGAACAGGTATGCCATTGACCCCGCCAAGCCCATCCGCATCTCGGTGCAGAACGGCCACGTGGAGTTGTATGGCACAGTGGACACGCAGGCCGACAAGGATGTAGCCTTCCTCCGCGCCAACGCCGTTCCCGGTGTTTTCGACGTGAAGAACTTCCTGCAGGTTGCCGCCCAGCCCGTCAAAACGAAATAGGTGGCGATCTCATTGCTTTGAAACGGCACGGCTAAAGATAATGCTTTGCCGCCGAAAGTGCGAAGGGGACAGGCAAAAGCCCGTCCCCTTCGCTGTCACAGCCCTTGGGCTTGCTGCCTAGAACTTGACCGACGGAGCGGTACGCGCCGCGGTGGGGGCCTCGAAGAAGGCATTGTTCTCGTGGTATCCGGCCATTCCGGCCCAGATGTTGTTGGGGAACTGGAGCACAAAAGTGTTGTAGTCGCGCAATGCGTCGTTGTAACGCTTGCGCGCAACGCTGATGCGGTTCTCGGTTCCGGAAAGCTCGTCCTGCAAGCGCATGAACTGGTCGCTGGAGCGCAGTTGCGGGTAGTTTTCCGTGAGCAGCAGCAGGCGGCCCAGGGCCGAATCCAATTTTCCATTGGCCGCGATCTTGCCCGCCGGGCCCTGCGCATTCAACATACCAGCGCGAGCATTGGCGATATCGCCAAAGACCGTGCTCTCTTCCTTGGTAAAGCCCTTCACGGTCTCCACCAGGTTCGGAATCAGGTCGGCGCGCCGCTCCAACTGCACGTCCACGTCCGACCACGCGGTCTTCACGATCTCATCCTTAGCCACCATCTGGTTTCTGGCGCTCACGTAGCTGCCAAAGACCATCAGAACAGCCAGGACCAAAACGCCGACCACTCCCAGTGCAATCCAAAGTCCACGACTCATACAGTCCTTTTCTCCTCCGGCCTGCCGTCAAGCAAGCCCCTTCATAAAACTTGAAAAACTACCAGTCGCCCCCGGCCCCGCCACCGCCAAAACCACCGCCGCCGAAACCGCCAAAGCCGCCGCCGCCGGAGTCTCCACCGCCGCCGCCGAAACCGCCGCCAAAACCACCACCGCCGATCCACGGCCCGCCGCGAAAGCCACCCAAAAGGCCAAAACCAAGCAGAAACCGCAGAAGATGAAAGCCGCCAAAGAAAACCAGGAGGACGATCAACAAAATCAACCTTCCCATCGCCGGCCCTTGACGCACAGGCTGGCTGGCAACTACTGGTTCCTCGTCCAGCGTGACCTTGGCATCGGCGGCGATGACCTGCGCCACCTCGTCCACGGCAAGAGTCACGGCGCCGTCAAAGTCGTTGGCCCTGAGATCGGGAACCATCTCCCGGCCAATGTCGCCGACCTTGCCGTCGGGCAGAATGCCTTCAAGGCCATAGCCCACTTCGATCCGCCGCTTGTGGTCGTCAACGGCCAGAAAGACCAGCACGCCGCGGTCCGAGCCTTTGCGGCCCATCTTCCACTTGTCCTCAAGCGCGTTGGCAAATTCGGCCGGGTCGGCGCCATCCAGCGTGCGGATGGTGACCACGGCCACCTGCGCATTGGCCTGCGAATGGTCGAGCTGCGCGCAGAGGCGATCCAGCCGGGCAACCGCGTCGGGCGAGAGCACGTGGGCAAAATCGCTGACGTAATCAGTGGGTTTGGGCAGGTCCTCAACTCGCTCAGCCTGGGCGGCGATGGCGAAGACGGAAACAAAAGCTGCCAATAGCAGCCGGAAGACGGCGGAATGTACGCGGCGAAAGCCCTTCATCGCTTTCTATTGTACGGGTACGAACAGCGAAAAGTTCTTAGGGCGCGAGATCTCAGGGTGCCCGAGGCATCGATTTCAAGACCTGAGAAACGACTCTCTTTCCTGTACACGCTCTACACTAAGAAGGAAATGACCCAGAACCCGCAACCCCAGCCTCCCATCGCCCGCAAGGAACACAAAGAGACTTCGCTCCACGGCACGGTGCTCGTGGACGACTACGCCTGGCTTCGCGACAAACAGAACCCCGAAGTCACTGCGTACCTTGAGGCCGAAAACGCATATGCAGAGGCCGTGATGGCCCCGCTCAGCGGCTTGCGCGAGAGCCTTTACCTGGAAATGCTCAGCCATGTGAAGCAAACCGACGTTTCGGTTCCCTTCCGCGATGGTGGCTGGTGGTACACCACCCGCACCGAGGAGGGCCTGCAGTACGCCATTCACTGCCGCAGACCGGAAACTGCTTCCGGGCCAGATGACAGTGCTCCAGAGCAAGTCATCCTCGACGGCAACCAACTAGCCGAGGGCCAGGCATTCTTTTCGATTGGCGCCACCGACATTACGCCCGATGGCCGCTGGCTGGCCTACTCGACTGACACGACGGGATTCCGCCAGTACACGCTGCGCATAAAAGATCTGGAAACGGGCGAGACGCTCGCAGGCGAGGTCGAGCGCGTGGGCTCCGTCGTATGGGCGGCGGACAACCGCACACTTTTTTACACCGTCGAAGACGAAGAGCAGAAGCGCCAATACCAACTCTGGCGGCACACGCTCGGCACACCCCACTCATCCGACACGCTGGTCTACCAGGACGACGATGAGCGCTTCAACTTGGGCGCTGGACGCACGCGCGACGGCAAGTTTGTTGTGATGGAGTCGGCCAGCCACATCACCACGGAATCGTGGGTGCTGCCGGCCGCCGAGCCCGGAGGCCAATTCACGCTCATCAGCCCCCGCGCCGACGAGCACGAGTACTCGATCGACCATCGCAATGGCCTGTGGTTTATCCGCACCAACGATCGCGGGCGCAACTTCAGATTGGTCACGGCGCCGGTGGCCACGCCCGGACGCGAGCACTGGACCGAGCGCATTCCCCACCGCGACGATGTGATGCTGGAAGAAGTGGACCTTTTTGCCGGCTTCTTCATCGCCTGCGAGCGCGAGGATGGTCTGCCGCGGCTGCGCTTGTGGCGCTTCGGGGACGACGGACCGGAAGCCACGCCCGCCGGCGAGATTTCCTTCCCCGAACCGGCCTACAGCGCCCAGCCGCACGTCAACCGCATCTTTGACACGCCCACCTTCCGCTACGGCTATCAGTCGCTGGTCACGCCGGCTTCGGTCTACGAGTACGACGTGGCCACGGGCGTATCAACTCTGCTCAAGCAGTTGGAGGTTCCCGGCGGCTTTGATCGCACACTCTATGCGAGTGAGCGCATTCATGCCACCGCGCCCGACGGCGTTCAGGTGCCTGTATCTCTGGTTTATCGCAAGGACTGCCGTGAGCCGGGGCGCAACCCGCTGTATGTCTACGGTTATGGCTCCTATGGCTACTCGCTGCCGTTGGGCTTCAGCTCAAACCGGCTGAGCCTGCTGGATCGCGGCGTGGTAATGGCCTACGCGCACATTCGCGGCGGCGGCGACCTGGGCGAGCCCTGGCACGACGCCGGAAAGATGCTTCTCAAGCGCAACACCTTCACGGATTTTGTCGCCGCCGTCGAGCAACTGACCGCGGCAGGTTATGGCGACCCTCGGCGGGTGGCCATCGAGGGCGGATCCGCCGGAGGATTATTGATGGGCGCGGTTGTGAACCTCAAGCCGGAGATCTTTCGCGCCGTCCTCTCCCACGTGCCCTTCGTGGACGTGATGAACACCATGCTCGACGCTTCCCTGCCGCTCACCGTTCCGGAGTACGAGGAGTGGGGCAATCCAAATGAATCTGTTTATTTCTTCTATATGTTGAGTTACTCGCCGTATGACAACCTGAAGGCGGCGAGTTATCCGGCGATGCTGGTGAAGACCTCGCTGAATGATAGCCAGGTGATGTATTGGGAGCCGGCCAAGTATGTAGCCAAACTGCGCACCCTCAAGACGGGCAGCAATTCCCTGATGCTGGTCACCAATATGCAGGCCGGCCACGGCGGCTCAAGCGGCCGCTACGATTACCTGAAGGAGATCGCGCTCGACTATGCATTCCTGCTCCGCGAGTTGGCAGTGGGGTGATTGATCCGTCGTGCGGAGTAATCGGAGAAGTTTTCCGGCGGTGAGCAGGCGCACGAGCCCTGCGCCTGTTTGTGACCGCGTTGGCGCACCATTCCAGGAAGACGCCTTTTTCAGACCGGCGCGGCGGACTCTATAATGATTGCGAATATTCAAACTTTTTATCTGCGTCCCTAAAAGGAGACCCATGCCCACCGACTACCGCAATTTTCTCGCTCTCTCCTATGAGGAGCTGGAAGAGAAGAACCTGGAAGCCAAAGCCGAGCGCGCCAATCGCGTTGCGGCTGACAAAATTCGCGAGAAGCGGTTGAAGTACCTGACCGACGAAAAGCGGATCAAGGCTGTCACCGTGCTGTTTTCAGACCTCGAAGGCCGCCTTCACCTGCTCGACTACGACAAGAAGTTCCTGCTCGGGGCCTACGAAAACCTTACCTTCGACGGTTCGTCGATCCGCGGATTCACGGCGCAGAAGGAGAGCGACCTGAGACTGGGCATCGACTGGAGCGCCTTCTACTGGGTCCCTGCCGACGTCTTCGGCACCGGCAAAGTGCTGGTCTTCGGCACAGTGCTGGACAAGGACGGCACCGCCTTTACCGGCGACCTGCGCGGCGTGCTCAAGGAGTACTCCGATAAGCTGTTCCAGGAGAAGCAGTACACGCTCAACGCGGCCACTGAAATCGAGGGCTTTCTGTTCGCGGGCAAGGACGCCGAGCAGCGTTACCATGAGACCGGCAAATTCGAGTTCATCTCGACCGGTGGCTATTATCACTCACTGCCGCTTGATCCGCTGCGCCAATTCATCGACACCGCAACCGAAGTGCAGTGCGCCATGGGTTTCCAGAACGAGAAGAACCACCCTGAGGTCGCGCCCAGCCAGTTCGAGATCAACTACAGCTACGCCGAGGCGGTGGCCGCGGCCGACCAGATTCAGCTCTACAAGTTGCTGACTCGACAGATCGCCGATAACATGGGCTGCTCAGCCTGCTACCTTCCCAAGCCCGTTGTGGGCGTGAACGGCAGCGGCATGCACACCAACGTCTCGGTTTCCAAGGGCAAGACCAACCTTTTCTGGGACGAAAAGGGCGAGGAACAGCTTTCCGGCTTTGGCTGGAGCTTTTTGGACCGCATCCTGACCCGCGCCCTGGACCTTTGCCTTGTCTTCAACTCCAGCGTGAACGCCTATCGGCGTTTGGACCCACACTTCGAGGCACCTAACCAGATTCGCGCCTCGGCTGTTGACCGTGGCGCCATGGTCAGGGTACCCATCGGCAATCACCGCTCCATGCGCACCGAGGTACGGGCCGTGGCGCCGGACGCCAACCCCTACCTGACGCTGTACTCGATCTTCAAAACCGGCCTCGACGGGGATATCTCCAGCGCGGAGAACCTGCGCGCCGGCGGACGCTACCTGCCCGACAACATCCAGCAGGCGATCGAGGATTTCAAGTCGTCGGCCTGGATTGCAACCCTGCTGGGCGGAGATGTGCAGGGCCGCTATGCCGAGCTGAAGCAGGCCGCCGCCAACCGCAGTCCGCGCGAGCTGGGCACCTTCGTCAAGGGCTCTGAGGTGCAATTCCACCACGAGGTTTACAACCAGTCACTGTGGAACTTGTTTTAGCCCCGCGGTTGCGGAGTTCACAATTTGAAAACATCGTACGGAAGACAACAAAGGCGAAGCCACAATGGGCTTCGCCTTTGTTGTCTGAGCTATCTTCTGGCTACTTCGCCAGCGGCACCCGCAAATCGCCGCCGGTCATCTCCTTGGGCAGACCCAGGTTGAGAATGTTCAGCAGGGTGGGCGAGATGTCGCGCAGCGAGCCGTCCGGGCGCAGGCGGTAGCGCGGAGCTTCCTCGGCCACGTAGATCAACGGCACCGGATTGGTGGTGTGCGCTGTCTGCGGACCACCGGTGACCGGGTCCACCATCATCTCGGCATTGCCGTGGTCGGCGGTAATCAGCCAACTGCCGTTCTTCTCCTTGATGGCCTTGTAGATGCGTCCCAGTTGCGCGTCGATAGCTTCAATGGCCCGGATGGTCGGCTCCAGTTTGCCGGAGTGACCCACCATGTCGGCGTTCGCGAAGTTGGCCACAATCAGGTCGAAGGAGCCATCGTTAATCGCCTTCACAATGGCGTCGCCGATGGCTTCGGCCTTCATCTCCGGCGCCAGGTCATACGTGGCTACCTTTAGCGACGGAATCAGCACGCGATCCTCGCCGGGGAAAGGCGTCTCGACACCGCCGTTGAAGAAGTACGTCACATGGGCAAACTTCTCTGTCTCGGCCACGCGCAGGTTGCGCAGATGATGTTGCGCGAGCACGTTGGCCAGAATGTTATCCAGCGATTCCGGCGGCATGATGACCGGCAGATCGTAGAGTTCGTCGTACTGCGTCATGCACAAGTAGTAAAGGTTCTTTGGAATTTCACTGCGGGGAATCGTAGCGTCGAGCGCTTCCCAGCCGTCCAGGTCGCGGCCGCCCTGCTTGTTCAGGCCGCTCTCGCGCGTCAGCACGCGGGTAATCTCGCGGGCGCGGTCGGCACGGAAGTTGAAGTTGATGCACACGTCCTCGTCGCGAATCTGCGCGACCGGCTTGCCCGCGCCATCGACCACAACGAAGGGGATAAGGAACTCGTCGGTCGTGCCGTTGTTGTAGCACTCCTTGATGCGCGAGACGGCATTGGTGTACGCGCCGCCCTCGGCCTTGCCCTTAACCATGGCGTCGAATGCCTTGCGCTCGCGCTCCCAGCGCTTGTCGCGGTCCATGGCGTAATAGCGCCCGCTGATCGTAGCGACTTTGCCCACGCCGTACTCGCGCATCTTCTGCTCGAGTTGAGCGATGTAGCCCGCGCCGGAGTCGGGAGGTGTGTCGCGCCCATCCATGAATGCGTGGACGAAGACGCGCTGCAAGCCGTATTCGCGCGCGGTGCGCAGAAGGGCATAAATGTGCTCCTGCTGCGAGTGAACGCCGCCGTCGGAGACCAGACCGAAGAGATGCAGTTGCCGTCCGCCTTCGCGCGCCCGCTTCATGGCCTGGGCGATAGCCGCATTTTTCGCGAACTCACCCGAGGCAATGGCCGCGTCGATGCGCGTAATGTCCATCTGCACAATCCGACCAGCACCGATATTCAGGTGGCCCACTTCGCTGTTGCCCATCTGCCCGTCAGGCAAACCCACAAAGTGGTCCGAGGCCTGGATCAGCGTATTGGGAAACTCTTTGAGCAGCTTGTCGTAGGTAGGCTTCTTGGCCAGCGCAATGGCGTTATTGGCGATTTCGGCGCGATAGCCCCATCCGTCGAGGATGGTCAGAACGAGAGGACGCTTGTAGATGGACACGTGGCAATTCCTTGGAGGTAGGGGTTGAGGGGAATTTGCAGGAGGACAAGAACCCCAGGTCTCAAAATCAAAACCTGGGGCTCTCGCTTTCAGTGTTAACTCTTAGTCGTTGTAGTTGAGGCTTTCCAGACCAAGATAAACCGCGCCGCCGCCCAGTTCTTCTTCAATGCGCAGCAACTGGTTGTACTTCGAGATGCGATCGGTGCGGCTGGCCGAACCGGTCTTGATCTGGCCCACGCCTGTGGCCACGGCAAGGTCAGCAATGAACGTGTCTTCGGTTTCGCCCGAACGGTGCGAGATGACCGAGGTGTAGCCGTAGCGGCGACCCAGGTCGATGGCCTCCAACGCCTCGGTGACCGTGCCAATCTGGTTGACCTTGATGAGAATGGAGTTGGCCACGCCCTCTTCAATGCCGCGCTGTATGCGCTTGGTGTTGGTGACGAAGATGTCGTCGCCGACCAGTTGGATGCGGCTGCCCAGCTTGTCGGTCAGCGTCTTCCAGCCCGCCCAGTCGTCCTCTGCCAGGCCATCTTCGAGCGAGACGATCGGATACTGGCGCGTCCAATTGTCGTAGAAGGCCACCATCTCATCGCTCGTCAGCTCGCGCTTGTCGCTCTTCTTGAAGATGTACTTGCCCTTTTCCTGGTCATAGAACTCACTCGACGCAGGATCAAGAGCAATGGCGATCTGCTCGCCGGGCTTGTAGCCGGCCGCCTCGATGGCTTCGAGAATCACCTCGATGGCCTCGGCGTTCGACTTGAGCGAGGGAGCAAAGCCACCCTCGTCGCCAACCGCGGTGTTGTAGCCCTTCTTCTTGAGCACGCCCCGGAGGGTATGGAAGGTCTCGGCGGCCCAGCGCAGCGCCTCGGAGAAGCTCTCGGCGCCCACCGGCATAATCATGAACTCCTGAAAGTCCACATTGCTGTCGGCATGGGCTCCGCCGTTGAGCACATTCAGCATCGGCGTGGGCAGCACAGAAGCGTTGACACCGCCCAGGTAGCGGTAAAGCGGAATCTCCAGCGTCTGGGCCACGGCGCGCGATGCGGCCATGGAGACGGCCAGAATGGCGTTGGCGCCCAGCTTGGCCTTGTTCGGCGTGCCGTCCAGGGCGATCATCGTCTGGTCCAGCAACCGCTGGTTGGAGGCATCCATGCCCTCCAACTCAGGCGCGAGCACAGTTTCCACGTTGGCCACGGCCTGCAGAACGCCCTTGCCCCCGTAGTGGCTCTTGTCGCCGTCGCGCAGTTCCACGGCCTCATGCTCGCCGGTAGAAGCGCCCGAGGGCACGATGGCGCGGCCTAACGCGCCGCTTTCCAGGATTACGTCCGCTTCCACGGTAGGATTGCCGCGCGAGTCCAGAACCTCGCGGGCGCGGATGGCAACAATCTCAGTCATATCGGTCCTCGCAATGCGGTGATGTAGCCGGTCGTTCAGTTGCGGACGGCGATCCACGGCAAGAGTTTCTCCGGCGGCGCTTTGAATTGTTTTCAGAAGCTCATGCACGTTCGCAGTTCCTCTCCGTCCAAGGCCAAAAATGGATAATGTCTCGGATCGATTTTACCAAATCGGACCGGCGCGGATGATGTAATCGTGGTCACAAGCACCCTGTCGTGACCCGCATGAGAAGTGTGCCGAAGTGGGGTGACTTGGTTGATTCGTGCCGTCAAAGGCACTTCTCCGGCTGCGCGGCGGGTCAATGGCTACCAACCTGCGTTAGCCTTATGTTGGGTGAGCTGACGCCTCGCTGTTGCATGGTCTTGGCAGCCGCGCGCAACTCTTTCCGCCCAGCGGGGTTTGAAATCACAGAAGGATTTCTGCCCACGCGAAGGAAAAAGGAGACTTGGATGAATCGGCCGATTCTTGTGTGTGCCCTGTTGTTCGTGGCCACTGCCGGCTTGGGAGCGCAGGATGCGAGCCAGGCAAGCCCCTACGAGGGAACCTCAACGCCCCCTCCGGACGACACGATCGTGACCAGCAGCGCGCCCCAGGCCAAGCCGCCTGCCGGGCGTCCAGCCACGCAGGCTCAATCCCAGACGCAGTCCCAGCCCGCCGCGTACGATTCTGACCCGGACGGCGGAGCGGTTCCGGCTCCGCGGAAGGCCCCCGCCGCGAAACAGCCAACCTTGGTCCAGCGCTCCTACGCCAGCGATCCCGACGGCGACATGGTGCACCCGCATCCACTACGGCCCGGCGAACTTCCAGAAGGGACTACCATTCGCGTCCGGCTGCTTGATCGGCTCTCAACCGCAAGCAGCGAGAAGGGCGAGGAATTTCACAGCCGTGTGGCTTCGGACGTGTTGCAGGGCGGCCAAGTGCTGATTCCTGCCGGAACGGAGATTGACGGTCGCGTGGTCGAGGTTTCCAGCGGCCATGCAGGCGGTCACGGCACCATGCACCTGCGGCCAGAGACGGTGATTCTCACCGACGGCACGCGTTATCACCTGCGCGCGGCGATAACCGGAACCCCGGGCGCCAAATCCAAAGTGGGGAGCGAAGGCGGCATCGTGCCGGACTCGCGCCTGAAGCGTGACAGTGTCGAATATGGCGGGGCAGTGGGAGCCGGCGCAACCACAGGAGCCATCGTAGGAGGCCCAGTGGGGGCCTTGACCGGCGGTCTCATCGGGGCTGGCGTCATCACGGCTCACCTCCTGGTTAGCCATCCGCAAGCTACGCTTGAACCGGGCACGGCATTGTTATTCACCCTGACCGATCCGCTCGACCTGGTTCCGGCAAATGCCACCGCAAACCCGGCAAGCGCTCCCGAAAACTAGGGCGCTTGCGCGCACTTCGTTGAAAAGGCGCGGCTTCAGCCGCGCCGCCAGATGGGATAAATCGGGGTATGGACTCCAGCCAAGAGGAAATTCACTTTTTGCATCTCGGATTCTCGGCGTCCGGAGCCGTAAATAAATATTTTTGCAATTGAATCGCATGTATTTCACTCCGTTCCCTCGCCCTGCTACACTCCCTGTTGTATTTAGGGGAGGGCATCCCTATGACCGAGATGCAGACGGTTGGAGTCGTGGGTGCGGGAGCCATGGGCTCCGGCATTGCCCATGTTTTTGCCCGTGGGGGCTTCCGTGTATTGCTCTGCGACGTGGAGCAGCGCTTCCTGGACCGGGCGCTCAGCCAGATTCGCGCCAACTTGGGCCGCGAGGCCGCCAAAGGAAAGCTGGCCGAGCGAGAAATCGAGCCAGCTCTGGCCCGCATCCAGCTCACACTGAACCGCGAGGCGCTCAGTCAGGCTGACTTCGCCATCGAGGCCGCCTCGGAGCGCTTTGATCTGAAGGCTGAGCTCTTCAACTCGCTCGACCACATCCTGCCGGAAAGCGCCATCCTGGCCACCAACACTTCCTCCATCTCCATCACCCGGCTGGCCACCCAGACCCGACGGCCGTCGCAGGTCATCGGGATGCACTTCTTCAACCCCGTCCCGGTGATGACGCTGGTAGAGATTGTCCGTGGCCTGGCCACCGGCGATGAGACTTTCGCGGTCGTCCGTGCGCTGGCCCGCCGGCTGGGCAAGACGCCGGTCGAGGTCAACGACGCACCTGGATTCGTCTCCAACCGGGTGCTGTTGCCGATGATCAACGAGGCTGCCTTTGCCGTGATGGAGGGCGTAGCCACGCCGGAGGCCATCGACCAGGTCTTCAAGCTGGGAATGAATCATCCCATGGGCCCGTTGACCCTGGCCGACTTCATCGGCCTCGACGTGTGCGTTGACATTCTGCGCGTCTTGCAGGAAGGCTTCGGCGACCCCAAATACCGCCCCTGCCCGCTGCTGGTGCGCATGGTGGACGCTGGCTGGCTGGGCCGCAAATCGGGACGCGGGTTCTATCTCTACGAAACTTAAACCGGCGGCAGAGCGTTTACCACCGGCACGCCAGCTGGCGGCGTGAAGTGGAAGGCTCCGGCGGGAATCGGCGCATTGGCCTGCTCGCCCGTGAAGTTGAAGCGGGTCAGCGCGCCGTCGGTCTCTTCCATTTCAATACTGGTAATGGCGCCGTCTGCCGTCACGGTAAGCGTAAGCCGGCGGACTCTCTTGTCCGGAGTGTTCCCTGGGCCCTTGGGCTGGCCGGCAAGTGTAAAGCGGCCGCCGGCGGCTGCGGCCAATCTTAGGTTGCTCAGCTCCTTTTCCAGTTCCGTGTGGCCCAGCAGAAAACGCAAGGGCGAGCGCAGGTCGTCCAGTTGTTTGGCGGGGATGCGCTGGACTTGAGAGTCGCCGCGCGAGTAAAACCAGGCGTACTTGCCGTCGAGGACGAAGAGCTTGCCGGCTGGAGAACTGTACTCCCACTTCATGCAGCCGGGTTTCTGGAGCAGCATCGTCCCGCTCTCGGTGCGCCGCATCCCCAACCCTTCGTAGCTCTCGCTGAAGCCGGCTTTGAGCGAGCGCAACTGGTTGTAATGGCGATCGACGCGCTGAGCCAGGTCGTGCGCATTCAGTGACGAACCCTGTCCAAAGGATAAGAGCGCAGAACTACCCAGCACGGCGGTCAGAATCAGGCCGCCGCGTTTCATCTGTTGACAGAGGTTCATTGTCCTAAATTCTGCGTGCAGTTGGTGCCGCCCGCCGGGTCAAATTTGATGGTGCCGAACTCGTCGCTGCAGAAGCCGCGGTTCCCCGTCTTGCCTACGGTCATGGGAACAGCCGTAACCTGGTAGCCGGTGATGCGGTCCGTGCCGTTCAGGTTCACCTTGGTGCAGTTGCCGATGCTGAACAGGTAGCCGGACTTGATGCCCGAGGTCAGATCCCCTTGGAGCAACTGCGACGCGGCCGCGGTGGGCGCGCCGGACTTCGGATCGCCTCCCAGGGCGCTCAGCGCACAGGCGTAGCCATTGGAGGGGTACGTGGACTCGTACTGAACCTGCAACTTGGTAATCACCTGCATGGAGTTAATCGCCGAGGTCTCGTTGGCCTGCTTCTTCAGGCTGCCAATGGTGGGAATCGCCATGAGCATCAGGATCAGAATGATGGCGATGACGATCAGCAATTCCATCAGCGTAAAGCCGTTGGGTTGCAGGCAGCGCCTCGTGCGGCAGTTCGAGTTCTTGCGATTCATGGGACTCCAGTTGGGGCGGCCAAAGGCTCCCCCTATTCGTGAAAATCCTACAACGTATGGACGCGAAATGGAAATGGGCCGCTCGAAAAAGCAGGGGTTAGGGATTAGGGGTTAGGAGTTAGGAGTTAAAGATTAGCCAGCTCGATTGCGATTGCGTTCTGTCTGTTAAGAGAAAAATCCAGTCAACTCGCCCGAAATTTCTCCAACTTTCCTGTTTGTTGACTCTGCTTATTGGAGGCGGATTTGTCGGCTTTGATCCCAAACCCCTAGCCCCTAATCCCTAACCCCTGCTTCTCAACACACCAGCCTCGCCCGCCTCAGCTTGACCCCATCAAGCCGGCCCAGCAGGGTGACGGCAATGCGCTCAGGCACGAAGAGGCGCTGAGCCATGGCCTGCACTTGGCCCGCGTCCACTTCGCTGATGCGAGCGATGATCTCCTCAGCGGGGATATACGCGTGGAAGTACATCTCCTGGCGCGCCAGGTTGGCCATGCGCGCATTCGAGCTCTCCAGACCCAGCAGGATGTTGCCCTTCACCTGGTCCTTGGCGCGGGTCAACTCTTCCTCGCCCAGCGAGGTCTCTTTCAGTTTGCGGAACTCCGCCAGGATCAGGTCCACCACATCCAAGCCCTTGCCCACCGACGTGCCGGCAAAAACGCACAGGGCTCCAGTATCGCGGTAGGGGCTCAGGTCGGAGTAGATCGAGTAGGCCATGCCCCGCTCCTCGCGGATGGTCTGGAAGAGCCGCGAGCTCATGCCGCCGCCCAATACCGTATTCAGAATCAGCGTGGCGTAGCGGCTCTCGTCCGTGATGCGCGGCGCCGGAACACCCAGGCAGATCTGCACCTGCTCGAGAGACTTCTTGTTGCGCAGCACGATGCGCGCACCAGCCTCGGGCGCCGGAAGCTCGTGAAGCGTTGCCCCGCCGGCCAGCGTGGAGAACTTGTTTGCCACGGCCTCGGCAAAGCGGTCGTGATCCAGATTGCCGGCCGCGGCAAAGATCATGTTGCCGCCGTGAAAGCGGTCGCTATGGTAGGCCATCAGGCTCTGCTGGTCCAGCCGCGACACCGTTTTCGACGTGCCCAGAATCGGCCAGCCCAGCGGATGATCCTTCCAGAAGGCTTGCGTGAACAGCTCGTGGACCAGTATGTCCGGGTTGTCCTCGTCGACCTTGATCTCTTCCAGAATCACGCCGCGCTCGCGCTCAATCTCAGGAAGCTCGAAGACCGGGTTAAGCACCAGATCAGCCAACACATCCAAGGCGATCGGCACGTGCTCGGCCAGCGACTTGACATCGAAGCAGATGGTCTCCTTGCCGGTGAAGGCGTCCAGGTTGCCGCCAATCGAATCCATCTCCCGCGCAATGTGCTGCGCGGAACGAGAACGGGTTCCCTTGAACAGCATGTGTTCCACAAAGTGGGAGATGCCGTTGGACTCCGCCAGCTCGCAGCGGGAACCGGATTTGATCCACACCCCCATGGCCACTGAACGCATATACTTCATGCGCTCGGTCAACACGATCAGGCCGTTCGGCAGTTCAGTGCGGCGAAGATTTCGCTCGGTGGTCATCGTAATCCGGTCAAATTCGATTGTAGGCCAACGCGGCCTACGCGGCAGGGCGGTTTTTGGGGACGAATACGCCACTTTGGGTGCCGAAGCCGGCTGCATCTTAGCCGTCGAAGCTGCAAGCAAGGGCGAAATGCTCTATGCTGACCCCAGCCATGAGTGAAGATTTCAGCCATCTCGTTCGTTTGGACGCCTCTGACCCGGCGGGCGAAAGCAGCTCATCTGTGCCGGGCCAAGGGCCTTCCAGCCCAGCGCTTTTCGGACTGGACGTGGAGGCGCTGGCGGCTCGCATGGTGAGTGCGGGCGAGCCGGCATGGCGTGGCCGCCAGTTGGCTGAAGCCATGTATCATCAACGGATTGCAGGATTAAGTGAAATAACTACTTTACCTAAACCGCTCCGCCAGCGGCTCGTCGCGGAGGGCTGGCAGGTGGCCCGGCCAGCAATCGTCCAGGTCTTTCAATCCACCGACGGCACGGAACGCTACCTGATTCAGTGCCAGGGCCAGGAGGCGGAAACCGTTGAAACCGTCTGGATGCCGGAAGGCGACGACGGCGAATCCGGCGACGGAAGCGATGCGGACAATCCAAAGAACCTGGGTGCCCCAGGTCTCGCTTCTGAGACATGGGAAACCAGCAAACCTCAATCGTCCAACCTGACCATCCCACCAACGCAGGGTGCCCCATCCTTTCCGCAGCTTTTGGCGGAAAGGGTGGGAAACCACGAACCTCAACCCGTGTCAATTCGCGAGGAACAAACACGGCCCGCAGGACGCTGGCGCCGCGCCACGATCTGTGTTTCCAGCCAGATCGGCTGCGCTGTGAACTGCCAGTTCTGCCTCACGGCCCGGCTCGGCTTCCGGCGCAACCTGAGCGCGGGCGAGATTGCCGGACAGGCGATTGCGGTCTTCGACCGTCACGGCGTCGAGGTGGGCCGCGACCGCGTGAACCTGGTCTTCATGGGCATGGGCGAGCCATTCCTCAACTACGACAATTTCATGGCCGCGGTGCGGCTGCTGGTTCGGGAGGTTGGCCTGAGCCCGCAACGGATGACGGTCTCCACTTCAGGCATTGTGCCCGGCATTGAGCGCTTTGCCCGGGAACCGGCGGAGTTCCGGCCCAAGCTGGCCATCAGCCTGAACGCGCCCAACGATGCGATTCGCGGCAAGATCATGCCCATCAACCGCAAGTGGCCCATCAAGTCGGTGGTGGATGCCGTGCGCCAGCTCCAACTCCGTCCCCACGAGCGGATTACATTTGAATATGTCCTGCTTGGCGGGGTCACCGACCGCCCCGAAGACGCCCGCGAGCTGGCCCGCATGGTGCGCCGCACCGGATTGCCCATCAAGGTCAACCTGATTGCATGGAATCCCGGTCCCGGCATCCCTTGCACGATGCCCCAGCCTGAAGCTGTGGAAGCCTTCCGCAGCGCCTTGGCCGGCGCGGGGATTCCCACTTCCCTCCGGCAGCCTCGCGGACGCGACATCTACGCAGCCTGTGGGCAGTTGAAGCGGACGGTTGAGGGGTGAGAATTCACTCTCTCAAGATCAGGTAGCCGGTCAGTCTCCGAGTTGCCCCCACACTTGGCAGCAATCAACGCGATCTACAACGTCTTTCAAGGCATGGTTATCGTGGTTTCGTTCCGACTGATGGAGGAAGGAAGCGCCTTGCCGGGCTTTCACTGTGCAAGCATGAGCGCGGAATAGCTCTTTATCTGATTGCGGCCACAATCTTTTGCGGCGTAGAGCGCTCGATCGGCGGCTGCGATCAACGCCTCGCGCGTTTGGCCATGCTGGGGGAAAGTTGCGACCCCGAAAGAGGCGGTTACATGGATCGAAGATGTTCCGAAAACAACAGAGGTCGCATCCAGCGCCTCACGCAAGTGCTCAGTTCGCTCGCAAGCTACCTCCTGGGCCGTGCCGGGCAGCAGGATGAGAAACTCTTCTCCACCATAGCGGCAATAGATGTCGCTGGTGCGATAAGAATGTCTAATCAAGTCGCTGAACACTCTCAATACCTCATCCCCAGCCAGGTGCCCGTAAGTGTCGTTGACCACCTTGAAGTGATCGAGATCACCCATGACCGTGCTGATTGGTTGGCCCTGGCGCTCTGCAAGACTCAGATCCCGGTCGAAAAACTCGTTTAAGGGAAGGCGATTGTAGAGACCTGTCAACGGATCGTGGATGGCCTGTTCTAGGAGTTGATTCTGTAGCGCCTGCACTTCGCGCTCCGTCCGGACTCGTTCGGTAACATCGATCATTAGGTCAATAAAAAGGGCTTTTCCACCCATTTCCATGATCGAACTGTGACACTCGATGTCGATCGCGGCGCCATTCTTGCGCATGCCGCGGAATAGATAGCCAACGCTATCTGCCTCGCCGTTCAAACGCCGGCGCGCGTGCTCCGCGACGACTACCCGATCACTCTCGGTCGCGATATCCAAGAGACTGCGGTGCAATATCTCCTCGACGCTATAGCCAAACATCTCGGCCAGCTTCGGATTCGCATAAGTAATTCGAACACCTTCGATGATTGCAATCCCGACCAACGATTGACTGACCATACCTCGGAACCTGGCTTCCGATTCCCGAAGAACACGAGTAATTCTCTCGTTTTCACGAGATGCTGCCTCCAACTCCTCGGTGCGGCGCCGCACCTGGTCCTCCAACATGATGGTTGTCTGGAACATACTGAAGTCAGAGCCTTGCACCCTGGTACTGCGCTCGACGCGATCCATGAGAGCTTTGACGATCTTGTTCAGACGCACAATCTCCGCCCGCAGGGTCTCGTCCACGGACGCACTGCCTGAATGTGGCGCGTCAGACATCGTGCACCGCCGCGGAACTCATTCCGATCGCGACGCCGGTGAGAGTCTGGTTGACATGCACGCCGCGGAACTGCTCTCCGTAGGTATTGAAGCCAACTGTGTGATTGCTCGCAAAAATCTGCCCCACACGATCCTCAAGGTGATTCTGAACGATCTCCAATCTGCGCAGAATACAGTCGCAGCCGATCACCAGTTGAGGTGGACCGATCTTTGAGCAAATTGCGGCAAAGGCCTCTTCCAGGTTCTCGATAAGGTCAACGCCGCGCGCCACTCGCAGGACCAAACCTTCCTCGATAGCGCAGTAAAAAGTTACACTTCTGTCGGAGTTCACCCCCTGGATGGAACGTACGTAATTGTTGCCATCAATCAGCACCACCAATGGCGACGATGCGAAATGGCCAGGGGTAAGTTCGCGCTCGTCAACACCCAGGAGCCGCGCATACTCCTGGGCAGCCGGCAATCCATTGATTTCCGTTACCACGCGGCGGGCGCAATCCGCTTCCGTGATCACCATCCTTTGATCGGTGGCCACAAAATGCTGTGTCTTGAATACCGTGAATGGCAACGGCGTTGTGATCAGCGTCAGGCTGGCGCAGTCGGAACGAAAGCTCCCATCGGCGTACACGTAGGTCCTGCCAAAGTCCAAGCCATCGCCTGCCGAGCCACCCGTCAGCGGGACATCGCCAATCGCTCCCTGTAACACTCGGGCTACTGATTCTTCCCGCGTAGACAGGCCGTCAATGAGCAAGAGCGCAAAGCTGTTTTCCGCGTTTGCCTGTGACGCCTTGAGCTCAAGCTCCTGCAAGAGACGCCGCCCAAGTGCCCTACCCTCGGAAATTTCGAACTGCTGCAAGTGGTCGATATAGCCACTCACAGATGTGAAAACCTCAGCCGAAAAACTTACCCCGGCAAGGCCGCGTTCCCGGTAACCGTCCGGCCCGATCTCTCCTGCCGTCGTGCATCCAACCACTTGAATGCCGGCGAAAAGGCACCGCAGTTCCGCAGCCAGGGCATCGAGGTCGTAGTCGCTGGAACAGAAAAACATCACAAGCGCCATCTCGGGCTGCGCCACAGACGCGTAAAATTCCGATGCCGCCTCGTGCGCATCTGTCTCAGAAGAATACGCTTGAAGAATACCTGCCTTCATGTATATCCTCCTTCTTTAAACAGGCAACCTGTCTTCTCCAACTGGCCCTTGTTGCGTTCTTTGCATTCCTGCCACAAAGTGCATCTGACAACACAAACGATACTACTTGGCGTTTGTATCCGCCCCGGAATGTTTTTCGGTTTATGAGGAGGTATTGCGGAAGAGCGCCATAGAGCTGTTCTCCAATAGATGTGGCCCTTTAAAGTCCGTGCAAGGCGGCATTTTCTTGAGGGAAAAGCCACTTGGCCGCAGTGGCTTCGGTGTGCAGCAATTGGAGAACAGCTATAGCCAGGCGCTCCGAGTCTCGATTTTGAGCAACAAACCAGCGGCGGCTGGGGAACAAGTCCGGGCAACTTCAATGAAGTTCCTTGAGAGACCTGGGGTTCGATCCTATGCAGCGGCTCGATCCACCACTTCCAGCACTGTTCCTTCGCTCTTTTGCAGGTAAGCGACAATCTTTGGTCGCAAAAACTGAGAACGCCCCCGAGAGTAGCCGAAAAACGGTCCTGGCCTCAGGCGACGAGGCTGGCTCCCACGACCCAATATATAGATGAAAATGTTGGTGTACGGCAGGTCATTCCGCGCTTCCGCGGATGCCCCTCACTGTGCCGTGTTCTTCGAACTCAGCGCATTCAGCTTGATGCGCGCCTGCGCGGCCTCAGGGGTTTGCGGGTGGCGCTTCACGAGCATGCGCAGCTCGGTAATGGCCGCGGTCTTCCTGTTCATCTGCAGCAGCGCCAGCCCTTTGCGCAGTTGCGCGGCCGGAGCGTTCTTGTTGCCAGCGAAGCCTTCCAGCACGGCGTTGTAAGCCTTCACCGCGTCGGAGTATCTCTGCTGCCGGTAGGCGATCTCGCCCAGGTAAAACTGGGCCGTACCGGCCATTTCGTCCAATGGATAGTAGTGAATCACGTCCTGGAACTCGCCGGTGGCCACGTCGTACCTGGCGGCGTTCAGGTCGCGTATACCTGCCTGGATGGTCTCCAGCAAGGGCGGCGCCTGATTGCCGGACGGAGCAGCGGAAGTGCCTACCGGGGTTGCATTGTTCGCCGTCGGAACCGTAGGCGCTGACGGATTCTGGACGTTCTGCAACTGCGCCTGCAAATCCTGTATCGATTTATCCAGCTTGGCGACGCGTGACTTCAGCTCGTCCACCGAGTCGTTGAGCGCCTGCGCCTGGCCGGAGACGGCATCCAACTTGCCGTTGGTTGTGTCACTCTGGGCGGCAATCTTCTGCTGTAGCGTAGACACGGCCGCGGTCATCTGATTGGCGTTGTCCGCGGTCTGCTCGGCCAGGTGTTGGATCAAGGCGAAACGTGTGTCCATGGTGGACTGGAGCCGCTGCGTCATGTCCATCAGTTGCTGAACCTGCGTTTGCAACTCGATGATCTCCTTCGACGCGGCACGCGCGCGAGACGGAGCGATGACCAGGAGCAGGGCGATGGCTGCCGCCGCCAGAAGACGATTGCGAAGTTTGCTGTTTCTCTGCATGATTCCCCTATTGAAAATAAGCTGGCAGCCAATAGCCGACAACTCACAGTGATCGCTGAAATTCGACAGGAACGCACCCGGATCTGGGCGTCCCAGGTCTCGATTCCGGGACCTGGGACCGCTCCTTGTTCTTTGTTAGCTGACCACTGACAACTGACTACTCTATTCTACCGGTCCGGCGTGAATCCGGCGCGGCGGTTCTGTTGCCAGCACTCCTCGGTCGACTCGCCACAGAAGGGTTTCTCTTTGCCGTAGCTGACCACATGGATGCGGTTGGCCGCCACTCCTGCCGAAACCAGCGCCTTTTTGGCTGCATCGGCACGGTTCTGGCCCAGCGCCAGGTTGTACTCGTTGGAACCGCGCTCGTCGCAGTAGCCGCCGATCACAACCTTCACGTCAGGATGGCTCGCCAGGTAGGATGCGTCGCGCGAGAGCGTGGCCTGGGCATCACCACGGATATCGTACGTGTCGTAATCGAAGAAGATGTCCTGGACATTGCCCTTGAACTCCTCTTCCGCGCTCATCGTGCTGGTGGGCACCACCACGGCCGGCGGCGCTTTCACCGTCACCCGCGCTGTGGCTTCGGCCGTACCGCCCTCGCCGCGAGCTACCAGATGGTAGGTAATCGATGCCGAGGGAGTCACGCTCTTCACGCCCGACGTGGGCACATCGCCGATGCCATCGATGGAAACCGAGGTGGCATCCGTCGTGCGCCAGCTCAACTGCACCTGGTCGCCGGCTGAGACAAACTCGGGAGTTGCGGTGAACTGCGCGGTGGGCGCGGTCGCAACCGCCGGTGGCGCCGTCTCGGCAGGAGGAAGTTTTTTTGTCTTCTTGCCGCAACCTGCAATAGCCACCAGGACAACAAGCAGAACAACGGGGACGAGAATGCGATTAAGTCGGTTCAATGGATCACTCCTTCACGGTGTCAACCGTTTGTTGAACAACGATCCGCCCAACCCTTCAGCGCAGGCCGCCCAAGAGTTTAGGCAACACAAACATGATAGTGCAGATAACCGGAATTCTCCATGCGGCCAGCCTTGCCGCCCGGCCAGTGCAGCTCAAATTCACTTCCAACTCCAGTTGGGCATGAAGTTGTTGCCCGTCTGGGTGATTTGATGCTGCTCTGTGCCGTCGGCCAGCATCGTCCAGATCTGGCTGTGCCCGCCCATCGACCGCTCAAAGACGATATGCCGCCCGTCCGGCGCCCAGGAAGGAAAGTCGTTGCTGCCCGCTTCGTGGGTCAGTTGCTGCCAGCGCTTGCTGGCAAGGTCCATCACGTAGATGTCCTGGCCGCCGGGCGCTCCCGGTCCGTACTTGCGATTCCAACTGAAGGTCAGAAACTGCCCGTTGGGCGACCACGAGGGCGAAACGGCATAGCCAGAATCGGTCAGGCGCTGCACGTTGGCGCCGTCCTGGTCCATGGTGTAAATCTGCGGCTCATCGGTGCGCCCGCCCGCCCACGCGATTTGTGCGTTGGTGCGCGGATTCCAGGTAGGCGCCACGTTCGGCCCGCGGAAGGAGGTAACGCTGTGCGCGTTGTTGCCGCTTGCATCCGCGACCCATATCTCGGAATCGCCCGAGCGCGACGAGGAGAAGGCGACCTTCGATCCATCGCCCGACCAGGCAGGAGACTGGTTGCTTCCCCCGGCCGTGCCCGCCGGAAAGCCCACCACGCGCCCAAGTTCCAGCGAGTACATGCGGATGGCCCAACCACCGCGGTTCAGCGATGCAAACGCGATCCGCGAGCTGTCCGGCGAGACGCGCGGCGACAGCGAAATCGTCCCCAGGTGCGTGACGGGATGTTGATTCTGCCCGTCGTAGTCCATCTCCCAAATCTCTTTGGTCCCGGTGCGTGTGCTGACAAAGTAAATCTTCGTCTCGGCAATGCCGTTGATGCCGCCGCCCAGGCGCAGAATGATCTCGTCGGCAAATCGATGCGCAACCGTCCGCGCCGAGTCCTGGCTGGCCGTCTCGTTGTACTGCTTGCCCAGCACCTGCGGACTCACGGTGTTGCGGGCATCGTCAACCCAGCCGTAAACGACGAGCCGCCCATTGGTAGCCGAGAGCGCGCCGAAGGCCACCATGGCCGCATTGGCCGGCGCCGCCGACCACTGCGCCAGGTTGATCTCCTGGGGTGAGCCGGGCGTGGCCTGGGGAATCAGGCTCTTCGAGACCAGATCAAAGATGCCGGCGCTGGCCAGATCAGAGTAGAGCGTGGCGTCAAACGCCGCCTTCAATGCCGGAGTCTGTGGATCGGCCCCCACCGGCTTGAAATCCGCCGCGGCAATGCGTATGCGTTCGTTGCCCAGGTTCGAGCCGGTGTGAATCCAGTCCTGGGCTGCTGCGGGAATGGCTGCCAAAGCAGCCAGAACAATCAATAAAAGGTGAAAAAGCCGGGAATGAGCCTTCATGCGGTGCGCAATCCTTCCTCGGGAAAAGCGTGGATGATCTTCGCAGGCTCTGGGATGCGGCTGACGTTGCCGCCAGGCACATTCGCTCGCCCAGCAGGAGAACGCCGCTCTCGCCCACGCCTCCATTTTACGTCCGCGCCGGCACATACTTCTAGTATTCGCAATAGTAGGACGTCATCACTGTGCTTTGGTTATATTGCGCGGGCAGTGGGCCGAATGTTACCACGCGCTGTGCCGCGCGCATGCAGGAACTGTCCAGCGTCGGGCTTCCGCTGCTCTGGTCGAGCCGCACGTTGCTCACGCTTCCGTCGCGGTGAATCGTGAACTGGATATAGGCCCGCACCCCTCTGGCTGTGCGCCGGTCCACTTCCATCCTGTTCCAACTGGCGATCATATTGCGCTGAATCCCATCGATGTAATAGCCGAAGAGGTTGCCGAAGTTGCCGTTGTTGATGCTCACCGGCCCCGATCCGTTTTGCGATTGCATCGACCGCGCCATCGACGATCCCGCTTGCTCGCCATACCTGGCCCTGTTGTCCTGCCCAGTTTGCGGCTGATGTTGCTGCGTCTTGCGCGCGCTCTGCTGCTCGAGCTTCTTCTGCTTGCCGGAGATGGGAATCGCCGTCTCGTCCACCGCCTGTTTCGCCTTGGGCGTGGGCTCCGCCGGCGCCTGGCTGGGCGTATCGGTAGACAGCACATTCTGATTCGGCGGCTGATCGGAGGGCAACGGAAGGGCGCCGGTCAGGCTCACCTGAATCGCACCGCCGCTCCCCGGACTGCCCCACAGGTTGTGATGAAACAGGCCGCCAAGAAGGCCATATACCAGCAAACCCCCAAAAAGGGCGCTGTGCAGCAACAGCGATCCCGTCGCGGGAGCAACCATCGACTCCTGCGCCAGTTCCCTCTCCAGTTGCTCGCTGCCTTCCAGCAGACTGCCCATACGTTTTTCCGAAAAACCCATCCCGGCAGCCGGTCTGCCGACTCGCCGCGTTCTTACAATCCCCCGGCTCCCTTTGTGTCCAAGGGCTGCGTCACAATCGAGATATTCGTAATCCCCGCCTGCTTCACTGCGTCCATCACGCTGGCGAAGGCTCCAAAGGGAACCCGCTCGTCGGCCCGCAGATAGATCACCCTCTTGGCGTCATCGGCGCCCGGTTGCCGCAGCTTCTGCCCCAGCTCGTGAATGTTGATCGGCTTATCGCCCAAAAACACCTGCTGGTCGCGGTCGATGGTCACCACCATCCGCTGCTGGGTAATCTCCTTCACTGTCCGCGTCTTGGGAATCGCCACTTCGATTCCGGACTGCAACACCGGCGCGGTAAGCATGAAGATCACCAGCAGCACCAGCACCACGTCCACCAGCGGCGTGATGTTGATCTCCGCCAGCGAAGTTCGCGTCTGACCGCTGCTACTTGTAAACGCCACGTTCCGCCTCCCGGGTGGGTTCGGGCCCAGTGGGATTGCCGGGCCGCGCCGCCGCCACGCGCGCCGGAATCTCCTCCAGTGCGTTCAGCAGCTCGCGGCAAAAGTCGTCGATGGCCGCGGCAAAGACCCTGATCCGCGACGTGAACTGGTTGTATGCGATCACCGCCGGAATGGCCACAAACAAGCCTGCCGCAGTGGTAATCAGCGCCTCGCTGATGCCCGGCGCAACGGCCCGCAGCGTTGCCGATCCTGCCGTGCCCAGCCCGTGAAAGGCGTCCACAATGCCGATGACCGTGCCGAACAGCCCCACGAACGGGCTCACAGCCCCGATGGTCGCCAGCCATGTCAGCCGCTTCTCCAGGGTGGTTACGGCCTCGCTCGCGGAGGTCTGCGCCGACCGCTCCAGCGGTTTCAGGTTGCGCGGCGGTCCCGAACCGCCGGTTTGCCGCTTGTAGGTCTCGTACACATCCACGAAGACCTGCGCCAGCGGGCTCGCCTTGCACTCCGCGGCCAGCGCCGCCATCTCTTGCAGGCGGCTTGCCCTGCGGAATCCGCGGATAAATCGCCGGCTATCGTTGGTCGCCCTGCGGAAGACGGACATCTTGCGCAGAATCACGGTCCACGAGTAGAGGCTGGCTATCAGCAGCAACACCAGCACGGCCAATGCAACCGGGCCGCTATTGGTGATCATCTCAACCAGCGCGCTCGAACCCGGAGCCGGCGAACCCGGAACTGGTGCAGCCGCGGCAGTGCCGCCGTCAGCCTGCAATAGGAAGAAAAACGCAGCGGATAAAATCGCTCTTCACCTCATCTTTAACGGTAGCAGACTGTGTGCTCCACTCCAAGTTATTGATCTGGTCCCCCAGCCGCTTTCACACTCCATCTTCAAGCCGCACAAGCAGTCATTCATGCTATGCTGCGCTCGGATTGTCATGACTAAAGCCCTGCCCTACAATTGTCCCGGTCATTGAACAGCTTTCCAGAGGCTCCAGAATGCTCGTCGAACTGCGCGCTGAAAACTACGCCGTCATTGATCACGCCATCGCCGTCTTCGGCCCCGGCCTCAACCTGCTCACCGGCGAAACCGGCGCGGGCAAATCCATTCTGGTCGACGCCCTGGCCCTCTTGATGGGCGGCAAATCCTCAGCAGAAGTGGTACGCCACGGAGCGGACAAGGCCGTCGTTTCCTGCGTCTTCGAGTCCACTGCCAACGCCGAAACCATCCTCGAAGAAAATGGCGTCGACTCCGGAGGAAACGAGGTCATCCTCCGCCGCGAAATCCTCTCCACCGGCAAGGGACGCGTCTTCGTCAACAACCAGCCGGCCACCGTCGCCGTGCTCCGCCAGCTCGCGCCCGAGTTGGCCCTGGTCCACGCCCAGAGCGAGAGCCTCAGCAGCTTCGACCAGGCCCAGCAGCGCGCTCTGCTCGACCGCTTCGGCGGCATCTCCGCCGATGCCGTTGCCGAAGCCTACACTCGCTGGCGCGCCGCCCAGGAAAAGCTCGATGATCTGCTCCAGGGCGAGCAGGACCGCCTCCGCATGGTCGATCTCTGGAGCTACCAGCAGAAGGAGATCGACGCCGCTCACCTAGAACCCGGCGAAGACGAGGCTCTGGAAACCGAAAAACGCGTTCTAGCCAATGCTGAAAAGCTCTACGCTGCCGCCATGGGCGCTTTTGAGCAATTGTATGAAGGCGACTCATCGGCCGAGGGCGCTCTCCGCGCCGCCCTGCGCAACGTCCAGGAGCTGGCTCGTTACGACGCCCGCTTCACCGAGCCTGCCCAGCAGTTGGAGGCTGCCCGCGCCACCGTGGGCGACGTCGGCTCCAGCCTGCGCGACTACGCCGAGGGCATCAACGCCTCGCCCGAACGGCTGGTCGAAATTGAAGACCGTCTCGCCCTGCTCGACCGCCTCAAGCGCAAGTACGGCAAGACCATCGATGAGGTCGTCGCTTTCGGCGAAGACGTAGCCCGCAAGCTCGTCGAAGTCGAAGATCGCGACGAAATCCTCAAAACACTCAAGCTCGAATTGGACACCGCCGCGGCAGCCTATCGCGCCGCAGCGGCGGCCCTCACCGCCGAGCGCAAAGCCGCCGCCGCCAAGCTGGCCAAGCTGGCCGAAGCCCAGATCAATTCCCTCGCCATGAAGGTCCGCTTCGAAGTCGCCGTCATGGCAACCGAACAACAATCCCACTGGACCACCTCCGGTTGGGACCAGGTCGAGTACCGCATCTCGACCAACCCCGGCGAACCCCTCAAGTCCCTCCATGAGATTGCCTCGGGCGGCGAAATGTCTCGCGTCATGCTGGCCCTCAAGGTCAGCGTCGAAGAAGGCGCCGTCAAGCCCAAAAAGAAGACGCCCACCCCGCGCACCCTGGTCTTCGACGAGATCGACATCGGCATCGGTGGCCGCGCTGCTGAAGCTGTCGGCCAAAAACTCAAGTCCCTCAGCCGCGGCCAGCAGGTCCTTTGCGTCACTCACCTGCCCCAGATCGCCGCTTTCGCCGACCAGCACTTTGTCGTTGAAAAGCACGAGTCGGGCGGCCGCACCAAGATGCAAATCCGCCTCCTGGACGATCAGGCCCGCACCCAGGAAGTTGCCAGAATGGTCTCCGGCGCCACCGTGACCGATACCAGCCTGAAGCACGCCGCCCAGTTGATCGCCGCCAGCCGGTAACGGACGATGGGACGCAGCTCTCGTCAGGTTGTATGCCAGGGTCAGCACAGCCACTGCGAAACGTAGAACGAAGAAATTTGCCTGCTGGAGTGACTCTTTGAACGAACCTCCCCTGATCCTCGGAATTGGCGAGTTGCTCTGGGACATATTGCCGGGAAGCATGAGGCTCGGGGGCGCGCCAGCCAACTTTGCGGTGATGGCCGCTAGGCTGGGCAACCACGCCGCGATCTTGAGCCGCGTCGGGCGCGACGAGCTGGGCCGCAAGACAATCGAGTGCCTGGACCCGTTGCCGGTCGACGCCAGTTTTATCCAGATGGACCCGGCGCAGGAAACGGGCCGGGTGACGGTGGTCTTCGAGGGCGGGCAGCCGCACTACACGATCCATCAGCCGGCCGCATGGGATTTTCTGGAGTTGACCGGCCCGTGGGCGCAACTGGCCAAGAGGGCCGACGCCCTGTGCTTCGGCTCGTTGGCTCAGCGCTCTCCTCAGTCGCGGCAGACCATCCAGGCGCTCGTGGCGCAGACCTCGGCCACATGTGTGCGGGTCTTCGACGTGAACCTGCGGCCGCCGTTCATCGCCGGCGAGGTGATCCGGGAGTCTCTGAAACTGGCTACGGTGCTGAAAATGAACGACTCCGAAGCGCCGCAGGTGTTGGCCCGGCTGGGTTTGCCGGATTCAAGCAGTTCCGCGCCTGATCAACTGCGCCGTGCCGCCGAGAAGCTGCTGGCGGAGTTTCCTTCGCTCAGGATGGTGGCCGTCACCCGCGGCGCCCACGGCAGCCTTCTGGTAACCCGCGACGAGTGGCACCTGCACCCCGGCCTTCCCGTACAGGTGGCTGACACCATCGGCGCGGGAGACGCGTTTACGGCGGCCATGACCCACTACCTGCTACGCGGGGCTGGCCTGGCCACGCTGAACGAGGCGGGCAACCGCTGGGGCGCCTGGGTGGCCTCGCAATCCGGCGCCATGCCCCCATTGCCCGACGCGGTGCGCGTGGAGATTGCCACGGCCATCGAGGGTTGAATCGGCACGACCCGGAACGTTGGGGCGGGGCATTCAATTAGAGTTGAACTATTGTGATTGTCAACCTCGCCAGGCGCGCGCACGACCATAATTGGGGACTTGATCCAATTACGCGCTCGCTGTTGGATACCGATTTCTACAAGCTGTTGATGCTCCAGTTCATCTGGAAGCACTTTCCTGCCGTTCATGCCTCTTTCACTTTGCTCAATCGTTCGACCTCAGTGCGGCTGGGCGATGTTGTGGACGTGGCGCAACTGCGGGAGCAACTGGAAGCGACCAGAAAGCTGCGCTTTCATCAGTCAGAACTCATCTGGCTGGCGGGCAATACGTTCTATGGGCGGCGCGGAATCTTTGAGCCGGCGTTTCTGCAGTGGCTGGAGCGGGATTTCCAGCTTTCCGAGTACGATTTGTCCGTTCAGGACGGGCAATTGTCGCTGAGCTTCCACGGCCTTTGGGCAGAGACAACGATGTGGGAGATTTATGCGCTTTCGATCATTGATGAGCTGAAGACGCGCGCCAGCCTGAAGCGGCTGAGCGAGTTCGAACTGGATATTTTGTATGCCCGGGCCAAGACCAGATTGTGGAACAAGATGGAGCAACTGCGAGGGGTTCCGCAGTTGAAAATTAGCGATTTTGGGACGAGGCGCAGGCACAGCTTCCTGTGGCATGAATATGTGGTCAAGGCCATGAGTGATGTGCTGGGCAAGAATTTTGCGGGCAGTTCGAATACTTACCTGGCGTACAAGCATGACCTGGAGGCAATCGGCACCAACGGGCACGAGCTGTCCATGGCTCTGGCGGCGATGGCTAACAACGACGAGGAGCTGCGTTCGACGCAATACCGGCTGCTGGAGTTATGGCAGCAGACTTATCAGGGCGAGTTGCTGATTCTGCTTCCGGATACATTTGGAACCACGCAGTTTTTGGAGAATGCGCCGGAGTGGGTGGCGAATTGGACGGGCCAGCGCATCGACAGCAAGGACCCTTACGTGGCCGGTGACGAATACATCGCGTGGCTGGAGCGGCATGGGCGCAATCCGCGCGAGAAGCTGCTGATTGCGTCGGATGCGCTGGATGTGGGCCAGATTCTGGGGCTTCATGCCTACTTTGCCGGGACGCTTCGCAATGGGGCGACTCCGGGGGATTTTCAGCGGGCAAGCGACTTCACGGATGAGAGCAAATGGATTCCCCAGCGGCGTATTCGTTTCAGTGGGGGATGGGGTACATTTTTAACCAACGATTTTCGCGATTGCAATCCCCTGGGGGATGAGGGGTTTGACCCGGTGAGCCTGGTCTGCAAACTCAGCGATGTGGAAGGCAGGCCGGCGGTCAAGCTCTCAGATAACTATGAGAAGACGCTGGGAACGGCGGCCGAGGTGGAACGGTACCGGCGTGTCTTTGGGACGAAAGGCGTGGCAGATGTGCCGGTTGTGGTCTGATGGCGACCGTGGAATCAAGCTGGTACGCAAGTGAACTGCGGCGCGAGCTGGGGTTGCACAACCGGCAGTGGGCGCTGGGACGCGCGCACGTGGAGAGCTACGGCAATCCGCCGGTGATCGTCTATTCGCCGGAATGCGGCCGCCACGGCAACTTCTTCGACTCGGCCTACGCGGCGATCGCGGCGCGGCCGGAGTGGATGCGGCGCTTCGACAAAATTCATGTGCAGGGGCGGGCGCTCCCGAAGCCTGACTCAGATCGGCGCTGGCGCGAGCTGGACTCGTCCATGAGTTCCGATGCCCTGCTGATGAATGTCTTCTGCACACCGGGAGTGGCGGACTCAATGGCAGTGCGGCGGGCGCTGGGCGTTGAGGGAGATGAGCCGCCCGTCTTTGGCTGGAAGGCGCGGGTGCCGCTCAAGAGCGGACGCTTTGATCGCACCGAGGTCGATATGCGGCTGGGGTCCCTGCTTGTGGAGGCCAAGCTGACAGAAGGTGATTTTCAGACCCGGACCGCGGCGGTGGTGGAGAGCTACCGGGACTTCGAAGCGGTCTTCGACCGGGAGTTGCTGCCGCGGGTACAGTTGGCGACCAGAAGGCGAAGAGAGGCAACGGAGTTTCCCGAGGACTATTCGCAAGAGGTTGAGACTCTTGACCCTTCAGCCTGGGCTCCCCGGCCTCTACCCGTGGCCCAAGCCGCTTCCGGCGTGGAGGCTGGGTATGCGAGCTACCAACTGATTCGCAATGTGCTGGCCGCGTATGCCCAGGAGAGCAGCTTTTGCGTCCTCCACGACGAACGCCGGCCTGATCTGCGGGAAGCGTGGTTTGAGGTAATGGCTGCGGTCAAATCCGCTGAGATGCGGGTGCGCTTGAAGGTGTTGACGTGGCAGGAGCTGGCCGCAATGCTGCCGGAGGGCTTGCAGAAGTTTCTGGATCTGAAATATGGGATTGTGCCGCCGGGGAGGGGGGCTTCGCCGGTAGGCGAGCCCACAGAGTTCGAACAATGCTGATTGTCGGCTGGTCGATTTCCGTTTTCGCCAGTTTTTCCCTCAAGATCTCACACCAGCAGGGTTCACGCTTCCTTTGGAACTCCACAAACGCAAGGAAAGTACCAGGGGTATTTCACGGAATGGGATGAATGGGGCGAAAACGGGGCTAGTTCTTGCTCCTGAGCGCATCTTTTCGCCAAAAAGGGCCGTTAAACTGGTACGTTAAATTAGTGGGATTCTGTTTTCTATGATGGCTTCCGATCCGTATTTTTCTTTGGCCGTTCTGTTTTTGGCGGCGCTGGGCTTTGGCCTCGCGCCCCTGGGACTGGCGTGGCTGTGGGCAAAGGTGTTTTCGCCACCCAAGCCGAATGCCATCAAGAACGCCATCTACGAGTGCGGACTTGAGTCCAGGGGCGATGCCTGGCTGCAGTTCCACTCGGCATATTACCTGTATGCGATCATCTTCCTGATCTTCGATGTGGAGGCGGTCTTTCTGCTGCCCTTTGCCGTGGCGTTCACTGGCCTGACTGTTGCGTCTTGCGGAGCGATGCTGGTCTTTGTGCTGCTGCTGATTGAGGGCTTGGCGTGGGCTTGGGCCAAGGGTGTGCTGACCTGGGCGTGAGAACAGTTTGCAGCGGACAGCTAACAGCAAATAGTCATAAGATGGCGGGGCAGCAACGGAGCTATTGATTGCAGCTCACTGAAAACTGTTCGCTGACAACTGGCAACTGGAACGAGGCAACGATGGTGGACGAAGGATTGAAGATCGAGCTGGGCAAGCAGGGGGTCTTCGTGACAACCATCGAGGAGCTCTACAACTGGGGCCGTCGCAACTCTGTCTGGCCAATGAATTTCGGGCTGGCCTGTTGCGCCATCGAGATGATTGCCACCACCATGGCGCGCTATGACCTGGCCCGCTTTGGGGCTGAGG
>CAYQSI010000035.1:0-34018 GCA_964420185.1 uncultured Occallatibacter sp. | reverse complement strand
GAACCTTCAAGTTCCAGACCTGGAACTCTTCGCCGGAAACGCGGGCATCATGTTGTTGGGCGATTGCGATGATGTCGAGCAACCAGTAAGCACCGCCCTGGTCGGCAAGGAACTTTGCGCCGTCGGTATACAGGACAGCGCGATTGATGACGTGGCGATACCAGTTCTCGGAGCCGGTGAACTGGCGGAGTTGAGCTTCGGAGAGTGTTGCTGTGTTCGTCATGTTATGCCTCTTTTCCTTGAAGTGACCCCAACGGCGGGGGCAAGAGAGGCACAAATATGCTGCCGAGCAAAGCGCAGCAGTCATAGCTTTTTGGGGGAACCGTGACCGAAGGGGATGGGGGAGCCAAAACAGCGTCATTGACGGCAAGCCGCGGCGGCTAAAGTGCCATCCGCCCGCCGTTCTTTGGGTCACAGAAAAGAGGCGAGTTTGAACACAGCAGCCATGCCAAAGAACGATGAAGTGCAATTACCGTGCTCATGCCACACAGAAGAGGAGAACGATGCGAATCTTGTTCGATTACTTTTCGACTAAGCGGGCACTCTTCGGATCGTAGACTGCATTTGTGATGGAACCATCGCGGATGCGCTGGACTGCTTCGTCAATCACATTCAAGGGGACGAGGAACCACTCCCGTGGACGCACCGGGTGACCGAAACGATCCTCAATAGTAAGATCAAGCTGTGCTGGCGCGAAGATGCGATGGAAAATATTTTCCAGCTTTGTGCGATTGATTTCAGCCAATTTATAAGTTGCGACGACTTCAACGTCCGCTAGCAGATAGGTGGCATCGTTTGCAGCATCGGCTATACGCGTTTCAACCTTTCCCCCAGTAACGCCGATCTTGTGAATTAGCTCACGATGTTCTGAAACGAAAGGATGATTCGACATACTGCGCAACACATAAATGGTGCCGCTCGCGATGTCATCATCTTCCAATCTCTCGCTAAACAGAGGACCGGCATTCGGCTCAGTCAGTCTGCGTCCGGCCTCATCCTTGTACAGCGCACGTTGGAGCGACCTGCGCAGCAAGTTGCTTTCAGTGCCATTCGAGTAGATCACTCTCAACCGCGCGTCGCTTTCTCCATTTGGTGCCTTGATAGCATCGCCTATCTCAGCTACATAAACGAGCTGACCACCAAGAATGAAAAAACTTCCTGTTGCAATGCTTGCATCCTTGCCAAATGGCCGCGTCTGGCGAAGTTCGGCCTTAAGATCATTTTCTGCCTGCTCGAACAGCGGCTTAAAGTGCTCAAAGTCCTTGCAAACCGTGCGGTTTGCGACCTCTTCGGCAGCCTTCCGGTCGACCCGCGAACTGACATGCTTGAGAACACTGATATCGTCTTCTCCCGCCACATCTACTTCCAGTTCGGCCAGTAGCGCCTCGTCATCGAGTGTTGCGACTGTGGGATGCTCCTGCCCGGTTGACTCGGCTAGCAGGCCATGTTTGTCCAGCCCTGCAAGAAGTTCGCGCGCCTCTGGCAATGTGCGCAACTGATCGAGGCGCACCGCGTACAGCCGCTCGAAAATGTCGAGATTCTCGCCATGCCGTGGCAGGCGGCCATTGGCTTCGAAGAATCGTTGAATATCCTCAAAGCCCGCAATGATGCGCTCCTCACGCGGCGTGCGCCCGCCAGTCTTTGGCGAATCAATATTCACGCCAAGCTCGGCTAGCAGTTCGTCATCGGAAAGATCAGTCATATCTTCGTCAACCTCATCAGTACCAATTAACGCTCACTTGCAGCCTTCTGCTGGGCGTTGTAACGAGCGAATGACGCCACGCCTTCCGCCATGCGCTTTTCCCAGGCATCCTGAGAATTGATGTCCGGCAATCGGCCGCGCTCGCGCTTGAACTGCAAAGCCCGCTTAGCCAGTTCACGTGCTTCATCATACGGGATGCTTACCCTCTTGGCAGCAATGCTAGCCTGCACCTGCCGAAGAGTCTTTTCATCCATTGCCTTGGCCAGAACAGCATAGGCTGCATCGAATGGGTTGATGCGGTCTATCATGTCAATGTCAAGTTCGCGTACATCGATCGCAATTTTGCGTACACCTTGAATCAAGGCAGTGTTGGCTTTGGCATCAGCTTCAGGTGCATCAGATCCGCTACTGGCAAGTTCCTTGGCGCGTTGTGTGATGTTCAAGGCTGCAATTGCATGTTGGCGTATAGCTTCCTGATCTTCCGCGCTCAGCTCCGGGTAGCGTTCGCGCACGATCTTGCCCATGTGCAACTGTGTCAGTTCTTCGGGCAGCGTGTTCTCGCGGTCAAATAATCCGCGCTCCAAGGCATTTTTGTCCTGAACGAAAGCTGTGATGACTTCGTTCAAATCCTCTCGGCAGATACGGCTGGCCTCGGGGCTTGTGGGCTCCGCCAAGCCATTGATTTCGAGGTGGAACTGGCCAGTTTCTTCATTGAAACCGACATTCTTTCCGTCTTCCACATAACCATTTGGTCCGTAGTCGTAGCCTTCCATGGCTCCTGCATTCTTCGGGGTGAACTCGAAGCGCGGAGCCAGCACTTGTTCCATGAGGAGGCTGGCTGCGATTGCCTTCAGCGTATCGTTAATGGCATCGACTACCGCGGCCTCGGTGGCGTCCGGCTCGGCTATCAGGTTTGTAAACCTGGCTCTTTCCTTGCCGGGCGCGTCGCGGGTGGCACGGCCAATGATCTGAACGATCTCCGTCAGACTGCTGCGATATCCGATGGTCAAGGCATGTTCACACCAAATCCAATCGAACCCCTCCTTGGCCATCCCCAGCGCGATGATGATGTCCACATGATCGCGGTTGTTCCGTTGCGACGGGTCTTTGAGTGCGGCAAGAACCTTTGTCCGCCTGATTGGGTCGCTATCATCCACAAGGTCAGCGACCTTGATGATGCGCGGCTTCTCGCCTCGCGTCTCGATCAAGTGAAACCCAGTAGCCGGATCGACCCCTTTCCAACTACCGAGAGAGTCCATAATCTCGTTAACCTCCCGGATTTTGTCTTGCAGACTCTCCCGCGAATTTACATTGGGAATATGCACAATCGTCTTGAGCGAAGGATCGAGCACCTTCTTGATCGCGTCTAGGTACTTTTTTGTGTAAAAGAAATATCCGATGTCGAGCGATTTCAGGTACTCGTAACCATTGAGCTGCTCGTAGTAGGTGTAGGTGACGGTCTCAAAGCGAGATTCATCCTGTGGCGCCAGAACAGCTACGGCGTCGCCGCGGAAATACGAACCTGTCATCGCGACTATATGCGCCTTGTCGCGTGCGATGAACTGCCCCAACTGGCTTCCCAGACGGTTGTCTGGGTTGCTGCTGACATGATGGAATTCATCGACTGCGACCAGGCGATCGTCGAAGGCCTCCACCCCCAACTCATCGACGGCAAAGCGGAAGGTCGCATGAGTGCAGACCAGCACCTGGTCATTGCTGGCAAGGAACTCGCCGACCGCCTTAACCTTGGACTGCGCCACTCGCGGTTCATCCACTCCCGGTGCGTTGCACAGATTCCATTGCGGCTTGACAATCCAGTCCGCCCAAAAGCCGTTCTCACTCAGCTTTTCGTCGGCAAAACTGTTGCCAATCGAGCGTTCAGGCACAACAATGATGGCCTGCTTGAGTCCCTGGTTGTACAACTTGTCCAGCGCAATGAACATCAGTGCTCGCGACTTGCCGGAGGCCGGTGGCGATTTGATCAGCAGATACTGCTCACCGCGCCGCGTATAGGCACGTTGTTGCATCGGCCTCATACCGAGTGCATCCGTCTTGCTCGACACGCCGGTACGGGCGGTAGTGATGGAGACTGAGGGAATGGTCCTTTTGTTTGTCGGGTTGTCCGCCATCGTCATGCCACTGTCTTCCTTTTCTTCCTGGTCGTTGGCTGCTCAGCCGTCATCTTGGTATAAAGCTCAAACAACTTTTCCAGCCGCTCGGTGTCGTTGCGAAAGCGCCGTCCGATGTAGATGCGCTCCAGCACCTCGTCATTCTGCTCATGCGCATGACGCAGGTTTTCCGGCATATTGTCCGGGTCGTAGAGATCGGCGATGGTCGCGGGAAAATGCACTTCGCGGGCCAGCAGAATGTTTTCAGCGCAACGAGTGAGGGCAGCCTTATTTTGCTCCGTCAGCATCGGAACGGGGAAGGTGTTCCAACCTAGGGTGTTGGAATAGCGGTAGTCTGTCTTAATCTTTCCACAAACAGTCGCAATCCAAACGAGATGCAAGCGCGAAGCAATAAGGCTCATGTTCCAGAGTGGTGCGTCATAAATAGCGCAAGCAGCATTTGAAATTGCGTTTTCTTCAGGCAGTAGCCCCACTGGCAAGTATGATCTTGCCTCACTTGAATGAATTGGTACGACAACGGTGCTTCGTACACCGATGCGCATCAACTTGAGCTGGTGCGCTCGCTTTGCGAGGGCGTGTGCTCCCTTATCCGGGCTTGCTAGTCTCACTCGTCGGACAGCTTCAATTCGAGCTTTGAGTGAATTGATGGATTGCGCTTCTTCAAGGTGGCAATTCTCGATCCAGATGCATAGACGTGTACCGCCGTTGATGAAATCCTCAGATCCATAGATCCGCCGAATGAACTTATGACGTTGAGCAGCATTGAGGCCGAGGGAGTCGAGTTCATCCGGTCGCAAGAGAAGATGACCGCCGTCGCTAGGTTTATTGCCAAATTCCATAACGCTTAGCTCACTAATTGGTTCGTCCCTCTTTTGAACAATTATGCGAGGTCCAAGTGTCAGATAGGGGGTGATTGAGGCACCCTCGCGGACGAGAACACCGTTCTGCTCGTCATGCATGTAGAGCCGACGTGGCGTATTTGTGGTAGGACCTATTCCTACTATGACAACTGTGACTGCCGCCTTATTACTAGCGAGGTTCGACCACTTGAAGGAGGTATATGCGAAGTGGATGTCGTTGCCCGTTTCGAACACGACAGGCCACAGGATCGACACGGATTGGCCCTGGCATATGGAATTTGTGGACACAAATGCAGCTACGGAGTCGGTTTTTGTCCCATAGTCAGCGGCCTTAATAAACCAGCCCGCTACGTAATCCAAAAAACCGCTAGACGCCTTTCGCCCATTGAGAAGAGCGCGAATATCGGCTTTCTGCTCTGCCGATTGATATGTGAATCCAAGGTAGGGCGGATTCCCGCAAATATAGGTTTCACCGCCTTCGTTCTCGAAGTCGATCTGTGCTTGGTCAAGTGGCGTAGAGAATAGATCGTCGGCCACGAGTTTCACAGTGCTGCCGGTGGACGGGCAGATGCTGAGCCAGTCAAGCCGCAGTGCGTTGCCGCGAATGATCCAATTGTCTTTCTTCAACGGTAGGAAGATCTCACGGGCTACAAGTGGACCACGATACCGAACATCGCACTGGAACTGTGCAATCACGAGGGCAAGACGGGCAATCTCAGCCGGAAAGTCGCGCAGCTCAATGCCGCGAAAATTCTCAATGGGAATCTCTGATGCGCGAAGCTCCTCTCCGCGAAGTCGGTTGATCTCTGCCTCAATAGCCCGCATCTGCTTGTAGGCAATCACGAGAAAATTTCCCGAGCCGCAGGCCGGGTCAAACACCCGAATTCGCGCCATGCGTTTGCGCAGATTCAACAGCATTCGAGGATTGTCGCCAGCCGAATCCAACTGTGCTCGCAGTTCGTCCAGAAAGAGCGGGTTCAGCACCTTGAGGATGTTGGGAACACTGGTGTAGTGCAACCCGAGCGCGCCGCGCTCTTCATCGTCCGCGACTGCCTGGATCATGGAGCCGAAGATGTCCGGGTTGATTTCACGCCAACCGAGTTCTCCTGCGCGTAGCAAATAGGTCCGTGCCATCTTGGAGAAGCGCGGCACATCGGTACTGCCGGAAAACAGGCCACCATTGACATAGGGGAAGGTATCAGCCCATGACGGCAAGTTGGCGGAAGCGCGGTCTGCTGTCTTGATGTTCATGGCGCGGAAGATGGTCTCAATCACCTCGTAGGTGTTGGACCCGTCCCGTTCGCTCATCTGCTCGACTGTTCTGGTGAACAGGCGAGACCCGTTGAAGATGTCGGTATCCTCGGCAAAAAAGCAGAAGATGAGCCGAGCCATGAAATGGTTCACATCATGGCGGCGTGCCGCGGTTGCCCACTCCGGGTTGTCCTTCAACAGCTCGACGTAAAGCTTGTTGAGCCTCCCGGTGGCCTTTACGTCGATGGGGTTGTCTTTGATCTCCTTGATAGTGGAGATACCAGCCAAGGGCAGGAAAAAGCCGAAATGGCTTGCGAAATCAGGATAGTTCGATGCGATCATCTCGCCGCTGGCGAGCTCTTCCGCCTCCAGTGTTTCGCCATCCGTTGCAAGGACGAACTTTGCCTTGGCCGCGGCGGTCTTGGGACTCGTGAGCAGAGCCGCAAGCGTTTCGCCGACCCCACCGGATTCGCAGGTGGCGATGTGGATATGGTTGCGCTGGAGTACGCCGCCGGGCACATCGGAGGCGTTCGACTCGCCTTTGCGAAGGCGCTTGATGGTCGTTTCTTTATGGCCAAAGGCAGCAAGAAAGGCAAACGGAAACTCGGCCGCGTCGAATGGCTGACTCGCCAGAGTTGATACCGCTACCTCAATTTCTACTGCATTCATGCGTGCATTCTTCCTATTGGAACCGGATGCCGCCGCCTACGAATGCCTTGGCATCATCATGGGGTTTTCCAAATTAACAATGATAGCGGATCATGATCCGCACGAACCCTAAGCCAATCTGCGGAAGTGCGTCTGGACAACCTCACAGTGCTCGCGTATCTGCTGCGCAAGGACATCGGCGACAGGGTGTTCTATTCCAGTCTTGTCCAAATTTGCAAGGATCGCATCGGCCAACTCTGGCACACGGCGGCGAACAAGCGGCTTGGCAAGCCCGGCGTCTTCGGCCAGTTGCTCAAAGTTCGTCTTGGTGATCCTATCCGATGAATACTCGCCGCCGATCTTCATGGCCAGCTCGCGGGTCAGCTCTGGATAATAATGGGTACTCACAACATCATAGAACGGCGCAAGCCGCGTCTCCATACTTGCTGTGCCCAGGCCGCGATAGAGCAGCGAAAAGTTCTTGCCATGCGCGTCGTTGTTGCCGACCAGGTAATTGAAGATCACCGCATCCAGCAGCCTCGCCAAGTCAAGGACCGGCGCGCTGGAGACGTCGCGCAGCAGGGCAAAACACTGCTTGAGCGACGGGCCGCCTTCCTTCTGATACTTGTTTTCTGAGACGATGCCCAGTGCTTGGCAAAAGTCTTCCTGGTGCAAGCGCTCCAGCACTGGCACGCCCTCTGGATTCTGGCGGTGCGTCCGGTCGTAACGCTCGATCAGCAGGTATTCAACGTCTTCGACGCGCCGGATTTCCGTCTTGGCCACGGGCAGGCCCACTGCCGCCGCGAGTCTCATGCAGTAGGCTTCATTGAAGACAACCCCGGCGAATCGCTCCACGGCTGGCTTCAAGATGTGTGTGCTGGGCGCGCCGCCCAAGGGGAGCGAGACGGCGTCCCCCTCCACACGAACGGCGATCTTGTCCTGAGCGCCAGCCAGCGAGAGCCGTATTCCAGTTTCGCCAGCCAGCAGTGGACGGCGTGGCAGTTCACGGAGAATCCCCGCCAGTTCTGGTGAGGAAAGCACGCGGTAATGGTCGTCGCGGGCGGGCAGGGTTTCGCCAGCCGGGAGGAACGTGACAGCGCCCGCACACTCCCCGCCGATCCGCTCCAGCATCGCGTAATCGTTGCGTTCGCTGATGCCAAGGTTGCGGGCAATGATCGAGCGCTTGCTCTCTTCTGGAAGGACACCGGCGAAGTACCCCCTGCATTCTTTGCGCGTGAAACGCTTCCGCCGCAACGGCAGCGAGTGGGACAAGGGTATTGCGCCGAGCTTTTGCAGCCAGCCTTCCGAGTAGTCAAAGACCATCTGGCCGCCATCATTCTGAATGAGGTGGCCGACCAACTCTCGGTGCAAGTAAACATCCAGGGTTTTCGCCATGCGCTACTCCTCGCTCCCTGAAACCGCAGGCGCGGTCAGCGCGATCTGGATTCCCAACGTTTGCAGAACCGTCAGAACCTTGCCAATCTGACAGGTTTCCTTGCCCTTTTCGAGGTCGATGACAAATCGCAGACCCGTGCCGGAGGTCAGCGCCAAGTCCTTTTGCGTGACGCCCAGCCGCTTCCGGTTTTCCCGGATGATTCGGCCAATTGCCTGTGTCGTATACTTCATGGGACTCATTTATGTTACCGTACGGGAATTCTAATCTTTGGTTTCGCCAATGTCAAAAGATTTATTCCCGCTCGGTAATGGGAGTTGTCCAGATGCTGTCTGGATAATCTTTGGAACCCGATCCGGATAGGTCATGTAAAACTGGCGCATAATCTCTACGATACGTATCACGTAGTGCAGGGCAATACACTGCGAGTTCTCTGGCCGGCGGCGGCGCGCGGTCGCTCAAGATAGATGATTGTTTCTTAACTCACCAGAGATGATGGGACATCACGCACTGAGAAGTGGCCTGACGTTTCAATCTCAATCACCTTATTCAGCATGAAATCAGGATCATTCCGTTCGAGCAAATACTGTAGTACCGGCTCAATCCGGTTCCATTGTTCATGACGTGACAGGCCACTTTCACGGAGTACGATGAGGCCGGGATGTACTTCCACGTTCAATAACGCCAGAAAGTCTTTCGCGTTTGTCGTGATGACAGTCAGATCATTCTCATAGGCATAGCACCAGACTACCGGGTCGCTTGCGCCACTGAGTCCGACGTGTGGCACTGCCATGCCGTAGCATCCAAGGGATGCCATGCGAGATACCAACGTCGGAGACAGATGCTCATCAAGAAGGAATCTCACGCGGGGTTCATGCCGCCTTCCTGCGACGGAGTTCCAGAGGTTTCCGTGGACGGCCTGGCGGCGGACTCATGCGAGCATGAATGGAAGCGAACGCAAAATCAAGGTTGCTGAGAGCAGGATAGTCCTCTCGAAGCTCCGTTTCGCTGACTCCCTTACGGAACAAGCCTGCAATGTGCTCCAACGGAATCCGGGTTCCCTTGAAAACGGGTTCTCCACTGAGAATTTCAGGATCAGAGACAATCCGGTCGAATCCCTTGCGGTAGAGGTTCACATTCTGCACAATCTGCTCGCGTAAAGGATGATAGTGGACCGATACGGACAATTCGCCCTTCGTTATCAGGAGGTCGGAGCCACGCATCTCCCACCGTCCTACTGAACCAGATGATTTGCCCACGAGCCGACGGAGGGAGTCTTTGTCCTCTTTCGGCAGTGGAAATGGGAACTCCGTCAGGAGCTTGATGAACAGCAGCTCATTCAGATCGAACTCGTAGCGGATGGACTTACCGACACGAGATGAGGATGGTGTGATGGACCGCTTCTCAATCGCCGTCCGAATCGTGCTCTCTGAAATCTCCGCAATCGCAGCCGCTTCGCGTAGAGAAAAGCCCTTCCTGTCCATGTCGATCACCTCTGCAATAAATATACCACCATAGGGTGAGTATTTATAGAGCGCGATACGTTTTGCGATACGCTGGTTCTCGGGGTCTTACGTGCTTACAAGGACTTAGGGTGCCACCGGGGTCTTGTAAGTTGTTGAAATGCTTAATGTTGGGTCTATGGCATGGAAGAGGTCGTCGGTTCGATCCCGACCAGGTCCACCAAATTAAATCAATAATTTAGAGCACCCTCCGGTTTTCACCGATTCCCTTTCCAACCCCAGATTCCGCCCAACAAGCTCGAGCAACAGTTGGCGTGGCCGACCGGCGCCCGCTGCGTCGTTTGGGCTCAGAGCGGTTGCGTTTGTGGCGTACGGAGAGCTGTCGCAATGAGGGCAGCAAGCAGAAAAGCCGCCGAAGTGATGCAGAGAGCGAAGCCGATCCCGGCCATCTCAGAAAAGCGGCCGATAAGGAAGGGCGCAGCGGCACTGGTTACACGGCCAATGTTGTAGACGAAGCCCATGGCTGTGCCGCGCAGCGAAGTGGGAAACAGTTCGCTGGCGATGACGCTGAAGCCGCTGAAGTAGCCAGTGCCGAAGAACCCGACCAGCGGACCGATAGCGAGCAGCACGCCTGGATTGCGGACAAAGGCAAAGAGCGGCACCAGTGCAGCGGCCACAAGAAGAAACCCAATGTAGGTGTACTTGCGGCTGAAGCGGTCGGCCAGGAACCCAAAGGTGAGGTAGCCCAGAAACGTGCCGCCCTGCATGACGATGGTCCACAGCGAGGTCTGGACGATGCTGAGGCCACGACCGCCCTCGGCCGCGGACATTGATAGATAGCGGGGCACCCAGGTGAAGAGCCCCCACCAGGCGAAGAGCGAGGCGGCGTTCATGGTGGCGCAGACCAGCACGCCACGGCCGAGGGAGCCGCGAAAGAGCAGGCCCAGGTGAATCTGAGGTGTGCGCTCCTGTTTCCAGGTTTCGGGCTCGCGCACGCCGCGCTGCAACCAAAGAGTGACCAACGCCGGAGCGACGCCGACAAAGAAGACGGCGCGCCATCCGAAGTGCGGCATGACCAGCGCAACGATGGCAGCGCCCAGCGCATAGCCCACCGCCCAGGAGCTTTGCACCAGGGCAAGTGCCTTGCCGCGATGGCGGGCCGGCCAGGTTTCGGCTACCAGCGCGGCGCCGGAGGCCCATTCGCCGCCCATGCCCAGTCCCAGCAGCATTTGGCAGAGCATGAGCTGCCAGCCCGAATGGGTGAAGCCGCACATCGCAGTCGAAACCGAATAGACAAAAATGCTCAAAGAAAGCGCGCGGACGCGGCCATACCGGTCAGCAAACCAGCCAAAACCGATGCCGCCAATCGCCGCCGAAACCAGTGCGGCCGACATCATGGCCCCGCTCTGGGCCGCAGAGAGATGCATCTCACGCTGCACCTGGCCGAGCACGAGCGCATAGAGCATCACGTCCATGCTGTCCAGCATCCAGCCCAGCGAAGCGGCCAGCAGCGTGCGCTTCTGATCCGCCGAGGCTTCGGCCAGCCAACTGGTTATACCGTTCAAAAAGCGCCCCCGATGCTTTAAAGTTCTAAGCATACGAGAGTGAGGCGGCTTGCGCGTAGCAATCGATACCGGCGGAACATTTACAGACTGCGTTACCCTGGCGGATGGCAAGTTCCAGGTTCTGAAGTTGTTTTCCACGCCTGCCGATCCCTCGTTGGCGGTGCTTGATGGGCTCCAGCAGATGGGCGCGGGCCAGGCGCTTGATGTGCGCCATGGCACCACCGTGGGCACCAACACCATGCTGGAGCGAACCGGCGCGCGCGTGGCGTTTGTCACCACGGCGGGCTTTGAGGACACGATCGCCATTGGCCGCCAAACTCGCAGCCGACTCTACGACTGGTTTGCGCCCGTGCCGGTATGCCTTGTGCCAAAGGAGTTGCGTTTCGGTGTGCCGGAACGCGTGAGCGCCGAGGGCAAGATTCTTCGCGCTCCAACGGAAGAAGAGTTGGCGGTCCTGGTCGATCAGGTGCGTTCGAGCGGCGCGGAGGCGGTGGCCATCTCGCTTCTGTTCTCGTTTGCCAATCCTGAAACGGAGCGCCGGGTCGAGGCGGCCTTGCTTGGCTTAGGCGTGCCGGTCTCCGCCTCGCACCGGATTTTGCCTGAGTTCCGCGAGTACGAGCGGGCCTCGACGACCGTCGTCAATGCCTATCTGGCGCCGCGCATTGAGCGCTACCTGGATCATTTGGAAGAAAGCGTGAGCGCGCGGCACTCCGGCGGCCGCGTGGACGTGATGCAGTCCTCAGGAGGCATTATTCCGGCGCGGCTTGCGGCCCGGGAGCCGGTGCGCACGGTGCTCTCCGGACCAGCGGGCGGGGTTGTCGGCGCTTGCCAGATGGCGCGCTGGGCAGGCTTCGAGCGCATTATCGGCTTCGACATGGGCGGCACTTCAACGGATGTCTTTCTGGCCGATGCGGCCACGGGCGGCGCGCGGCTTACCCGCGAATCTATGGTGGCCGGCGCGCCCATCGGCGTACCCATGCTCGACATTCACACTGCCGGAGCCGGCGGCGGGTCGATTGCCCGCTTCGATGCCGGCGGAATGTTGCGTGTGGGACCAGAGTCGGCAGGCGCGGAACCGGGACCGGTCTGTTTCGGGCACGGGACAAAGCCGACAGTCACCGACGCTAACTTTGTGCTGGGGCGTCTGGATCCGGAAAGTTTTCTGGGCGGAGGAGTGCGGCTGGACCGCGAACGAACGGAGCAGATCCTGCGCGAACAGAAGGGATCGCTCGAAACCGTGGAAGAGTTTGCCGCAGGCATTCTCCGCGTGGTGGAGTCGGGGATGGAGAAGGCCATCCGGGTAGTCTCCATCGAACGCGGTTACGACCCGCGGCAGTTTACGCTGGTAGCTTTCGGCGGCGGCGGACCGCTGCACGCCTGCTCATTGGCGCGGGCGCTGAGGATTCCCACGGTGCTCGTTCCCGCCATGCCGGGCGTGCTCTCCGCGGTGGGTATTCTGCTGGCCGATACGGTGCGCGACTATTCGCGTACCGTGATGCTGCCGGGCGATGAGATGGAACGCCTGGGAGAGCTGTTTGCCGAACTGGACCAGCGCGGCAGGGCGGAGTTTGCCGCCGAAGGGCTTGAAGGCGCGGCACAGCGCACGGTGGACCTGCGCTATCGCCACCAGGGTTATGAGCTGAATGTCGCCTGGGACGGGCAGTCTCCGCAAAGCGCCATCGAGGCCTTTCATCAACTGCACCGGCAGCGCTACGGCTTCTCCGATCCTGCGCGCCCCATCGAAATTGTGAACCTGCGGTTGCGCATGATCGCCCCCGGCGAGCCGTATGCGCCCCCGCGGCACGAGCTTCAACCGGGCGACGGCAGCGCGGCCTGCTACGCCCAGCGCCCTGTGTTCTTCGATGGCCGCTTCCTTCCATCGCGCTTCTACCGGCGCGACGGACTTCGCCCCGGCGATCTCGTCCAGGGGCCGGCGTTGATCACCGAGTACACGGCCGCCACGGTCTTGCCGCCAGGTTCGTGCGCCAACGTGGACGGCTGCGGCAATCTCGTCATTTCCGCCGAGGAAAAGGAGCGCGCATGAAGCCGCATACAGCCGATCCGGTGGAACTGGCAATCTTTCAGAGCGCCGTACATTCCATTGCCGAGGAGATGGGCGCGGCACTGAGGCGAACCGCGCTCTCGCCCAACATCAAGGAGCGGCGCGACTACTCCTGCGCCGTCTTCGATGGCCAGGCGCGAGTGATTGCCATGGGCGACCACATGCCCGTGCATCTCGGCTCCATGCCCATGAGTGTGCAGGCCGCGGTTGCGGCCATTGATTTCAAGCCGGGCGACATCGCCATCCTCAACGATCCCTATGCGGGCGGAACGCACCTGCCTGACATCACCATGGTGCTGCCCGTCTTCCTGCCCGGCGCCGGGCGGCCGGCCTTCTATGTCGCCAATCGCGCCCACCACGCCGATGTGGGCGGAAGATTCGCCGGGTCGATGGGTCCAGGAGAGGAGATCTTTCAGGAGGGGATTCGGATTCCTCCGGTGCGCATCGCACGCGACGGCAAAATCGACCGCGAAATGCTCGACCTGATTCTTTTGAATGTGCGCACGCCAAGGGAACGCGAGGGCGATCTGGAGTCGCAGATCGGGGCCTGCCGCGTGGGCGAGCACAGGATTCTCGAAGTAGCGGAGAGGCATGGGGAGCGGAAAGTGCGTGCGTTGGTCGAGGAACTGCTCGACTACTCCGAACGGCTGGTGCGAGCGGAACTTCGCTCGATGCCGGGCGGCGAGTTCATCGCCGAAGACTGGCTGGACGACGATGGCGTGACCGAAACTCCACTGAAAATCGCGGTGCGCCTGCGGCTCGACCCGGTGGCGGCGCAGATACACGTGGACTTTGCCGGCTCCTCGCCGCAGGTTGCGGGTAGCGTGAATGCCGTCCGTTCCATTACGCTTTCGGCGTGTTTTTATGTGCTGCGCTGCCTTCTCAATGAAGATGCTCCGGCCACGGAAGGGATTCTGCGCCCGCTCACCCTCTGCACGCAGCCGGGGAGCATCGTCGATGCCCTGCCGCCCGCCGCGGTCGCCGGAGGCAACGTCGAGACCTCGCAACGCATTGTGGATGTTCTGCTGCGCGCATTGGCCCAGGCGATTCCGGCGCGCATCCCTGCCGCCAGCGCCGGCACCATGAGCAACCTCACGATTGGCGGCCTCGATCTGAGGACAGGCGGCCCACGCACCGCGGAGCCTTTTACTTACTATGAAACCGCAGCCGGCGGCATGGGCGCGCGCCCAGGGCTGGATGGCATCTCCGGCGTGCAGACCCACATGACCAACTCGTTGAACACGCCTATCGAGGCCTTGGAGTACGCTTACCCCTTCCGTGTGCGCCGCTATTCCTACCGCGATGGATCGGGAGGCGCGGGCAAGTTTCGCGGCGGCGACGGGCTGATCCGGGAAGTGGAGATGCTGACCGATGCGCGGCTCACGCTGCTGGCCGACCGCAGACGATTCCGGCCCTACGGGTTAGAGGGCGGCCAGGAAGGCGCGGCTGGGGCAGCGTGGATTGTGAAGGCCGATAGCGGGGAGAAGATTGCCTTGCCGGGAAAATGCAGCCGCCAGATCGCCCAGGGCGACACTGTGCGCATCGAGACTCCCGGAGGCGGCGGCTGGGGGAAACTTTGAGGACAAGACTTCAAACCGGCGCAGAATGGACTTTCCAAGTTAATCGAAAAACCGAAACATCTGCCGCCGTCCGCAGAGGTATCCACGGCGAAATTCCCGCCCATGGCGCTGTTCCAAAGAGAATCTGAACGCCACTTCTCACCCCCAATAAAGAGACGGCCGGATCTCACCGATCCGGCCGTTTGAAAATGTGTACTGATTGGAACGCGCAAATTGGATCAGCGCTTGGGCGCCTTATCCGGGTCTGGCGGGCGCGATGGGAGGTTCTTCGGATTGGCCTGGAGAGCCTTCTGGATCTCCGCGATCGCCCGTTCCAGTTGCGGGTCCCGGCCCTCGATGACCGACGCCGGATCGTTTTCCACCACGATGTCGGGATCGACCCCATGCCCTTCGATCACGTATTTGCCTTCGGGGCTGGCCGTAGCAGATTCCGGCACGAAGACCTCGCCGCCGTCCAACAGCGGCCCTCGGTCCGATATGCCCACCACTCCGCCCCAAGTGCGCTTGCCGATCAGAGGCCCGAGCCCTGCCTGGCGGAACATATACGGGAAAATATCGCCGTCGGATGCCGAGGTTTCGTTGATCAGGCAAGCCTTCGGGCCGTAGAAGACAGAGTCAGGATACGTACCGGTCTGCCGGTCAACGCGATCGAACTCGGTTCCCAGCAATTGCTGGCTCAACCGTTCGATCACCATCTGCGAGATATTACCACCGCCATTGCCGCGATCATCCACGATCAGCGCCTGCTTGCGAATCTGCGGGTAGTAATACTTGATGAACTCCCGAATACCGTTTTCGCCCATGTCCGGGAGGTGGATATAGCCAACCTTGCCACCGGTCGCCTGCGAAACAACTTCGCGGTTGTGAGTTACCCAGTCGAGATAGATCAGATTGCTCTCGTTCGTGATGGGGAGATAAGAAATCGTCCGTGAGCCTTCGAGGACGGGCTTTGCGTTGACCCTCAGTTGCACGGGGTGCTCGGACTTGCCGCGCAAAAGCGCATACGGATTGTCCTTCGCCGTCAACTCACGCCCATCGATCGCCAGGATGTAATCGCCCTCCTTAGCGTCTACGCCCACCTCGGTCAGCGGAGAGCGATAGAGCTCCTCGTCGTTCTGGCCACGGTAAATTTTGGCAATCCTGTACCGCCCCGCGGCCGCGTCCAGTTCCAGGCGCGCGCCCATAAGCGCCACCGGCGTGCGCTTGGGAATCTCTATATCTCCACCTGAGATGTAGCTATGCGAGTTACTAAGTTCGGCCACCATCTCGCCCATCACATAGTTCAGGTCGGAGCGGTTAGCCACATAATCCACCAGTGGACGGTACTGGTCGTGCAGAGCATTCCAGTCATAGCCGTTCATATTCACGACGTAGAAGAAGTCGCGGTAACGCCGGAAGACCTCGTTGAAGATCTCCGCCCACTCCTGCTGCGGAACCCTATCTACCATCAAGTTATCCGTGGAAACCGTCTTTGCGCTTGACTTGCCTTCCGGCTTCACGTCATAGAGCTTGAAGCTGTGGCCTTCGCGCACCAGCACCTTGCTGCCATCCTGAGAGACGTTGACGGCGTCAATCCTCGCCGGCAAGTCGGTCTCCATATCAAAGCCGTCAATCTTCTCCGACAGCGTGGTCTCCTTGCGGTCTTTGAGCGAGTAGAGAACCAACGCAGCCGACGGATAGGAATTGCGGCCGTAGTAGTCAGCGCCGGCCTTCACATAGACCAGATAATCCTTGGTCACAGTGAGGTCGTAGTAGTTGTCGGCCTCCACCGGGACACGGCTCACGCGATCCGCAATGCCATCAAAATCGATGCGGATGTACTCCTTCTTCTTCTCTTCCTTCTTGTCGCCGGCCTTATCCTCCGGCTTGCTCTTTTCCGCCGCGTCCTCACCCGGCTTGGTGACGGTTACCTCGTCGCTTTGTGCCGGAAACGGATTCTTGCCGTCCTTGCGCAGCGTCAAAGCCAGAAGGGAGCCTCCGCGATTCGTGGCAAAGTTGAATTCGCTTCGGCTGATCTGTGGCTGGTATTCACGCGTGCCGATGAAGTAGAGATAATTACCCTCCGGATCCCATGCCGGCGCGTAGGAGTCGTGCAGCGCGTCGGTGATGCGATGGACCTTTCCGTCGGCAACGCTCCATACATAAACAGAGGTTAAGCCACTGGGTTCATCCATCGTGAAGGCCAGATGCCCGCCGTCCGCCGACCATGGATACGAAGGAATCTGCCCGCGAAGGTTCTGCGCGATCTGCGTGACCTTCTTGTCGTCCAGAGTCAATACGTAGAGCTTGCCGTCCTTGTCGCTGAACGCGATCCGCTTGCCGTCCGGCGCCCAACTGGGCTGGTACAGCATGGCGTGCAGGCCGTGGGTCAATTCTTCCGGCTTGCCAAGCCCGTCCTGGCTGATCCGGTAGAGTTCCTCCTCCCCATCCATGTCGGAGATGAACGCGATTGACTCTCCGTCCGGCGACCAGACGGCGAATTTGTCGTGAGCGTTTGAGGAGTTGGTCAGATTGCGCGTGGCGCCTTTCTCGATCGGAACGGTAAACACGTCGCCCCGCGCCACCACCAGTGCGCGTTCGCCCTTGGGGCTGAGTTCTGACCACTCGATCTGCCCCGCCGCGGAGACCCGCGAAGGCCGCATGGCCAGCGCATCTGTGGGAACCTGGATCGCGAGATGAGCCGAAGCTCCTGTCGCGACATCGAAGATGTTCAGTTCCCCGCCCTGTTCGTAAATGATCCGCCCTTTATGATCGCTGCTCGGCCAGCGGAGATCCCATTTCGTGCTCTTGGTCAGTTGCTCGGTTGCCTTGGTCTTCGGATCGTAGGAGTAGAGATTCAGCGTGTCGTCCTTGTCCGACGAATAGTAGATCTTGTCCCCGATCCACATGGGATCGCGATGACACCGCGGATCGTTGGTGATCTTTTCAGCGGCGTGCGACTTGAGGTCGAAGATGTACAGTTGCTGAGCCCAGCCTCCGGAATAGCGCTTCCAGGTGCGGAAGTCGCGGAAGAGAGGAGAGTAGACGACCTGCTTGCCGTCCGGCGAAAAATCTCCTGCGCCGGATTTGGGCATGGGCAATGCCTGCGGCAGGCCGCCCTCCATGGGAACGGTGTACAGACGGGAATCTCCGGGGTCGAAGTATTCGCGCAATGACCGGAAGACTACCGACTTGCCGTCAGGCGTCCAGCCATAAACCTGATTGTCATAGCCCCAGCGGGCAGGCAGCGGACCGTGAGAGGGGTAAAACGTAAGTTGCCTGGGAACCCCGCCCGTTGCCGGAATTACATACACTTGCTCGTCGCCGTCGTACTGGCCCGTGAAGGCGATCCATTTGCCGTCAGGAGAAAACTTGGCAAATAGCTCCACTCCGGGGTGAGCCGTGAGACGGGTGGCCAACCCGCCGGATGTGGAGGCAGTCCATAGGTCGCCCGCATAAGTGAAAACGACTTTATCCCCATGGATGTCGGGAAAGCGAAGAAGCTTGGTTTGAGCGGTGGCCCACGAAGCAAAAAACAGAGAAGCGAAAAACCCCAGGAGGACAATTCGCAGTTTTAGCCGTTGCATAAGTTCTTCCTTTCACCTCATGAAAATCTCAAACGGGGAGGGAGAGAAAATGGAACGAGGCGCACTCGACCTAACGTGGGATTCTCACTTTGCTTTCCCGGCCACGATGGAGTATACACCCGGCTGCCCAGCACGCAATCTGGTGTATTTGTTGCCAAGGGCAAAGACTTTTGCGCTTCCGTCCTCGCAAGGAGTGCCTCGTCTGCCGGGGGCAGACCCGATAGGAATCTATCGTTTATCGGGACATGTCGATTCCGCGGAACTTTCTTCGCAGCTTTCCTTCACGGCTGCGAAATCAACACGCTGTTGGGATAATAATGAGCGAGAATCTCTCGGAAGCTCGCGCCCGATGCAGCCATGCCAGCCGCTGCCCGGGATTGCGCTCCAGCCCTACTGCCGCGCCTGTTAGCGCTTTTTCGGAAATTGTGTAGACCGGAATTTTGGCGGTATCCCACCCATTCCGCAGAAAAACGCGGAATGGATGGGGCACGGAAGTCTATAGCAAAAGCTAAAATGCTCTAAATTCTCTGGCGCTCGCATTACTTGAAGGACTTCCATCTCAGCGAGCCCATTCGTAGGTAACCGTCTGCGTCACTTTTCCGCCCTGATCCTTCTCTTCGATTCGCTCCAGTTCCATTCTGGAAAAGACGCGGCTGAAGCTGGCCAGATTTCCGGAAAAGAATGCCGGGGTCTGTCCATCCGTGCGAGCCCCTTGCTGGTCTGTTCCGCCACGCTGGCCGGCGCGGTCCAGTTGTGCCATCAGCAGACGGAAGTTGCCTTGTTCCTGCTTGTGGCGGAACAGGGCGGCATACGTCATGCTGTCATTGCCCGCTGCCTGGGCGGCCTTTTGCCTCCGCGCCAGCATCTTCTCCAGCAGGATAGGGTCGTTGGCGAGCAGCAGTCGTTTTCTGTCCACCATGACGAAAAGGGGCACGGCGCCATCGAGAGCAAGGTACTTTCCCGCAGCGACGGAGCGCCTTTCCCAATGCACGCCAATCTTTCCGGCGGTCAGGCCCGGCAAAAGGGCCAAGGAAAGCGCCTGACATACCGAATCCTCATTCCACTCCTGTGGCGCGGAGAGCACCATTGCCGTCTGCAACGAGACAAAGACGCTATCCCGCGGAGCGCGCGTGGCATACACCTCGAGCAGCGCGTCCGGCTGCTGCATTTGCAGCAACGTGCGCAGGGGTTGAAAGGCATCCGCCTGCTGCACGGCAACCGGCGCCCGATCGATCGGAAGATCGAGTTGCGAGGCGCTGCCGGCGTTTTCCGCCGAAGCCGCCACGGGCGCGTTCCAAGCCTGAGTTTGCCGCTGCTCCGGTTTTACCTCAAGCAGGTTCTCCCGCAGACCCTGGAGCACGCTTTCCGGGCTTGGCGAGGCCTGCGCCGCATAGAAAGCCGCATCTTCCGGAGCCAGCGCCGTCAAAGCCCTCACATCGCCCTGAGCTTTGGCTGTCAGTCCGGCATGGCGCACCAGCACACGCTCCTCGCGGTAGCTCCGTTGCGTTCGATACAAGTCGCTAACCGCCGAGGCGTATTGCTTCATTTCAGTGATATTGCGCTCAATCCAGTAGCTGCGGAAGTAGGGAGAAGGGACAATCTTGTCCAGGTTCAGCACCATGCGCAGGTCTCCGCGCTCGCCGGTTGCCTGCTGGACGGCTTCGGCATACCACCCCTCGCCGGAGAGGCTATGGGAAGCCGCTCCCTGCAACCGGTCCAGGACACCCGCCACCAGATCTTCCCTGGTGCCCAGAATCAGCCAGCCATCCCTGGCGGCAAAGGCCGCGGTGCGCGACGACTGCGCGTTTTTATGCACGTAGAACGCAGTTCCCGCCTCGGTGCGCTGCTCAAATTTCCCCCGTGTCTGCCACAGTGGAGTATTCTCGACCTCCTGCTGAGCGAGGCGCGTGACGTAGACAAACTCGAGATTGCCAATATCGTAAAGCCCCAGGCAACTTTCCTTGCCCGCAACTTTTGTCAGCAGACTGCCGTCGGTGGGAATCCCCGCGGCGGCCGAGAACTCGTCCTGCGCCTGCGAAAGCCGCTCGAAGAGACGCGAGGTGCTGAAAGCCGCATGGTTGTCGCTGCTGAGCCAGGCTCGCTTCTCTTCCGACGTATTCCAATTCTGCAACAGAGAGCCAAAGTCTTTGGCCTCCAGGTAAAGCAATGCGCCCTCGGGAAGCAAGCCCGGCAACTCAGGCTTGGACTTGGCCGCCTGCTCCAATGCTCCTACGGCAAAGACCACGCCTGCACCCAGCAGCAGCGCACCCGCCGCACCCCAGAGAAGATGTTTCATTCCGCATCCCCCTCGCCGTTTGCGGCTTTTCTGGGAACAAACGGCATACCCGGCAGCAAGCGTGGGCGCACCACGCCCGCCTGATCCAGTTCCGCGTGGATCTTCGGCGCGCGCGCGTCGTTTTCCCGCTCGCGCGCGGCCGCCGTCTCCAGGCGTTTCTTTTCTTCTACAAAAGTTTGCCGCCGCGCAGGGTCCCGTTCCGAGAACAGCCTGCTCCGCGCCAGCCTGAGCGCTTCATCGGTTTCATGCCGCTTTTCTCTGGCGTGAATCGCAAGCAATATCAACCGGGAGAGATCTTCCGGCTTCAGTGATATTTGCTGCGGACCAACACTTTCATCGTCATATGCCGAGTCGTCCCCTTGCGGATAAACCTGGCCGTAGAAGGTCCCGCTGGACAGAATCGGTTCGGCGGCCACCAGCGCCCTGGCATCCTGGCCAGCCGCGAAGGCCGCCCACAGATACTGAATCCGCAATTCCACATGATCCGGCGCAGCAGCAACGGCAGACCGCAGGAGGCGCTCGCGCAGCTTGTCGTTGCCCGAGCAAGCCGCTGCCGCCCTGCGAGCCTCCACAAAGTAAGGCTGGTTGGCTTCGTCCACGCCCGGGCAGCTATTACGCGCCAGCAATTCCAACTCCGCGCTACCGGAAGCAGGCGCACCATGCCCTTGCAATGCCTTGGCCGCTGCCAGGCGCTCCGCATACTTCGCCTTGGGATCGCCGGCCACCGCGGCCAGCGATGCGAGTGCTGGTTGCGACTGCGCATTCCCGGCCAGCATGGCGACCGCAAGCCGCACCGTCAAGCCGGCATTCCAGGGAGAAGCCTCCGCCAGCGGCTGAAGAAATGGGATTGCCTCGGCATACCGGCGCCGCGTTTCCAGAAGGCTGGCTGCTGAATCCGCATCGGCGTAGGCATTGGCGCTGACCATCGTCAGCCGTTTGAGCAGGGCTATCGCGCCGGGTACATCGCCCTCGTCGAGATCGATGGCGGCCAGGCCCAGGAAGTTGGGCGCAGTCAGTTCCCGCGCATCGAGTGCCCGCTCGTAGATAAACCGCATCACGATCCGCTTAGCCGGCTCGCTCAAGCGAGAAGCGGCGTTCCGCATATCGCTCGAAGCGGGAGCGCTGCTCGGGCGTTTCTTCCACTGCGCCACCAACTGCGGCAGACGGCCCTCCGCGTCAGCCAGACGAAGCTCCGATCCAAGCCATTGCGGAGTGATTCGTTTCTCCTCGGGAATGCGCGCCAACTCCGCACGGGCCTCGGCAAATTTCTTCTCATCGAGCAGCGCATCGATCCAGCGGGACTCAGCCTGCCCAAGTTCATAATTGACCTCGCCTGCCTTGCCTTGAGCCTTGCGCCGCTCCAGTTCCACAATGCGCGCAAAAACCTGACTCATCTGGTCCTCGCGAATCCAGTGGCCTTGTTGCATCCAGTTGCCCTGCCAGTCGTCTTGCTGGATGTTATTCAGCACATAGGCCGGATCGCTTGCGGCCGCCGTGATGTCGAGCAGCCACGCGATTGAGTCGCCATGGGCGTGATAGCCGGCTTTCAGCAGCGAATCGACCCGGTACACGCCATTGCGCGCCAAATAGATGCGCAGCATCGCATCTACCTGCTGGCTAATCGCCGCGTACTGGCCATGCGCAGTAACATCGCCCAGCACCTGAGTAAAATCGCCCCAGAAGCTTTCCGGCACGCGGCGCGCATCCATCTCCGCGGCCAATTGTTTGACGGCCGCTTGCCACGCCGCCAGGGCATCCGCCTGCCGGCCCTGCTTCCATGCGAGCGCCGCGATGCTGTCCAGCACGGCTGGCTGATCGCTCTTCAGATCGAGCGAACGCTGGTAATCGGCCAGCGCGGCATCGTCTCTGCCGGTCTGCGCGGAGTAGTCAGCAAGCTGAAGATAGGCATTTGCGCTCTCCGGAGTATGTTCGAGCTCCGCCTCCAGATAGCCCTCTGCCTGCGAGTCCTTCTCCTCATCCAGGTACTCGCCAAACCGGGAGGCGTAGTAGAACCACACTTCGCCTGCCAGTTGCTCATCGCGATCCGCCGGATGCGCAATGCGCTCACCGATGGTTGCGTCTCCGCCAAGCGCGCCGGCAAACCCCTCTCGCACCTGCGGGCTATGCTCGCGCAGATACAGCCCCGTCAGTCCGGTGTAGGCTTTCTTCCACACCGGCGGCAGACCGGTGGACCGCGCGGCAATGCCCGCCAGAGCCTGATCGGGTTTGCCGTTTTCCAACAGGAACTGCGTTGCACCGTCCGCAGCCGCTTTCCGCGCCGATCCCTCAGCAGGGCCCGAAGCCCTCTGCACCAATTCCTGCGGCCGTTCGGCCAACAGCAGACGGAAGTAACGCGGCAGTTCTCCTCCGCCTAGCCAACCGCTTGCTGCCTGCTTATCCATGACGCGGAGTTCCGCGGCGGCATCGCCCACAGAGCGATAAATCGCCCCCACCTTTTGCCATATCGACCGCTGCTGCCTGGGCGGGGCCGACGAGGCCAGAGCCTCCAGCTTCTCGCCGGCCACATCCAATTGCACCCGGCGCCGTTCCCGTTGCAGCCATCCATCCAACTCACCGCTGCCCGGATTCCTGCTCTTCCGCACCAGTTCCCAGCGCATGCTGGCTTCCACATCCGCCAGCCCCGCCGTCTGCACCGCAGACAAATACACGGCGCGCAATTCGTTCTCATCAGCCCCAGCGCACTTGACTTGCAGCCACGCTGCAAACTGCGTTTTCTCCTCCGGCGTGCCGTACTCGCCCACCACCGCGCCCATGGACCTGAGCGCCTGCGCAAACCCTGCCCGCGCCTGCACGGTGCGCCGCGCCACTCTCTGTTTGCGCCAATCCTCGCTGGTCACCGCGCCCAAGCCGTCTTTGAACACCTGCTGCGCCACCGCGGCCAGGGGAATGTCAGCCGCCTGCTGGCGAGCTGCCGACAGGCGCGTAAACGCGGCATCGCTCCGGCGCAGCCGCGCCATGATCCGCGCATAAAGCGCCGCGCCCGTTTGATTGTCATAATCCACCAGCAGGTCCGCTCCGGCGCTTTCCACGCCCTGCTCGGCATACCTGCGCGCCTCATCCAGCAGTCCCCATTGCTCCAGCCGCGTCGCCACCTCAAAATCATTCGCGGCCTTGGGCGGACGGCCCGCGATCCAGGCTTCATCGAGCGCCTTCACCGCATCGGCGTTGCGGCCCTGCCGCGCCCGCGCTTCGGCGGCCTTCTCCATCCATTGCGGATCGCGGTAGCTCAGCTTGTAAAGCCGTTCGTAGTCGGCGACAGCCTCATCCAGCCGGTGCAGGCGCTCTTCCAGATCCGCTCTCGACTGATACAGGTCCTTCTGCTCCGGCCGCACACGGATCGCCTTGCCGTAGGCCTCGATTGCCGCAGGATAATCCTCAAGAGCCGTCTCCAACCGCGCCAGCACCATGCTCCAGCGAGCATCGCGCGGCGAACTCTCCACTGTCTTGCGATAGAAGCCGAGCAGCTTCTCGCGCTCGCCATGCGCCCCGGCAAGCAACGCGGCTTCCTGAGCCAGTCCCGCATCTCCGGGGTAGGTGTTGATCAGCTCGATGTATTGGTCTGCCGCATCGCCCCAGTTGCCAAGCTGAGTGGCAGCCGCAATCATGCCGCGCCGCAACTCCGCCACCCGCGCCGCCTTTTCGCTCCGCTCCAGTGCCGAACCCTGCAACACGGCCAATTCCGCCCGGTAATACGACGCCAGCCCCGCCTGATCGCCAGAGCGCGCGTAGTTCTCGGCCAGTGCTGTTTCGATGCCCGCATCCATCGGGCTCTGGCTCAGCAGGGCCTCCAGCAACTTCTTCGCATGCGGATACTCACCCGTCTCCGTCAGCTTGCGAGCGGCCTCCAATTGCAGCTTCTGCTTCAGTTCGGGATAGGCCGCATCCGCGGACTCCAGCAGCACGGCGACGGCCTGCGCCCTGCGCTCATGGCCCCAGTCGTAGTCCACCGTCGTGCGCACGACTCCGAGCATCTTGCCATGCTCGCGGTAAGCCGCCTCAACTTCCGCCACCGCAGCGGCTGGATTGCGCGCTTGCAGCAAATCCACCAGTTGATAGCGCAATTCGAGACTATGCACCGGATCGGCGGTGAGAGCGATCTGCCTGCGCAGCGCCGCTTCCTCCACCTCCGGCAAGGCATGACCGCGGGAAGCCTCCGTCAGTGCATCGAGAACGTCGAATGACTCGGTCTGCGCAATGGCTTGCTTCAGTTCGCGCGTCATATCCACCGTACGTTGCTCGGCAACGAGCACGCTGACGCGCAGTTCAATGGCCACGCTGGCGGGTGCAGCAGATTTCAGCAATGCGGCTGTCTCGGCTTCCACCGCCGCGCGCAACTCCGGCCTGCGCGCCAGCGCCAACAGCCGTTGGCGGCTCTCCGCGGAAGGCTTATCTCCCAGGGAACTGGCTACATATTCTCTGACCGCTCCGGCCAAATTGCTCTGACTCTCTTCGATTGCGCCGGCCTGATAGCCGAACAATGCCGGCTGCGCCAGCCGTTCGCGCCCTTTACGCAACTCCGACAATGCGGAAGGAAAATCGAAGTAATCCCAAAACACTGTCGCCGACTGCAAATATCCGTCAGCATTGCCCGGACGCACCTCCGCCATGCGCGTCCAGAATGGCGCGGCCTCGGCCATGCGTCCGCGGTCCGCGTAGATGTCTCCGATCCGCGCCAGCGTATCCAGATCGTCCGGCTTGGCGCTCAGCAATCGCTTCTCGATTGTGACCGCTTTGTCAGTATCTTCAGGATGGAAGTAGGCGAGCGACCGATAGAGCGACGAGGCCTGCCGGCCCAGCGTTTCATCGGCCGGATACTCAGCCGCCAAAGCTTCGGCCGCTCCCACTCCCTTTTCAAAGTGAGATTGCCAGAGGCACGATTCCAGCCAGAACCTCTCCGCTGCCGGATTGGCCTGCGCCAGTGCGGTCCAGTCTCCCTTGTCGATCTCCGGAGTCTGCTGCCGCAGTGCCTCCAGTTGCGCGTCTAGCCTGCCCGTGCTGCTGAGCAGTTCAAACAACTGGTCGCGCAGATCGGGAGACTCCGCCCAATGCTCCCACAGCAGTTTTTCCACCTCCTCCTGCTGCTTGCGCGACCGGTATTCCGCCAGCAGATCGCGCACAAACGTCAGATCGTGCGGAAACCGTTCGTGGGCATAGCGATCAACCTCAAGCGCCAGCCTCCTGTCCGGCGCCGGAGCCTGGCGCAGATAAGCTTCCAAATCGGTTCCGGAAAAGATCCCCACAACCTTGCGCGAAAGAGCGGAGTAATCCGCATTGCGTTTTTGGCGCAGATAGAAGCGTGCCAGCTTGGCATACCAGCCTGTTCCGAAACTCGTGTCCTGGAACTGATCGATGGCACGCTGGTAGACCTCCTCTTCGTGAGCATTGAGGGAATTCTGCTCCAGAAAACCCGCCAGCTTTTCATAGAGTCCGGGGTCCTGCGGGTTGCGATCAAGTTCTCCGCGCAGCAGCGTCAGCGCATCGGGCAGTCTCTGCATGGCCACCAGCCGGGACAGATATCTGTCCAACACCTGCGCATACTGGGAGGAGCGGGCTTTGCCGGCAGTCTCGGTTACTGCCGATGAACTGGCCTCGTCCCCCACCGGTTTGCTGTACACCGTCCCGGGCTCGCCCAGCGGAACGCCATCCGCCCTGGCCGCAAGCTCTTTCAGCAGCCCTTGGTAGAGAGCAAATTCCTTCTCCGCATGGTTGGTGCGGCTGTAGACGTCGGCTACCGCAAGCGCCACTTCCACTCTGCGCGCGTCGGCCGGAAACTGCGCCAGAAATGCCGTTCCCTCCCGAATCACCGCATCGTTTTCGCCATAGGCCGCATAAGCTTCCATCAGGCGGGCATGCAACTCCGCCCGTTCGGGAGCATTCGGGAAACGCCGGTCAAGATCCGCCAGCAGTTCCGCGGCTTTGGCGCGGTGGAAATAAGGTACGGCAAGCTGGTCCTGCTCGGCATACTCCCCGCTCGGACCCTGCGAGTTGAAAAAGAGCGACAGGATACCGTTCAGATAGCCCGGTCCGCGGTCCATGGTGGCAATACTTTTGTAGAGCGCCAGATTTCCCGCTCCCACGCGCAACGGCTGCTCCGGAGCGGTGAGCAGAATGCGCACGAGCCCCGCCGGACCCTTCTCTTCCGCGTCGGGGGTCTTGTGGTCCGCGGCCAGGGCATAGTAGTAACGCGCGGCCTCAGGAAAATCCTGCACTGCTTCCAGCAAACGCCCCAGGGTATAAAGCTCATTGGCGTCCCACGCGGCTCCGCGGGCGTCCTTACGCACGCGGTACTCCTCCAGCACGGCCTTGGCCGCATTGAGCTGGCCTTGCTGTTGATCGATATAGAAGAGCTTCGCCGCATCCTTCAGGGCATCGGATCCGCCCTCCGGATTTGCCGCCAGCCTTGCCCGCAGCGCATCGCTGGTCTTTCGCACCTGACGGCCTTTGGCCAGCAGTTCGTAGTAACTCTTTACAAGCTCGGCCGGCCAGAGCGGATCGAAGCTGCGGTCATAGACGGCCAGCCCATCCTTTGCCGATCCGCGCGCCGCATCGAGTTCCGCCTCGGCCCGCACCGGAAAGACCGCATCCTCCGGAAATGCCTGCCGATAACGGCCCGTCAATGCGGATGCCGCGGAGAAGTCCTTGCCCTCCAGATCGAAGGCCAGTTCGCGCTCGTAGACAGCCTTTTCCCGCGGATAGCGTTGCTCCCAACCGGCATACTCCCGCTGCGCCGTCGCACGAGGAAGCGCAAACTGATCCACCACGCGGAGGGTTCGCTCCCAAGCCTGCCACGAGCGTTGAGACTCTGCCGCCGTCCAGCGTTCCCCCGGACTTTGAGCGGCCTGGCCAACCGCTTCCAACGCTGCAAGTTCCTCCTGCGGCCTCAGCCTGCGGTCATAAAAATTCGCCAGATCCAGATGCGCGGCGGCCTTGTCGCCGGCCTTCTCCGCCCAGGTTTTCCAGTCGCGCTCGGCGGCCTCGAAATCCAGCGCCTGCTCGTCTTCCATGGCCCGCAGCGAGTAAAGCGCCGCCTGATTCTTTCCGCTGTTCTGACTGGCCCCATCCTGACTGCTGTTGATCAGCGCCGTCAATTCCGGTCTCGTCTCGCGCGGCGAGCGCCGGAAGAGAATCTCTCCGCCAGGCAGCTTCATGAGCCGGTAAAGCGCCTTCTCAACACCTGAACCGGACTCGGCATTCTCCAGCCAGCGTGCAATTCCATTGCCGGCCCCCAACAGGAATCCGGGGTTTTGCCAGACCACCAGCGAAGCCGATGCGGTCAGGCACAATGCTCCCAGAGCCATCGCTCCCAAACCCATCCTGAGACCGGCCGCGGAGAACCTCTTGCCGGTGAAGGGTACGGGCTGGCAGATCAGGGCTTCAGCCCCTGAAGTATGCTCTTCGGCGAATTCGCGCTTACGGAACCACTTCAATGTGCACCTCCGCGCTGCCCAGGTTGTGCGCCATGTCTTCCGCCGTAACGGCAAGCACATAATCTCCCGCGGGCAAGGCCGGCGGCAGCCAGACCTGCCCTGTGTTCGTCCCCGCATCGCGATCCCAGCGGAGGCTTACCGGGGCCAGCCCTTCCACGCGCGCCGTCAGCGTGCGCGTACTCTCCGATGCGCTTACCCGGAGCGGGATCGTTTCCCCGGCCCGGTACCGCGTCCGGTCGAGCCGCACCTTCACCGTGGGAGGTGTCGAGGCAATGACAAAGCTCTTCGACTCGCGGTACACCTGGCCATTGCTGTCGCGCAGCACCAGCCGCACCGGGTAGCTGCCGTCTTTCATATCCGCCGGAGCAAGAAACCGGGTTTGCCACACATCCTCGCCGGGCAGATAGCGCAACGGCTTTTCCAGGCCGAAGGGAAACAGCGCAATCACCGAGACGATCGCCTTGTCAGTATGCACGCGCAGGACCGGGTCTCCCGGCCGAATCACGCGGGGCCGCAGCAGCGCTCTGGGCGCGGCCAGAAACGATGTGTAGGGCGTGACAAACTTGTACCTTCGCGCCAGCCTGATTACCTCATTGATCGCAGCTTCACTCTCTCCATCGCGCTCGATCTGGTCGAGAAGCGCCTGCACCCGCGCCCCGGCCCACAACCGCGGCAACTGGTCGTGTTCGAGCGCCTGCGCTGGCAACTCTGCATTCCCCTCGACCCTGAGCGCACGCCCGTCCTGCTGGCCCTCCACGCGAAAGCCGGCGTTCTTTTGCGGCTTGGAGTACTGGCCCACCCAGCGTGCTTCCCCGCCGTCGAAAACCGTATCCTCCAGCGCATACACCTTGTCCACCCCGGCCTTCGCAGGGGTTGTCAACCGCAAATCTCCGATCGGATTCCGCCCCACCTTACCGAGAAAGGCATCCAACTTGAAGTCCACCGGCTCGGTCGAGAGCACTTGTTCCATCATGCCGCCGTTGCGGCTCAACATCCGCAGCAGGGGCAAATTTGCATCGTCGCCCACTGCAAATACGTCAGTCTTTGGCCTGCGATCCGCGGGAATCTGCTTCCACTGCGCCGCGTACCACGCCGCAAGTTTGCCGGTCTGTATGATTCCGCGGGTGGCCCCGCCATCGGTGAGCAGCACCAGTGCCGTCCGCGGCCCGTCGATTTGCGTGAGCCCTTCCTCCAGCGCTTTTTGCAGATCGGTCCCGCCACGCAGGTGGCTGCTGCGAAGCCAGTCCATCGCTGCCTTCACCTGGGCCATCTCCGCCTTCACTGGAGCGGGTTTGAAGCGATCCACTCTGGTGTTGAAGAGCAACAGATTGAATCTGTCCTCCGGTCCGAGGCTCTCCAGCAGTTTGGCCGCCGCCGCATAGCTGCGCTCCAGCTTTTCCCATTGCATGGAGAGAGAGGTGTCCATCAGCACAACCACCGTGCGGCCGCCCGCAATGTTGCTTTGGCCTGCTCCCGCAGATCCCGCCGCTTGCGGAACCGAAAGCTGCGCCAATGTCTCAAAGAAGCCCGGTTCCGCCGGCTGTTTCTGCTTTGCCTTTCGCGTGGCCGGGGAACTGCCCTGGGAGTTGGAGCCCGATTCCGCCCCGGCTCCAAGGGCCATGCCGAAGTTGACCGGGTTCGGATCGCGGAAGGCGATCACTTCCAGCGTATTTCCTGGCTCGTTGACCCTCCACGCCGCCGCAAAGTCCTCGGCCAGATCGACGTTCGAGGCATCGACCGCGCCCATGATCGTATGCTCATCCTGCTGCTCGATATGAAATGGCAACAGCTTTCCCTGAAAGGCGAAATCCTTCAGCCGTGCGGCCGAGTGCAGTTCAAAGCGGATGCTGAGCCTGGCCACTTTCTGGCTGGCATAAGCATCCGGCTTGAGGGGCAGCACGAAATAGCTCTTCCGCGCTTCCACCGGAATCCGCTGGTGATATTCGATCTCCAGCCGCTTGGTGCCGTAGGCCGGAATGGGCACGATATGCACACTGAAGATCGAGTTCCGCCGCGCATCATCCTCCGAACGCTCGCCTTGCTCCAGCAGGCCGGGGTCGATTGCCTGGCTCTTCAATTCCTGGTACAGCGCCTTGGCCCGCTTGCGCTCCAGAATTACGGCGGGAATGCGTACCGGACCATCCCAAACGGCAAAGTCGGAGACCGTGGTTCCGCTGGGCAGGGCAAACAAGTAGTTGCCCTCCTGCGGACGGCCCGTATGGTTGGTGAAGACCTGCCGCACCCACACCCGGGCGTCGCCGTTGTCCACGCGAATCTCCACCTGCATCTCGGTCAGCGACAGAATCGATGGGTCAGGCGCTTGCTTATCGCCCGGAACCAGCACGCCACTGTCCGCATGAGCCGCCATCGGCATCCATAGCAACAGCCCTAACGCCCAAACAGACCGCCTCATCGCGCTCCTCGCTACAGCTTGTCTTCGGAGATCTTCACCAGCCCGTTTTCCGTGCCCACATACACTACGCCATTGCGAATGGCCAGCGCCGTCACATTCAACGATGGAAGCCCCGCAACGACCGTCTTCCAGCGAGTGCCTGTTGCGTCGCCTACCATCAGCCCCTGGCCCAGCGTTCCCGCCAATACCAGCCGCCCGTCGGCCACCATGGCCGCAGGATTCACCACCACCCCAGAGCGCGTTGCATCAGTCGGCGTAACGCTGCCGTCGGCCGCCAGCCGCAACACGCCCGCTCCATAGGTGCCCACCAGCCACTCATTGCCCACGGCAACCAGTCCAGTAATCCAGTTATGCTTCAAGCCGGAGGTCGCCGTGGTCAGATTCCTGCGAACGGAGCCGTCCACCAGCAGCGATAGTCCGCCGAGGGTCCCTGCAACCAACTGGTTTCCGCTGGCGCCCAGGGCATAGACATGGTTATTCACCAGACCCTGAAAGGCATACAGGCTGTGCGCTCCGCTTGCATCGAGAAACGTGATTCCCGCCGGGGTTGCCAGCGCCATGCCGTCGCCATAGAGTGCAATGTCTGTCACATGATCGGCGATCAGACCTGCCTCGCGCGCGAGCACCTGCTTCTGGTGGCCATCGCGGTCAAACAAGACCAGCCCATTGGCTGTAGCCACCGCAACCTCGCCGTGCCGGGCGTCTTCCACAATCCGATTCACGCAGAAGACGTGCTCATTCTCTACGTGGCTGGCCTTTCCACCCGAGGCTGTCAGGATATCCAAACCGCGGTCGAAATAGCCCACCCAGAGCCGTCCATCGGAGGCCACCAGCAGCGCGGAAATATCGCTGTCCGTCAGTTGTGATCCGCCGCCACTCAAAATCCTTCGCCATTCGCCATCGGGTTCCTGCCGCAGAAGTCCATCGCCGGCCAGAGCATAGCGGCTGTCTCCTACAGCCAGAAACTGCTCCACCGTCAAGCCCGCTGTGCCTCTGCTCACCGCTGCGCGCGTTGCAGAGTCTCCTAAATCGGCTTGAGCTTGAGCCACAATCGGTCTTCTGGCCTTGTTATCGCTCACCGGCCCAGCCAGGGAGAGACGCTTCACTCCGTCCTCCACCTGACCTACGAAGAGGGAGTCCCGATCGGCCAACAGGGCATGGGCGTAAGTACCCCTGGCCAGAACCCGCGCAATCTTTCCCTCGTGAATCTCCGCCACGCCCATCGGAGTGCCCACATAGGCTCGCCCATCGGCCAGTGCAATCTGCTCTACCCTGCGATCCGGAAGTCCCTGCTCTTCGCCGATCCGCTCGGTCTGGCCGCCACGCCAGTAGAGCAGCCCGTCGTTCAGCGTGCCCACCCACAGTTCTGCTTCGCTGCCTGCCAGGGCCGTCACATAAACATTGTCCGTTGTGGCGTGAAATCGCTTGAGAGTCTTCCCGTCATAGATCAGCAGACCCAGCTTGGCGGTCCCGATTAGCAATCGTCCGGAAGCCAGCGGCAGCACTGCCGTGACGGTGCGCGCCTCATCCTGTTGCGCCAAAATCTGCCGGAAAAGGTGGCCATTGAAGGCCATTACGCCTTGGCCTAAAGTCGCGATCAGCAACTCCGGCTGGTGCGAGTCAGTCAATATGCCTACCGCCATCTGCCCCAAAGGTGCGGCCGGCAAATCCATTCCTGTGCGGCAGATATGTTCCAGCGCCCCATCAATCGAATAAGCAAACAGCCCGGCCGGGCCGGCCAGATAGATATGCCCCTGAAACACGGCTGCGCTTTTAAAAACGGCTGGGGGGGTGATCCCCTCAAAACCTGGATTCGGCTGCGCTCCAATGGGTCGAACTTCTACGCCAAGCAGTTCCCTTCGCGCCACGTCGCGCTTCGAGTTACCCAGCGCGCGCTCCACACGCCAAATCACGGCCGCAGACACAACAAGACACAAGAACGCTGCTGCGATTGCAAGAATCGTCACAGTCCGCCGCTTGAGTTTCATGTTGATTTCTCTATCCCCGGCCGGAACAGACTGACATTACCGCAGAAGCTTCCCGAACGCAAGACCTTCTTGCAGGACGAGCTATGAAGATACTCACAAAGGCTATATGGCTCCCCCATTCATCGAGTTCATCTCTCAAATCCATGTAGCCCTTTATAAGCGCTAAGATAACGATTCAAGTTGCGGCTTTCGATTGCGGCTTGGCTCGTCGGGAGCTTCCGTGATCTCGTTCCACCGGTACATGACCGCGACGAGGGCCAGACGTGGAGTAACTGTTGCAAGCACCCAGAGGTCTCTGACCGGATGGTTTCGTACGATTGAATCCGTGGTTTCCCAGGTCTTAAAATCGGGATCTGGGGCACCCAGATTGATTACCCATTCGACTTGGCCGACCATTTTTCCTGCTATACTCCGAGTCAGACGGATGAAACGGACTCTCCAACTCGTCGCCCTGGCCGTGGCTGTGCTGCTTGCAGCTCAACCGGCTCTGGCTGGCTTGCCGTGCGCCATGGGAACTCCCGCATGCGGGCCCTGCGCTGCTTGCTGTCACGGGCACATGAGCCAGATGGGCATGGGTTGTTCGATGCCCGATCAGATGGCTGGAACGGCCTGTGACCAGAATTGCTGCCAAGTTGGTTTGCCGCAGGTTGTAGCCCAGTTGGCCGCAGGAGCCAAACCAAAGGCTGGTAGAACGGAATACGTTGCAGCGACCCCCATGATGGTCGCGGATGCTGGTCCTGCGTTCTCCGCTCCACCCCCTGTCCCCTATATTGCCGCCGCTCCAGCCAGATATATTCTCTTCCAGGTTTTCCGGATCTAGATCACTCCCGACGTTCAAGCAAACGAAGCCGTCCCAAGGTTCTTTCGCAACCTTGAGGCTCGATTTGTGATCGCAATTCTTAACGTCAAGGAGATTTCCATGAAGCGTATCATTCCATTTCTGTCGTTGATTTTTGTTTTCAGCACCTTAGCCTTTTCCCAGACCGCCCCGAAGCCAATGGGGCCGAATTGCCCGATGACTCAGCAAGGTTCCGGCAAAGCTAGCTGTAAAAAATGCTGCAAGGGAGACTGCGCAAAGATGTGCAGCAAGGGCGACTGCGCGAAAATGTGCGCCGACGGTAACTGCGCGAAGATGTGCAGCAAAGACAAATGCGGGAAGAAGTGCTGCCAGAAGGGCAGCGCGATGCAGTGCTGCAAAGGTGGCTCGAAGAAGGGCGCGGAGCAGCCCGCGACCGGGGCAGAATCAACGGGTTCGGCGATGTAGCTGATCCCCTGGTTAGAAAAACAGAGAGGTCCGGGTCGCAAGACGATCCGGACCTCTTTGTTTTCCGCGGAAAAGCCAGCGGGAAAATGCCGGGGGCCTTAGCAGCCTGTGGTGAAAGTCAAAATTGCAGAAAAAACTTCCCTCAGGGGCTAAAGCCCAGCGAAGGCTTACTCCATGGCGTGCGGGTCGGGGGTGGTCTTCATTTTTTTCTCGTGGCGGACGTCAGTGCCTTGCACCCAGAAGATTACGTCTTCGGCGATGTTGGTGGCGTGGTCGGCTACGCGCTCCAGAGCGCGGGCAATCATCAGTGCATTCAGGGCCTGCGGGGCCAGATGGCTTTGCTCGGCCATCAGTTTGGTCAGAGCCTTGTAGGCCGCGCGGTTCATGGCG
>CAYQSI010000034.1:0-34656 GCA_964420185.1 uncultured Occallatibacter sp. | reverse complement strand
GTGCAATATGTGTCGGTTACAACGATCAACCCGATTTTAGCCGGACACTACTGATTGCAGGATGGTCATTTCGCAAAGTATCGAGTCGATGCCTGTCTACAAGCCGCAACGGCAGGTTTCCGGCACAATTCGAATTCGCGGCGACGAAGATCAGAGTGCGATACTTGGAAATACAGTGTCGAGGCTCGCTCTTACGAACTTACAAACCTCACGTTGTCGAGATAAGTGAGCGGATAGAGAGCAGATATTGATTGAGGGGCTATAGTCTGTATCTTGCGCATGCGAGGGTTGCCCACATACAATGATTTTTGCAGTTTTGCGGTTATGCGCGACTACTTGATGGCCTCTCCGAATGGCTTTTCATCTCGGGTTCATCATTCATTCATTTTGCCCGCCTACCGTGTCTGTGGTGAAGTTGACATCGGGGGCTAATTCGTTGAAAACATGTAGTCACTATATTTCTCCCGTTCAGCCCCATCCCGGAGTCAGATGATTTTTATGCGAACGCGTTCGAGTGGAAGTTTGTCCTCATTTGTTGGAAGGTGCAGCGACATTCAACTTGTGCTGCTTGCAGCTTGCCTGTGCCTGACGGTATCCGGAACGGCTCAAAGCAAAGGCCGCGTGGGTCTTGTGGATCCGAATTTACCGGTGTACCATTCTCAGCCGGTGCCTCTGCCGCATGATCGTGGATATGTCATGCCGGATGGGTCAGTCCGGATTGTGGGTTTCGATGACATGGCGGGCATGGTCGCGAAGTGGAACCAGGAGTTCACGCGGACTCATCCTGGAATCAGGTTCACGCCGATTCTGAAAGGAAACGGAACTGCGATTCCCGCGATTACCTATGATGTGGCCGCCTTTGCTCCGGAGGGCGGAGGTGCGACGCTTCTGGAACTACTTCCTTATGAGAAGATCTATGGCTCGAAGAAAGATCCTGTAGCCGCGCTGATTATCAGAGTGGGACATGGTTCCCTAAGCCCCGCGGCAAAGATGAGCCCTTTGGGGATCGTCGTCAATAAGAGCAATCCAATCAAGTCGCTGACCGAAGCACAAGTCGCCTCGATCTTTTCGACAGGTAGCGGCACAGGAGATGTTACTAACTGGAGCCAGATTGGGATGCGCGGCGATTTGGCGGATAAGCCGATCCATCCGACCGGTTTGTACTGGGACGCATATCAGCGTCCTGAAGACCCGAATATGGGAGAGTACATGATGTTCCGCAAGATGGGAGCTTTTCCGGGGTACGTCTTCACGCAGAATTACGAACAGTATGTTCACTACAGCGACGTCGTGAAGAAGGTGGCTGCCGATCCGCTCGCGATTGGGATCGTTGCGCTGAACAAGGCCGATCCGAGCGTTCGGATTGTTCCCCTCGTCGGCAACGATGGCCATACCTTGACAACAGGAAGTGTGCGCGACCTGATCGCGAATCGGTATCCATACGGCCGGGATCTGTACATCTATATCCGCCGGGAGCCGGGCACATCCTTCGATCCATTGGTCAAGGAATACATGCGGCTCATTCTTTCAAAGCAGGGGCAGGAAATTATTGCCCAGGACACGAAAGGATATCTTCCACTCAATGCCGAGGATGTGAAGACAGAACTCGAAAAACTAGACAATGCGAAGACCTGGGCTCCTCGTTCGAAGCAGGGCCCAAAGCTTAATTTCCCATTCCCGTCCCCCGAGCCAGAAGGTAAATGACCATGCGATTCAACGATAGTTCATCTCCAGCGTTCATTCATCGTGCCTTGCGAAACTGGGCGCCGTCTTTTGTTGTCTGCGCCAGCATTCTCGTGGCAGCGACGGCCATTCCCGCAGCTTATGCGCAGGATGACCTTTCACAGCGTCCCTACGTTCCGCAGCACGTAACCGTACCAGCGGACCGCCCGTATGTAGTAGGTCCGGATACTGTCTTTGTAGCTGGTAATGATGTTCTGATTCCACTATTCACAAAACTTGATGCACGCTGGGGGCAGGTGGAACCCAATGTGAAATTTCAGAAGATCATGATGGGCTCCACCTTGTCCGTGGAGGGACTTGTCTCGGGGAAATCGGCGTTTGGGCCCATTGGACGCGGAAACAGAAGGCCGGAAGTCGATCAGTTCGTTCAGCGCTTCGGCTATGAGCCGACGTACTTGAAGATTGGGTATGACAGCAATCCGAATAACAAGCTGTCAACGGGGATATGGGTAAACGCCAGCAATCCGATCAAGCAGATCACGCTGGCGCAGGCTGCGGCGATCTTTACCACCGGCGGCGCAAATGGGGACATCACTCACTGGTCGCAACTCGGTGTGGAGGGGGATTGGGGGCCTGTACCGATTCATCCCTACGTAACTCGCGATACTTCAGCGGTCTTGGCAATGATCGATGAAATGCGCGATAAGTTCGGCGGAAGGCCGTTTACCCCGCAGGTCGAGTGGATGCCTACTGAAGAGAGCGCAATCGATGCGGTTGCCCAGGATGCTTATGGCATGGTCCTGATGGACTACTGGAACAATGTTGCGGTTATGCGCGGAGTTATGACCTGGAAGCGCCTGCCGGATCTGGGGCCAAAGATCAAATTTGTGCCCATGGTCATTGATGAAAAAGGCACGCTGTCAGACGGAACGGTAGAGGGTCCGTTGCACCCAATGGCCTCTGCGATTGGAATCAACATCAATCGTGTGCCGGGCAAGCCGCTTGACCCTTGGCTTAAGGCATATTGCGAATTTCTGCTGTCGAAAGATGCGCAGGAGATCATCGGATCGCCCGAAATGCGCAAGGTTGGGTTCAGGCCACTTCAACCCGGTGAAGCTGCGGAAGAGTTGAAGAAGATTCAGTAGATCACCTCGATCTCCATCTAAGGAGCTATTAGGATTTCTTTTGTTGGCACGAAATAGCGGCACGGCGCATTTGAAGCATGGTGACAATCGAAGGGAAGAGGGCGTCGTGCCAGCGGAGTTGGAATTCTATACAGTTGACGCCGGCGAATTGTCTCAGGAGAGAGAGCAGATCGAGCGACTGCTTAGGGAAAGCGATCTCGGATGGGACAGCAGGGTAGGAACTTTTGTTGTCTGCCGGGAGGGCGCGCAACTAATCGCGTGTGCGGGTTTGGACAGGGATGTAGTCAAGTGCGTGGCTATATCTCCGGCATTTCGCGGCAGCTCACTCAGTCTGCAACTCGGTAGCGAGTTACTTAAAGTGGCGATGGAGCGAGGCCATTTTCACCTTTTTCTATTCACCAAGCCGGAGAACGCGGTATTTTTCCGCGGTTGGGGCTTTTATCCGTTGGTGGAGGTGCAGGACCGGGTGACGCTGATGGAGAACAGCCCAATCGCGATCCGGAAGTATTGCAAAGATCTGCAAGCACTGCGGCAGCCAGGGGGCAAGATTGGTTGCATCGTCATGAACGCCAACCCGCTTACGCTGGGGCACCGCTATCTGGCTGAAATCGCGGCCGGGGCGTGCGACTGGCTGCATGTGTTCATCGTGCGCGAAGAGGCGTCGATGTTCTCCTACGCAGAACGCTATGAGCTTGCGTCGCAGGGCTTGAGCAATATCAGGAACATTACGGTACATCATGGTTCCGAATACATCATCTCGCGGGCGACTTTCCCCAGCTATTTTCTGAAGGGAAAATGCGCGGTTGACGAGTGTTTTACCGCGGTGGATTTATTGCTGTTTCGGGAGTATATCGCGCCGGCGCTTGATATTACGCATCGCTATGTCGGCACTGAGCCGATTTGCCAAGTAACGAACAAGTATAACCAGGACATGAAGCTCTGGCTGGAGGCGGCAAACTCCCGCTCTCCGTCCATTGAGGTCGTAGAAGTGCCCCGCACTACGTGGCGGGGCGGTCCTATTTCCGCATCCGAGGTGCGCAGGCTATTACAGGATAAGAGTCTTGGAAAGATAGAGGAACTGGTTCCGGAAAGCACCATGAACCTATTGATCAGCCGTTTTGGCGACAAGCAAAAATCTGAAATGACACACGGAGTCGAACATTGAGAATCATTACCGAGGCAGTAGCCGGCACACTGGAGTCGAGCGATCTGCTTGTCAAAGTGTCCCCCAGCCGGGAAAAGACGCTGGAGATCCATGTGACCAGTGACGTGATGAAGCAATTCGGAACCCAAATTCGACGCGTGGTGGACGACACCTTGCAAGGGCTGGCCGTTACAGATGGCCTGATTGTTATCGAAGATAAAGGGGCTCTCGACTATGCCATTCGCGCACGCGTACAGGCTGCTGTGTTGCGTGGGGCGGCAAGTAAAGAGCTGAACTGGGAGCAACTATCGTGAAATTACGTCGTAGCATGTTGTTTCTTCCCGGCGCCAAGGCGGGCATGTTGTCAACGGCATTTGTCTACAAGCCGGACTGCGTCATGTTCGACCTGGAAGACGCCGTTTCGTTGCGTGAGAAGGATTCCGCGCGACTGATGGTCTTTCATATTCTGCGCAGCCACGTGTACCAGGGCATTGAAACTGTGGTCCGCATCAATCCGCTGAATACTCCGCATGGCCTGAAAGATCTGGAGGCCGCGGTACGCGCGGGAGCCGATGTTATACGGCTGCCAAAAACCGATAGCGCCAGCGACATACAGGAACTGGACGCGCAGGTCGAGCGCATCGAAAGGGAATGTGGCCGAGTTATTGGAAGCACAAAACTCCTGGCGGCGATCGAATCGGCCTCCGGTGTGATCAATGCTGTTTCGATTGCCACCGCGTCGAAGCGCATGATTGGAATCGCGCTGGCAGGGTTCGATTATGTGATTGATATGCAGAGCCAGCGGGGAGACAAAGCCGAACCGGAACTCTTCTATGCGCGCTGCGCGGTGCTGCATGCCGCACGAGCCGCCGGCATTGATGCTTTCGACGTTGTGTACTCCGATGTGAACGACGACGCCGGTTTTCTGAAAGAAGTGGAATTGATTCGCCACCTGGGTTTCAACGGCAAATCGCTCATCCATCCGCGCCAGATCGATTTATTGCACAACGCTTATGCCCCCACCGTGAAAGAAGTCAGCTATGCACGGCGCGTGATCGAAGCCGCTGAGAAGGCCGAGCGGGAGGGAGTTGGCGTCATCGCGCTGGATGGCAAGATGATCGATGCCCCTATCGTCTGCCATGCACAGCGGGTGTTACAACGCGCCGAAGCATCGGGTGTCCGGAGATAACATGGAAAAAGAACAGATCCATCATCTTATTCAAAAACTATCAGCACAGTGCCCGGATCTCGGATCGCTTCGGCCGTTCGCCGGGGTAGATGGCAATAACCCTCACGGGAACGACCCTCAGCAGACCCGCCAGCGCAAGCTTTGTGCCACGCTGGAAGAAGCTATCCAACGCACGGGCCTGCAAGACGGGATGACCATCTCCTTTCACCACGCCTTCCGCGAAGGCGACAAAGTCATCAATATGGTTGTGGATACCCTGGCCCGCATGGGATTCCGAAACCTGACTCTGGCCTCCAGTTCGCTGCTCACTGCCAATGCTCCGCTAGTCGAGCATATTAAAAACGGTGTCATCACTCAGATTTATACGTCGGGTCTGCGCGGTAAGTTGGCCGATGCCATCTCGCACGGCCTGATGAAAGCGCCGGTGCAGATCCATTCGCACGGCGGGCGTGTCCATTTGCTGCAGACGGGCGAAGTAAAGGTTGATGTGGCGTTTCTTGCCGTATCGTCCAGCGACGTGTTTGGTAATGCGAACGGCACGCGTGGTAAATCGCCTTGCGGATCTCTTGGCTACGCTAAGGTTGACGCCCAATTTGCCCATCAGGTGGTGTTATTGACTGATACGATCGTCGACTTTCCGAATACGCCGATCAGCATTTCGCAGGACCGTGTTGATTACGTAGTCAAGATCGACGAGGTCGGCGACGTGTCGCGAATCAGTTTGGGCGCCGCCCGCACCACGAACGATCCGCGAGAGCTCTTGATCGCCCGTCACGCGGCCGATGTAATTGAATCCTCGGGTTACTTCAAGCAAGGTTTCTCGCTCCAGACCGGCTCAGGCGCTTCGTCCATTGCCGCGACGCGCTTTCTGGAAACGAAGATGGTCAACAGTGGAATCACCGCGCGCTTTGCTCTAGGGGGCATCACTTCCAGCATCGTCGAGTTACACGAGAAAGGTCTCATTGACATACTGGTGGATACGCAGTCCTTTGACAGCGCGGCTGCGGAGTCATTGGCTAAATCGGCCAGTCATCTAGAAGTATCCGCCAATGAGTATGCCAATCCCAGCTCCAAAGGGGCCTTCTGTGATTATCTGGACGTAGTGATTCTCAGCGCCCTCGAAATCGATACCGGCTTCAATGTCAACGTAATCACTGGTTCCGATGGAGTGGTGCGCGGCGCATCTGGCGGCCATTGCGACGTCGCCGCCACAGCCGGGCTGACCATTGTCGTGGCGCCCCTGATTCGCGGCCGCATTCCCACCGTGGTCAAACGAGTCACCACATTGGTAACGCCAGGCGAATCCGTTGATGTGCTGGTGACCGATCATGGGATCGCGGTGAACCCGGCGCGGCCGGAGCTGGATACTCGACTGCGCGAGGCGGGCCTGCCGGTGATGACCATCGAAGAGTTGTACCAACGCGCTGTCGGCCTGACCGGCGTGCCCGACCCCATCCAGTTCACGGACCGCATCGTCGGCGTCATCCGTTACCGCGATGGAAGTGTGATCGACGTGGTACGTCAAGTGAAGGAATGACTTCGGTGAACACCGCCGCTGAAGGAATCCGCCTTGACCCGATGAGGATTCTGGTCGCGAGGGAAGAGCGGGCGGCTACGCAACGGGATCTTCAAAGCCGCTTCGGCCAGCCGCTGCTCTCTGTCACAGTTGTCATGCCGGGAGCGGCAAAGGACAGTCCAGTCTCGCGCCGGCTGCTGGTAATTGCGCAACAGCAAGTGCGGAAGCTCGTTCAGGATCGCGGCTGGACAATTCTCGCCTGTGTAGAGGCGCTGCGCGACGCCGGACCGGAAGCCATTTATGTGGTGGATGCCCCGGCTGAAGATCTGAAGGCGGCTGCCATAGCCCTGGAAGACACGCATACGTTAGGCCGCCTCTGGGATCTGGATGTGATTGCCAAATCGATGCGTCCCCTCTCGCGCTCTTCGCTCAATCGCGCGCCTCGCCGTTGCCTGGTATGTGAACAATCCGCCAAGGCTTGTGCGCGCAATCGACGCCATCCACTCGCGGAACTATTAGCGGTTATCGAAGAGAGAGTTCATGCATTTGATCGATAGTTGGGACAGCCAACCGCTGCTGCCGCCCTGTGCCATCAGAGCCTGCCCGCTATCGGCTGAGCAGATTGGGCAGTTTGCCTACCAAGCCCTATTAGCGGAGGTCAGGCTGACCCCCAAGCCCGGTCTGGTTGACCAACGCAACAGCGGCGCCCACCGCGACATGGACCTCAGCATGTTTGAGCGCAGCGCCGATGCCATTGCGCCTTGGCTGCCACGGTTCGTGACCGAGGGACGCGAACATGCCTGGGCGCCGGCGCACACTTTTCTTTCGCTCATCCGTCCAGCCGGGCTTCTTTGCGAGCGGGCCATGTTCCAGGCAACTGCGGGAATCAATACACACAAGGGAAGCATCTTTGCCCTGGGGCTGTTGTGCGCGGTCATCGGCCGCCTGCAAACCAGAGGGGAGCCAGTGTGCACGGAGTGGATTTGCCGGGAAGTTGCGTCGATCTGCCATGACCTGGTGGAGCAGGAATTGAGATGCAAACACAACCCTCAAACAGCGGGTGAGCGATTGTTCCGCGAACGCGGGTTGACGGGAGCGCGTGGCGAAGCTGCGTCGGGCTACGCCACCGTGCGCCGTCATGCGCTCCCGGTGCTGCGGTCGATGCGCCAGGCAGGAGTTGACGGGGAAATGGCCTTGTTGCAAGCCACGCTGCTCCTGCTTGCGTTTAACAACGATACCAACCTGGTGTCACGCGGAGGAATGGAAGGACTGACCTATGTTCGCGATTGCGCTCAACGCCTGTTACGGCAAGGGGGTGTTTTCCATCCAGCATGGAGACAACGCCTGGAGTCGTTCGATGATGATCTGATTGCTCGCAATCTCAGCCCGGGAGGAACAGCCGACTTGATTTCCGTCGCCTGGTTTCTGAGTTGTTTTCCTGAAAGCCTGGAGGATTCAAGCTCGATTGCCACTCTTTTCACTCAGCAGCAACCGGGAAGGCTTGGGAAGTAGATGGCCTGAAATCCGGTTGCGGCCTCGGGAGGAGTTCCCGAAAGCCGCAACCAAAGCCTCATCAGCGGAGGTGAGTCACACAATTCAAACCAGCTTGTGCCCGACCAGAACGTAAATCCCCAGGAAGCTAACTTGCATGCCCGGGTTTTTCAACAGGTTCTCAGGTCTGGCGTGAGCGCGTCTATGCAGGGCCGAAAAGGCGCTTTGCATTGGGCAGTTGGACCTTCATCTCATCGCGAATTTCCTGCGCGATCTTTTGCAGCGCCAACTTGTCGTCACCGGCATTGTAATGGAAAACAACTCCAATCGCGCCAATGACTTTGCCACTCTGATCACGCAACGGAATCTCATCTTCGAAGTGGATTCCCTCCGGGCTGACCTCCAGGTTATCCTTGCCGGTGCGGATGCAGCGGAGGTCGTCTTCATCTCCGAGCTTCCCGATGCGTCCAAAGTTGGATGCGATAATGTCATACTTCGGCGCCCCAGCATGAATCGCGATCAGCAGAACTTCAGAATGCTTGGCGAGTGCTTCATTTACCAACTTCTGGGCAAAGGGAGCAGCCTTGGTGAAGGCAGGGTCCATCTCCTTGGGATTTGTCTTGCGAAGGTGGGCAACAGCTTGTTCGCGGGTCTCTTGCGCCTGCACGGTGGAGGCGCTCATGGCGATGCCCAAGGTGGCCATCGCAACAAGACTCAGTACAACATTCAGCTTCTTCATCGGAACTCTTCCTCGACCTTTCGTGATTCACTCTTCTTGATTTTGCATTGACAACGGGCACAGCGTTCATGCACCTGAACTACACGGACGAACCGCCGCAGCTGTACTTTGCCTGACAACTTGAAGCTGTACCGCCCCGCCTATATCGTGCTAAATAGTAACCCTGCGGGATGTCGATTCCATTAACGCCTCAAGGAATGAAATACTAATGAAAGTCGAATGAAAAATGCTTCACCGCCATGTCCGCTTCACAAAAGAAAGGTTTTTCATGCGGTCTTCAACCTTTCTTCATTCCGACAGCCGAAATTGATTGACGGATTCAAATTCGATCTAAGCAACGCAAGCGCCAAGCCATGCGAGGGTTACAAGTGAAGACAGAAGCTGCCACAATAACGATTCCTACCGTGCCCGAGCAGAAGCAGGGACTATTGGCCCGCTGCACCGCTGTCTCCGTCTACGTCTTTCAGAATATAATGCCGGACCCCTTCGTATTCGCGCTCCTGCTCACTTTCATCGGGGCGCTGCTGGCATGGTGGCTTGCCCCCAACGCTTCGCCTGCGAGCATCGTCTCGGCGTGGTATGGGGGCGTCTTTGCTATCTTTACCTTTGCCTTTCAGATGGTGATCATGCTGGTTGCCGGCTACGCCCTGGCGACCGCGCCTCAGGTCCACCGGGGACTCGTCAAGCTGGCCTCTCTGGCCAAATCCCCAGCATCGGCCATCTCTCTCACGCTCTTTGTCGCGATGATTGCTTCTTGGTTGAATTGGAGCCTCGGACTTGTCACCGCCGCGCTGCTCGCACGCGAGATTGCCAAGCGCGTGCGCGTTGACTTCGGATGGCTTGTAGCCGCAGGTTATAGCGGATACGTCATCTCCACCGAAGGCCTTTCCGGCTCCATTGCTCTTTCTCAGTCCACGCACGGATCCGCATTGAATATGGTGGAGAAGTTTACTGGGCATGGCCTCTCCCTCTCCCAGACTGTATTTACTCGCTTCAATCTCATTCCTATTGCAGTATTGTTAGTCGTTCTTCCGATTGTCTTCCGCTACCTGGCCCCGACCGAAGCGGCTTCAGCTTACGCCGATCCCGAACGGCTACGTGCGGAAGATCAGCAAAAGCCGCCGGCCCGTGAAGTTACTGGTACTTTCGGATCAAAGCTCGACCACGCTTGGATACTTAATCTGCTCATGGTCACTTTCGGAATCGGCGCTCTTGTCATGCAACTCAAACGCACCAACGGGACAGTGGATCTCAACTCGGTCATCATCACCCTGTTCATGCTTGGGATGCTGTTGCATTGGCGGCCTGCCACTTATGTTGCTGCTGTAAAAAAAGCGGCTCGCATTACTGGTTCGCTTATCCTGCAATACCCGCTCTACGGCGGGATCATGGGCATCATCACCACAACAGGACTTGCGGCCGTAATCTCCAACGTTTTCATCCGGTACTCAACCGCTCACACGTTACCCTTCTTCACGAGTCTCACCGCGCTGGTCATCACGCTCTTCGTGCCTAGCGGCGGCGGCCTCTGGGCCGTTGTAGGGCCGCTTGTGATTCCCGCAGCCCTCAACCTGCATGCCTCGCTGCCTGGAACGACCATGGCAGTAGCGATGGGTGAGTCCGTGGCAAATATGCTACAGCCCTTCTGGGCACTGCCTATCCTGGCGATTGCCGGAATTAGCATGCGGCGCATGATGGGCTTCATGGTTGTAACATTCCTGGTCTCGCTGATCGTGTTTGGCACCTCGCTCCTGCTCTTAGCGCCATACGCCCAATAAGGTTCGCGGCGGCCCCATCGCGTATGGGGCGAATGTCCGTCGCATACTTGATAGATTGTCCGCGCAATTCGCTTGCAGCCGCTGTCTGAAGTTGAACGACAGCGGCAAGTGCATTTTCTGATGAATCATGCGGATCGATGGTCGTTCTCTTCACGGATCAGTTGCACCGCCAACCCCACCAGCGTCCTTGCAGTTCAGGTGGAAGCGTTTTGCCGCCGTGGAGGATAGGCCCGTGGCGGAGGAGCTTCTCAGATGGGTGAAACCCTCATCTGTAAATTCGACTTCTGCCTACTCGCGCAATACCGGATTTCTATCCCGGGCGTCTCTCGGCCAGGTAAGAAGGGAATATTGGTAAAAGTGCCGTTTGCTTAATGTGCCATTCAGTCAAAATTCAGGCACCGGAGATATAACTTTTCAAATGAACCTTGTTACTCCAGAATTCGAACGCTCAACACAGAAGAAGAGACGGAAACTCCGCTACTTCCGCGCCATCTGTGCAATAGTCCTTGCTCTTCCCGTTATCTTCTGCGCTGCGACGCAAGCCCAAGGTGGCCCGCCATTTCGCACCGACGACCCCGAGACTCCAGGTAATAAGCATTGGGAGATTAACTTCGGCTGGATCGGCGATCGCAATCCCGCTGGCGGAGCCTATCAGGTGCCTGACTTCGACATCAACTATGGACTCGGTGATCGCATTCAGCTCAAGTACGAGATCCCTATCGCCATCCAAGAAGCTCGTCCCCAAGCGGCCACAGCGACCGAGCCGGCAGATCCTGGTCTAACCCTCGGAGGCATCGGCGAAAGCCTGCTCGGTATCAAGTGGCGCTTCTACGAGCACCACCCCGGCGACCCAGCTTTCCATGAACGCTTTGGCACCGGCCTGCTCGGCGCCTTTGGCCATTCCAAATTTACCGAACCGCAACCTGTTGAAGCCTCAGGTGATTCCTCTGGTGCGGCGGATAGCAGCGAACAAATCGTGAACCTCAGCGTCTCCACCTATCCGCAGCTCTTCCTCGATAACCCTACGCGTTCCGTTCCCCGCGGCCTGGTCGCACCCGGTCCAAGCTTCTTTCTGCCGATTGAGGTCAACGGCCGCATCGGTCCCATCCGCTTGGACGGCGAAGTCGGTTACAACTTCGGGAATCATGCCGTCCCGCAAAGTTGGGGACGTGGCCTGCTCGTCGGCCACGAGTTCAGTGACAGTACGGAGGCCTATTTTGAAATCTACAATCAGAAGGATGCGAATCGGCTTCCAACTGGCCAAGGTGTCGGCGCGTTCGCAACTGGTGGTCCTAAGCTGCGGGAGAACACGCTAGGCTTGGGCGGCCGTCAAGCGCTCAATAAGAGCCATACGATGAACCTTCTTCTGATGGGAGGCCGCAGCTTCCAGACCATCTCCGCTGACAACAGCCAGCCCAGCTGGATCGCGTATGTCGGCCTGCAACTACTGCTCGGCCCAAAAGAGCACTAGCCTGCATTATTCATGAACGAATAGCGAACGGCGTTTTGGACGGTATCAGATTGCCGAAAATGCTGGCGGCGGCGTGATTTTGCTCTGATCGCTAAGATGGGCATGAGTTAATTGCGGCAGCGGGCCAAGACTACTTGCGAATTTCGCAAGTAGTGATTGACCGGAAATCGCTGGTCCTGAGAAACATAGCTGAACATCCCTTGCTCAATTCGCTCGTCTCCACTCGTGTCGGTTCCATGAATTGATAAGCCCTCCCGATGCGGAAACCAAAGTGTTTTCAGCTTGGATGCTCACGTAATTCAGCTTACCGAAGAGTCGTTCTATTTCTGATATCGCGGATCCGAATATAGAGAAGCAGAGCCACCTGAAGCTCGGGGCGCGAGGGGTAACTCGATTCGAACTACTGTGCCGATACCTTCCTGGCTCCGTAGAGTAATGAAGCCGCCATGAGCATTACATATCGCCTTTACAATCGAGAGGCCAAGTCCGGTCCCCCCAGAGGCCCTGGATCGCACCTTGTCCGCGCGGAAAAAGCGTTCAAACACGTGCGGAAGCTCTGCCGGTGGAATCCCGACTCCCGTGTCACGCACTTCGATGACTGCCATCTGCCCTGAGGCGAACGAGATCAACTCGATTTTTCCGCCAGGGGAGGTGTATTTGATGGCATTATCGATCACGTTTACGAGTACGCGTTTCATGAAGGCAGTATCGAGCAGAACGATCATCGGCGTCGTCTGCACCGTCATGGCAATTTTCTTTTCATCAGCCAGTAGGCGCAACTGTTCCATCACCCACTGGCACAGGGTGCTCACATCGACGGGTTTCGGGTCAATGGCGTCCATGCCGGAGTCCAGCCGCGCAATTGCTAAAAGACTCTCGACTATCTTGGACATGCGGCCGATCTCTTCCAGTGTGCTCGCCACAGACTCACGCACAGTGAATGGCAGTTTCGGCTCGAGGAGGACCTGCTCAAGTTCACCACGCATGATCGTCAACGGCGTACGCAGCTCATGCGAAACATCGGCTGAAAATCGTCGATTGTTGCTCAGCGCATCTTCGAGACGTTTGATCATGCGATTCAACGAAAGGGCAAGCCGTTCCATCTCGTCATGTGTTGAAGGCACGGGGAGTCGTTCACCCAGTTTTGAGGTGCCGATATACTCGGCGCGTTCGGAGAGAGCGACAAGCGGCTGAAGCGGCAGTTTCATGAGAAACTGCCCGCCAAACGCCGCGATCAAAAGGATCAGCGGTGTGAGCAGCAGTACGATGCTGCGGAGATTCGAGAGTATGCGCTGAATGGACGCAAGAGACAATCCGGTTTGAATGAGATAATTTGTTCCCGAAGATGATCGGAACGGATGCGTGTAGATCAGCAGTTCCTGCGAGTTCGCTTGCCGTTCAGAGCGGAAACCTTCCGCGGCGTTATTGAGCCCCGGGTGTAAGACCTCGTCCGCGTCAATGACCGGGTCGCGGGTATCTCCGGACTCATATAATACAACTCCATCTCGGCGAGTGATGCGGATGAAACGCCCGCTCAGTTCAGGCGCATACGCTTCCGAGATCTCGCCGGCCATCCATGCGGGCCCTTTCTGCTCCTCATAGGCGAGAAATTTCGCGCCTATCGCGTCTGCTTCGTCTACCAGGGAGTTCTGCAGCGAGGTCTTCAAATAGCCTTGTACTGCAAAATAAAGCGTCGCCCCGAATACCATCAGCGCCGCAGCCAGCAGCCCTACGTACCAGGTGACAACTCTAGCCCGCAGCGTATCTAGTCTCATTCTCCACCCTTGGCGCAGTTCACAGTTCACCATCTTGTCGAATCATGTAGCCAGATCCGCGCACGGTCCGGATCAACTTCGCGGCGTGTCCATCGTCGACCTTCGACCTAAGGTGCCGAACATATACATCGACTATGTTCGTGATTCCATCGAAGCTTTGGTCCCATATATGTTCGATAATCATGTTGCGAGAGAGAACCCTCCCATGATTTTGCATGAGGTATTCGAGCAGAGAATATTCCTTGGCCGTGAGTTCAATCCGCTTGCCGTCGCGCTTTACTTGTTGCGTAAGCCGGTCCAGTTCCAACTTCCCAACAACCAAAGTACTCGAGCGGTTGACCGGCCCGCGGCGAAGAAGCGCTTTGGCTCGCACCAGAAGCTCGGCGAATGCGAAAGGTTTGGTCAGGTAGTCGTCGGCGCCGGACTCGAAGAGCTCGACCTTATCCTCAACGGTATCTTTAGCCGTGAGAATAAGTACCGGAACACATGGGTTATTGCGCCGGATTCGTTTCAGCACCTCGGCCCCATCCATTTGCGGCAACATCAAATCGAGAATGATCAGGTCGTAGGGAAATGCCTCCGCCAGTTCGAGTGCCTCGCGTCCATCCGCGCTGACATCCACCGCGTACCGCTCGGCAATCAGACCCCGCTGTACAAAGCCGGAGACCTTTGGTTCATCTTCAACAACCAGAATCCTCATCTTCGTGACCTCACTTGTTTTGCCTTCCTCTCGCCATGAACTTGCAGCTAACAGGGCACTAGAGGTCTTTTATAAGGATATTCCCGCGTGCAGATGAAGCGCAAGTTCCTTTTGCGGCGCCTGGCTTTGAGTCTGACTTTCCATTCATACGCAGAGCCAGACAAGGCGGGCCGAAAAAGAAAGCCCCGAAGAAAACTCCGGGGCTAACTTGATATATCCGGTTCATGCGATTGCCCTGATGGGCGCGCCAAAGCCGTTGATCCACTCACCAGTTATTGAAGTTCATAGGTCATGATCTTCGCCACGTTCTTTGTCTCTCCGGGCGAAGCCGCGAGCAGCAACTTCTTGAAATCAGGCAGAAGAAGACCGGTCTTTGCTCCGGGCGCTGTCGTCACTTTCGCAATTTGTTGTATTTGATTTGGATTGGACGTGTCATAAATACCGGTGTAGCCTTCGCCGCCCGGAACATAAAGCCTGTGGGTCGCGAGATCCATCATGACATCATCTGCCCGCAAAGGAGCGGGAGCCGTGCTGATTACGGCGCCCGTGTCGCTATCCATAACAACAACCATGCCGGGATCGCGACAGACAACGTAGAGCCGCTTGGCGCCCTCGTCGAATGCGACCATCGCGTTGGCCTTCGCCGGAGGTACTGGCCACTCTGCGATTTCAGTCATCGTTTTCCGATTCACGACGGCCAGTTTATTAGTCTGCGCGAGGTTAATGAAGAGACGATCCCCATTCTTCTCAAGCGCCATGGCTTCCACGTGGTTGTCATTAAATGTGATCTGGCCGAGTTTCACGCCCGTGTCAGGGTTGATGGCTTCGATCTCGGCTGTCTTCATATCTACGTCTTTGCCGCCGGTGACGATGTACCAGATGTTCGCAGCCGCATCGTAGCCTGCCGAATCAGCTCCCGGAATCAACTTGACGGAGCCCTTCTTTGCGTAGGTTTCCGCGTCGAGAACCGCGGTCATCTCGTTGCCGCTATCGGTTACAAGAATGATTGGCGAATTCGGGCGAATCAAAATCGAGTGCGGCGCTCCGAATCCGCTGATCGTCTTGAGGTGATTGCCGGTTTGCAGGTCGAAGATTTCAAGGGTGGCATGGTCCTCTGCCGCTACGAGGATTCGTCCTCGCTGACGATCGATCGCCAAATGATCAAAGTCGCCAGAGTAGCCCGGCAGTGTAACGGTCTTGACCAACTTGAGTGGCGCAGGGCTTTGAGCGGGTGCGGTTGTGACGATTGCTGCCGCACCCAGCATAAGGGCTCCCGCAAGTATCATCTTCATGACGGCTCCTTTTTCATGGCGGGGTCTGTTTCTCAGTCATTCGGCACAGACCGCCGCGTTGCTTAACTCTCCATGTAAGCATCGGGCGCGCACATAAGAAATACCTGAACCGATAATGAAATTACCTTCACACGCGGTATCTATCGTGTTTGGCCCATGTGCCTGAGAACAATAACCCGCCCGGATTTTCATTTGCTCTCGTCAATGCGTAATCTGGGCGGTGCTCTATCCATGCGGGGTGCCTACACCGTGCACCTGCTCCCATGCCTATCCAGGGGTGGGATTGAGAGGTTTACGGCGGAGATATCCGCGGCTTGCCGGCCCGGCTTCGCGCCCTTATGATGAGCCAGATGCTATTCGTACTTGCAATTGCCGCCCCGCTGTCTTGGCGGCTTAAAGACCGCGTTCACACGGCGGCGAGATTGGCCACGCAATGGCTTGCATGAACGCAAATTTATCCCCAGTTCAGCCTTAGCTCATTTCACCGAACGACGCTTCGGTTGACCATGTCTTGCCCGTGCGCAAGCCGTCAGGAGTTCACATGAATCGTCTTCTTCTTTTTGTCAGTCTCAGTCTTCTCGTTGGCGTGCCCGGCATGGCGCAGGAACGCAACGGGCTCGACGTACAGAAGGCTCGTACCGCGCACGTCTCAGGCCGCGCGAAGCGGGTTTACTACACCCACCCCTGGGACCTCTCCGGATTGCCCGACTACAAGCCTCAACAGATTGTCTCGGGTACGATTCGCGAGTGGGGTTCGAACTACTTTGCGGACTCTGATTTAAACGAGTATTGGGAAACAGAATTTCATAAATGGGAACCGGATGTGAAGTTCGACGTGCACATGCGCACCGCCCTGGAGGCGGCGCCGGCTCTTGCTACAGGCGTCGCCGATATTGCCGCCTGCCGTCTCTTCACCTTTTCAGAAGAGGAGCTTTACGAGCGGGCCTTTAACCACGAGCCACTGCGCATTCTTATTGCCACCGGCTCGTATGATGTACCGGGTTGGAGCCCGGCGCTCGCGGTTGTTACGAACAAGGATAATCCGATTTCTCAGTTAACCCTGAAACAACTCGACGGCATCTTCAGCGCCGCACGTTCCGGAGGTTACCAGGGAACGACGTGGCACCCAGAGGCCGGGCGTACGGCGGCGGAGAACATTCGCACATGGGGGCAGCTTGGCTTGACGGGTAAATGGAAGAACGCGCCGATCCATGTTTACGGCCTCAATCTGGAGTACGGCATGGCACGCGACTTCCAGCAGATGGTCTTTCAGGGAGGCGACAAGTGGACGGAGTCGCTGCAAGAGTATGCGAACTACGCCGGTTCGGATGGCACCCTGAAGATCGCTGCCGAACAGCTCATGATTGACTTGTCGAAGGACCCTTATGGAATCGGATATAGCGGAGTTATGTTTCTGACGCCGCAAACCAAAACGATTGCCCTTGCGGAGAAGCCCGGATCGCCGTTTGTTCCCTTGACGATAGAGACCCTGCAAAATCGCACGTATCCACTGCTGCTCGAGGTTTATTTCTATCTCGACCGTGTCCCCGGCCAACCCGTTGATCCCAAGCTGAAGGAGTTTCTTCGCTTCGTTCTCAGCCGGCAAGGCCAAGAGGCTATCACCAGAGATGGTAAGTATCTTCCCTTAACTAAAGAGGCTGTCGAGGAGCAGCTCAAAAAGCTCGAATAGCCACGCACGCTAAACGCAAAGAGGAAGCAGTTACAGTGCATGCTTCCTCTTTGCGAGTCTGCATTAGTCCTCGAACTTTGCACCGGCCGCTACAAGCTCTTCAGGTTCTCGCTGACAAAGATATGGCTGCGCTTTTCATGGCCAAAATCGAAGATGATCAGCACCGAATTGCGCGCAAGCTGATTTCATCTGTAATTCAGCGTCCGAAGTTAACTTGTCAGGGTAATGGCAACACAGAGAGTCGCGATAGAGAGAAGAGTGCTGAGTAAAACAGTCGCGACCGATTCGTCCGTATAAATATCGTAGCGAACGGCGAACATCGTCACCATGGAAGCGGTCGGAAGGGCTCCAAGCAGGATCATCTCGCGGCGATAAACACCGGTAACCCCAAGCAGCAGCGCCAGCATCCACATCGCAACAGGCTGCACTAGATTCTTGAGTACGACGTTGGTTGCAATAGAGCCCCGAATGCGGAGCCTCAGCCCGCTCAAGACCAGCCCCATGGCAAAAAGCGCTACGCCTGATGTTGCACTTCCAATCAGTTCGAATGATTTCTTCCACACCAGGGGCATCGGAATATGGGCAAAGGCCATCACAATCCCTGCGAGCGGAGCCCAGACCATCGGCTTTTTCAGCGCACTTTGAATAGCGATCCAAAGCACAGCGCCGCCTTTGCGCCCGGAATCAGCCGAGCGGTTCGCCTCAAGGAACGTCAGGGTGATGGGCAGCAGGATGAAGCTTGATATGAGATTTCCGATGACCACCGACAGGACCGCAGATTGACCAAACACAGCAATTAGCAGTGGGATGCCCATGAATGCCATGTTGGGGAACGCGCTGCTGAGAGCCTGGAGCGAACTTTGCGCGATGGTCTTTTTGAAGATGACCAGCGCAATCGCCAATGCAAGCAAATAGATGGCCAGCAGTCCGAGGGCGATGCCGAGAAAGAACGGCCAGTTCTGGAACTCCGACGTTGGCATGTTCGCCGTTGCGTTGAACAACAGCGACGGCAAACAGAACTCGAGGGCCAGAACCGCGAGGACACCGCTACTAGAGACTTTAATCAGGCCCGTTCGACCGGCGAGATAGCCGAGCACAATGACAAAGGCTATCGGAACCAGGGCATTGACGATCACCACCCACAATGACATACGACCATCCCAATGACAATTTCACAACGCTTAGGGCACTTGCCCCGGCCTCAGTGCAGAGTTCCGCAGCGTTCTTGCGTCTGGTACGGATACTCTGGTTTGCGCAAAAGAGAATAAATCCAGGCTCAAATGAGCAAACAGCAACCGGTAGCCGTGGCGCTGCGTCAATGTGAGTGCCAATTCTCTACAAACTATCTTTATCAGTATCAGTGCGCTCGATGAATGAACTATGGAACTCAGATGAAAAAAGCCTCACCCTTCTTCAGAGCATGTGCGCAAGAAGCCGGAATCATCGCGGTAAAATACGGATTAAGCGAAGTTCATAAAGACTTCAGAGGATATTCATACCGCGGCGATATCCCCTTACTTGCTCGGAGTTGACTTGTCGTCTCTTCGGTCCGCGCTACCGGACAAAGTTGGAGCACCCCCCAGGAGAATTGAGAAAATATATGAAACGAATGATCATTGCCTTAGCTGTGCTTTTTGCCATGAGCCTGCCCGTTGCGGCGCAAAGTCCGAATCCAAACCTGCTCGCGCCGTACAAGCCAGAGGTCAAGGTGCAAGGCGCTATTCGTGTATTTGGGGGCGCGCTCAAGGGCCAGGTTGAGGTTTGGGAGAAGGGATTCCAACGCTTCCATCCTGACGCTACGTTTGGCAATAATTTCACTATGTCTAGCGAAGGCGCGATTCCCGGCCTCTACATTCTGGGTGTCGATGTTGCGCCCGCGGGCGACGATGCCAAAGTTAGCGACCTGCTTCCCTTCTACGAGGTCAAGAAATACCTGCCCGCCGAGATCGCAGTCGCAACAGGAGGCTACGAGAAACGCGGAACTCTCTGGGCCATCCAGATCGTGGTCAACAAGGACAATCCTCTTACCAAGCTCACCATGAAGCAGCTCGATCAGATCTTCGGCTCCGAGCGCACCGGCGGATGGGACGGTATCTTCTACACGAGCAAGTACGCGCGGCCGGCATCGGAGAATATCCGCACCTGGGGCCAGCTCGGCTTGACCGGCGAGTGGGCGAACAAGCCAATCCAGACATACGGCTACGTCGCTCCGGGATTCGAGATAGCCGTCGAACGTAAGCTCTTCCACTGGTCCGATAAGTGGAACGAGAACTATCGGGAGTATGTCGAAGAAAGAGAGATAGTTCCCGACGCCGACGGCCAAAAGGTTGCCAGCGAACGCATGTATGAGGCTCTTTCAAAGGATAAGTATGGCATCGCCTGGGGACCAATCCTTCATTCCAAGGACTACCCTAACGTCAAGCAGATTGATCTCTCCGAGGACGGCGGACCGTACGTTCAGCTCACCGAGGCGAATGTCCAGAACCGCACTTATCCCTTCAAACGGGATGCCTATATCTATATAGATCGCGAGCCCGGCAAGCCAATGGATTATCGCGCGCGGGAGTTTATGCGCTACATTCTCAGCAGGGAAGGCCAGCAGGACGTCCAGGATTTCGGCGTGTACTATCCTCTTCCGCAAAGCGTCATTGACGAACAATTGAAGAAGGTAAACTAGCGAATCGATGCTCACGTCTTCTCAGAGATTTTCGAGGGTTGCTTCCGCTTTACAAGGCGCGCATCTCTTTCACTGAACAATTCGACAGGTACAGACTATGTCAAAATGCTCGCAGTTCTCCTCTCCTATACAAGCCGGTCGCGGTTACCGCGGGGTTGTGAACACCATCTGCATTCGAGCGATTGCTGCCGCATTTTGCATCGCATTATGCGGCAGTTCAGCAATGAGTGCGCAAGCTGCTGGGGGAAGTAACGGCCCAATCCGCATCTGGGGGCACGGACATCGCGGCCAGGATTACATCCAGACCCTGCTCGATGCATGGCAGGATGGATTTCAAAAGTCGCATCCCAGTGTGCGATTCAATGACGAGCTTGATGGAGACGCAAGTGCAATCGGCGGGCTCTTTACTGGAACCGCGGACCTTGCAATACTCGACCGCGAGGCGAGTTTCATTGAAGTTGATGCGTACCAGCAGGGAACTGGCTATGATCCTTTTCGCATTCCGGTTGCTCGTGGATCGGTGGCCATCCCGCACCACGCGCCAGCATTGATCGTCTACGTCAACCGCGCAAATCCTCTCAGTCACCTCAGTTTGCAGCAGCTCGACGGAATCTTTGACGCTGATCATCGACTCGGTAAGCAGAGCTACAAGACCTGGGGTGACTTGGGCCTCAACGGCGATTGGGCTGCCAAGCCGATTCGGCTCTACACATACAACATACAGAGCGCCGAGGTGCAGTTCTTTGAACGCGCTGCGTTGAAGGGTTCGCAAAAGTTCTCGTGCTGCTTGAGCCTCTTTCAAGCCAAACCCGGCATGACCGCTGAAAAGCAGATAGCCGCCGCGCTCTCGAAAGATAAGTATGGTCTCGCTCTCTCATCGCTCCCCGCGCCCGGACTGAAGGCCATTGCGCTCTCCGGGAGCGATAACGCCAACCCGGTGCTGGCGACCGCGGAGACGATATCGGCGGGCACATACCCTCTCGCACGCACTGTCTACATCTATGCAAACCGAAAGCCTAAGTCACCTGTTCCGGCCAACGTCGCGGCCTTTCTTGAGTACATTGTGAGTCCCGAGGGGCAGGCGATCGTCGCCCACACCGGAGGCTACCTTCCGCTCTCCCAGGAACTCGCTGCCAAAGCCAAGGAGGCGCTCCAGTGAACCTGAAATCGTTTGTTCCAGCTTTTGCCGTCGCTGCCCTTTGCGGTTCGGCCTTCGCGCAGCTACCGCAGCATCGAGACGTGTCAGATGTGCAGCCGTATAGCCCGCAGCAGCAGGTCTCAGGCACAATTCGCGTTTACGGCAACAACTACATTCCCGCATTGATGAAGCGCTGGGAAGACGGGTTCCAGAAGTTTCAGCCGGGTGTCGTCTTCACCACCAATCTTCCCGGCACTGAAGCTGCGATGTCTGGCATTACGTCTGGTACCGCGGATATTTCGTTCATCGGAAGAGAAGGCTACCGCGCTGAGATCCGCGGCTTCAAGGGACGTTTCGGGTACGAGCCGCTCGGCATTGAAATCAGTTCCGGCTCCTTCGGGACGCCGCATAAGACATTTTCGCTGGAAATTTTTACGCATGCATCGAATCCACTCAAAGGCTTGACGATGGATCAGGCCCAGGCGATCTTCGGTTGCGCTGATCGGAGCGGGAAAAAGATTCGGACGTGGGGTGATCTCGGCCTCACCGGCCCAATCGCCACTCATCCAATTCATGTGTACGGATATCAGTTCGACACGGGCATGGCTGGTTATTTCAACCGTGTTGTGCTGCATGACTCAGGCACATGGAATGCGGACCTCAAAGACTTTGACAATGGCCACGATGCCAATGGTGAGGTGATCAACGCGGGCGTATATATTCTCAAAGCGCTGGTCGCTGACCCGGATGGGATAGCCTTCGCCAATTTGCAATACGCCAACCCGGAGATCAAGCAGGTCGGCCTCGCGGAGCATGTTGGCGACCCGTTTGTTGTGGCCACTCCCGACACCATCTGGGATCACAGCTATCCACTCCATCGATTCTCCACGCTCTATATCAATCGCAAACCAGGCACGCCCGTCGATCCAAAGGTCAAGGAGTTCATTCGCTATATTCTCAGCCGCGAAGGCATGCAGGCAGTTGCGGATGACGGAGCATATACGCCCATCAATGAACATATTGCACAGGCGCAGCGTCACAAGCTCGACTGAACAAAACGCAGTTTGAAGAGGTAATCCATGAATTTTCGTATGACTGTCACCCTCGCCGCCACGCTGATGATCGCGTTGCCCGCAATTGCTCAGGATCGCGAGGCACTCGATGTGCAGAAGGCCCGCAACGCCCATGTCGCAGGCCGCAGGGATCTTGTTGACTATCCAGCCGATAAGTTCGACCTGAGCGGACTGCCTTCGTATAAGCCGCAGCAACAGGTTTCAGGTGTGATTCGCATGACCGGGTCCAACTACATTGCGGACAGTCATGTAGGTGAGAACTGGGTAGCTGCGTTCAAGAAATTCCAGCCTGGCATAACCTTCGAGTTCAATCTCAAGACGCCATCCGCAGCGGTCTACGCCCTCTTTCTCAATGCGGGCGATGTTGATCCTTCGCGCAAGATGACCTTCGAAGATCTGCTCGCCTATGAACGCGCGACGAATGCTGACCCTGTCGAAATCGGATTCGCTACCGGGTCGTACGATGTCCCCGGCTGGTCGCCAGCCTTCGGCATTTTTGTCAACAAGGCAAATCCGATCTCTCAACTCAGCGTCGCGCAACTGGAGGCCATCTTCGGTGCGGAACGAACCGGCGCGTGGGAAGGAACTTCGTGGCATCCCGAGCGTGCCCGCACCGCTGCGCAGAACATCCGGACATGGGGGCAGCTTGGACTCACGGGCGAGTGGGCTAACAAGCCTATCCACGTATATGGCGTGAACCTGCGGTATCACCAGGCCCTCCGCTTTGAAGATCAGGTGATGCACGGATCTGCAAAGTGGAATCCTGAGCTGCTCGAATATGCCAATTACGGAAAGCCTGACGGTACGCTCGCCATCGGCGCCAGCATGATGGTGGAAGACCTGGCAAAAGATCCTTACGGAATCTGCTACTCCGAGATCAACTTTACGGTCGATGGCACCAAGACGGTCGCGCTCGCTCCCGGCGATACGAAGAACTACGTTCCTATGACTCGCGAAAACGTGCAGAACCGTTCCTATCCTTTGTACGATACGGTCTATCTTTACGCCAACGGATCGCCCGAGAAGCCGATGGATCCCAAGGTTAAAGAGTTTCTTCGCTTCGTGCTGAGCAGAGAAGGCCAGGAAGCTATTGTGAAAGATGGTAAGTACCTTCCGCTGACCAAAGAGGCACTCGATGAGCAGCTCAAGAAGTTGCAGTAGTCGTATTTGCGGAGCCGTCGCAGCATTGCTTTTTGCAGTGAGCGCTACGGCCTGCGCGTTTGCCCAGCAGCAGATGGTTGCAGCGCCTGCGGATGCTCAGCTCATTCGCGTCTGGGGTTATAACGGTCTATCTGGCCAACTCCTTCGCTGGGAGTCCGGGTACCGGAAGATCCATCCGGAAGTGCGTTTCGAAAATCAGCTCCACTCTCCGGCGGCGGTCATGGCTGGACTCTACGATGGCGTTGCCGACGTCGCCTTGATGGGCCGGGAGATATGGCCTGTCGAAACCATGGCCTACCGCTGGGTCTTCCAGCAACAGCCTTTCGGCGTTGTGGTGGCGACTGCCGGCCTGAATGCCCCAGGGCAGTCATTTACCCCGGTCATCGTCGTGAATACGAAGAATCCTCTTGCCTCGATCTCGTTGAGCCAACTGGATGCGATCTACGGCAGCGAACATCGCGCTGCCCCGGCAAATATTCGCACATGGGGCGAGCTTGGACTTAAAGGCGAATGGGCCACGCAGCCGATCCATGTCTATGGCTTCGGCCCCGAAGATGCGCTTGGCGTATTTTTCCGCCACGACGTTCTGCGCGCCGACTTCAAGCCCAACCCCTCAAGCCACTTGCTCAGTGACCACGATGCCAGTAAGATATCCGCCGCTCGGCGCATTACCTCGGCAGTCGCCGCTGATCCTTATGCGATTGGCTACACAAGTCTTCCGCGGACCCCATCGGCCAAGGTCCTGGCACTCTCTTCGCCGGATGCGATCCAGGCGACCGAGACGACCCTTACGAATCATCAGTACCCATTGACGCGCTCTGTCTCCATTTACTTCCGCCGATTCCAGGGCAAGCCAGTTGAACCAACAGTGGATGGGTTCATTCGCTTTGTCCTGAGCCCTGAAGCGCAGGCGCTTATCAATCCCTCCGAAGGCTTTTTGCCGCTCACGCCAGCCCTCATTCAAAAGCAGATTCACAAGCTCAACAACCCGATGCCAAAAGATTCTGGCGCGGAGGAGAAGGATCAATGATTCGTCGCCTTTCGGCCGCGTTCCTGTTTCTGCTGATGCCCGGCATCTGTGCCGCTGCGCAGCAGCCGACTCCACAAGGTCCCATTCGGATCTGGGGACATGGCGCTCTCGGCCATGATTACATCGAATCATTGGTAGTCAAGTGGGAAGCGGGATTCCGCAAAACCCACCCTGAAGTCCAGTTTGACAACGAGCTTCACGGCACGGCCTCGGCGATCGGGGCGCTCTACACTGGCACAGGCGAGATCGCAATCATGGGTCGCGAGATATGGCCTGTCGAGGTGGAAGCCTTCAAAGATGTTCACGGTTATCCGCCGCTCGGAATCGATATCGTTACGGGTTCTCTCGACATCCGCAACAAGAACTTCACTCTGGTTGTCTTCGTCAATCGCAACAACCCCCTGGCCCACCTCTCGCTTCCGCAGTTTGCACGGCTGTTCGGCGCGGAACAGACGCCTCCATCGACCTGGGGTGAACTCGGACTTCGCGGCGAATGGGCGACCCGCCCCATTCATCTCTACGGCTTTGAGATTCATCGCGGCTTTGGCTACTACCTTCAGCAGCGCGTCTTCAACGGAAGCTCGAAGTGGAATCCGGCGCTTGTTGAGCTTGGCGACGTAAAGCAGCCTGACGGTTCGTTATACGATGCCGGCCAACGCATCGTAGATGCCATTGGCGCTGATCCAGAGGGGATTGGTTTCTCGAGTCTTCTCTACAAAAATGCAAATATTCGGGCGATTCCGATTGGCCCTGCGGGAGGCCCGTTTCTGATGGCCACGCACCACACCATCGCCGACCACACCTACCCGCTGACGCGCAGCATTACAGCCTATATTGATCGTGCTCCCGGAAAGCCTGCCGATCCCCGTGTTGAAGCATTCCTTCGTTACGTGCTGAGCCCCGAGGGGCAGCAGGCAGTCATTGAAGATGGGGGCTACACAGCGCTTCCGCCCGTGCTTGCGAAGGCCGAAGCCGCGAAGCTTTCGTCACCTATATCGAGAACACATTCGCAGCATTCTGCCAGGCCAACCAAGTAGTTGTGCCAGATAGATAAGTTGGCTTGCGCGCTTTCCGTCTGTGCCGGTATACCCCGGCACAGAAGAGAAGGATAGGGTTTGCGCTATTAAGATCGTTCTGCCAGCTCCTTTGGAGAGGGCAGTAATAAGACTCTTTAAGAAATCTCAGAGAAGACCCGCGCATTGAAAGATATAGGCTGGTAGGGATGCGTTTCAACCCATCCTTACCAGCCCTTGAGGGAATGTCGGCTCTACAAAAGAACTTGTTCAGAGACTCATTAGTCGTTGCCGATGACGAGAACCGTGAAGCTGCCCGGAATGGCAGTGGGTCTGTTGTGAAGCACGGCAGGGTTTGGCGGCGGCGTTGCCCCAAGTTTCGCAGATACGGTGTAGACTTTTCCGGTTACTGCATCCAAGGCCATGGTGCGTGCGCCGTTCATCGTGGGTAATGTTTGGATTACTGGATAATCCGGCTTGGCGGTGTCTATCACACTCAATGTTCCGTCTTCATTCGATGAAAACGCAAGCTGGCGGGTAGCGTCATAGGCTGTAGCATCCGGACCGTCGCCAATATGTGGCGTGGCCAGTGATTTGCCGCTATGAGCATCGGTGATTGCCATTCGCTTCCCGTCGCAGACAGAGAAGAGGCGCCCACCGGTCTGGTCGATGGCGAGGCCTGAGGGGGACTCGCACTCCGCAAGCGGCCAGGTTGCGGTAATCTTCTGTGTCTTCGCATCGAGGCGGACCACAGAGTTTGCGTCCTCGATGTTGACGAAGACCGTGCCTTCGCTATCAGTGGCCGGAAACTCGGGCTTTCCGGGAAGAGCGACTGTGGCGACCGCAACGCGCTTGTCCACGTCGATAACCGTGGCGTTTTTGCTGCCGCCATTAAAAGCCCAGAGGGTATGGGTGACTGGCTCGTAAACCATTCCGTCCGGGTTGGTGCCGGCGGGAATATTGCCCAACTTGGCTAGGGTGGCAGGATCAAAGACGACGATTGCGTTGGCGCCGCCATCGGAAATAAAACCAGTTTTTCCTCCGGGTGCGAAGACGATGCCGTGGCAGCGAGTCAGGCTTTGAATTGCGCCAATGAGCTTACCGGTATCAAGATCTACCACCTGAACGCGTGTTTGGTGCGCAATGTAAAGGCGGCGCGTCGCGGAGTCAACGGTCATGTAATCCCAACTGCCGTCGCCGCCGATAGTCCAGCGCTGCTGAACTGTGAAGGGTTTTTGCGCGTGAAGAGATCCGCCTGCGAAGAAACTGGCGAAGGTGAACGCTGTGAATACGAGCGCATGAGTAAGGCGACTGGTGCGAGTTTGCATAGGTGACGGCTCCGTTACGAATAAATCGTCTGTGTTCAGTGGTTGGAATGAATTACAACGCAAAGACTACAAAAATCTTTGTACAGAGTTAGACAAAACTACTGCTTCCGATTTGAATGTGAACATTCACAATCTGGAAATGAGGAGTTGACGCTCATAGGTCATCTCTGGCGGAAGGTGATCGTGCAGGGCGAGAAACAGTTCTTCGTGGCCCATGACTTCGTGTTTCCAGGCTTCGTGATCGAATGCTTGGAGTTCTTTGAACTGTTCACGGGAGAAGCTAAGTCCCTCCCAGTGGATGTCATTGAAGCGCGGAATCCAGCCAATTGGAGTTTCCTCAGCGCCGGCACGGCCGCGAACACGGTCGACAATCCACTTGAGCACACGCATATTCTCGCTGTAGCCCGGCCAGAGAAACTTGCCATCGGGACCTTTGCGAAACCAATTGACGTGGAAGACACACGGCGTAGAGGAAAGATTACGCTGCATGCGGAGCCAGTGGCGGAAGTAATCACCCATGTGGTAGCCGCAGAAGGGCAGCATCGCCATTGGGTCGCGGCGCACCTTTCCGACGGCGCCAGCGGCCGCGGCCGTGGTCTCCGAGCCCATTGTCGCGCCGATGTAAACGCCGGACGACCAGTTGAACGCCTGGAACACCAGCGGCATTGTCGTGGGTCGGCGTCCGCCAAAGATGAAAGCGGAGATCGGCACACCGTTGGGATCCTCCCAGCAGGGGTCGATCGTGGGACATTGTCTCGCCGGGGCGGTGAAGCGTCCGTTGGGGTGTGCTGCGGGCGTTGAGGAGGCCGGTGTCCATGGATTGCCGCGCCAGTCGAGGCATTCGGAGGGCGGTGTGTCCGTCATACCCTCCCACCACACGCCACCGTCGGGAGTGAGTGCGACGTTGGTGAAGATGGTGTTGCGGGCGAGGGCAACCATGGCGTTGGGATTGGTCTTGGCGGAGGTGCCGGGAGCCACGCCAAAGAAACCCGCTTCCGGGTTAATGGCGCGCAGTTGGCCGGTAGCGTCAGGCTTGATCCACGCGATGTCGTCGCCGACTGTCCACACCTTCCAGCCATCGAAGCCTGCGGGGGGAATCAGCATGGCGAAGTTGGTCTTGCCGCAGGCGGAAGGGAAGGCCGCTGCCACGTAGGTCTTCTCGTGCGTGGGGCTTTCGACGCCGACGATGAGCATGTGCTCGGCCATCCAGCCTTCGTCCCGCGCGATGTTGGAGGCGATGCGCAGCGCGAAGCACTTCTTACCGAGCAGCGCATTGCCGCCGTAGCCGCTGCCGTAGGACCAGATTTCGCGAGTCTCGGGAAAGTGGACGATGTACTTCTCGTCGTTGCAGGGCCAGGGAACGTCCTGCTCCCCCGGCGCGAGCGGTGCGCCCACGGAGTGCAGACAGGGGACGATGCGCTTTTCGCCCTTGTCGATCTCGGCAAAGACAGGCGCGCCGATGCGGGCCATGATGCGCATGTTGACCACGACGTAGGGCGAGTCGGTCAGTTGCACGCCGATCTGCGACATGGGAGAGCCGATGGGGCCCATCGAGAAGGGAAGCACGTACAAAGTGCGGCCGCGCATGGAGCCACGAAAAAGCTGCTTGAGCTTCGTGCGCATGACAAACGGGTCTTCCCAGTGGTTGGTTGGGCCTGCATTGTCTTTGGAGAGCGAGCAAATGAAGGTGCGGTCCTCGACGCGAGCGACGTCGTTGGGGGCTGAGCGAGCGTAAAAGCAGCCGGGCCAGAGCTTGCCGTCGAGTCGAGTGAAGGTTTTGGCCTCTACAAGGAGGTCACAGAGGCGGTCGTACTCCGCTTGGCTGCCGTCCACCCAGTGAATCTTCTCTGGCTGGGTGAGATCCGCCATCTCTTCTACCCATCGAATCAGGGGCTCATTTGTTGTGGGGGGTGTTGCCTTCGCGATCAATTGGCTTTTCCTTCTTGGATCTAAGATCATCTGAATAAGAATCCTAGCCCTGCCAGAGGGGGCTTTATTTAAATGCTTCAAAAAAACTCTTTCATCTGAACGCTGCGCACAGTCACTGGTGGTACTTCCACACGCCACGATAGCGCACCCTGGAAAATCCAAAGATGCGCTTCAGGATGGGAACGGATGCTCCACCTTGGTCCTGACTCTGGTCTTGTTCTTGCGCTTGGCCTCTTCGTCCACTAAGTGAGGTTGTCCCCTTGGCTGACACCAACGGTTAGGACACTGTTTGCCGTTCGCAGCAAATTTCTCGATGGCGAGGGACTCACATCGTCCCTAACATACTCAATAACAGTGAGATAGAAAACGAAGGGAAGAAAATACTCCTAAAGTACCCCTCCCGAGTGCTGCCAGGCGCTCTTTGCCCTTTGCGCCAGAATCCTTCCCAGCGCGGCGATGGATTCCAGGGAAAGATCACGGTGCGTTGATAGGCCCTATTACTTCACACTTGATATGCAATCCGAGAACGGAGCGCTCCTTGCCGCAAGGCGCGACGCCTTGTCTTCGGTTCGTGCGTTTTGTGCCGGCGGCCGCTTACATAGGGACAACGGGCTCTCGCAACCGTACCAATGAATCGAGAAGTCCGTCGATCTCCGTCTGCGAACGGAGATAGTAGTGGGCATGGGAGCGCAGTTTCCGGCCGATCCGAACAGAAACAACATTGCCACCCAAGGCGAAGGCCTGCTCGTCATTCTCGTCGTCCCCTACATACAAGGCCCAATTACACCCCATGCGGTCCCGCTCGGCGGCCAAAGCATCTCCCTTGTCGGGCGCACCGTCCATCACCACATTGACTACCTGCTTGCCGCCGAAGACTTGAACATGCTTCAGCTTCCGCGTGGCTGCAAGGATTTGCCTGCGTGTCTCAGCTTTTTGGGCGGATTGACGGTAATGCACGGCCAGAGATAAGCCCTTGTCTTCCATCCACATCCCCGGAATGGGTCCTATCTCAAGTTCCAGGATGGTCTTCCATCGCGCTGCCCGATGACGCGAATCTTGCGCTGTTTCAGTTTCCGCGCCATGATTGCCAATCACGCGCGCCACGTTTACGCCGTGCAGCTTGCAGAGGACATCCGCTCGTGCGCGCCCGGAGACGATAATGCATGGATAGAGCAACGACAGGCGGTGGAGCAGATTTCGAGTCCGGACGCGCATGCCAGCCCGATCAGGATGCTCGACAATGGGCGACAATGTTCCGTCGAAGTCGAATGCGCACAGGGTTCGCTCCTGGGCCAGCCGCTTCACAACCGAGAGGGATGCTTTGGAAAGAAGATACTTCATCGTCAAATCGCCGGCCCTACGTTCGTGTGTTCGGCCAGGCGTCCAGCCACTCGGTCCTGATTACGCACCCGCGCGGCATCCACCAGCATTTTTCCGGCCCAGCGGTACACGTTGTATTGAACCAGGAGGGAGCGCATCGACCTCATGCGATCCTGTTGCTCTTCCAGTGGCATTCTCAGCGCGGCGGCCAGCGCATCGCAGTTGCTTTCCAGATCGTAGGGATTCACAATGAGCGCTTCGGTCAATTCCCGCGCCGCCCCAGTGAACTCGCTGAGCACCAGCACGCCTTTCAGGTCAGTGCGCGCGGCCACAAATTCCTTGGCCACCAGATTCATGCCATCGTGCAGGCTGCTCACATAGCAAAGATCCGCGGCACGATAGAAACGAAAGACTTCCGGGGGTTCGTGGTGAGATCGAAGCAGGATGATGGGTTTATAGTCCTTCTTTCCGAACCTGAGGTTGATGCGTTCGGCCTGGCGCTCTACCGTTTTGTTGAGTTCCTGGTATCGTTCGATCTTGGTGCGGCTGGGCGCGGCCAGTTGCGCGAAGCTGAAACGGCCGCGGAATTCCGGGTACCGCTCCAGCAGCAGTTCCACTGCCAGCAATCGCTCCTCGATGCCCTTGGTGTAGTCCAGGCGATCCACTCCGATGCCCAGCAGAGCGTCCGGCTTCAAACCAAAATCTCGCCAAACCTGTGCGCGGCACTCCTCGATGCTGGGCGCCGCCTCTACCCAGTGGATCGGCCATTCAATTGAAATCGGATACGGGCGGACCAGCGTGCGGTGCCCTTGCCTCACCACCGCGTTCTGCTCCCGGTCTCTGCGCGTTTCCAGAAAGCGGTCCACGCCATCCAGAAAATTGTTGCAGTGTAGCTGCGTGTGGAAGCCCAGAATACTGCTTCCCAACAAACCTTCCAACAATTCATTGCGCCACGGACAGATGCCCAGCCGCTCAGCATTGGGCCAGGGAATGTGCCAGAAGACAATGACGGTCGCGCTCGGCAAACGCTTGCGAATCATCGCGGGCGCCAGGGCAAAGTGATAATCCTGCACCAGGATGATCGGATCTTTCGAGTCCACTTCACTGCACACCGCGTCAGCAAATTTCTGGTTGACGATACGATACTGCCGCCAATCCTCGGCGCGGAATACCGGCCGCACGTGAGCGATGTGGCAAAGAGGCCATAGCCCTTCGTTTGAAAAACCGTAGTAATAGCCTTGCTCCTCTTCTTCGGAGAGCCAAACGCGGCGAATGTGATACGACTCTTCTTCGGGCGGCACGCGGACGTGATCGTTGCTGTCCACCGTTTCGCGATCGGCGCTGCCGCTTCCGTGGGCGACCCATACACCGGAGCAGGCGCGCATGATGGGTTCAAGCGCGGTAACCAGGCCGCTCGCCGGATGCTGGACTTCGATTCGGCCGTCAGCCGTGTGTTGATGGATGTATGGCTCACGGTTTGCCAGAATGACGATCTTCTCTCCATGCAAGTGCCGATTGAGAGTTTGTTTCAGGCGTTCCGCCGTCCACAGGCCGGGAGCGTCTGCCCGTTCATTGGCCATGCGCCCGACCAGTTCGCGCATATCGCTGAGAATCGGCTGAAATTCCCGGCTCTGCTTGCCTCCTCCGCGGAGCAGCCTGCGCAGCTCCAGGCTCCAGTCAGAGCGTGCCTCTCTGGCCATCAACAGGGGTATGCCGAACGCCATGATGGCCAGGAGGCCGAAGACGACGAACAGAAACGTCTGCGCCGCGGTCTCCCGCCGTTCGATATAGCTCAGGTCATGCACCAGAATCGCGAAGCCCAGATCTTGTCCCTGGCTCGAGATGGGCATCGCACTCACAAAAACGCTGCCAGCGGGTAGCGTTGCAACAGTGCTCCATTCGCCGAACTCCTGATTGTCGTTGCCCACAATCGGATTGGCGGCGCGGACTCGTGATCCCACAGCCACACAATTGAACTCTTCCGGGAATCCTGGCGTACTCGATCGCGGACTCAAGTCGGGGTTGCAAGCCGCTACACCGATAACGCGTTCGTCCCGCGCAAGGGTTGCCAACTGCTTATGGAGATTTTCAGGGTCATTCCAGGCATCCGCCAGCGACTGCCTGCCACCGGAGAGCACCAGTTTGGCGCGAGAGTCTGCGTCGCGCTCAAACCATTCGCGCACAGTCGTTTGCACTACGCCGGATACAGCCCACGTCAGGAGAGCCAAGCCCACGATCAGGGCGAGGATAAATCGCGCCACTCGTGTCATACTCGTATTGAAACATAGCGGTCTCGCGCCCAGGCGATAAAATGCGGCTCGAAGATTTGGGATTGATCGGGAACTGCCAGTTTTCCGCGCTGATTCACAACAGCGGGGAGGTGGTTTGGTGCTGTCTCCCTCGCTTTGATTCCGAACCTGTCTTCTCGACCCTCCTGGACAGCAAGGATGGCGGCCGCTTTCTTATTGGTCCGGCAGGTGGTGAAACCGGCGCCCAGCGCTACCTGCCAAACACCAACATCCTTGAAACCACCTTTCTAACTTCGACGGGGTCCTTCAGAGTACTTGATTTCATTCCCCGGTTCATGCAGTTCGGACGCGCATTCCGGCCGACCCAGTTGATGCGAATCGTGGAGCCGATCGAAGGCACACCCCGTATCGCCATCGCCTGCGAGCCGAGGCTGGGTTGGTCCAAAGTTCGGCCGATGTCCGTGCAGGGTTCGCATCACCTTCGGTTTGATGGATTTGCCAGCCAACTGCGGCTCACCACCGACATTCCTCTTTCCTATCTGGGCGGCCAGCCGTTTACCCTTACTGGTCGCCAACACCTGGTGCTGACCTGGGGCGCACCGGTGGAAGAGCCTCTGGCGCCCTTGTGCGAGCGATTCCTGAACGAAACTTCCCGCTACTGGCAGCAATGGGTGAAGCAGTGCGAGATCCCTCCATTGTTCCAGAAGGAGGTAATCCGGTCAGCGCTGACGCTGAAACTGCATTGCTTTGAAGACACTGGCGCGATCATCGCGGCGATGACCACGTCGATCCCGGAGTCTCCCGGCAGCGGGCGCACCTGGGATTATCGCTACTGCTGGTTGCGTGACTCCTATTACGTACTGAATGCCTTTCAGCTATTAGGACAATTTGAAGAGCGCGAGCAGTTTCTCCAGTACTTGTTGAATGTCGCCGGCGGGGCGCCTGGACTCAATCTGGCGCCACTCTACCGGGTGGACGGGGCGCAGAACCTGGAAGAGTCGATCCTTGAGAACTGGCCCGGTTATAACGGCGAACAGCCAGTAAGGATCGGGAATGCGGCCGCGCTGCACTCCCAGAACGACATCTACGGGGAGATGGTTCTGGCGCTGACTCCCATCTTTCTCGATGAGCGCTTGAGCGCCGAGCGCTCGCCTGTCGCGTTGCAGTTGATAGAGGAACTCGCGCGAAAGGCTATCTCCATGACCGGATTACCAGATGCGGGCATCTGGGAGTATCGAACCGAATGGAAGCCGCAAACATTCTCAAGCCTCATGTGCTGGGCAGCGGCGGACCGCATGGCCCGAATCATGGACCGGCACGCGCCGGCGCACGCGGCTGAGTTTTCCTCCGCAGCCGACCGGATTCGCGCCGAAATTATCGCCCAGTCCTGGAGTGCGGGCAGGGGGAGTTTCGTAGGCCACTACGGTGGAGGGGATCTGGACGCTTCACTCCTCCAGATGGTTCGCCTGCATTTTCTGCCCGCGGGCGATCCCATGTTGATCAGTACAATTGATGCCATTCACAAAGACTTGTCCATGGGAGACTGGTTGCAGCGCTATAGCCTGAATGACGGTTTCGGCCGGCCATCCTTCGCTTTCATCATCTGCACATTTTGGTTGATCGATGCTCTTGCTGGTATAGGGCGCCGCGACGAGGCGAGGGCTATGTTTGACCGGACACATGGAGCGTTGTCACGCCTGGGACTTCTTTCGGAAGACTATGACCCCGCGGAGCCGCGCATGCGGGGTAACTTTCCGCAGACATACTCGCACGTAGGACTCATCCATGCCGCTTTTGTCGCCTCGCCACAATGGGCTGAAGTGTTATAAACAACAGGATTGCTGGTCTTTGTTGCTCTGACGTTACCCACGGCACAGGGGAGTCAAACAAATACTTGCTACTCCCTCGCGCCACGTTTGATCGTTAGGATATTCGGGCATACCCCCAGAAATTCCACAAAAATTCCGGCGTCCAGCGAATCGTTTTAGACGGTAATGGGCATAATTATGTTGATTTTATTGGGTTTGATTTGGGGAATTGGACTTCCTGGGACGTTCAAAAACTAGTCTATGGTGGGCGGTGAGGGACTCGAACCCCCGACTTCCTGCTTGTAAGGCAGGCGCTC
>CAYQSI010000033.1:0-36710 GCA_964420185.1 uncultured Occallatibacter sp. | reverse complement strand
GAAAATTCGACGGCGAAACCAGAATCCGCGCCAGCGCGTAGCGGTTGCGCTCGCCGCCGGAGAGCACGCCCAGCGGCTTGAAAACATCGTCGCCACGGAAGAGAAAGCAGCCCAACAGCGACCGCAGCGCCTGTTCCGGCACCTTGAGCGCGGCGCCGCTGATGTCGTCCAGCATGCGCGCATCGCCATCCAGCACCTTGTACTGATCCTGCGCAAAGTACTCGCTGACCACGTTGTGGCCCATCTTGATCTGCCCGGCCGTGGGCGCTTCGGTTCCTGTCAGCATGCGGATCAGCGTGGATTTGCCCGCGCCGTTGACGCCCACCAGGGCTACGCGGTCGCCGCGCTTGATGGAGAACCGGACGTCGCTGAGCACATGCTTCTCGCCATAACTCTTCGCGACTCCTTCAGCTTCCACCACCATCCTTCCCGATGGCGGCGGCTGAGGAAACTTGAAGTGAATTACCGGCTCCTCTTCAGGAACCTCGATGCGCTCGATCTTCTCTAACTCCTTGATGCGGCTCTGCACCTGCCGGGCCTTGGTAGCCTGGGCGCGGAAGCGGTTGATAAAAGCCTCCAAGTGCTCGATCTGCTGGCGCTGATTGCTATATGCCGCCTGTAACTGCGCCCGCCGCTCGTCTTTCTGCTCCAGATATTTTGTGAAATTCCCCTGATAGATATTCAGCCGCTTATTCCATATCTCCACCGTGCGGTCGATGGTTACATCCAGAAAGTAACGATCGTGGGAGATAAGAATATAGCCGAAGGGATAACTCTTGAGATAGTCTTCGAGCCAGTTGCGAGTTTCCAGGTCCAGGTGGTTGGTAGGCTCGTCAAGCAGCAGCAGATTGGGCTTGGCCAGCAGCAGCTTGGCCAACGCAATGCGCATCTGCCAGCCGCCACTGAACTCATCCGTCTGCCGTGTCCAGTCTTCCTTGCCGAAGCCCAGGCCGGTCAGCACGCTGCCCACCTGCGCATCCAGCGCGTAGCCGTCGAGGGCATGAAAGCGTTCCTGGAGCATCGAGTAGCGCTCCGCCACGGCCTCGTACTCCGGCCCTGCGTGCTCCAGCACGGCCAGTTGCCCGCCGAGCCGCTCGACCTCGTGGCCCATCTCGCGAATTTCGTCGAAAACTGTCAGGCACTCCTCGAAGACCGTTCTGCCGGCCAGTTCCAGACCCTCCTGCGGCAGGTAGCCGATGCTCATGCCGCGGGTCTGCTGCATCTGGCCGTAGTCGAGGGTTTCCAGGCCAGCCAGCACCTTCATCAGCGTGGATTTGCCGGTGCCGTTGGCTCCAACGAGCGCGGTCTTCTCCCGCTGCTGGATCAGCCAATTGGCCTCCAGAAACAGTTCCCGCGGTCCAAACCGCTTGCCGGCATTTTGCAGGGAGAGCATCTACTACCATTTTCGCAGAGCGATGTGCGTGGGCTGACGCGCAGGCGGGGCTCTCAGGGGTGTCCGGCACCCTCCGAACGCCCATTTTGCGACCATCTCATCAACAATAGAGCCCCCATCAACGCGCAACTCTCCTCCGCTTCCGGTACCATAACTAAAGGTACCTATTGCAGAATGAGCCTGAAAGCCAAGCTGGAAGCTGTCATCTACGCCGCGGAGGAGCCGGTCACACTGGCCCAGCTCGCCGCCCTCTTTGCCGACGACGCCTTTGAATGGAAGGCGCAGCAGGAAGCTGCGTCTGCCGAGCAGGCCGCCGAAGCAGTATCAGACGCCGCCCAAACCCTGCCCCCATCGGTGAACGAGGAGTTCGCCTACCTGGAGACGGAGCCGGTCCCCTCGGAACCCATTCAGCCTGAGCTGGCCAGCGCCCCCGCTGCCGGGCAAGCCGCTGAGGCTCAACCTGAATCCAGCCCGGAGACGGGCCCCGAACTGGACGTGGAAGCCGCAACCAACGGCCCTGCAGAAGAAGATGAACCCACCGCTGTGGAGGGTGAGCCCTCCCCTGCGGATAACGCCGCAGCCGAACTCGAAGCACGGCGTCTGGCCCGCATGCGCGACCGCGAGGCCCGCTCCATCCTCCGCCAGTTGCTCGACGAACTCATCGCCTCCTGCGCCTCCGACGGCCGCGGCGTCGAAATTCGCGAGATTGCCGGCGGCTACCGCATGGCCACCAAGCCCGAGTGCCACGACGCCGTCCGGCTCTTCGTGAAAAGCCTCAAACCAGCACTCCGGCTCTCGTTGCCGGCTCTGGAAACCCTGGCCATCATCGCCTACAAGCAGCCGGTCACAGCCCCTGAGGTCAACGAGATTCGCGGCGTTGATTCCTCCGGCGTCTTCGGTTCGCTACTGGCGCGCAAGCTGATCGCCACAGCCGGACGAAAGCCGGTCATCGGCCGGCCTATCCTTTACAAAACCACCCGCGAGTTCCTGCTCCGCTTCGGCCTGCGAGACGTTTCTGAATTGCCCTCCATGGAGGAGTTCGAGAAGTTGGCCGCCAGCGAACTTGACGAGACGGAGTCCGCCGCCGAGGAAGAACTCGAGCGGAGACCGAACCCTGCCCTGGGCCCCGAATTTGACGAAGCCGCCAGCGAAGAGCTGGAAGACTCGTCGTCTGAAGGCCCGGAATCGCAGATAGAATCCTCTGAACCTATTGAGACCGCCGAGACGGCGGCCAGCAACAAACTTCCACCCCCCACTGAGGCCGCTCCTGCTGCGCCTCGCCCTACAGAGCAGGCAGAAACCGAGACGTTTCCCCATGAAGAAGAAAACCAATGAGACCCCGAATTTACAGCCCGAATCCGGCTCACCGGAGTTAGAAACCGCGCCCGTAGCCGGAATCGAGAGCCCGTCCGCAGCCGCAGCCGAAACCGAAGCGGCAGTTGAAGCCGTAGTCGAGGCGGAAGTCGAAGACGCCGCGGAAGAAGCACCCGACGCGGAAGAGGCTGAAAAAGAAGCCGAAAACGAGGCTGAGACTGAAGTGGAAGCTGAAGACGGCCCGGAACCAGAGCCCGAGGAGAGCTCTGAGCCCGATGACGACTCTGAGCCTGAGTTCAGCCCCCAGCCGCGTCCCCCCGCCAAGTTGGAGCGGCTGCAAAAGATCCTGGCGGCTGCCGGCGTGGCCAGCCGACGCCGCGCCGAGGAGCTGATCGAACAGGGCCGCGTGCAGGTGAACGGCAAGATTGTCACCGAGTTGGGCACCAAGGCTGACGCCGGCCGTGATCACATTCGCGTCGACGGCAAGCTGCTCCAGGGCGCTGAGCGCCTGCGGTACTTCATCCTCAACAAGCCCAAGGGCTTCGTCACTACGGTCAAGGATCCCGAGGGCCGGCCCACGGTGATGCAGTTCTTTGAAAAGATGAAGGAGCGCCTCTACCCCGTCGGCCGCCTCGATTACATGAGCGAAGGCCTACTGGTGGTCACCAACGACGGCGATCTGGCGAACCGGCTTACCAAGGCTTCCTCCGGCGTGGAAAAGACCTACCTGGTCAAGGTCGCCGGCCAGCCCACCGAAGACGAACTGAACATTCTCCGCGGCGGCGTCGCCATTGAGCGCGGCAAGCCCGGCTCGGCTCCAGTGCGCACCTCCCCGGCTCGCATTCGTCAGGTCCGCCAGGGCGACAATCCCTGGTACGAAGTGGTTCTCATCGAGGGCCGCAACCGCGAACTGCGCAAAATGTTCGAGGAAGTCGGCCATTTCGTCGAAAAAATTCGCCGCGTCGGCTACGGCCCTCTGGTTCTCGACCAGGAGCCCGGCCACCTGCGCGAACTGGAACCGGGAGAGCTGGAGGCTCTGCGCAAGGCAGCCGAAGGCAAACTGCGCACGCCGAAATCAAAGGAACTCCGCCGCCGCAACCTGCTCGACGCCGGCCTGTTGCCGACGGTCCTCCCCAAGCCCAGCAGCCGTCCGCGCCTGGCCAAGCCGTTGGCGCCGATTCCTGATACGGCAGAACGTCCCAGCGAATATCGGCCCAAGAAGTTTGGCTCAGACCGTCCCGTTCGCGGCACAGGCTCCTTCGGCAAGAGCGCAGCGGACAAGCCTTTCCGCCCAGCGCGCACCAGCGCTGAGGGATTCCGCCCCGCTGCTGGCCGAAGCTCAGCTCCCTATTCTGATCGCGGCCCTGCCCGCACGGACGACCGCCCCCGCCGCTCGACGGACGCAACTCCGGCCAGGTTCGGCTCCGCGCGCCCGGCAGCCCGTCCGGCCTGGAAGAAAGACGACCGCCCCACCCGTCCGCCAGCGCGTTTTGCTGAAGGCTCAACCGGCGAAAGCCGTCCTGGCGCAGCCCGCCCCTTCACCGCCAAACCCGCATGGAAGAAGCCGGAGCGCACAGAACGAACGGCCCGGCCAGAGTACAAGCGCCCCGCCGCGCCGCGCCGCGAAGCCCGAGTCTTTGATGAGGACCTTGGCCCCGTGAGACCGCCAAACCTCCACATCGAGGAGATCCCCGCCGAGCAGCCGGGCCAGGCTCGCCCATACCAGGCGCGCCCCAGCGCTCCTCGCTCCAGCTCGGGCCGGTTCACCTCCAGCCGTCCCAGCGCGCCCCGGCCGTACTCTGACCGGTCCGGCTCGGATCGGCCTCAACCCAGCCGTTCCAGTTTCGAGCGCCCTGCGCCCTCGTCCCGTCCGGCCTCGGCCAAGCCCTTCCGCGGCGAAGGCGGCCTGGCGCGTCCTTTCACTACCAGCAGCGGCAAACCCCGCGCAGGCGGCGCACGGCCCAGCAGCAAACCCGGAAGGCCATTCAACCCCGGTTCGACCCGCCCCTATGGATCAGCTCCCAGCGCCCGGACAGGCTCCGGCCCGCGCGCGGGAGCGGACTCCCGCCCGAGCTACGGCGCCAAGCGGCCTTATGGAGCCAAGCCCGCCGGACGTTCTTCCGCGGGACCGGCCAGGCCCAGCTTCCGCCGCGCCGAGGGCGAGGGCTCCTTCGCGCCCCGTCCGTACCGTCCAGCAGCGGACTCCAGCGCCCGTCCATCCAGGCCCTACACCCCACGCACCGAGGGCACATCCAGCTACCGCCCCACCAAGGCGAAGCCGTATCCTGGCTCCGCTTCGCGCGCTGAAAGAAAAGCCGGTCCCGGCTGGAAACCGAAGCCCAGCTTTGGCGGCCCTGGCAAGCCCGCCTCCGGCTCGCACTCCAGACCCAAGCCGGGTGGCTTCTCCAAATCCGGCTACAAGGGCAAACCAACCGGCTCCGGGGCCAAACATACCGGCTTCCGTCCCGGTGGGAAACCCGGCGGGAAAAAGCGCAGTTAGGAAAGTGAAGCGTAGTTGAAAAAGCTGCCCCACTGTTTTCCGCAGTGGGGCAGCTTTTTCGTGGCTCATTGAGCACTCTTGAAGAAACGTCTGATTAGGTTGACGTTTTGAAAGGGCGCGACTTGACAGGCTGCGGAAAAACTCCAGATTTGGGCGAAATTGGCGGAGAGTGATCTTCCGTGGCTAAAGCCGGTGTTGATTCTATTGGCTTTATGCGGGGGTTGAAACCCCCGCCTCCCTCCGGAATAAGTTTTTTCCGCAGCCTGTAAAGCCAGCGTTGATTTTGATGCATGTACGGCACGACTAAAGTCGTGCCCATTCAAAGTATCAGCTTGTGCAGAGATTCCTTAGGTAAGGTTGGAACTCTGATTGCGGCGGCTATCCCGGATACGCTCCGGTAATGTAGCCCTGCAACGACTGAATGGTCTGCGCCTGGCCGGAGATCACACATTTCACCAGGTCGCCAATGGAGACCACTCCCACCACGGCGTCATCCTGCAAGACCGGGAGATGGCGAACATGGCGTTGGGTCATCAAGGCCATACAATCATCCACGGTGTGCTGCGGACTCACGAAGACAACCGGGCTGGTCATGATCTGGTGGACCTTGGTCTCTTTGGAGAGGTGGCCCATCAGAACTCCTTTGCGCGCGTAGTCGCGTTCCGACAGGATGCCGACCAGACGATGGTTGGAAAGCACCAGCAAAGCTCCGATATCGTACTCGGCCATCTTCTCGAGCGCTTCGTAGACTGACTGCTCAGGCGCTATCGACAACACCCTGTTGTCGCCTTTTTGTTTCAGCACCAATCCAATCGTGTCGGAGATTTTCATCAGACCCTCCTGCCTTTGGCAGCCACGTCCCGGTGTGTGCATTCCATCCCGTACGGCGTTTGCCGTCGCGGAAGAGCAGTGTATCTTGATTCATGCAGAACGATCGTCCTGGCGCCCAGGCCGAAATCGCGTGCTTGCGCAGGATCGGGGAACCGTCCAGGGCAAAATCAAGCTCTTCGCGCTTCGGTACGTAGTCAATATAGCCCATCCGCATTGCGCCGGAACAGCACGAAGTGGATGGGACCTATCCGCGCATGCTGCGCGCCTGAAAATCATGGCCTACAATTCCAACAACCGATGGAAACACACACTATCCGACCGGAGAATCTTCAGATGTCCGTAAAAAATCTTCGCTTCCTCCCCGCGGTGATGTTGGCCGCCTCGCTCACCCTCAGCCTGCACGCCGCCAGCAAGCCCAAGCCAGCCGCGCCCGCGCCGGCGGTTGCCGACCCCTACGCGGAGGTGCAACCCGCCACCGAGACGCTCGATCTGGCCATGTACCAGCGGATTCGCGACGAGGGGCTGAACCACTCGCACGTGATGGAGTTTGCCACCGCGCTGACGGACGGCATCGGGCCGCGGCTGACCGGCTCGCCCAACCTTGCGAAGGCCAACGCGTGGACCCGCGACACGCTGACCAAAATCGGCCTGGAGAACGCGCACCTGGAGGACTGGGGCGAGTTCGGCATGGGCTGGCAGCAGTTGAACACCTGGGCACGCATGGTCACGCCTGACACTGCGGTGCTGATTGTGCAGGCCACGCCGTGGTCGCCCTCGACCGCCGGCCCAGTCACCGGAGATGTGGTCTTCGTCAACCTCCAGACGGAAAAGGACTTCGATCAGTACAAAGGCAAGCTGGCCGGCAAGGTGGTTTTGCTGGGCGCCATGCGCGAAGTTCCGCCGGTGGACAAGGCGCTCTTCGACCGCTACACCGAGAAGGACCTTGACGACATCGCAGCCTTCCCGGTGAACGCCGGCACAAGCAGCATTCCCCCGGAGTATCAGGCGCGGATGCGGGAACGTGCAGAACGGCAGAAAATCATCGAAAAGATTGCGCAGTTTCTTGCCGACGAGAAGGTGGCCGCGGTCATCGAGCCCAGCCGCGACGGCAAGAATGGCGGCGGCTCCGGTGGCACCCTCTTTGACGATAATGGCGCGGCGCTGGGGAACACGCCGTACCTCGCCGACAAGCGCGTGAAGATTCCCGTGGTGGTGGCGGCCATCGAGAGCTACGGACGGCTCTACCGGCTCACCCAGGCTCACGCTCCAGTGAGCGTGGAGATCGACGTGGAAACCCGATTCACCGGCGACCACGAGCACGGGTTCAACACAATTGCCGAAATTCCCGGAACCGACCCCAAGCTGAAGGAGCAGGTGGTGATGGTGGGCGGCCACCTGGATAGCTGGATCGCCGGCACCGGCGCCACCGATAACGGCGCGGGAACCGTTGTAGCCATGGAAGTGATGCGCATCCTGAAAGCGCTGGACGTGAAGCCGCGGCGCACCATCCGGGTTGCCCTGTGGACCGGCGAGGAAGAGGGAATCTACGGATCGAAGGGCTACTGCACCATCCACTTCGGCTCGGCCAAGCTCTCCACCGCGCCTGACCAGTTGCAACTGCCGGAGTACATGCGCCGGCCGGCCGGGCCGCTGGAAGTGAAGCCGGAGCAGAAACTCGTCTCGGCCTACTTCAACATGGACTATGGCGCGGGTAAAGTCCGCGGCATCTATACGCAGGGCAACGCGGCCATCGCGCCCATCTTCGCCCAGTGGATTGCTCCGCTCAAGGATCTGGGCGTAACCACCATCACCAACCGCACCGCCGGCGGCACCGATCACCTCAGCTTTGACGCGGTGGGAATTCCGGGCTTTCAGTTCATCCAGGACGAGTTGGATTACGGAGCGCGCACACACCACTCGAACGAGGACGTATACGAGCGGCTACAGCCAGCGGACCTGAAGCAGATTGCCACGGTCGAAGCCATCTTCGTTTACAACGCGGCGCAGCGCGACCAGATGCTGCCGCGCAAGCCCCTGCCGCAGCCCGACCTGGAAGAGAAGAAGCGCGCGCCCATCGAAGGCATCTTCCCCGGAGCGGTTCCCCCGGTGGCAGCGGAGAAGTAGCGCGTTTCAGAGAAGGCTTCTCTCAACCAGCCCGCTCCGTGTGCAGTATGCCGGAGCGGGCTCTTTCATGTCATGAAACCCTGCTGCCTCTTTTCTACTCGACGGTGACCGACTTAGCCAGGTTCCTGGGCTGATCCACATCGCAACCGCGGCGGACGGCGATGTAATAAGCCAGTAACTGCAAGGGCACAATCTCGATAAGTGGCGACAGTAACTCGGGGGCTTGGGGAATGGGGATAACTTGCTCCACCAGGCTGCCGATGGTTGTGTCGCCTTCAGTGGCCACGGCGATCACGCGGCCTGAGCGGGCGGTTACCTCCTGAATATTCGAGAGCGTCTTCTCATAGCGCAGCTTGGAGGCGGGGTCGGATTCATCGCGGGTGGCCAGCACCACGACGGGCAGCGTTTCATCAATCAAAGCATTGGGCCCGTGCTTCATCTCGCCGGCGGGGTAGCCCTCGGCGTGAATGTACGAGATTTCCTTGAGCTTGAGCGCGCCTTCCAGCGCGATGGGAAAGTGGATGCCGCGGCCCAGATAGAGAAAGTCGCGCGCGGTCGAAAAGTCTTTGGCAAGCTGCTCGCACTGCGGCGAACAGGAGCGCAGCACTTCTTCAATTTTCAAGGGGATGCGGCTGAGTTCTTCAATCAGCGCTACCGACTGGGCCCGGTCGAGCTGTCCGCGGAGCTGGCCCAGCTTGATCGCCAGCAGGAACAACGCCGTAAGCTGCCCGGTGAAGGCTTTCGTTGAGGCGACGCCGATCTCCGGCCCGGCGTGGGTGTAGATGGCGCCGTGGGCCTCGCGAGCCACCATGGCGTCCACCACGTTGCAGATGGCCACGGTCTTCGATCCCAGCGACTTCATCTCGCGCTGCGCGGCCAGGGTGTCGGCCGTTTCGCCGGATTGAGTAATGAGCAGGCCGAGCGCATTGGCGTCGGGAATCGGATTGCGGTAGCGGTATTCGCTGGCGTAGTCCACGTCCACCGGCAGCCGCGCCAGCCGCTCGATCATGTACTTGCCGGTGAGCGCGGCGTGCCAACTGGTGCCGCAGGCGGCGATGTTGATGCTTGCCGCGCGGGCCAGCTCCTCGTCGGCAATCTTCATCTCGCCCAGAAAGACCTTGCCTGAATCCAGCGAAACGCGGCCCAGCGTGGTGTCGCGAACGGCTTGCGGCTGCTCCCAGATCTCCTTGAGCATGAAGTGCTTGTAGCCGCCCTTTTCCGCTTGAATCGGATCCCAGAGGATGTGCGTAAGTTCGCGCTGGATGGGGTTGCCGTCGAAGTCGGTCAGCTCGACGCCGGCCAGGGTGAGGATGGCCATGTCGCCGTCGGCCAGAAAGTAGATGTTGCGCGTGTGATGCAGAATGCCCGGCACGTCGGAAGCGACAAACGATTCGCCCTCGCCCACGCCGATAATCACCGGCGGGCCGAAGCGCGCAACCACAATCTTGTCCGGCTCGGCAGCCGACAGCACGCCCAGCGCAAAGGCCCCGGTGAGCCGCTTGACCGCGCGGCGCACGGCCACTTCCAGCGGAATGGGCGCGCCGGCTGCGTCGGCGTCCTTCTGCACCTGCTCAATCAGGTGGGCGATGATCTCGGTGTCGGTTTCGGTGACAAACTTGTGGCCCTGAGCGGTGAGCTCGCGCTTCAGGTCGAGATAGTTCTCCACAATGCCGTTGTGCACCACAACGATGCGGCCCGTGCAATCCCGATGCGGGTGGGCATTCTCTTCGGTGGGCCGTCCGTGCGTGGCCCAGCGCGTGTGGCCAATGCCGTAGCTGCCATCGATGGGATGCTCACGCAAGATCTCTTCCAGGTTGTGCAGCTTGCCCGGCGCGCGGCGTACCTCAAGCGTTGAACTGGTGGGACTTCCCACGGCGATGCCCGCCGAGTCATAGCCGCGGTATTCCAGCCGCCGCAGCCCTTCGATAATGACAGGAACGGCCTTCTTGGGGCCGACATAACCGACGATTCCGCACATGCAATGATTCTATGCGAAGACGGCTGGCGATTCGATAGGCTCTCGATTGCAGATCGCGGGTCAGTCCCTGTCCAGCCCCTCCCGCTCGGTCAGACCAGGATTTCGCCTCACTTGGAATTCAGCTACTTGCACCACGAGTTGTTAACAGATACGCACTCTGAGGGCAAGGTCATACACCCGCATCTTCTTCGCATGTCACATCTGGAATATATGCTTCGCCAATCTGCCTGCCCCGAAGAGAATGAAGTCACAAAAAACGAAGATGGCGAGTAAGTTGGTCTGCGGAGGCCATGAGAGCTACTGCATATTGCGAACCGCTGAGGCAACCGCACGCTACTGCCCGGCTCTTGTAGTAGTCGTTGTAACGAAAGCCATTCTCACCGCGCCACATGGGGAAGGCCGAACACGCCTCGAACCAGCGGTCGAAGACAGGAGTTGTATCGAGGTAAGTATCTGCCACGAAGCCGCTGGCATCTTCCCAATTGTCGGCATAGAAAATCTTGGCGACGTTATGCGCTGGAAGGTCACGCACAATTGCGGGCAGAGCTGCGTAGAAGACCGCATCCGTGACGATGTCGTGGCAAGCCTTGTGGTCCTTATGCCAACTACCCTTCCAATGGGTCACGATAGCTGTGGGCTTGTATTTCCGGATCAGGTCACAAACAGACAGCTTGATTTGTTCGTTGACCGGAACTTCGCCATCCATATTATCGAGGAAAACTGTTTGCGCGCCGAGCTTCTGGGCGGCGGACTCAGATGCATCTCGCTGCATGGCGCCATAGCGGGCCTCTGGAATGGATGTGGAACCGCGGCTGCCGAGTGAGAGGCTCAGGAAGGTGCCATGGCCTCCCTGGTGTGCGGCAAGCGCAACCGGTGCCCCCATGGCGAAGAAACCGTCGCCGGGATGCGCGGCAATCGCCATAACATGCGCGTGTGCTGCCGCAGGGAGGCCAGAATTGTCGGCACCAGGCTGTCCCACAACCTGAGTTGCGCCGGCGAATGAGGACGCGGCAACTATGCTGCCAGTACCGAGAAATTTGAGAAGATCCCGCCGTGTATGTTCCATAATGTCATTCAATATACACCTGGATGAATTCGTTTTTTTGCCAGAAAATCGCGCTCTATGATCCGCGGCTGATGTGGTTCAATGTTGTTAAGCCCGGCGGAAGGAGTTACTCTGGCTGGAGCAGCAGGAAGGATATGCGTCAATCATTCTTCAGAGTTATGAGTTAGAGAAACGGGACTGCCTTTTGGTGTTCTTCCATGGAGGGCTGAATGCTGCGCCGGTGGAAATGGCAATCGAAGCCAGGAAGAAGGGCGCAACTGTGGTTTCAGTTTCCTCTCACCAGAATCGGAAACTGCGAAAGGCCAAGCATTCAAGCGGCAAAGTACTGGCCGAAGTTTCCGACATCGCGATTGACAATTGTGTGCCACCGGAAGATGCTCTTGTAGCGGTGGAAGGAAGGTCGGGGAAGTTGGCCGCCGGATCCACTGCGGCCGCGGTTTCGATTGCCATGGCGCTGGTCGCGGAGACGGGCACTCGATTGATGGAGAGCGGAGCCAAGTTCCCCATCATTGTTTCTCCGAATGTTGGACTCCCGGCAGACAACAATCAGCAGGTTTTCAAGGCTTACGAAAGATTTCTTCAAGGCAGGTCCTAATGGTTCGTGATTCTGTTCGCGCAAAGGCAAAGTGTTGCAGTCATATTATTGTGTTGCTACTGGGGATGGCGGCGCTGCTTGGCAGCGCGGCCATGGCCCAGACCGCGGTTGCTCCCGCGCCATTTTTCCCCGCTGCCGTATGGTATGGAGGCGGGCAGGCGCGAGCGCCGATGATGAGCCCGCTCGATGCGACCAGCGAGGCGCAATGGGGCAAGGATCTGGATCAGATCAAGGCGACGGGATTCAACACCATCAAGTGCTGGGTGGATTGGTCCACGGCCGAGCCGCAGCGAGGAATCTACAACTTCAAAAATCTTGATCTGTTGCTGAAGCTGGCCCACGAGCGCGGGCTGCAAGTGATTATCCAGGTCTATCTGGATTCCGCTCCCGACTGGGTAGGGAGGCGATACCCGGACAGCCGCTACGTAGACCGGAGCGGAATCGTGATCGAATCGCAATCGGCTCCCGGATACTGCATCGATTATGCCGCGGTGCGGCGGGAAATCGTTGCTTTCCTTCAAGCGCTCTCGCTCGATGCGAATCGTTCTCCAGCCCTGTACGGTTGGGACGTGTGGAGCGAGCCGCATGTAATCAATTGGGCCGATCTGTCTTGGATTAAAAATCCGGAGTTTTGTTTCTGTGGCGCAAGCCAGGAGCGATTCCGGCAATGGCTTCGCGTCAAGTACAAGACATTGGATGCGTTGAATGCCGCATGGTATCGTGGGTTCGAGAGCTGGGACCAGGTGCAGCCTCCGCGCTTCTCGACCATCCTTTCCTATACGGACTATATCGACTGGCGGAGCTTTATCGACGATAAGCTGGCCGGCGATCTGAAGACGCGTACCGACGCGATACGATCCGCCGATGCGACGCATCCGATCAGCAGTCACGCCGACGCCCCTGGCCTGTTTACTTCGCCGACCGATGGCTATGGTGAGCCGGACGACTGGAAGATGTCAGAGAATGCCGATTTTTACGGCACTTCCATTTATCCCAAACATTCCGAATCGAGCCGTCCGTGGCCGTACTGGATGCTGGCCGCGGGCCTGGATTTTACACGCTCTGCGGGGCACGCATCCGGCAAGGGATTCTGGATTGGAGAGCTCCAGGCCGGTCAAGGCGCGACGGGCATGCAAATCGTGGACCCGGTGACCGCGCAAGACGAAGAATTCTGGATGTGGCAGGCGGTTTCGCATGGCGCCAGGGAGACGGCTAACTTTGCCTGGTACCCGATGAACGCGGGCTATGAGTCGAACGGGTATGGATTGATCCACCTGGACGGAACGTTGACCGACCGCGCGCTGGCGGCAGGGAAGACGGCGGCGATCATTGGGCGCAACGCGGCGAATCTGAATCGCTCCCAGCCGGCAACTGCACAGGTGGCAGTGTTCTATGACCGCCTTTCGTATATGGTGGGTGGAAGTCAGCCCTCGCCATCCACTCTGGGAAATGCAGAGCGGGATTCACTCATGGGAGTTTACCGGGCATTCTTCGAAAAGCAGATTCCGGTCGATTTCGTCAGCCCGGTAGCCTGGGACATCGATCATCTTCGGCAATACAAGATCGTCTTTCTTCCGTATCCGGTGATGCTTGCGCAAAGCGTGGGCAACGCTTTGAAGCAATACATCAGCGAAGGAGGCACTGTGGTTGCCGAGGCGCGGCTTGCCTGGAACGACGAACGAGGCCACGCCAGTCCTGTCATTCCCGGCTTCGGCCTGGATGAGGTCTTCGGGGCCCGGGAAACGCTGATTGATCCGCAGGCCAAGCCGAACATCGTCATCGACTCCGCCGCAAATCTGCCCGGCATCGCGGCGGGCCAAACCCTTCCCGGCGCGGCGTTCGAGGAGCAGCTTGAAACCATCGGCAAGGGCCGGAGGCTGGCATCGTTTTCCTCCGGCGCGGCAGCGATGGTCGAGAACAAATATGGTCGTGGCAGGGCGATTCTGGTGGGTTCCTTTCTAGGACTCTCCTATCAGCGGAATCATGATGTATCCGTCCGGGCGTTGATGCTCGCCCTTGCGGAAGAGGCTGGGGTCAAGCCGGAAGTTCAGGTCTCTGGGTCGGGCGTTGCTGAGCTCGAGGTACGCCGGCTCACCAACAGCGATCAGCAGTTTATCTTCGTCTTCAGTCATTCGGATCAGCCGGCGGATGCGACGGTCTCGCTCGAATTGCCCTGGACGCCCAAGCAGGCGCGTGACCTGGTTACCGATGCTGAAGTATCCCTCCAGCAGAACGGAAGCGCCACCGTTTTGCACAAGGCGCTTGCGCCGCACGAAATATGGGTTGTCAGCCTGGAACGTGAATAAGTCTCTTGCCGTCCCTCCGAGCGAGCCGGGGGGCGGCGGCGAGTTTCTAGACTCGCCTATTGTTCTTGAGGTCTACGAAGACGATGGAACGTGCGGAGGGCGCCTGCTGCGTGGGCATGGCGAGTTATCAGGGTGTACCGGATGGATGGCGCGCGCGGACGATGACAGGGCCAAACAAACGATTGCCGAAGCTGGCCGTATTTTGGGTCTGGGGCTTGCTAATCTCGTGAGCATCCGGAATCCGCAAATCATCGTGATTGGGGGAGGGGTTGCCGCCGCCGGCAATCTTCTTCTCACGCCCGCACGCCAACCCTACGCCAATGGGCTCAACCGCTCGCGGCGAAACAGGTTCGTGTTGTGCGCAGCCGTTTGGGGAGCCGAGCTGGAATTCTGGGCGCCGCAAAGCTCTGTTTCGATGAATGCCAGAAATGAATATGACCTCAGTTCAAGTTAGAGAATGCGCATCCGCACATCGTGGCATTCCAGTGCTGCTGGTGAATGCATGCATGTTCATCGTCATGCCTTACTTCAGTTCCACAGTTAGGCGCCAGCGGTCACCCCGAACAACACCGAGAGACAATTCGATAGGCGTGCCTCCCGCGTCATATGCGATTCGCTCCACCAACATGCCAGCGCTTCGAACCGGAACTTGCAGCAATTTGGCGGCACGTGAAGTCAGCAGAAGCGGCTCAAACGTATCCTTGCAGCGAACCGGTTGCCGATTGTACCTAAGTCCAAGAATGTCATAAAGCGCGCTGCCGTCATGCGCTTCGAGTTCCAGGCCAGGAAAGAGCTTTTGCGGCAAATAGGATGTATGCAGTAAATATGGCTCTTGGTTGATCATTCGCAAGCGTTCTAAAAAAATCACCTGCTCGCCCAGTCTCAACAGCAGCGGTTTTGCAATCTTTGCCTCGGCTACCACGATCCCGATATGCAGGTTCTTCGAGGTTGCTTGACCCCTGCTCTTCTACCTCCCCTGCAAACCTGTAAGAGTGGTCCAATGCCTGCATGACGCGCGAACGGGCTACATAAGTGCCACGTCCCTGCTGGCGAACAAGAATCCCTTCGGAAGCAAGGTCGTCAAGTACCCGCTTGGCGGTAATCACGCTGCCCCCGAACTGCTCGCAGATCGCCCTTTCCGTGGCGAAAGAATCTCCCGGCTTCAGCCGGCCCGATTTGAGATCGGTCTGCAGGGACTCCCGCAGCGTATTCGCGATCTGAATAAACAGGGGTATAGGACTGCTGCGATCCAGAGATACGTCGTAAGGGAGCGTCTTCTTCAAAACGGATTTCATAAGTGCGGCCTGGTTCACAAACTATAAGTGCTAAGCACCTTGTCGCGGGCTCTCAGATTGACCTGACCCAGCCATAGGCCACATGGCAGGCTTTCTTCATCGAGTTAAGGCGTGCCGCTCAATCTCCCCACGGCAGCCCCTCCAGTTACACAATCTTCATATCATGATACGCTAACGTTCGTCTGTAAGTCGAACGGCAATTGATTGGTGGTAACAATTCGGAGTACACTCTTTTATGGCCAGGAGTCCGGAATGGAAATTCCGGTTATACCGTCCGCAATCCTCGAAGCTGATATCTCCCGGAGCAAACATGATGCGTCTCGCCGCTCTGCTACTTCTTGCTTCTACGTCTGCCGCCGCCTTTGCCGCTTCACCGCTAAAAGCGCCCGACCCTCGCCTCGATGGCAGTTACAAGTTCAAAGCCGGCGGATGGACTTATGTGCATTTGGCCGGAACGCCGGAGCAGATTGGGTTTCAGCACGGCTATCTGCTGGCGCGCGAAATTGAAGACAACGTGCATCTCTACACGATTACGGCGCCGAATGTGGATAAGCGTCCATGGAGCTTCTTTCGCAAGGCGGGAAAGAACGTGTTATGGCCGCATCTCGATGCGGAGTATCAGTCGGAGTTGAAGGGGATAGTCAAGGGCCTGAAGGCGCAGGGATCGACGGTCGATCTGTGGGACCTTGTTGCGTTGAATGGCGATGATGAGTTGAGCGACTACTATCTGCCGTGGCTGAATTCGAAGCATGGCAAGGCGAATCCACCGGGGGCGGTTGCGCCAGGCAGGTGCAGCGCCTTTCTTGCCACCGGGTCAGCGACCAAGGATGGAAAAATTGTGATCGCGCATAGCAACTGGTCCTCATACGCCGGGGGCGAACGCGATACTGTGGTCTTCGATATTGTGCCGGCAAGTGGACAGCGCTTTTTGATGGATGGAGTGCCGGGCGGGATTACCAGCGGGGACGACTTTGGCGTAAACGCGAGCGGGCTGATGATTACCGAGACCACGCTGCCCATGGCGCGAGGCTTCGATGTGAATGGAATTCCGGAGTTCGACAGGTCGCGCAAGGCAATGCAGTATGCGACGTCGATCGACGAATATGCTGCCATCATGCGCAAGGGCAACAATGGCGGCTATGCCAATTCCTGGCTGATCGGTGATCGCAAAACGGGCGAGATCGCGTACCTGGAGTTGGGCTTGCGCCATACGCCGCTGACCAAGAAGAAGGATGGATATTTTGTGTCGTCGAACTTTCCGGCGGACCCGCTTGTGATTCGCGATGATACGCCGGGATTCAATCCGAACGATCCGGAGAGCTCGATGAATGCAAGGCGAATTCGCGCCGAGCAGTTCATGCAGGAGCATTACGGAAAGCTGGATACGGCGCTGGCGGAGGCGTATCTGTCAGACCACTATGACAGCTATGAGCATAAGGTCGACAGAGGCAAGCGCAGCCTGTGCGGGCATGAGGATCTGTCGCCTGTCGGAGAAAAAGTGTGGCATGATCCGCCATTCGATCCGGCGGGCGCGGTAACCGGGAAGGTGATGGACTCGGATATGGCGGTGAAGCTCAGCTTCATTGGCCGAGCTGGGCATCCGTGTGGCGAGGACTTTCTGGCTGCGCCGTTTCTGGCTGCGCATCCGCAGTTCGTGTGGCAGAGGTATATTTTGCATGACATGAAGGCAGGGCCGTGGACGACATTTGTGGCGGATGAGAAGCCGCCGGCGTCTGACTGACTCTTCATGCGAACGCTGGCTGGCGCTGGCCTCGTCTCGCCCCGGAGTTTAAGACCCGGCGATTTCACACCCGCCCAAAACGCCGTTCACAATCTGTTTCATAAAGAATGCGGGCTACAGCGTTTTCGATTCTGCTCTTTACAGAAAGCACACAGTCAAGTGGCTTTTTCCTCAAGAAAAAGCCACCTTTGATGCGATTTCAATGTCAACAAATGAATCGAAAACGCTCTAGTAAGGTATTTGCGATAGCGGCGTTAGCTTCCTGGATTCCTGCACGCAGGAGGAGGCATTGAACGATCCGGAGGCCCCAACCGATTGGTTAAGATTGATGGAATCGATGCCCTGATTGAGTTGGCGCTCAACCTCCACTGGTCATCGACAAAGGGCCGGAGCATATGCTCCGGCCCTTTGTCGATAGGATCTTGTGAAGGTTCTTAGAAGTCAAGCCGTAGGCCGAATTGCATACGGCGGTAAGTAGAGAGGGGCTCGTCGTATGTGCCGAGGTTGGGGCTGGCGCTTGCCTGGTTCAGTCCGTTGGGACTGGTGTCAAAGCGAGCGGTGTTTGAGATGTTGTAAGCCTCAGCGGCGAACCTGAGTCTCATCTTGCCTGGCAGGTCCCAAGTCTTGGTGAGCGAGGAGTCAATGTCCAGGTAGCCGTCTCCGCGGAAGTTGTTGCGCTGCCCAGCTTCTCCGGCGTAAGGAAGCCGGATGGGAGTGCCGGTGTAGATGCCGTTGCCAATGGCGGTGGCGGTAGCAGCGTCAAAGACGTGGAAAACGCCATTTGCGAAGTTTCTGTGCGTTTTGACGCCGCCAACGTTAAAGCTCATAGCGGGGTTGTCGTAGTTGGTTGGGAATGCGGGAGACTCGAGTGTGAAGGGCAGTCCGCTGGTCCAGCGAGCTAGTCCAGCCCATTGCCATCCGCCGATGAAGACGTCAGCGATGCGATTCTCGTTGCCCAGCAAAGCTTTGCCACGGCCAAAAGGCAGCACATAGGACCAGTCGGCGGTAATCAGGCTGCGGGTGTCAAAATCCGATGGCCCTTTATTGAGCTTGGGGTTCCAGGTGTTCTGGATGGCGAAGTTGGTGTAGGCGTCGTCCACGTTGCTCATGATGTTTGCGCGCTCGGTCTCAGAGCCTATATCCAGGGATTTGGAAAAGGTGTAGTTGAGGTCAACCGTCAAGCCATGAGAGGCGGGATGACGAAGGGTGAACTGCAGCGCGTTGTACGAGCTGGTGCCGATGGGGGCTAGCGAATAAAGGGAGGAGAACTGGTTGCTCCAGAAGGTTGAAGGTGGGGCGCCTGTGCCGGTGTTGGGTGAGCCGGGGAAGATGCCAAAGACATCGAAGATAGCCAAGGCCAAGGTTTCGCCGTTGGTGTAGCGTTCCGGCGCCCAGCCATTGTTAAAGATGGCCTGCGTGGCGTTTTCTCCCGGGTAATCTTGTCCCGCCATGTAGGAAAAGACATGCTCGAAGTACGGAATGGCAGCGATATTATCGTTGACCTTTTGATAGTTTCCCGCGAAGATCCCGTTTTGCTCCGTACCGAACGGAGCGGCATCAACCTCCTTGGAAAGGATTCTGGCGGCGCTGAAGTAGTCGCCTCCGCCCTGCGGGTCCACATAGTTGACCGGCTCGGCCAGATCAAGTTGTTGGAAAAGATGGCGTCCGAGGCGTCCGACATAGGCGGTCTCCAGAGTGAAGCCCAGGGGCAATTCGCGCTGGACGGAGAGGCTGAAGGACTCGGCATAGGGAGTCTTAACGTGGCTGTCGATGCCCCAATCGATGTCGAATCCGTAGGGAGACGGCGTGAAAGGAAAGGTTTGCGTGGTTGGGGATGCTGGCATGGGGATGTTGGGCAAGTTGTGAGGACCGGTGAAGCGAGGTGCGTTCTCAAAGCCCAACTCGTCGGCGGCGTTGCTGATCTGAGCGGTAAGGCCGTAGGAGCCATTTGTGTCGAATGTGTTTACAAGGGCCTCGCCGTAGTGGTCATAGTAGATGCCAGCGCTGGCGCGGATGGAGGTCTTTGCATCGGGTGAATAGACGATGCCGAGGCGCGGGGCAAAGTCCTTTTTCTGCTCAGGCCAGTATCCGGGTTTGTGGTTGACTTTGCCGGCGGGCGCGAGCGAGATTACGGGCTCGAAAACTTCGCCTTGCTGCGCGGCGAATTCGCGGGTCTGATACCACTTATCGGTATCGATGGTGGGCGCGATCTGCTGACCCTTGGTCTCATAAGGGGTCTCCAGGAGGGTGTAGCGAACGCCGTAAGTCACAGTGAGGTTGCGTCGTGCGTGCCAGGAGTCCTGAACGTAGCCCTCGTACTCGTTGGCGTGGAAATTCTTGGTGACAAAATCGCCCTCGGCCAAGGCTGTGCCGCTGGTCGGCCCGGTGATTGTGTAGTTATACGCGTTAACGCGCTCCGGGATGATTCCCATGAGATCCCCGTAGCCGTACATCCATGACGTGGTAAAGCTGCTGGCCATGCTGGGAAGGCCGTTGACCGAAAGCGTGGGCACGGGCATACCTGCCGTGCTGGCATACATGGCGTTCGTGCTGGCACCGTCAAAGGAGGCTTGATCGCTGCTGTGGAAGTTGGTGATGCCGCGCCAGTTGCCGCCAAAGTCAAAGGTGTGCGCGCCCCGATTCCAACTCAGGTTGTCGGTGATGTTGTTGACCGGGACATGGAGAATATAGCTGCCGGTTTCGGCCTGGGGCTGGGTAAGGCCAGAGATGTAAACCCATTCGCCTGGGGCAATGCCGCCTTGCTGGAAGCCCTGGCGGATAAAGCCATAGCGCAGATCGTTGACAATGTGGGGGGTGGGAACCCAGGTGTAACCAGCCGAGATGCCTTTGGTGTTGTCATCGGTAAAGCTGGCGGGTGCCTCTCCAGGGAGGTTTTCATCGCCGGCCGCGGTATCTTTCTGCAGGTTTCCACGGACAAACACGTGGTGCTTGCTGCTTGGGTTGTAATCGATCTTGAGGATGCTGGTGTTGAGCGTGGATGGCGCCGGAGAGGTAAAGAACAGGGCGCCGCTGTTATATCCGCCGTCGCCGAGAGGTGAGGTGCCAGCGGTGACCTGGGTTGCGGTGGGTACGTTGGCATAGTAGGCATGAATGGCGGCGTTTGCACCGGGAGGGTTGGTGCTGGAGCAAATGCCGCTAGCCAAGCAGGGTTGGTCCAACATCGTAACCTGCCCAGTTGGCCCGGATGTCAGAGTCTGGGTGTTGCCTTTAGTGTCAGGGTAACTGAGTTCGCCGGCCATGAAGGTAGCTGTGGGCACGGTGGCGGGAACGACGTCGCTGATGGCCTTGCGCTGACCTTCGTAGTTGAAGAAATAAAATAGCTTGTCCTTAATGATGTGGCCGCCGGTGCTGCCGCCAAAGGTGTTCAGGATGTACTTCTGGGGAATATTCGGTTTACCCTCCGCCAGCTCGTCGTACTTGTTGAAGAAAGAGTTGGCAACAGTGTTGGTGGGGCGGTAGTACTCATAGAGCGAACCGTGGTACGTGTTGGTTCCGCTCTTGGTGACGAGGTTGACCTGCGCGCCGGAGGAGCGGCCCGAAGCTGCCGTTCCGTTCGAGGTGGTGACGCGGAACTCCTCGGTCGAGTCGAGGGTCGAGCGCAAGATGCCGGTGAAGGCTGCGCCGCCGATCTGGTCGTTGTCGTCGAGTCCGTCGAGGGTGACGTTGCCCTGGTCGGAGCGTCCACCGGCCACGGATCCCTGACGGCTATCGGTGATCTCGTTGCCGACGTAGAGAACGCCTGGTTGCAGGCTGAGCAGGTTGACGGGATCGCGACCTTCCATCGGCAGCGTCTCAATGGTAGCGTTTTCGACAGCGTTGCCAATGGTGGCATCTGTAAGGTTGAGAGCCGCCGTGGTGGCGCTGACATCTACAGTGACGGTCTCTGCCTTTACGCTGAGCGTGAAGTTGATGGTGGCCGGCTGATCAACGAGCAGCGCGGCGGTCACAGTCTGTGAGGCAAAGCCAGCGGAGGCCACAGTGATGCTATAACGCGCGGGAGGGATGATTGCGAAGATGTAATAGCCGGAGGCGTTCGAGACCGCGTGATGGGAGCTGCCCGTGGCCTTATTAGAAAGGGTAACGGAAGCGCCAGGGACAAGCGCGCCAGTGGAGTCTGTTACAACACCGCGCAGAGAGGTTGTGGCGGACTGACTGAAGGCGAGGATTGTGGAGAGAATGCAGCATAGCATCCCTGCCCATATGAATCGTTTCATGATTACTCCCCCGAAAAGTCTTACCTTAGGCGCTCAGGGCGCCGGTGTGGCGTTGAGCGGGTTGATGACCTGTGGGCCTCGTTGGGCCAACTGCGGACAGTATTCTTCCAGGCAAGGGCTAGCTTCACAAAAGTGGGTTCCGGCCATCAGGCGTTGTCTATATTCCGACAGCAGAAGATAAGTAGGAGTCGCACTCGCAGCGATAAACCAATTGCGGGAAAGCCTAGTCAATGCGACGGTTAACTGTCAAGCGATGAGTGGACGTGTAGCCCGAAAACAATCAAGAACAGCGTCAGCGCCTTTCGCCTCATTTTGGGACAAGGCAAAGGCATGGAAGCATACCGCCGAGACTGCATACGACGGACTTTCACTTCCTGAGTGGGAAAAGGAGGAACAGCCGTGTTTCCCGGTTGATGAGATTGCCCATATTATTGAGCGGTCGCCACAGCCATATAACACGGTCTGGAGGCTGGTCGCTGAGACGGGCAGACAAGCAGCCATCGACTCGATTAGGCCATAGATCCGATTGGCAGCCTGCAACAGCACCGCGCCGCCATCGCTGGAACCTTGCCGCTGGTCAAAGGACAACACCAAAGGTCGCTGGTACAAATCGCTGAACAACAAACACTGTGTCGACGTAGAATCAGGCAAGCGAAAGCCTCTCTTGATGCCATAAACACTGTCTAGTAGCTTTCGCTTTTTTTAGCCTTCACGCATTATCCGGGCTAGAGGCGGTGAAACGTGAGACCGAGGATGGATCGGCTGTAATCGTTCTATAGAAACAGGCAAAAAAGAGCGCCTGCTCACCGGAGCAGGCGCTATGGAGACTACAGCGACACCGCTTAAAAAGTCAGGCGCATGCCAAGCTGCATCTGGCGCATATTGCTTGCGCCGGTAATGGTGCCGGCCGTGGCCGAACTGAGGTTTGCATTCGGCGCGCCGAGACTGACAAGGTTAAAGACATTCGACGCCTCGGCGCGGGCCTGGAGCTTGATCCCTTGCCAGAGGGCAAAGTCCCGGAAGAGCGACGCATCGACATCCCGGTACCCCGAGGCATAGTAATTGTTGCGGCGCAGCGCGCCATCCGATCCGCCCGGGCCAACGCCGACGCAACCGGTGGGATCCGACGTGCTGTAACCGCAGAAGACGGTGCCCACTGGCTCCGCGGTTGTCGTGCTGGCCGTCCAGAAGCTGGGATTGAAGTACTCCTTGACCAGCGCCGAACGGCTGCTGCGGCCGATAACCGGATTCGTAGAAAGCGGGTTGGCGCCGGCAACCAGCGTCGGCCGGTCGGTCGTGTTTCCATCCTGATTGTTGTCGGAACCCGTGGTGATGTTGAAGGGGGTTCCGCTATGTAGATTGATGACCGCGGAGAGGTGCCAGCCGTTCAGGATGGCCGCCGCCGCACCGTGCGCATTGTGAATGTAATCCGGCACCCAGATAACGTACATGCCGAAGACCTGGCGCATGTCGTAATCGTCGGGGCCTTTTTCGATCTTCAGGGTGTCATGGTCCTCCACGGTAGAAGTGGAAGATGGAGTACTGGAATTCAGCACGCCGCTGTTCAGGTTCTTGCTCCACGTATAAAACCCGTTGAAGCTGACCCCTTTGGCGACACGCTGCGAGAAGGTGATCTGCATCGCATTGTAATTGGAGGTCTGGCTGGAAGTTACTCCATACGCGATGCCGAGTTCCTGGGTGGGCGCGCCCGCGGTGTTCACGCTCGTCGTGTTGTAGTACGGGCGGCGCGCATTGACGTTGCTGGTTGTGTTGGCGGTGGGAGTTGTGGTGTTGAAGACGGGATAATTCTCATCCACCGACATCGGCAGATGGCGCGCCAGCGATCCGACGTACGCCACGGCAATGGCGGCGCTCCTGGTCACCTGCTGTTGCACGGAGGCGGTCAACTGGTAGGTGCTCGGCCAAACGAAGTTGGGCACGGCGCCTTCGATGGTGCCGCCGGCAGGAATCGGATTGACCGAGCCGGGAGTGTAGGAGAACGGGAAGGGCGAGTCCGATGTGCAGCCGGTCGTGACGCCGCCGGCGCAGTACGGATTGGTGAGCGAACCCTGCTTGGGGAAGGTGTAGCGCAGGGAGAACGGATAGTAATTCGACGACGCATTCCACTCATTGCCGGAAATGCCGCCCCAGAAGATGCCGCCGGATGCGCGGACTGAAGTCTTCCCCTTGCCGAATGGATCCCAGGCAAGGCCCACGCGCGGGGAGAAATGGGTATACGAGTTGGCAATTGTGCCGCGAGTTACGCCCTTGTCGCCGGGAACCAACTCTCCCAGGGGCATGAGCGGATTGACCGTCGACTGCACGCCGGGGATGAACGTTGACTCCTTGTTTTGCGGGTCGGTGGGTGCGGTTTGCAAATCCCACCGTACGCCGAGATCGATGGTCAGATTCGGACGGATGCGCCAGTTGTCCTGGGCAAAGAGTGCGTAGAAGAACGAGTTGTCGATGGCGTCAACCGGCTGATCCTGAGTCTGCGTGCCGGGCAGGCCAAGAACAAAGTCCGACAACGCATTGCCGCTGCGCGCGGTCTTGCTGGAGCTGAAGGTGAAAACACCGTAGTTGTTCAGATCGGTGACCATCTGGTCCTTGTTGAGCGATGCCTCGCCGCCCAGGGTCAGCGAGTGAGTGCCTTTGTTCAGGATGAGCAGGTCGCGCACCGCATAAAAGTCCGTTCCCGCTTCCGGGCCGTCGATCGCATTGCCCAGCGTGAAGTAGCCCGAGACCGCGAGCTGGGGAAGACTCGCCGGCCCCTGCACAGCGATGTTGGAACCGAAGGCGGCCAGCGACTCCCGGCCGGACTTGCCCGCGTTCCAGCTATTCGCGCGGCCGCCCATGAGCCGCGAAAAATTGGCATAAGTCTGGTTGATGATGCTGTTACTGAAGGTGATAGTGTCGCTTACATTGGCCAGATTCTGGGTCCAGTTCTGATTCTGCGCGACCCAGGGCAAACTGACGGTGCTTCCGGAAGGAATCTGCCGGGAGCCCGTGCTATGGAAATACGAAGCCGCCAGGCGCTGCTTGTCGCTGAACTGGTGCTCGACCTTAACCAGGTACTCCCATGTATCGTACGGCTGCGCCTCCTGCCCGGTGAAGGAAGGAAGGCCGGTGGAAGTGGTGGCGTTCTCGAAGCCTTTTATGTACGTCAAAACGTTGGCTGCCGCCGTATCCAGAGCCGTCGTGGGAATGATGTTGCTGGGATTTGTTCCGTTGGCCGTATAGGGCAATCCGGTTGCCGGATTGCAGACGACAAAGACCGTCGCCGAGCCGCCGCATTGCGTAAAGGGTTTTGCCGTGTTGATGACGAGCGTGCTACTCGACCCGAGGAACGCGCTGAAGTCGCCCCCCGCCTGCCCGGCGTTCGTCGTTCCGCCCGTGAAGGTCGGTAAAACGGCTCCCGAAAAGGCGTGCGGCGTGATCTGGCGAACCTCGCCCCACTCTCCAAAGAAGAACGTCTTGTCGCGGCGGATAGGTCCGCCAACTGTGGCGCCAAACATATTGCGGTGCACGATTCCCACTCCACCGCCCACGTTGATCGGATTGGAGGCGTCGAAGTCCGTGTTGCGGTTGAACTCATACGCGGAACCGTGAAACTTGTTGGTGCCGGATTTTGTCAGCGCGGTAACCACGCCACTGGACATTCTTCCATACGAGGCGTCGTAGTTGCTGGCTTGCACATTGAATTCGGCGATGGCCTCGGGACTGGGCATGTCGTTGCCGGTCATGCGCAGCGCCGTCATATTCAAGCCGCCATCAAGGTAATAGCTCACCGTGCCGGTGTTGTCGGCGGTGGTGCCGCCATTCATCTGCAACACCTGCTGGTTGAAGCCCAGGGTGTTGCCTCCCACCTGATTGCTCTGCACGCCGGGAATCAGGGTAAGAAGGTTGAAGATATTCCGGTCCAGAATGGGCAGGTTATCCACCTCTCTCGACTCCAGCGTCCGCTCGACGGTCGCGCTTTCGAGGTCGAGTTGCGGCGGCTCCGCCGTGACCGTGACGGTTTCTTCCGCGGCGCCGGCTTTCAATTGAATGTCCAGGCGTTGCGTCTGGTTGACAGTGAGCGGAACGGCAGCCTGCACATATTTTCTGAAGCTTTTGGCCGTCACCGTCACGGAATAAGTTCCCACCGGAACCAGGTCGAAGCGGTATTCGCCGGCGCCATTGGTCATCCCCGTGGTGGAGATATTCGTCTCCACGTTGGCGATGATAACGGTGGCATTAGCAATCATCGCGCCTGATGCGTCCGTCACGTTGCCGAACAGAGTGGCGGTTGTTCTCTGCGCCATCATCCTGCCCGGCAATAAACATGCCGCCAGCAGCACTGGCAGTAGGAGAATAGTCTTCCAACCGGCTATTCCTTTCCGAATACACATTGAACTTGCCCGCATGATAAGCCTCCCCACATTTGGTCCGCTGCTTGTTATGAATGCCTCTGTTTGATGTTTGTGCTGCGTCATGGCCATCCTCTTCCTGTGTGAACAACGCGTGCCTATTCACGTGCGCCCCGGACGCGCGTCCGTGGTTAAAGATTGAGCGTTGCAGCGGGAAGCCCTTCTGGCGCCGCCTTGATGCTGCAACCTCCGTATCGAATCAGTGAAATGACCGCGCGGCCATTCGCCAGTTGCAACTCGCGCGAGGCCCGCGTGGTCCCCAGGTTGTCAATGAGACGGCCCGCGCCCGCCAGCGAGAATCGAATGAGCTTGGCGGAGTCGAGGCAAAGCACTCCCCGGGTGTCGAAGATTTTTGCTTCGACGGTAATCCGGTTGTCCTGGCGCGCTTTTTCAGACAAACGGAGCTCGGCAGGTTCTCCCCAGGGCTCCGTCTGGTAGGTCAGGCCAATTTCGTCCGTGACCGTCACCCCTTGCTTGATTGCAATCGCGCGCAGGCGGTTAGGCCCGCTCGCAAATGCCACTTTCCAGCGCAGTCCCGCGGCAGGGAAATCCTGGCTGTCGCGGCTCATGACGCCCAGGGAAACGCCATTCAGGAAGAGCTCTACGCGATCGCAGTTTGAGTACACATGCACGCTGCGCTCTTCGCCCGCCTTGCCCCAGCGGACAGGCCAGCTATGCCCGAGGATGTGAACCATCGGCTTCTCAGCCCAGTAGGATTGAAAGACGTAATAAGATTCCTTCCTGGTTAGATCGCGCTCCACAACCCCCTTCTGGTTGACACGCGGAATGGGGTTATCGCCACGCAGCGGAGAGGCAAAGTCCTTGAAAATCCACTGCGCTGCCCCGGTCAGCCAATCCATTTTCTCCTGGGTTTTGAGGTGCCAGTCGAAGAGATCGCAGGCGTAGGTCTCCGACCAGTCGCCATCCTTCGAAACGCGGATATTGCCGCCGCTCATCAGGTAATCCAGCCCGCGCTCGTCGGTCCCGGCGCCGGTGGGCACTTTCCGCAGCACTGCGTCAGGGTCTTCGGCGTGGCGGCCGGGATGGCTTTCTGCACCCCATTCAATATGGATGAAGCGCTTGACGCGGTTGCGCCAGGCGTTCAGGCTGTGTTCATATTCGCGGTAGTTGCCCCGATACCAGCCCGCCCAGATGGAGGGCGAGTAGACATCCGGGATATCGCACGCGAAGTCGCAGCGGCGAAACGCGGTCAATCGGGAGCCGTCGAGCTGGTGCGCAAGATCGCGCATCTCGGTCAGGAAGGCGCGTATCGCCTGTTGATCGAGGCTCGGATACTCGTTGGGCCAGTCGTCCTCATTGCCCAGGCCCCAGAGAATGATCGAGGGGTGGTTGTAATGCTGGTCGATCATATGAGTGAGCATGCCTTTGGCATTCTCCCGGAATGCCTCGCCCCCCACTCCGGCGCGGCACCATGGGACCTCTTCCCAAACCATCAGGCCAAGCTCATCGCACAGGTCGAGCACCAGCCGGTCCTGCTGGTAATGCGCCAGCCGTATGAAGTTCGCGCCCATCTCGCGAATCATCCGCATCTCCTGGCGCACCAGATCGTCGCTCATGGCGGCAGCCACGCCCGCATGATCCGCATGACGCTGTGTGCCGCGCAACAGCACGCGCTTGCCGTTGAGTTTGAAGGGGCCGTGCTCCACAAACTCGTACATGCGTATGCCAAATCGCTCGTCGAGGCGCGTCTGCCCGGCAGGAGTGGACAGCGTAACCCGGCAGCGATAGAGATGCGGCGATTCTGGCGACCAGAGCTCCGGCGCCGCGATGCGGAATTCCGTCAGCCGGGCAAGATCGCTCCAGGTGGAGAGCGTCTGCGAGGCGCGATGAATGGGACGGCCCTGCGCGTCCGAAACCTCAACCGAAATCCGGCAGCGAAGGTTTTGGGCAGAAGGATTGTACAGACGGGATTGAACCGTCACCTGCGCCGATCCATCCGCGGCGAGAGTGGACAGAATGTGAACTGTATCCAGCGCCACGGCAGGGAAATAGACCAGGTTTACGTGCCGATAGAGACCACCATAGAGACAAAAGTCGCTGAACTCAGACGGAACCCGGTCAGGATCGGGGGTGTTGTCGCAACACACCGCAATCGGCACGCCCTCCCTGGTGTCCGCAGCCGGGAGCCGCCGGACGGCATCGGTAATGTCAAAAGCGAACTCGTCATAGCCGCCTTTATGCGTTCCGATGAGCATCGGTCCGACCCAAAGCGAGGTTGTTTGACCCGCACCCTGGAAGTGCAATATCGTTCGTCCATTGGCAAAAGGATTGCGCACGCGAAGCCGGGTGCGATACCACCCCTGCCCGCGGAAGTAGGGCTGGTCGGGGTCGCATGCGTCCTGTCCGTTAAAGCAGTGGGGCAGGCCGGTCGCCTTCCATAAATTGCCCTGCCCGGAATGCCAGACCTCCCTGATCTCCCCGATGGAGCCGCGCCGGAACTGCCATCCAGAATCCAGCCGGGCGGAGAAGACGTCGGCCTGGCCGGTCGCGGAGACGGGCCCCATGGCAACGGCGCGAAGCGGAGCGGGCAGCAGGCCGCTGGCAGCCGAAAGGGATGCCGCCAGCACGAATTGCCGTCGTGACAAGTCAACCAAGAGATTCTCTTTCCCTGAAACAAGATCCACCCTGCCGCGCGATGGGATTGTTGATTCGCCTGTTGGCCGATCTTTTCGGTTGTGGCAAAGCAGGTAACTTTCCCCTCGCGGCTGGGCACCTTTAACAAATTGGGGCTATACTCCGCTCCGTCGCTCGCGCCTGGCAAGTGACTAACCGTTTGATCCCAATAAGAGCGTGAACTGATTTAGAATGAGCGTGTTAAGGCTATCACTCTTCTTGTGACAAACCTTCTTGCACGCCGTAATAGCGGCGAGTATGATTCAATCGACTAAAAATGAACAACAGCAGCGAAACCCGGGAGGCTTGGCATCCGCAGAACAAGCACGAATGTGAAGCGATACTGCGTGAGCTGCATGAGATTCTTGCCAGTCCCCATTTCTGTAACAGCAAACGCTACCCTGCGCTGCTGCAATATCTCGTGGAAAACACTTTGGCCGGCAAGTCAGAGCTATTGAAGGAACGGACCATTGGCGTGGAGGTCTTCGGCCGGCCTCCGATCTACGACACGAGCGCCGATACGGTGGTGCGGTACACTGCCGGCGAAGTGCGCAAGCGGCTATTGCTCTACTATTCCGAGTCCGAGCGGAGCTCCAATGTCCGGATCTCGCTGCCTGCGGGTTCTTACATTCCCGAATTCCATCACGCGCATAACCACCCCGGAGAGTCCGGCGACGAGGCAGGTTCTCGTGCGGCACATCACGCCGAGGGCGACGATCATTCAAATCAGGAGACCGGAGCGCCGGAAGTGGAAGCAGCGTCCTCTTTGGCTGCGGCGAAAGGTTCCTTCCTGCCGGATAAGAGAACCGGAGCCACTCCTGACCCCGCGCTGACTCGAACCAGCGTATTCAAAAAACCTAGATTATGGCTGTCCGTGGCAGCGATGATGGCGATTCTCGCCGTTGCAGGGTTGCTGTGGAAATACCGCGCTGTTCCCCCTCAAACAGCAGTGGATCGTTTCTGGGAGCCGGTATTGCGTGACCAGCGCACGGTGATGATTTGCACGGGAAGCGTAGTCTTTGCACAAAACAACTTCTCCGGCGTACACACGGCCGTCAGAGACAATGACTACCCGTTCGTTTCCATGCAGAGCGCCGCTGCGATTGCCCAGATCAGCGGCCTGCTGGAGCGCTTCGGAGCTTCGCCGAAATTGGTGGCCTCTGCTTCCATTCCACTTACGGAACTCAGCGAGCACTCGATCATTCTGATCGGCGGGTATAACAATCAGTGGACCCTTCGCCTCCTGCAACCGCTGCGCTTTCATTTTTCGCCAGCCTCCATTGATTCGCCGGACCAGGCCGCATCGATCACAGACCAGATGCATTCCGAGTCGCACTTGGCGCGCGATCATTCTCTCCCTTACTCCAGCGCCGACGATTATGCGTTGGTGGCGCGATTTCGCAATACAACTACCGACGGCTGGGTGGTGGCGCTGGCCGGACTGGGCCGCAATGGAACCGAGGCCGCCGCTCAATTCGCCACCAGCCCCCACTATATGCAACTGCTTAGGGAGCAGATGGGAGGGGACTTCTCAAACCATAATGTGGAGGCGGTCCTGAAGGTCAATGTTGTCGATGGGAAGACCGGGGCGCCCTCGATTCTGGCTGTGCATGTCTGGTAACACGGCAGGCTTCCGAAGACTCCCCCGCAATTCAACTGTTGCAGACGGAACCGGCAACGGAATTTAGCAGTTTGCGCTGTCACACCCAAAGAAGCGGCTGCCGGATGGGATAGTTGCGGATGATCTCCTTGTCCGCAGGATCAGGATTCATAGTCTTCCAGAGGTCAATGTACATTTGCCGCCGGCAGGCGAGGCCTGCAAAGAGGAGACCGGGCGAGCGGACAGGCAGTGCTTCAAAGTGCTCAACATCCTTCGCCAACTTCCAGGAGCCCTTGTCCTTAAGATAGGGATAGATAAACTCGGCGGCTTTCGCAAGACCGCGTCCGTCCGCAAGGTGGAAGGCAAGCGGATCGGGAGCAAGACCTTGGAGTGACTGGCAAAGACCGGCCATCACGTCGAAGTTGAAGATGGAATAGCTGTACGGCTTGGTCCGCGCCAGTTCCCTGGGGAACGACCCGTCAGCCGACATCTGATCGGGGAGAAGAATCTCGCGATAGCGGCGGTAGACTTCCTGACGGATGGGATCATTGCCCAGCAGACGCGCAAACTCCGCGGCCTGCAGCGCCCAGCACATGGCGTGGTTGTTCCGGGTGTCGCGCTCCTCCTTCCCACGGTCGCTGTTGCACAGCCAATCGAGATAACTTGCGAACCAGGCCTTCACATCGAGGCTGTCCCGCGCACCAAGCATCTGAGGCATCAGAAAGCTGGCGGCCCTGGCCACCTCGACCAAATGGATGGTGTCGATGAGCCGATGGAGCGGCCCGTCGAAAGGCCTTGAATCGCCTGGGAAAACTGAAGGTTGGGATTCATGCGCGTCGCCGGCGCGACAAACCAGGCGCGAAGATGATCGCAGGCCCGCTGGCCATAGCGAAGATCTCCCGTGAGGAGCCAGGCAGCGGTCAGGGCCGGCATCTGCATCGAAAGCGCAACCATCGCCTTGCGATGCTCGTCGAAGTTATCCGGATTGCTCTGTCCGTCGCGGTGAACGTAAGGGCCATTCGGATCTTTCGGGTTCGGCCAGAAGTAGTCCGCCTGGGAGTAGAAGTCATGTGCTCCGCCCGCACTGCGCTTTGCGGGGAAGGCCGTGATGGTGAGAGGCGCCTGCATGAGGTAGCGGGAGCCGGCGGCCAGAATCCGTTGGCGATCCGTTTCGGCGGCCAGCCGGAAGGCGGCCGAGTCCTCGGCGGGACGAGGCAAACCCCAAGCCAGGCAGGCAGCCGCACTCCAGCCGGCCGCTGCCGCCGTTTCAAGAAACCTTCTTCTATCGAGCAGATTGGATTGCCGCATCATCTTCTTCAATCGCTTCCATCTGGAATTGCAGCAAGGCTATCCTGAACAACGCCGATGACGCCTTCCGGCGCTTGAACAGAGTATCCTACACCGGCAAGCTCTTCGAGACGATTCGGCGTGTTGCAGAGGAGAAAATGACAGGATTTGGAAGGACGGCAACGGCTCAAATGAAGGACGGCGCGTGGCATCTTGCATGGATGCTCACGGCGGTGGCAGGATTGGCCGCGTTAACGGCAAGCGCCCAGATCGCTCAGCCGAAGGCTCCAGAAGCCACGTCCGCAGCGGTCCCGTCGCCGGTGGATCGCGCGGCATCGGGGGATTCGCCGGACGATCCCGGCCCGCTGGCCGCGGATCTTTCGCCTGCGCTGACCCACGCAGCCATCCGCAAGGCCGTGAGCAAGGTGGCCGGCTGGCAACTGGCGCGTGCAGAGCATAGATTCAACCAGCAGTGGACCTACGCCGCCTTGTATGACGGCATGTTGGCGGCATCAATAACGACCGGGGATCCCCGCTATCACGATGCGGTGGCCGGAATGGCGCAAAGATTCGACTGGAAGCTTCTCAATGCCAGATTTCCTCATGCCGACGATATGGCGCTGGGGCAATCCTATATGGGTCTGTATCTGGAGACGCGTGATCCAGTCAGAATGGCCGGCACCAAGGCGGTCCTGGATCAGTTAGTGGCGCGTCCCGACGATCCCTCCAGACTGCTTTGGTGGTGGTGCGATGCGTTGTTTATGGCCCCTCCCGTGCTGGCCAGGATGTCTGACGCGACCGGCGACCGGCGCTACCTGGACTTCATGGATCGCGAGTGGTGGCAGACTTCGGCGAGCTTGTACGACCCGGCCGAGCACCTGTACTTCCGCGACGGCCGCTACCTCACGAAGACAGAGGAGAACGGGCAGAAGCTCTTCTGGGCCAGGGGAAATGGCTGGGTGATGGGCGCCTTGGCGAAGGTTCTTGAGTCGATGCCGAACGACTATCCCAGCCGCAGAAGATATATAGCTCAGTACCGGGAGATGGCGGCGCGGATTGCCGCGATTCAGGGGAAAGATGGCCTTTGGCGCAGCGGACTGCTCGATCCCGGGGCCTATGATCTGCCCGAGCTCTCAGGCTCCGCCTTCTTTACCTATTCGCTCGCCTGGGGCATCAACCACGGTGTGCTGGAACGGGCGAAGTATGAGCCGGTGGTCAGGCGGTCCTGGGCCGGAATACTCAAGCACGTCTATGCGGACGGACGGCTGGGATCGATTCAGCCCATCGATGGACAACCAGGAAAGTTCAAGCCTTCCGCGAGCTATGTATATGGGGTGGGCGGCTTTCTGCTAGCTGGCTCCGAGCTCGACAGGATGGCAAAGAAATAGAAAAGCAAAGCTCTTTTGTGACTGGCCCCCTTTTCCTCTAGGAAACTATGGGAACAGCCTTGGCGTCTCCTTCGAATTCGCTGATGATGAGCGGCTTATCATAGACGATCTTCCACTCGGTGGTGTCGGCTCCCTCGGGGCTTTGTTCATACCAGCCGATGTACTCGTTTGCGCCAATAACGTCGAGAGCTTCGCCCAGGGAATCATCGACATACTTTATATGCCCTTTGGTACGGACGAGGAATCTGTGCGAGGAATACAACTCTGTGGTTTAACTGTGACAAAGACGGGTCGTGTGTTGCCAATGACGCGGATGAAAGGCGTTGAAGATGTTCTGCCATGCTTGTGGACAGCCTCTAAATTCAGACGCGCAGTCTTGTAGTCGCTGCGGAACCCCTGTCCCTACCCGGTACACAGGGCGCATCTTCCACGATCTTCGCCGAACAGCCGTTCGCAACATGGTCCGGGCTGGCGCCCCTGAGCGTGTTGCCATGACGATTAGCGGGCACAAGACGCGGGCCATCTTTGACCGCTACAACATCGTCAATGAGGACGACCTGCGGGAAGCGGTGCAGCGAACGGAGAGCTACTTGAAGGATGGCGCACAGCAGTCAAGCCACTCTCACGTGATCCAGATGAAAGCTGCTAAGAATTAGTATCTGCCCGAAAAGGCGGACAGTTTACGGACAGCCAGGCCAAAAAATAAAAAGCCGCCTAAGGCGACTCTCTCTAAATTCTTTATTTTGTGTTGGTTTTTGGTTGCGGGGGCTGGATTTGAACCAGCGACCTTTGGGTTATGAGCCCAACGAGCTACCGGGCTGCTCCACCCCGCAATTACAGTTTAGCAACTAGCTGGACGGGGGTCAAATGGCAGAAGGGGATTGGGACCTCAGCGCCGGGTCCATTTCGCGGGGTGGAAGGGAAGGAGCCTTTGCGTAGACTGCGAAGCTGTTTGCTACAAAAGCCGTAATCTGCTGAACAGATTCAAAATAAAACCTCCCAGCCGGCGGCAACACGTCTTACACTGACGGTGTAAATCCTGTGACGCTATGCCCGTCGCCCAACTGATGCTTGAAATCCGCATTGAGCACGCCCAGTCGCTCAAGGACCGGCGGCAGGTGGTGCGTTCGCTCAAGGACCAACTGAAACAGGGCTTCAATGTCTCGGTGGCCGAGATGGACGAAGCGGTGGTTTGGCAGTCGGCCACCATCGGCGTTGTCGCCATCTCCCGCTCCCGCGACTACCTGCACGGCCTCATCGAAGAGGTCGAGCGAGCCGCCCGGCGCATCATCAACGAACTGGGCGCGGAGCTGGCCGACGCCTTTTGGGATTACATCGAGAGCTGAGGCAAATATGAACCGTGGAAGCCCTGGTCTCGCATGAGGGTCGGAGCGGCAGCCATGTTCTTCCTTCCGTTCATGCTCAAATCCAGCGGTCCAAAGAGGACCGGGCAGCATACCGGGAACTGATTCCGGTTCCTTGCGCCGGTCCGCCGCGACAACCGCTTTTCCCGGTTTTCGGTGTGCCTCTGATATCCTGAATGGTCTGCCCAGAGATGGAGGGGATCATGCCAGAGCACAGAGGACGGAAGCACCACCAGGACCGGGTGGCGGAGACGCTGCGCGAGGAGATCGGCGCAATGATCGAGGGTGAACTGGTCGATCCGCGCATCAATCTCTGCTACGTAACCGAGGTGGTGTTGAATCTCGGCGCCAAGTCAGCGCTGGTATATGTGGCCGTCGACAGCGCCGTCAAGGACATTGCCAAAGCCGAAGAAGACACCGTGGCGGGCCTGGCGGCCGCCACGGGCTATATCCGCGTTAAACTGAAGGAACGGATGGGCGTGCGCCACGTGCCAGATCTCAGCTTTCTTGCTGACCGCTCGGGCCGCTTCCAGGCGCGCATCGACGAGCTGATGGGCCGGCAGCGCAAGCGGCAGAAGGCCGCCACGCAGCAGAGTCCCGTCGAGCAGGCTCCCGCTGCGGACGAAAGGACCCCGGCGGAGTAGCCGCGCATGGATCATTCCAGCCGCAATCCGGCTTTCCATCCGAAGAGCAGTGCAGTAGCTGTCGCGTCGTGCCTTGCGCCGAACCTTGCACCCGGTCCCGCGCCGCAGAGCCGGCCGACCAACCGAATCGAAGCGATCCTCAATATTTTGCGCCAGGGCGAGCGGTTTCTGGTCTGCTCCCACTCCCGGCCGGACGGCGATGCGGTGGGCTCCATGCTGGCCTTGGGAATGCTTATCGAACAGATGGGCAAGCACGCCGACCTAGTGACCGCCGACCGGATTCCGAACATTTATCGCGCTCTGCCGGGTGCGGAGGAAATCCGTACCGCCCAGCTCGTACACGGCCCCTATGATGCCGTGATTCTGCTGGAGTGCGACGGCCTGGAACGCACCAGGCTGAGCGGCCTGGAGCCGTTCTTCACCGTCAACATCGATCACCACGCCACCGGCTGCGAGTTTGCCAACCTGAACTGGATAGACCGCGATGCGGCCAGCGTAGGCGAGCTGGTGTACCGGCTCGCGAAGGCCGCCGGGGCCACGGTTACGCCTTCGATGGCCACGTGCCTTTACACCACGGTGCTGACTGACACCGGAGGCTTCTGCTACGGCTCCATGCAGGCTTCCACCTTCGGCCTGGCGCGGGAGCTGGTGCTGGCAGGGGCCGACCCCGTCCGCATCGCCCAGGACGTGTATTTTTCTACGCCCGCCTCGAAGCTGCTGCTGCTGGGCGCGGCGCTCGGCAATCTGAGGCGCGAGGGCCGGCTGGCCTGGCTGTGGGTCACGCATCACGATATGGTGCGCACCTGCGCCGCCGAGGAGGACTGCGAAGGCATTGTGAACTTTGCGTTGTACGTCTCCGGAGTGGAAGCCGCCGTCTTTCTGCGCGAGTTGCCTGGGCGGCGCATCCGGCTCGGCCTGCGCAGCAAAGGCCAGGTGAACGTGGCCGCCATTGCCGAGCGGCTGGGCGGCGGAGGCCACGAAAGCGCCGCTGGTTGCACCCTCGAGGGGCCGCTGCCCCGCGCGCTCGATGAAATTCTGGCCCAATTGCGCCCTAGCGTAGCCTCCCTGGCTGGGGAAGAAGGCCAATGAACCCATTCCGTTTCCGTCCGAATCTGTTAGCCTTGTCCCTGTCGAAGCGCAGCACGATCCCTGCGTTTCAAGGAAGTATGGACTCTAGCCGGGACCGGTCAGCTCCCCCCAACCGCCCTGACCGAAGTCGGCTCATTTAGCTGCGTGAGGCAAGCGCATTCTGCCCGTTGGAGAAACGCTGGGAGTGAAAACTATTCAGGAATCATCTGCTCCAGACTCGCCCTTGGGCCGTCGCAACCGGCTGCCAAGTTGGCTCCTTGGCTACCTTGAGCCTTTTCTGGTGCCTCCCGACCCGAATTCTCCCGGTGAACTGCATTGGCGTTTTCCTCCTTGGCCGGGCGTTTGCGAGGCGCTTCTCTTCCTTGCTTTCACGATCTTTTTTCTGGTTTACGGGCTGACGCCATTCTTCGGCGGCGACGGTCTGGGGCTGGTTGGCGCCGACGAACCCCGCTATGCGCAGATCGCCCATGAAATGCTGAACCGGTTCGAATCAGCCCACACGCTGAAGGACCGGCTGAGCGCCTGCGTCACCCCTTATCTCTACGGCCACCCCTGGCTTGAGAAGCCGGCCCTTTACTACTGGCGGGCGATGTTCGTATTTCGGGACTTCGGTGTGCACGACTGGGCAGCGCGCGTGCCGGCGGCCACTTTCGCCTTCATCATGGTGGTGCTCATCTATCTGCATATGCGGCGATTCCGTCCTGGCGGGCACCTGGACGCGGCGCTCATTACGGCAGCCTCCGCCGCCATCATCGGTTTTTCCCGCAGCGCCTCGACAGATATGCAGATGGCGGCGCCTCTGGCCATTGGACTGCTGGGCTGGTACGCCTGGTACGAGACCGACTCCAAGTTCTGGCTCTTCGACATCTACTTCTTCACCGGCGTCGCCACGCTGGCCAAGGGACCGGTGGCGCCGT
>CAYQSI010000032.1:0-36948 GCA_964420185.1 uncultured Occallatibacter sp. | reverse complement strand
ATTAATCTCTTCAAACCGGCACGCTAAGAGATACGCATTCTGAGGGCAACGTCACGCTTCCCGCGCTGGTCTGAATCGGAACAACCTCTTGAGACTCCACAAATAGGGAACAGGGAACAGGGAATTGGTTGGCGGGTTGAGGATCGTGGATTCCCAAGTCTCAAAATCGAGATCCGGAAGACCCGGCACTCGGCTCCTTTTCGCGTGAATATAGTAAATATTTCTCTGTCTCGCCATGCAACGCACACAATTTAATGGGGTTTGGCAGGGGTTTTTCGGCGCGAAGCGTCTTGAGCGCTCCCAAAAAATGGGACAAAAAGCGACGAAAAAACGGTCGAGAGTGGAAACGGAGCGGTGTTCCATGGTAGGGTCCAACTTTTGCAGATGATTTTTCCCGGACCCCGAAAACGACCGGAGCGTGTGACCAGAAATAGGACCGCGCAAGATGAAAACGGAACCGATTCCGCGGCCGAGTCCAACAAGCTGGATAAGCTGGACAGGATAGAGTGGGATTGGAAACAAGGATGGCAATGAGCAAATCACTGGTGATCGTCGAGTCGCCCGCCAAGGCCAAGACGATCGAGAAGTATCTTGGCGCGGGTTTCGAAGTTCTGGCATCGGTCGGGCACATCATGGACCTGCCGAAGAACGATATTGGTGTGGAGCTGGAGAAGCGAACCTTCGAGCCGACGCTGATTGTGTCCCCGGGCAAGGAGAAGGTGGTGGCGCAACTGAAGCGTGCCGCAGCCAAGGCGGACGAAATCTATCTGGCGCCCGATCCTGACCGCGAGGGCGAGGCGATTGCGTACCACTTGGCGCTGCAACTGGGAACGACGGCCAAGGAGCGGAAGAAGATTCGCCGCGTGACCTTCAACGAGATCACGAAGAAGGCCGTGCAGGAAGCGTTCAAGCACGCCAGAGACGTGGATCAGGATCTGGTTGACGCGCAGCAGACCCGCCGCGTGCTGGACCGGCTCGTGGGTTACCAGATTTCTCCGCTGCTCTGGGACAAGGTGCGCCGGGGCCTGTCGGCAGGCCGCGTGCAGACGGTGGCCGTGCGGCTGATTGTGGAGCGGGAGCGGGAGATTGGCGCCTTTGTGCCGGTGGAATACTGGACGCTGGACGCGCTGCTCCACCCGGAAAAGCAGGCGGACAAGACACTCAAGGCGCGCTTTGTGGGCATCGACGGAGAGCCGGCGCGGGTTCCGAGCGGCCAGGACAAAGATGGCAAAGATCTGTTTATTGCCAATGCTCTTGCCGACAAGAAAACGATGGACGAGGTGATCGCGGCGCTTGAAGAGGCGCGGTGGTCGCTGGTTTCAGTGCAGTCCACAGAGAAGCAACGGAAGCCACTGGCGCCGTTCATCACCAGCCAGTTGCAGCGCGACGCGGCCAGCAAGCTGGGCTTCAACGTGCGGCGGACGATGGGCGTGGCGCAGCGGCTCTATGAAGGCATCGACGTGGGCGCCGAGGGCACCGTCGGCCTGATTACCTACATGAGAACGGACTCGCCGCGTGTGGCGCCGGAGGCGATTGCCGGGGCGCGGGAGTGGATCGCGAAGCAGTTGGGGGCGCAGTATCTGCCCAAGACGCCGAATCTTTACAAGGGCAAGAAGGCCGCGCAGGACGCGCACGAAGCGATTCGGCCCACTGATGTTTCGCGGACGCCGGAATCGATTGCGCGCTACCTGACGGAGGAGCAACTGAAGCTCTACCGGCTCGTCTGGCAGCGGTTTGTGGCCTCGCAGATGACGCCGGCCATCTTTGATATAACCACGGCAAAGATTGCGGCAGTCAGCTCGAAGACAAGAAAGAGTTACGATTTCCGGCTGAGCGGTTCGGTGGTGCGCTTCGACGGATTCCTGAAGATCTACGAGGTTGCCGAGGACAAGAAGGACGATGAGGACGAGGCAACCAACAAGCTGCCGAATCTGGACAACGTGAAGCGGCTGGAGCTGGAAAAGCTGGACCCCGAGCAGCACTTTACCCAGCCGCCTCCACGGTATAACGAAGCTTCGCTGGTGAAGGTTCTCGAAGAGCGGGGAATCGGGCGGCCTTCGACTTATGCGTCGATCATCAACACCATCCAGGACCGCGAGTATGTAACCAAAATCAGCGGCCGGTTTTATCCCACCGAGATCGGGATGGTGGTTTGCGACTTACTGGTGAAGAACTTTCCGTATATCTTCGATGTAGCATACACGGCCAAACTCGAAGAGGAGCTGGACGGGATCGAAGAGGGCACGGAGAAGTGGACCGACCTGCTCACTGGCTTCTACGGCTACTTCGTGGAAGAGTTGAAGGATGCCGGCGCGAAGATGGAAAACATCAAGCGCATGGAGAAGAAGACGGACGAAAAATGCGATCTGTGCGGGTCGCCCCTGCTGTTGAAGTGGGGTAAGTTCGGCAGCTTCTACGCCTGCTCAGCATATAACAAGAAGGATAAGTCGAGCTGCACCTTTACCAGGGAGAACACCGCGGCCAAGCCGGACATGAACACGCCGGAGGCACAGGAAGCAGGTGAGGCAGAGGAGTATTGCGATAACTGCGGGCGGGTGATGGTGCTGAGGCGCGGGCCATTCGGAATGTTCATGTCCTGCCCAGGGTTCAATGAAGATCCGCCCTGCAAGACCTTCCGCAAGCTGAGCCAGAAGCAGCAGCAGAAACAAGCCACGCCCAAGCCCACCGGCGAAGACTGCCCGCAATGCGGCAAGCCACTGGTGCTGCGCCAGGGGAGTTATGGGGAGTTTGTTTCCTGCTCGGGTTATCCCAAGTGCAAGTACGTGAAGCAGAACCTGATTGAAGGGATGAAATGCCCCAAGTGCGGCGTGGGCGACCTGGCCGAGCGCAAGGCGCGCAGGGGCAACGTATTCTGGGGCTGCACGAGTTACCCAAAATGCGACTTTACCTCGAATAACAAGCCGGTAGCGAAGAAGTGTCCGGAGTGCGGCAGCCCGTATCTGGTGGAGAAGACGCTGCGCTCGGGGATCTACCTGGAATGCCCGAACAAGAAGAAGGGCGCCGAGGAAGAGGCCGCTCCGAAGAAGCGCGCCAAGAAGGGCGCGGCACCGGCGGAGAGCGCCGTTACGTGCAGCTATTCGAAGCGGATCGGCGATGCGCCGCCGCTGCCGACGGCCGAGACGCATGGGCCGGTGGTGGAGAAAAGCGCCGAGACGAAGACAGCGAAGAAAAGCGGCAAGAAGGCGCTGCAAACGGCGTGAGGCCAGCGGCGGACCAAGTCTCTGACTGGATGAAGAAGTTTCATTGAGTTCGTGCTTTCCCAGGTCTCAAAATCGAGACCTGGGGCACCCAATGGTGGTACAAAATCAAGCGGTCAGAGGACTACAACGCTTCCGGACTTAATCCGGTAGCATGAATCAGCGGAGAACATTCGATGGAACGTATGCTTGCAACCCCGGCCGATGCTGAAATTATTCTCGGACTCTATGAATTGCGCACTGAAGCGGTGATGCGCCAAGCCCGCGCGTGGGTGACCGGGGAGTTCTGGCCCTCCACTGCCGAGGAGTTCTTTGCCGTGGCGGCGAATCCCGCCGACCCGCACAACGCCTGGCTGCGCCAGGTGCTCAGCTATTGGGAGATGGCGGCGGCGATGGTGCTGCACGGGGCGGTTTCAGCGGAGCTGTTTGTGGATTGCAACGCCGAGGGATTTTTCATGCTGGCCAAGTTTGCGCCCATTTTGGAGGCGATCCGGGAGAAGAATCCAGGTTTTCTGATCAAGACCTCGGAGCTGGTGAACCGGTTTTCAGCCGCCGCCCAGCGCTACGAGGCGGTGCTCAAGAACGTGGAAGCCCGCCGCAACAGTCCGCCCGCCGGACAAGAGGCGCGAGGCCAGTAGCCTTATTCCCCAAGCCCTGAATCAGAAACCTGCTGGCGGATGCGGGGCACAGAATCGACTCTATCGCCGGGGGCAGGGTGGCCTAAGATTTTTTTGCTTTCATTCGGACTCGCAATGAAGGCGAATCTCTGCTAATGTCGTATCCGTCCCTTTTGCCGGACCCACTCCCGGGGCTGGAAGAGGGTAGAAACGGATTTGACCGGAACAACCCATGGCACGAGCAATCTGGAACGGCACAGTCATTGCCGAAAGCGACACAACGAAGACCGTGGATGGGAACGTCTACTTTCCCGAATCCAGCCTGAAGCGCGAGTATTTTCGCCCCAGCACTACCACTTCCCTCGACCCAGTCAAGGGGCAGGCACGCTACATGACCTTGCTGATCGCCGGGGAGGATAACCCGGATGCCGCCTGGTACTACCCCGACCCGAAGCCGGTTGCGCGCAAGATCAAGGGATATGTGGGCTTCTGGCGGGGCGTGGACGTGGAGCCGTAGCCGGCAGCCTCAGCAGGCTTGCACGCGGCCGTCAGGCGCAGACTGGCAAAGGGGCGTGTGATACATTTGCCGCATGAGACTCACGGGTTTGGCGATGTTCGCGCTGTTGCTGGCCCTCACGCAGGCTCCAGCGGCAATCGCAGTTCAGACAAACGATCACGCTGGCGCGAATCGGCAGGCTCCGCCCCCTTCGACGTCTTCCATCCCTGCCCCGCAAGAGACCGGCAGCCCCGCGTCACAGGCCGATCACGAAGGCGGCGTCCGCGATGAGCAGCCGCCGCACATCACCGTTGCCAATCCGCCTCCCACGCCGTTGACCTGGGCGTTACACGACAAAATCGCATGGGCGGCGAATCTGGTGCTGGTCATTTTGGGATACGCCGGCATCCTGGTGGCCATCTCCCTGTTGAAAAAGATTGACCGCCAAACGGGATATGTAGAAACCGCTGCCGAGGCCGCCGCCGCCAGCGCTCAGGCCGCTTTGATGAATGCTCAAGCCGTCATCCGTTCCGAGAGGCCCTGGATTCTGACCACCGTCGAGCCATCCCGGAGCGTGGAGAACAGTTTTACCGTCATGGCCACGAACCGGGGCCGCACTCCCGCCAGAATCATCGCAACAGCGGTACGGATCAGGATTGCCATCGACGAAAAGCACCTTCCCGGCACCCCCGAGTATATGAATGAGGAACCGGGCGCCCCGTTCACCCCGATCATCCTGCTTCCGGGGGAATCCACGGCGATCAAGCCATTCCGCCGGGAAGATGTGAAAGGGCTTTGCGACTCGGAGGAAAGATACAAGCGCATCGAGACCTGGGAAGAGAAGATCTATTTATACGGAAAGGTCATGTATGTGGATTTGATTGCGCCCGCCGACAGTCAAGCCCATGAAACGAATTGGTGCTGCTGGTATATCCACGGACGGCAGAACAGCGGGCTGGTTATTGCCGGGCCGCCCGAATACAACACACACACTTGAGAGGATGGCCGCAAAGGCAAAGAAGAGGGAAGGCCTCGAACGGAAAATTCGAGGCGCTGGCACCGCTTTGCTCAGGCAGTCTCAACTTCGCGAAGGTTCTGTTCAAAGGCCGATTCGGGCTCGGCAAGCCTGATCAAACGATGTAAATAAGCCCGGGAGATGCACAAGCTGCGAGCAGCCAGCGTCTTATTTCCATTGTTCTCTCGAACGGCGGCAACAGCCAGTTTGATCTTGTAGTCGCGAAGCTGCCGTTCAAAGGATCCGGCGGGATGGTAATCGCCGATATCGGCAATGTCGTCGATGTCGCCGATTTCGGCATCGGCTTCCTCGATGTTCAAACTTAAATCTTCCGCGCGAACAGTTTTTCCCGGGGCGAGGATAATGGCCCTCTGCACAGCGTTTTCCAGCTCGCGCACATTGCCGGGCCACTGGTAACTCTGGAGCAGGGCCATCGCGTCGGGCTCAATCTCGTCCATCGGTTTTTGAAACAGTTGCCCATACTGGCGCAAGAAATGCCGGGCAATCCGAGGAATGTCTTCCGGATGCTCCTGAAGGGCGGGCGATTCAATCCGCATGACGTTAATGCGATAGAAGAGATCCTGGCGGAATTTTCCTTCGGCCACCAATTTGCCCAGGTCCTGGTGAGTGGCGAAGATCAGGCGCGCCCGCAGGGGGACGAGCCGGTTGCTGCCCAGGCGGCTGAATTCCATCTGCTGCAGGACGCGGAGGAGCTTGACCTGAGTGAACAGGCTCAGGTCACCGATCTCATCCAGGAACAACGTGCCGTCGGCCGCCTGCTCGAAGTATCCTTCGCGCGCTCCAACCGTACCGGTGAAGGCTCCCTTTTCATGGCCGAACAACTCGGCCTCGATCAGGGTTTCAGGGATGGCACCGCAGGAAACAGCCACGAACGGACGGTTGGCGCGGGAGCCCAGATTGTGGATGGCGCGGGCGATCAGTTCCTTGCCGGTTCCGCTTTCGCCGGTCACCAGCACCGAGGCGTTGAGGTTGGTGACGCGATGCACGAGTTGATAAACCCGCTGCATCTGCGGACTGGCGCCGATCAACTGGTCGCAAGTGGAGGGCACATCCAGTTGCTGCTGGACGGTCTGGAGTTGCTGCCTCAGTGTGGAGTTCTCGTAGGCCCGGCTGAGCATGGTCTTGAGATCTCGAATCGAGGGGGGCCTACGGCAGTAGCCAAAGGCTCCCGTCCGAACGAGTTCAAAAGCGGTCGAGCGCAGGCCGTCATCGGCCATAACCACGGAGGGGATCTGAGATGCAATGAGACGCTGGGTGCACCCAATACGCTCCTGCAACGAATCATGATTCGACTGCAAGTCCAGAATCATGACATCGCAGTCCCCGGCAGCACGGAGCATATCCATCCCATGCTCGTCCGGCTCCAGGAGGAGTTCAAATTCCTTCCCGAGGGCTGAGGAAAGCAGCGTGTGGAGCGTGCGGTCTTCAGAATATAAACCGATTTTGATCATAGCTGGACCCGCTCTCTAACACTCGCACAGCCAAACCACTACAGAGGGGAGGAGTGGAGACGTAGCGATCATCTTTCCAGATCCGCAGCGGGAATGCCAATGGCTGTTTGGAGCCAGGCTAATGCCACCTTGGTGACACTCCCGCCTGTAACAAAGCCCAAAGAACTCAATCGACAATGGTTGATACTACATACCAGACCATCTTAGTTGTAAATGAGCATTGTGTCGAGGTTACTCTAGTAATTATTTTCCCCAGGTGTTAACTATTTAGGTATGTGGGCCAAGGAGAACAAGGGGCGAGACTGTGTACTCTTCCGCATACCCTCCCGCCGGGATCGACATGCGACGGATGCTATTCATTTATTTGCTACTTGCGCAAGTAAAGCCTGTTCGGAAGAGGAAGAGGCGGAGGGCCTGCCGGCAGGGTCGAAGACCCGGCCGAATCATGCGCACACCCCGTTGGTGTATTCTTGTTGCTTCTTTGGTAACACAGGGCGCAGGTATTTAACATTCAGACACCCCCCAAGAGCGCCCAAAAGTGTACCTGGATTGTCACTGGTTTTACTGCGAATCCGCCTCTTGCTTCTGCCGCATACGGCACCGGCAGTCCTGAAAGGTGGGATGCCTGGAGGGTGTATACACTCCGCTTCACTCCGGAACGCGCCCCCGTAAACATCCGTGTACACCGGTCAGGGAAGGGTGCCGTCAACTCTCTGATTTCGGGCAGTTTTCAGGGTTTTTCGGTTTGGTCAGAGAATTGCTGCAATGGTCAGACAACTGCAATAATGAAGTTCTCCCGGAAAGCGGGTGGGGGAAAAGGAATATGGGGATGCATTCGTTTGCTTGGTGGCCAACGCTGATCGTACTCGCCGTGGCGACGTTCACGGACCTGCGCAATCGCCGCATCCCCAACTGGCTGGTGCTTCCTTTTCTGCTGGCGGGAATCGTGGTTTCCCCCTGGCGTCCTGACTGGGGCGGTATCCGCCAAGGGTACTGGCATGGTCTTGGCCAAAGCTTCGCCGGCCTGGCTCTTGGCCTGCTGATCTTCGGCTTTCTTTTCTGGCTGGGCGGCATGGGCGGCGGGGACGTGAAGCTGTGTGCTGCGCTGGGGGCCTGGATTGGCCCGAAACAGTTGTTCATCGCCCTGATCATGACCGGCATGATCGGGGGAATCATGGTGCTGTGCTGGGCGGTCGTTGGAGGATTTTTCAAGGAGTTGTTCACGGGTGCGGGCGAGCTGGCCTTCGGTTGGAGGAAGCGTGGAATGCATCGCGATCCGGAACTGACTCTCGCCAACCCCCTGAAACGCAGAATGCCTTACGCTCCGGCGATCGCGATCGGAACGCTGATGTCCTTCTTCTCTTGAGAATTTGGAGCTAGGTTTCATGTCGAACTGGCAATCGTCTTATCGATTCTCGGCTAATCCGCAAGGAAAGTTGCACGCGGCAGGAGGCAGAAATTCCGTGAATTCAGAATCTTCCCAATATCTCGATGATCAGTATCCAGACTCGCTCGGCGGAGACATTCTGTCGATTGCGCTGATTGGCCCGGACGAAGAGCGCCGCAAGGCGGCAGCCACAGCGCTGGCCGGATGCCAAGGCGGAGAAATCCGCGAGTTTTCTTCCTATCCTCCCAGCCTGGACGATGTGCCAAAGCTGTTGGAGCAGCATTACGACGTCATCATCATTGACCTGGACACTAACCCGGAATACGCGCTGGAGCTGGTGGAGAGCATCTGCGCCAACGGCGCGGCGACGGTGATGGTCTATTCGGTGAAGGCCGATTCGGAACTGCTGGTTCGCTGTATGCGCGCGGGGGCTCGCGAATTTCTCACCTTGCCCTTTGCGCAGAACACTATGGCTGAAGCGCTGGTTCGGGCCTCGGCCCGCCGCCCGGCACCGCATCTCCCGAAGAAGACGGGGGGAAGGCTGATGGCCTTTCTCGGCGCCAAGGGCGGGGACGGTGTGACCACGCTGGCCTGCAATTTTGCGGTATCGATGGCGCAGGAGTCTGGCCAAAGCACCCTGCTGATCGATCTTGATCTCCCGCTGGGAGACGCCGCGCTGAACCTTGGAGTGGTTGCCGAATACTCGACCATCAACGCTCTTCAGAGCGCCGGCCGGCTGGATTCGAGTTTTCTCTCGAAGCTCTTGGTCAAGCACAGCTCGGGAGTTTCGGTGCTTGCGGCTCCCGGCAAGTTTCCTCAGTATCATGCCACCGATGAGGCTATCGACAGGCTGATCGCAGTTGCGCGTCAGGACTTCGACAACGTGGTCGTTGATATGGGGTCGAGACTCGATTTGACGGGAACCAGTCTCTTCAAAGATGGCGCCACGGTCTATTTGGTTATCCAGGCCGGCATCGCCGGACTGCGCAACTCAAATCGCCTGATCTCGCAGTTCTTCTCGACCGGGGTTCCGAAACTGGAGATTGTGCTCAACCGGTATGAACATCGCGCCATGGGCGTGCCTGAAGAGCAAATTACGAAGGCGCTCACCAGGCCGGCTCAGTGGAAAATCCCCAATGATTACGGCGCGGTGCGGCGCATGCAGGCCACCGCCGTTCCGCTGGCGCTTGAAGATTCGCCCATTTCGCGGTTGATCCACCAGATGGCCCGGGCTGCTTGTGGCCTGCCCCCAGCCACTAAGAAGCAGGCAGGCTTCAGCCTCAAGAGTTTCAGCCGGAGTATTTCGGCGAAGATGTCCAGTCCCGAGGAGGCGCCGGCCATCACGCAGCTAGGGTTGGTGTCGGGGGAGGAAAAAGCCGTCGCCAAGCCGGACGTCGCAGCAAAGATCCCGGCGAAGCCCGTCCCGGCTCCTGCCGCGAGTACCGCAGTGACGGCAGAAACGCCGAAGCCGTTCACGCCAACGGACAATGGGAACCACAGGGAGCTTGCGGGCGCGAAGGAGGAGGCGCTACAAAGCGTCAGCGCCCCCGACCAGCAGGTCGAAGCGGAAACGCGCACTTACAAAGGTTCTACCTATGTAAAGGGCGCAGATGGCGAATGGCACCTGAAGAAAGCTGAGGCCAGCGGAGTGAATCAGGAGACGCCGACCATCGCATGGCCGACGCCCGCTCCAATTGCCCACGGCGTCGCACTCAGCGCCACACAGCTCAATGCCGCGGCATCGGTTCCGGGAAAATTTGCGTACACTCCGGCGGCAGGCGAGGTGCTCACGGCGGGAACGCATACGCTTTCAGCAACCTTCGCCCCGACGGACGCCGACGGCTACACGACGGCGCAGGCCGAAGTGTCGCTCACGGTCACCAAGGGGACGCCAGCCATCGCATGGTCTACGCCCGCTCCGATTGTCTACGGCACCGCGCTCAGCGCTACACAGCTCAATGCCATGGCATCGGTTCCGGGAAAATTTGTCTACGCTCCCGCTGCGGGCGACGTGCTTGCAGCAGGAGTACAGACGCTCGCGGTCACCTTCACTCCGACAGACGGCGCGAACTACACCACGGCACAAGCCGCTGTGCTGCTTACGGTCACCAAGGCAACACCAACCATCAAGTGGCCGACGCCCGCTTCGGTTGCTTACGGCGCCGCGCTCAGTGCGACACAGCTCAATGCCGTGGCATCGGTTCCGGGAAAATTCGCATACACTCCCGCGGCAGGCGCCGTGCTGGCAGCAGGAACAGAGACACTGTCAGTAACCTTCACTCCGACGGACAGTACGGACTACACGGCAGCGCATGCCACCGTGACGCTCTCGGTCAGCAAGGGAACGCAAACCATCGCATGGCCGGCGCCCGCTCCGATTGTTTACGGCACCGCGCTCAGCGCGACTCAGCTCAATGCCACGGCATCGATTCCGGGGAAGTTTGTCTACACTCCTGCCGCGGGCGACGTGATTACGGCGGGAACACAGACACTTTCGGTCACCTTCACTCCGGCAGACGGCGCGAACCACGCCCCGGCGCAAGCCACTGTGCAGCTTACCGTCACCAAAGCAACGCCAACCACCAAGTGGCCGGCGCCAGCTACGATTGTCTACGGCACCGCGCTGAGCGCGACTCAGCTCAATGCCACGGCATCGGTTCCGGGAAAATTTGCGTACACTCCCGCGGCAGGCGAGGTGCTCACGGCGGGATCGCATACGCTCTCTGCAACCTTTACTCCGACGGACAGCACGGACTACACGGCAGTGCAGGCCACCGTGTCGCTCACGATCACTAAAGCAAGGCCGGTCATCACGTGGCCGACGCCTGCTCCGATCGCGTACGGCACGGCGCTGAGCGCCGCGCAGCTCAATGCCACGGCATCGGTTCCGGGAAAGTTCGCCTACATTCCTGCCGCAGGCGCCGTACTCTCGGCGGGGACGCATACGCCTTCGGTAACCTTCACTCCGGCGGACGCAGCGGACTACACGCCGGCACAGGCCGCCGTGTCACTGACCGTCGCCAAGGCAAAACCAGCCATCACGTGGCCGACGCCTGCTCCGATTACCTACGGCACGGCGGTGAGCGCCGCTCAACTGAATGCCACAGCATCGGTTTCGGGAAGGTTCGTCTACACTCCCGCGGCGGGCGAGGTCTTCGCTGTGGGGACGCATACGCTCTCGGTCACCTTTACTCCGACCGATGGGACGGACTATGCCGTGATGCAGGCCACGGTGTCGCTCACTGTCGCCAAGGCCAAACCAACCATGATCGCGTGGGCGACGCCGGCTGCCATTTCCCACGGCACCGCGCTGAGCGCCACGCAACTGAATGCCACAGCGCCGCTTCCGGGAAAATTCGTTTATACTCCTGCCGCCGGCGAGGTGCTGGCGACGGGAACGCATACGCTCTCGGTCACCTTCACACCGACAGATGCCAACTTCCCCGCGGCGCAGGCTACCGTGTCGCTCACCGTCACCAAGGCAACGCCAACCGTCACGTGGCCGACGCCTGCGGCTATTTCCCACGGCACCGCGCTGAGCGCGACTCAGCTCAATGCCACGGCATCGGTTCCTGGCAGATTCGCCTACACTCCAGCGGCGGGCGAAACGCTGGCGGCGGGAACGCATACGCTTTCAGTAACTTTCACCCCGAAGGACGGCACGGACGAAGCGACGGCGCAGGCCACGGTGCAGCTCACGGTCACCAAGGCAACGCCCATCATCACATGGCCGCGACCCGCAGCCATTTCCTACGGTACCCCGCTGAGCGCGACCCAGCTCAATGCCACGGCATTGGTCCCGGGGACATTTGCCTACACCCCCGCCGCGGGCACCGTGATTGCGGCAGGAACACAGACACTTTCGGTAACCTTCACTCCAACGGACACCGCAGACTACACCACGGCGCAAGCCTCGGTGTCGCTTGTGGTAGAAGGGTTGCCTAACATCGATTCGCTCATGCCGGCAACCGTCGCTGCGGATGCGGACCGCGCTGACCAGGCGGACGCGAAAAAGGGGACGTCGCAAAATGGCAGTACCCCCAACCAGCAGGACAAACTTGAAACGCGCAGTTACAAAGGCGCTACCTATGTGAAGGGAGCCGATGGCCAATGGTACCTCCAGAAGAAATAGAGAAGGCGCAACCCGCAACGCTACCCGCTGATTTCAGCGAATGGGATAACGGGGATGTTCCCGCGAAACAGCCTGCCAAACCTGCGGCAGCTCGAGTTGCCGTGTTGTCCGAGGCTGATCCGCAGCCCAACGCCGCTTCGCGCACATCGGCGGCAGCCTACGCGGAAGCCGAGCAGGTTTTTCAGCCGCGCCTGTTCCAAGGCGTGGATGAAGGAGGCAAGAAAGACAGGGGCGAGAGCAAGGGCAAGCATAAGATGATGGTGCCAATTGCCGTCCTCTGCTCAATTGCGATTCTGCTCATCATTGTTTCGCTCGGCTATTCCAGATCGCGGTCCACGACGGTGATGCCGAAGCAATCGGTTGCGCTTCGGTCGGCGACGACGGGTGCGCCGCAGACAACGACGACGGGTACGCCGCAGACAACGCCGACGAATGCGCCGGCGGCGGCAGCGACGCAGCCAGATCGCCTGCGTGCACAGTCGGAGATGATGAATCATCAGCTGAGCGCACCCTCACGGATTTCAAATGACCTGAAGATGCTGGCCGGGAAGGAACCGCCGCCTTCATCGGGCTTTACGGGGGCCGGGATGGATGGCTTGGGCGGTAGCGGCGGCGCGGCGAGCAACGTCTTCAGTGGACAGAACGGACCCAAGGTGAAGGTCGAGGCTCCCAAGAGGATGAGCATTTCGGCGGGCGTTGCCGGCGGCCTGCTGGTTCAGAAGACCTCTCCGACTTATCCGCAGATTGCCAAGGGAGCCCACGTCTCAGGCACGGTGGTGATTCAAGCCACCATTTCCAAGACCGGGTTGATCGAAAATCTTCGTGTTGTCAGCGGACCGACCATGTTGCGGCAGTCCGCGCTGGATGCCGTGAGGACCTGGCGTTACAGGCCCTACCTGCTCGACGGCGAACCGGTGGAGGTGGAGACCACGGTGAGCGTGGCCTTCACTTTAGGTGGGTGATGAGCCCTATGGCTTCTTCCCGCTTTTTGGGCGGGGGCCTCTCTTTGAAATGCTGGCGCCGCGGGCGAGTATCTTGTCCCGATGAAAGGTAGAATGTGGAACTGCTGAATCTGGAAAAGTACAAGGCGGAAATACACCGGACGCTAATCTCCAAGCTGGATCTGGAGAAGCTGTCGCGCGTCAATTCCAGTCAGGCGCGGCAGGCAGTGGCCGGCATCGTCAAGGAGATCATCGCCGAGCAGCGGGTGCCCCTGAACTTCGACGAACAGGAAAGGATACAGGCGGACCTGCTCGACGAAGTCTTTGGCCTTGGCCCACTGGAACCGCTGTTGAGGGATGCAAAGATTTCAGACATCCTGGTCAATGACAAGGATCATGTCTTTATTGAAAAGGGCGGGCTTCTGCAGAGGGTCGATACGACGTTTCGCGACGACCGGCACCTGCTGCAGATCATCGACCGCATCGTCTCGCGCGTGGGCCGCAGAGTGGATGAGTCCTCGCCGATGGTGGATGCCCGATTGCCCGACGGCTCTCGTGTCAATGCCATCATCCCACCGCTGGCGCTGGACGGACCTTCCCTGTCCATCCGCCGCTTCGGGACAGGCCCCCTGGCCGCCAATCAGCTGGTTCAGTTGAAGAGCGTCTCTCCGGAGATGATGGAGGTGCTTTCCTCTGCGGTGAAAGCCCGGATCAGCATCCTCATCTCAGGCGGAACGGGCGCCGGCAAGACCACTTTTCTGAACATCCTGTCGCAGTACATTCCGCGCAACGAACGACTGGTCACCATCGAAGATGCGGCCGAACTCCGTCTGGCCCAGGAGAACATCGTGCGTCTGGAAACCCGTCCGCCCAACATCGAAGGGCAAGGGGCGATTCGCCAGCGCCAACTGCTGATCAACTGCCTCCGCATGCGCCCCGACCGCATTATCATTGGCGAGGTGCGCGGAGAAGAAGCCTTTGATATGCTGCAGGCGATGAATACTGGCCACGAAGGTTCGATGACTACAATTCACGCCAACACTCCCCGCGACGCCATCTCCAGGCTCGAATCGATGGTCGCCATGACCAATATGAACCTGCCCGAAAAATCCGTTCGCCAGCAGATATCATCAGCCATTACCATTGTCGTTCAAGCCTCCCGCATGAGCGATGGCACGCGCAAGGTGACCAGCGTCTCTGAGATCACCGGCATGGAAGAGAACGTCATCAGCATGCAGGAAATATTTACTTTCACAAAGAAAGGAATCGGGCCCGATGGCAAGGTCATCGGCGTGTTCCAGCCAACCCATATCCGTCCCCGGTTCCTCGAACGGCTTCGCGTCTCAGGTATCGTCCTGCCGCCGGTTCTGTTCGAGCGTGAAACGCAGGTCAATTGAGCGGAAGGGAGGGAAACCGAAATGGGATTGATGATTGGTTTGATATTCCTGGGCGTGTTCGCGGTTGTTGCTCTGCTGATGACCGCCGCCGGGACCGGGGCGTCCGAGCAGGCTAAACAGGTCCACGCCACGCTCGACTCGGCCCTGGCCACCGACAGCCCGGAAGAGCGCGACCAGCGCGTCGATCTTCGCAAGAACGAACTGCTCAGCAGTATTCCCTGGCTCAATCGCAAGCTGCTCCAGTTCGAACTGGCGCCGCGCTTGCAGACTCTGCTGTATCAGGCCGATATCAAGTGGAACGCCGGGGTTCTGCTTTCCCTTTGCGGGCTCTGCTTTGTGATCGGGGCTTCTCTGATAGACCTTCGCTTCGACTCCCTCCTCGCGGCGTTGCCGGTTGGGCTGCTGATGGGGGCTTTGCCATTTACCTGGGTATTCCATAAACGCAAAAAGCGCCTCGACATGTTTCAACAGGGGTTGCCGGAAGCGCTGGATTTGATGGTGAGCGCTCTCCGCGCCGGGCACAGCCTCATCGCCGCACTCGGCTCGGCGGCCCGCGAATGCGCGGATCCCATCGGCTGCGAATTCAAGGCGTGTTTCGAGGAGCAGAACTACGGCCTGGAGGTGAAGACCGCCCTGGACAACCTGCTCAAACGCGTTCCTCTGCAAGACCTGCGCATTTTCGCAACCGCGGTTATGATCCAGAAGGAGAGCGGGGGAAACTTGGCCGAGGTCCTCGACAAGACCTCTCATGTCATCCGTGAGCGGTTTCGCCTCAAGCGGCAGGTCGGGGTCCACACGGCCCAGGGGCGCATGACGGGGTGGGTACTCACTTTTCTCCCGGTGGCGCTAGGAGCTGGCTTGTATTTCGTCAATCCGGAAATGATGAGCATCCTGTGGAAGAATCCAACGGGTATCAAGCTTCTCTGGACGGCTGGCGGCATGATCGTGGTTGGCGGATTGATCATTCGCCACATCGTCAATATGGACGTTTGAGGGTGAGCGATGAGAATTGGAATTTTTACCTTTTGCGTCGTTTTTCTGCTGATCGTGAGCGGTGGACTGCTGCTGTTCTATCGCGAAGAAATGCTTCAGCGGATCTCCGACGCAATCAACCCGCACCCCAAGCAGAAATCCCTGGCGAGCGCCATCCAGCAGACCGGCATTTCGATCGGCGGTGTGGTCGAGCACTTTGAGAACATTCTGCCGAAGAGTCAGGCCGAGGTATCCGTGGTCCTGACGCGTCTGCGGCGCGCCGGTTTTCGCAATGAGTCCGCGGTCAAGCTGTTCTATGGCTCGAAAGTAGTGGTTCCGCTCCTGCTTTGCGTTGTCTGCCTGGTCACCGGACTGGGGGAAATGACCGGGTTCGCGTATATCTTAGCGTTGGTGTTGGGATTTCTGGCTCCGGATTTCTGGCTGGGAAAGAGGATTTCCACCCGGCAAAGCCGCATTCGGCGCGGCTTGCCAGATGTGCTCGATCTGCTTGTGATTTGCATCGAGGCTGGCCTGAGTCTGGACCAGGCAGCAGCACGCACTTCAGTGGAATTGATGCAGGCCCAGCCGGAGCTGTGCGATGAATTGAGCATAGTGGTGCTGGAGCAACGCGCCGGGCGCCCTCGTGGCGAGGCCTGGAAACATTTGGCGGAACGCACGGACGTCGACTGCGTGCGCAATCTTGTTTCCATGCTGGTTCAAGCGGAACAGTTTGGAACCAGCATTGGCAAGACATTGCGCGTTCATAGCGACACTTTGAGAACTCAGCGTGTGCAGGCAGTGGAGGAGGCAGCGGCAAAGACCACGATCAAGCTGATTTTTCCGCTTGTGCTGTTCATCTTCCCCTCGCTTTTCGTGGTGGTTCTTGGGCCCGCGTTCATTTCCATCATTGAATCATTCAAGGTTCTCAATCATTGAGGAAGGAGGAATCGACATGAGCAGTACTACGATTATTCAGATTGTCGCCGGCGTGTTGGCTGTCGTCATCCTGATTGTTTTGATCCAGCGGCGCCGTACGCGGGTCAAGTAACACGGATCACGTTTTTGTTCCGGCGGCGCCGTCAAGGTGCACGCTTCGCTGGCCGGTCCGCAGTTTTACGGGCCGGAGATTTCGCCACTTTGGCGCCCGGTGTTGTGCATGTACCGCTCAAATCGGGGAGCGCATCAGGCATTTTGCTGTAAGAAAGAGGGGTTGTTATGGCCAGTACCACGATTATTCAAATTGTCGCCGGCGTTTTGGCAGTTGTCATTCTGATTGTTTTGATCCAGCGGCGCCGCACGCGGGTCAAGTAGCGCGGGTTTAACGGGTGGGCCAGTGGCGCCGCAGAACTGCGCGAGGTTCACTGGCCGCTCGATCATCCCGCTGGCCGGAGGCATTGCCGTTTCGGCAATGATTGTCTCCGTTACCGATGCTGGCAGCGGGCGCGGTGAGGTGTGTTCTTAAACGGCTTTCAGGCTGATGCGATTGTCTTTTTTGCGACAGGCAAGCAGGGTTTGCGCCTGGCCCGGCGAGCGCAAGGATAAGGACATGCATGAGCGCTTCCGGGACAAGAGGCTGAGTCGATGGTTGTAACTCTGAGGTAGCACGCGGTTGCCGGGTCCTCGCCGAGGGCCGGAGGTTTAATGGAATCACGAAGACTTTGCGCATACAACCAGACTCGCGAATGCTTTCTCGGCCTTGAGGTCGCTGCCGCTGATCTTGCCTCCGCGGACCTCAAGAGTCTGCTTCGAAAGCTGGCGCTAAAGTCCGGCGAAGGCCTCTGGATGACGCCGTTCCGAGGGATTCCGGAGACGGATATGCAAGCCCCGCTCGATCTAATTTACCTGGACGAGGATTGCCGGGTCATTGAGGTGGTGGAGTCATTCCCCACATTCCGCGTCTCGCCTTCGAGTCCGCATGCCGCAAGCGTTCTGGCGCTGCCAATCCACTCAATCTATTCATCGCAGACTCAATCGGGCGATCAACTGGCGCTGTGCGCGGCCGAGGAGATGCAAGGCCGCCTGGAGAAGTTTTCCAGCTTGAGCGGCCTTGGCGGCGGCGTGCAAAGCGCCGTTCTTTTGAGGGGGAAGCCGCTTTGGAGCGGCGGTCCCGGCGTGGTGGAATTGGGGGAGCGCTCGGGGGAGGAGCGGCCCAAATCCAAGCAGACGTATGAGATGGATCTGATTGAGCCGGGGATGAAGGACGTCCAGCCGCCGAAGAACTGGTTGAAGCGCTGGTGGTCTCCTGATCCGCGAAAAGCTCCAAATCTGAGGAAAGCCCCCCGGGAGTCCTTACCCGGCCTGGCTGCCTATTATTGGACGGGCGGCGCTCCGAAGGCGCACACCATCCGCGACATCAGCACGACAGGATTGTACGTGGTGACGGAGGAGCGTTGGTACCCCGGCACCCTGATTCTGATGACGCTGCAAGAAGCAGACAGCGGAGAAGAAGGCGCTGGGCGTGCGATCTCAGTGCACTCCAGGGCCGTTCGCTGGGGCAACGACGGCGTTGGCCTGCAGTTCATCCCGCTGGATGCCCCGGCTGCGCACAAAGGATTGAATCCGCTGGTGAACGGGGCGGACAAGAAGGAACTCGAACAATTTCTGGAGCGGCTCCGAAAGGCAAAAAGCTAGGCGTTAATTGGGGCGGACAGAAAATACTTGAGTACTTTAGTGTGGCAGGTGTAAAATGCATTGCCAAACCGGGCTTTTGTACTGGACAATAAGATGGTGAAGATAATGAGCGATCTGCGCGAACCGGCCAAGGTGCTTCTGCACGGCTTTTGCCGTGCCGCGGCATTAGGCAGAACGAGAGCCGAAGCCCGGTCAATCGGTGACCGGCTTTGCGCCTATCTTCGCTCCGGCGGCGAGGGACAGTCCCTGGTTGAGTTCGCCCTGGTGCTGCCGATGCTGCTGATGACGCTGACATTCATGTTTTCGCTCGGCCTGGGCATGCTCAGCTATGAGCAGCTTGCGGGCGCCACGTCCTACGCCGCTCTTTCGCAGCTTGCAACCGCCAGAGGTGTGACGGGCGACCCGTGCAATGCCATCGAACTATCAGTTTCCGGCGCGCTGCCAAGCTGGAAGGCGGCGAACTTGACTTACACGGTGACGATTCAGAATTCTTCCGGCACGAATGTTACGTACGGTCCAACGACGGGAACGGGGTTTTCCTGCACCGCGGCGTACTCAGCTCTGTATCCGACCACGACCAACAATACGCCGGGCTCACTAACGGTGAGCTATCCGTACACCTGGATTCCAGTGTTCATGCAACATATGACGGGAAACCTAACGGCGACCCAACCAGTCACAGTCTATTGAAAGGGGAGTTGTCCAATGAAGCTGCACAGAGTATCTCATGCACGCAGACTACTAAAGGATGAACGCGGCCAGACAATGACTATGGTAGTTGTGGGCATGGTTGCGTTTATTGGAGTTGCCGGTGTGGCGATTGACCTTGGTCATGCCTTCTATGCTCGCGAGCAGCTTCAGAATTCCTCGAATGCGGCCGCATTGGCTGGAGCTGCGGCTCTGCCCAACACAACCGCGGCAACGACCGCCGTGACTGCATACAGCGCCCTTCCAGGTGATCATGGCGCTACTTCGGCCCTGACGAACGTATCGTTGGGGTCCACCCCGACCTACCAGTGCCTGACCACCCTGACGACTAATGAGGGACTGGGATGCGCCACCGCCACCGGCACCCCCAGCGGAGCTTACAATGCCGTCAAAGTGACGCAGACAGCGAAGGTGCCGTTGTGGTTCGGAGGAATGTTCGGTGTACCCGCGTTCAACATTTCGGCAACCGCGACCGCGGCAATGGCTGGCGGCCCAATGGTTCCGTATAATGTTGCGGTCATCCTCGATACAACGAGTTCGATGACTGCTACCGATAGCGGCCTGCAATGCAGTGGCACACAGGAATCCTGCGCGTTACAGGGTGTCCAGACGATGCTGGGACTTATGTACCCTTGCGCCTCTGGAACAACCTGCACCTCAAGCAGCACGCCCGTCGATAGTGTCAGCCTGTTTGTATTTCCCGCCGTGACATCCGGTACAACCACCACAGGCAACGGCACGAATGCGAACGATTACACTTGCGGCGCGAGCGTTCCTGTCCCATCTCCGTATACGTTTCAAAACGTGACTACCGGGACGTTAGCGAATGGCCTTTTGAATCTGCCTTCGACATTGACCTACCAGATCACTCCGTTTTCGCACGATTACCGCACGACAGACGCGACAACAACGCTGAATCCCAGTTCGCTTACAACGATCGCGGCTGGGGGGAAGAGCGGTTGCACCGGAATCCAGGCCAAGGGCGGCGAGGGAACCTACTATGCGCAAGTCATCTATGCGGCGCAAGCAGCGCTTATCGCCCAGCAGGCAGCAAATCCTGGCACGCAGAACGCCATGATCATCCTTGGCGATGGCAACATGAATGCCAGTGGCTCCAGCGGCGAGATTAAGGCGACAACGGGCACCCTGAACGGAACCGGAAGCGGAAGCAACAAGAACTCGTATGCTTATCCCTCCGCCGTGGGCCAGTGCGGGCAGGCGATCCTGGCGACCGCCGCGGCCGCGGTCACTCCGAACGCCAACGGCGCGAACGGAACCAGGGTCTACACGGTGGGCTACGGTGCGCCGACGTCGGGGTGCACGACAGATGCGACCTATAGCGCCTACAAGGGCATCAGCCCCTGCACGACGTTGCAGGATATGGCCTCGTCTCCGGGGTATTTCTATTCCGACGACGGCGATGGCTGCAAGTCGCCCAATCAACTGAATTTCACGAACCTGAAGCAGATATTCACGGCGATCACGCGGACTTTCTCGACTCCGCGGCTGGTCCCCAACGGCACGACATAACCGTCAGAAGAAGACTAAAGTCCGCGTCCCGGCAGGTCCGCTTATTGGACTCGCCGGGATGCTTTGTTTAAATCAGCATAGAGCGTGTTTCATAAATAGCTACCTTGTTTCGGCTGCAATCCCTCAGGGGTTACAACCCTCTGTCTCCGGACCTTTTTCGGCAGTCAGGGCTGAAGCCCTGACCTACCAGTCGTGCCCTGATACAAAGCGGGTTTATAAAACACGCTCCAGGTCAGGGCTTTCGCACTGATATGCAGAAGGCAAACACGCGCTGCCTTCGAGTCCGGAATATGCTTTTGCTTCCGGGAGTTATGCCTCAGGGATCAGCCGATGGATTGATTTCCATCCCTGCGAGCCGCCTCAGGCATTCGTTCCAGGAGAGTTTCTTATTCCGGCTCTTCCGGAATAATCAGCAGGATTTCCACCTTAACATTTTGCCCATTCTGCGTCGCCGGCCTGAATTGCCACTGGGCAAGCGAGTTCAAGACAAACTGCGCCTGTGCGAACTCCGGCGGGAAGGCGATGGACAGCGCCTCAAAGCGGCCAGCCTGATTGACGAACCCGTGAACCATGAGGGCGTCGGCATCGATTGCGCCGGGAGCTATGTTGGGCCGCACGATGTTATACGGCCACGGCGCCTCGATGTGCGCAATGTTGCCCGCTGCGGCCGCGCTGTCAGCGCTCGAAAGCGAGTATTGGAGAATCCAGCTCCTCGCCAAGCCCACGTGCAGATAAACGGTATACGACAACCTGCTGCTCCATAACTCGGCCGTCTCTGGATACTTTTCTTCCAGCGAGGAGCCTACGACAACCGCTCCGAATTGGCCTCCCTTGGGCAGCGTAATATGGGCAGTCGAAGGCCGGTTGCCCTGGCCGAAACCAATTTGCCCGGAAGCGGCTTGCGCGGTAGCGGTTTGTCCAGGAGCAGTTTTAGCTACCTGGGCGGCCGCGGCAGAGTCCGGCGGGTCTTCGGCTTCGCGTGAAGCCTGTCCGGTTTCCGCTCTGCCCGACTTGCCGTTCCGGCTGTCCTGCCCCCGGTTAGTCTCCCCGTGGTTGCCTTCGCCCTGGTTGCCGTGCCCGCGGTTGTTCTGCGTTGTCTGCGAGGAATCCTTTGCCAGTCCCGGCGACACGGCCCCGGGCGAATTCGAGGAGGCCGACTCGTTGACGGGCGGCAGCGCGACGTTGCCATTCGCCATCCGAGAATCGGAGAGTGAGATTACAGCGGTGGGAGTTGGCTGCGCGGCCCCTGCCGCGGTCGTAACCGGAGCCGGCGGCGTTGGCTTGGGTCCGGAAACAACCACCGGCGACGTCGTGCTGGCGAGAATCGGTTGAGCTTGCACAGCAAAATGAGTGGCCGGAATGGCGAGGTCCGCCAGATTCTGTTCCTCATTGGGCAACTGTGTGGAAGGCTGTATCTCTGCAACTGGCGGCTTTTCCGGCAGGGGCGGAACGAGCGTTCTGGCCGGAGAATCCTTTCCATCCCAGATCACAACGGCTGGTAGCGGAATTTTCTCGGTGAGTACCAGTGGTTTGGGGATATCCGGCTGGACCAACGTCTGAGGTCCCGGCGGGGCTTGTACTATCTGCCGCATAGCCCGCCGCTGCCCGGCCGCGCTTCCGCCCGGCGAAAGCGCGGGCTTGATGGAATGCGGGCGGGAAGCCTGAATAGCGCTGGCTTCGGCGCGCCGCATCTCGGTATCAAGAGTGTGCAGGTCAAGATGCCGCACAACATAATGTTCTGCGAGAGCGGGGGCCTTGACCGTCGGCGTAAAGATAATGCCCAAAGACACCAGTCCAGCCGCGACGCCATGCGCCAGTATCGAAACCACAAAAGAATAGGGCTGTGGGTTCAGTTCCGGTCGTTCCGAAAAAAGCGTAATCATAGAGGAAGACCGCATGACCGGATGAATCTCCTCCCTCTAGCCGCCTGGCCCATCTTGCAGTGGAGGCAGCGTTTCAGGCATTCTCAGCTTAGTCGAGCGCCGAGAGAGATCCTGCCGTCCCCCCTTCAGGAGTTCAATTATAATCTTACAGAGAATCGCCTATGGCGGGGCTCTGGCCCATAACTCTCTTGATACCTCCTTTCCATGCGGCGGCCCTACCAGCCGTTTCAATGATAGATGGAGGGAATACACTGGACACGCAGTTGAACTTGTTTGGCTATGTGTCCGCACGACACCTGTTTCGAATTAGAATCGAAGCTGGTTTCCTGGGGCGCAGCAATCGCCACAAGGGACAGAAAGGCGAAGCTGGCCGGGTAGCCAGTTCAAACGGGCCTCCAAATGAACCGAAGACTACTCACGATCCTTCTTGTCGCTTTCCTCATCGCCATCGGATGCACGATGCTTGTCGTTCGCCTTGTTCGCAATCAGGCAGCGGCAGCGCGACCGCCAGCCACTGCGCGCGTGGTCGCGGCTAAGGCGGACATCAAACTCGGAGCCATTCTCAACGCTGACAACCTGACGACCGTTGAGATTGTGGGAACGCCTCCCCAAGGCGCCATCCTCGAGAAAAACAAGAGCACTGCCATTGGGCGGGGCGTCATCTCGGACCTCTATGAGGGTGAGCCTATTATTGAGAGCCGCCTGGCCGCGGTTGGCTCCGGCGGTGGATTGGCAGCCACCATCCCCCAGGGCATGAGAGCCTGCGCTGTCAAGGTCGATGATGTGGTGAACGTGTCGGGATTCGTTACTCCCGGAATGCGCGTGGACGTTCTTATCTCCGGCATGCCTCCCGGTGCGCAAAGCGCCGAACAGGGCACTGTGGCAAGAACACTCCTGCAGAACATTCAGGTCTTGTCCGCGGGCACCGATTATCAAAAGGACGCTGAAGGCAAAGCGAAGGCGGTGCAGGTGGTCAACCTGCTGGTCACTCCGGAACAGGCCGAGACCTTGAGCCTGGCCAGCAATCAGGTGAGAATCCAGCTAGTGTTGCGCAATCCGCTGGATACGAAGATTGCTGTGGTTCCCGGCACGGCCACATTGAACCTCTTTGGGGGCCAGAGTAACGCTCCGGCAAAGCCGCGGCCCACCGCGGTTCCAAAAAGCGCCGCACCCCAGGCCTTTTCCATTGAGGTGATCAACGGTTCGAAAACGAGTCAAGAAAAATTTGCTTCTCCCGGGGGGCACCAGTGAGAGCGAAGACTGGCATTAACATCGCATATTGCAGCGCATTGTCTCTTGTCCTTTGTGCCGCGGTGGGCCTGCAGGCTCAAACTCCATCGTCTCCTGCTCAACCCGCCGGCGCCGCCACGCAGGACTCGGCAAATGATCTCTCCGTCGCCGTGGGCAAGACCGTGCTGGTTGACTGTGCGTGGCCGATCGCGCGGGTGGCAATCGGATTGGGCGACATCGCCGAAGTCCATGCGACAAGTCCAACCGAGATTATGGTGGCGGGCAGGACCGTTGGAGAAACCAGCCTGATTATCTGGGACACCCACGGCGGCCGGCAGTTCTTCAACGTGACGGTGCGCGTCAGCGCGTCTACCTTGAACGACAGCCTGGGTGCAATCCGCCGCGAGCTCAGGACAGAGCTTCCTGGCGAACCCCTGAAGGTCAGCTTCGAGAACGGCTCAATCTTCCTTCGCGGTACGGTCAAGGATATCAACAGCTCCGAACGCGCGGCCAAGATCGCCTCCACTGGCGGCAAGGTCATCAACCTGCTCAATGTCAATGTGCCAGCCTCCGATCCGCAGATTCTCCTCAAGGTGCGCTTTATCAGCGTCGACCGCAGCAAGGAAATACAGCTCGGTATGAACGTGTTCAACACTGGCGCGGCAAACACGATCGGAGCGATTACAACCGGACAGTTTACTCCGCCGTCGATCACCCTTCCTACCGGGACAACGGCCGCCACAGTGTCCGAGTCGAGTGGGCTGAACCTCTCAGCCCTCTATCCCGGTCTGGGTCTGGGTGCAACCATTGAGGCCATGACGACCAAAATCGGGGCACAAGTTCTGGCTGAGCCCAACCTGCTGGCGGCGAACGGCAAACAGGCCAGCTTTCTGGCGGGCGGAGAATATCCCTATCCCATGGTTCAGGGTGGCTCGGGCGGCGCGGGAGCGGCGGTCACCATCATGTTCAAGGAGTATGGCGTTCGCCTGAATTTCATTCCTACCATTACTCCCCGCGGAACGATCCGCCTTCAGGTGGCCCCGGAAGTAAGCGCTCTCGACTTTGCCGATGCCGTGGAGATCTCCGGATTTGAGGTGCCAGCCATAACCACCCGAAAAGTGAAGACCGAGGTTGAGTTGGCCGACGGCCAGAGCTTCGTCATCGGCGGGCTGCTGGACAACACCGAATCAGAGACCTTCCAGAAGATCCCCTTTCTGGGAGACATTCCAGTTCTCGGCAAGTTCTTCCAGTCGATGCAGAAGACCAAGGCGAACACCGAGCTTATTGTGATCGTGACACCAGAGATTGTGGCGCCCATTCCTGCTGGAGATGCGTTGCCTCAATTGAAGTTCCCGGCCAAGTTCCTGCCGTCCAACTCCGGCATCCCCATGAATACTCCGGATGCCAAGACTGCCGCCAACACCCCAGCCCCCGCGCCGTCGACCATGCCTGTGGAGAAGTTGATTGACAGCATGAAGCCCGAGACACCGTTGTCGATCGAAGGCGGTGGGGTGACCTTTGGAACCGCATCGGCTGGAACAGCCACTGCCGCACCCGCACCCGCGCCTCAATGAGGTTTCCGGCTGCCCCTTCCGGGCAGCCGGCAGCCTTGCTAGCAATGGTAGGGTTGGCACAGACTGCGACAGATTGCAGGCGAAAGGATCTGAGACAACCGGATGATTCCGTTCAGAGGGAGTGTATCGGGGTTGCGGGATCGACTTTTTCCGTGCCATCAGGCATCCCCGGATATGCGCCTGCGGGTCTCAAACCTGACGCGCAATACCGTGCTCGCCACCTGCATGGAAGTGGCTGACAGCGCCTCTAAACGTAATAAGGGCCTTCTCGGGCGCGAGTGTCTCTCTCAGGGAGAGGGTTTGTGGATTCGGCCCTGTGAAGCCGTACACACCTTCTGGATGCGATTCCCTATCGACCTGATCTATCTGGACCGCAAGAATCGGATCAGGAAGCTCTGCGGCGAGGTGCAGCCTTGGCGGCTTTCAGCTTGTCTTACCGCGCACTCAGTACTCGAACTTCCATCCGGCACGATTCGGAAGACGCAGACACAACCGGGGGATACGCTGGAATTCTCGGATGGTTCTTTGCCCGGCGGAAAATCTTCTTCTCTGGGGTGAAGATTGTGCCTCGGGAGGCAGGATCTCTCTGCCGAGTGGCAGTAAAGCCCGCCTCTTGCCACGCCGCATAGCAGCATGAATCATTGGGTTACTCAAACAGAGCGGCGTTACTCGCCGTGAAGTTTATCCTCGACTCGGTCGGCGCGCTGCTTCTCGCCTGGAACGCCAGACTCACAGGAACACACCGTCTGCGCATGCCTAGCTTGGAGCCGCGCCATGGCCCTCAAGGTTGACCAAGCCTTAGCGCACCTGGTGGAGGGAGTGCATGCAATGAGATACCAAACCAGCCACGCGGGCGCAGTCCAATACGTCCAAAGAGCCATCGCAGTGGGGTGTGAGATGCTGCGGAAGAGCGCGACTTCGACCAAGGCACTCAAAAACGCAAGAGCGATCAAAAGGCTCTGAAACCGGGTACGAAATGCGCCCCGCAGCAGTGCCGGGATCACCAGGCCCTGATCGTAAATCCAGGAATAAGGCGCCGCGAGGATGGAAACGAGCATCAGGGGACTGCCATCTTCCATCCAATCCCAAGCGTGGCGGCGAGGCCAGAAATAGGCCAGCGCCCAGACGCATCCTACGGCGGCTGGCAGATATTGGAGCCATATCGAGTGGGGGCTGAGCCAATCGCGTAGCAGAAAGCTCAGGCAGGGGATGTACTCCCTTTCGATTCCCGAAGAGTGCACGAACTGAGAGTACTGGGTCCACGCCAGCGGGTCGATGAGAAATGCGATGGCACAGCTGGCGGCCATGGCAGCCGCTGCTCCGGCCACTAGTTTGTAGCTTTTTGAAATGAGCACCCAGGCAACCAGCGCTACGCCGAAGGGCAAAAAGAGGTGAGGCTTCAGCGCGCAAAGCCAGAGTGAGATTCCTGCCAGGAAGGGGTGCGAGCGATGCAGGCGCAGAAACAGAACCAGCCCGAGCAGCGCGAAGAGCGAGGTTTGTCCGTAGATCAGACAGATCAGTGCCGGCCCGAAGGAAAGCCCGAGCAAGTAGCGGCGATTGCCGGGCCGGCCGTAGAGGATCCAGAGCAAACGGACCGAGGCCGCCAGGCACGCAAGCCCGAGCAAGGACCATAAAAGCCATCCAACTCGCGCGCTGAGAAACCCCAACGGATACACAAGTGGAAGCGCCCAGGGCGGGTTGCGCATGAAACCGGGTTGACTCGCGGCGGGAAGCCCCGCGGAGCGCTCGATGCGCGTAACGGCAAGCTGGTCATAAGGATTTGCGTGGTGTGTAAGCTGCTGGGCTGTGGCCCAGTAGATGATGTAATCGCGCGTGGCTGGAGCGTTACTCGAAAGCATCAAAAAACAGAGAACCCCGGCGGTGAACCCAAACGCCAGACCACAGACGGTCACAAATGGCAGTGTCACGACAGCGCGAAGGACTTTCTGCCGTGTGTTTGGCTCTCCAGTCGTAGTCATTTCTGGCACCAGGTTTCCGGAATTCTTCCATGGGTGTGCGCTTGCGTGAGTCCCCCGGGGGCGCACACAGATATGCGCATTCCGTGGTCTGCCTTCGCTTTTGAAATATGAGTCTTGCTCACGATGAGGGTATTCTACTCCGCTGGAACCGGGTCCTCTCGCCGGTGGAATTCCATCACCGAACGCACGGCGCGGGTCCATTCGGCTCCGCCTGAAGGCAACCACAATCGGCTTGTGGCTTCCCGGTAAAGGCGCATGCGCAGAGATACCACGCAAGCCATGCGGGCGCAGTCCACAAGTAGAGCGATGAATATATCTTGACGCCACAGAGGAACTCTATCTCGGTCAAGATACTGGCAAAGAGGAGAAGGAGCAATAGCAATCTGGACCGAGTAAGATACGCGCGATGCAGCAAGGCAGATATCGCCAGACAGTCATCGTAAAACCAGGAATATGGCGCCGTAACGAGCGAAACGAGCATCAGCAGGCTGCCGTTTTCCATCCAGTCCCACGTGTGGCGACGAGGCCAGAAATAACTAAGCGCCCAGGCGCAGCCCAGGACGACGGGCACGTAGGTGAGCCACACTGTCTGCGGACTGATCCAGAAGCGGAGCGCGACACTCAGGCACGGAATGCGCGAACCTTCAATTCCCGCCGTCCGCATCATCACCGCATAATTGACCCACGCGGAAGGCGCGACGATGGATATAACCGCGCTACTGGCGGCGATGGCAGCCACGGCGCCGGCCAGTATCTTATAGCTTTTTGAAACCAGAATCCACGCCAGCAGCACAACGCCCAGAGGCAGAAACAGGTGTGGCTTCAACGCGCAGAGCCAAAGGGAGATTCCAGCCGTTAAGGGATGCCTCTGATGCAGATCGAGAAACAGAACGTACCCCAGGAGCGCGAAGAGAGAAGTCTGCCCCATCATCAGGCAGAGTACGGCCGGCGCGAACGAAACCCCCAGCCAGTGAAGAGAATTCCGAGGCCGGCCGTGCATTCGCCAGAGGATGCGGACCGAATACAAGAGGGACGCGAGCAGGGCCAGGGACCATAGGAGCGATCCAGCCCGCGGGCCGATGAATCCGAGGGGAAACGCAAGGGGTAGACACCACGGCAAGTTCCTCATGAATGGCACGCCATCTTCGGCGGGAAACCCAACCGAGCGCTCGAGCCGCATCATCGCGTCCCGATCATAGGGACTGGCGTGGTGGACGAGTTGCTGGCCAGTGGCCCAAAAGACGACGAAATCGCGTCCATCTGCGGCATTCGTCAGCGGCGCAACGCAGAGGAACAGAGCGATGAAAGCAAGCGTCAGCGCGCCGGCGCCTGCGATCAACAGATCTGCGATGCCGTGCTCTGCTCGGGCCGCGGGAATATCCGTCTTGCTTGCCATGGACGCTATTCTACTTCCTTCGTGGGATCAGGTTCTTACGAGAGTTGGAGTTCTTGCGGAGGGTGCAGCCGACCCGGCGGCTCTGATTTTGTCCTGGGAGGTTAGCCTGCACATTTCTGCCGAGGAATGGATTGAGCGTTGATCCCGCTTCTTCGGCCAGCACCTTCCCGCTCATAAACCCCGTAACCTGTTGGCCACTTTTTGGTTACTACACTTTCGTGCCCTGTATACAAGGCTGGGCTGCCTGGTTCGTAGTGTATACAAATGTATACACTACGCTGCGCCGCTCTTTCAGCCTCTATTTCCGTAGGATATTCATTTATAAGGAAAATACCTCTGGATCATGAATGGCATGCGAATTGCAAGATGGAGGGTGCCCCGGTCTCAGGCCGGGAAAATCAACTTACGGAGAGGACACAAATGAATACCATGCTTCTCAAGCTGTATGTGAAGTTCCAGGACCTGATGAACCGCGAAGAAGGCCAGGATCTGGTTGAATACGCCCTGGTTGTTGCTCTGATCGCCCTTGGCGCCACGGCCAGTATGAAGGTTTTGGCCACCGCCATCAGCACCGAGTTCACAAACATCAGCACAACGTTCAGCACTGCCGTCGTTTAGTTTCTTGTCTGTGGATCGTCAGGGCAGTTAGGCACGCGCCTCCGCGGGAGATGTTTGTACGCCAGATCTGGCGTGAAGGATTACTCTCCATGCAAAGGCAGGATTTTGCTCAACAAACGATGAGGCAGTCCTATGTGGACCGAATGCTGGCATCATGTGTACAGATGGCGATGCCTGATGTTGCGGGAGGACGGTCAGGATCTGGTTGAATATGCCTTGGTCATTGCTCTGATCGGAGTCAGTTCGACGGCTGCAATGAAGCCCTTGGCTGTCGTGCTTACGACGGAGTTGAGCAATATCGCCACGGCGTTCACCAACGCCCTAGCTTAAGCCTTGACCATAGAGGGCATGGGCACAACACTTCAACATCTTTTTGCTTCATGGGAGAGCTACGCCGGCAATATCAATTGCCAATGCGTCCTCTCCCTTTCCTTTTAGGCCGTATTTTGGGATCGTAAAGATCCCCTCTCTCGGTCATGACTCCGGTCCCGAGTGGCCGGGAGTGTTGAAAGTGAAGATGAGATTGGCAAGGACACGGCGGATTGCTCTGGCTTGGATCCTGTTGAGCAGCGGGATTTCCATCTGGTGGGGAATTTCTGTTGCGCATACCGGGTCTGACGGAGCACTGGATTTCCGGGCAATCTACTACGGTACGCGATGTCTTATTGAACGCCACAATCCTTACAGTCAAAGTGAGTTAGAGAGCGTTTACCGGGCGGATGGCGGGGAAAGTCCATCGGAGTCCCTCAAGCACCGCGGGACTGTGACGCTGTATGTCAACTTGCCCACCACATTCATCTTCATAGCCCCGTTTGCGATGCTCCCATATGGGGTGGCAGAGGCGCTTTGGTTGATTTTCCTCTCAGGGCTTTTGATCCTTGCCGCCTTCCTGATGTGGGATATAGGCGCCAGCTATGCGCCGGGTGTCAGCCTCTTCCTGATTTGCATCTTGCTTGCCAACAGCGAAGTTCTCCTGGCAACGGGCAATACGGCGGGAATCGTTGTGGGCCTTTGCGTGGTGGGCGTCTGGTGCTTCCTCAAGGATCGGTTTGTGCTGGCCGGAATCCTCTGCATGGCGGCCAGCCTGGCAATCAAGCCCCATGATGCGGGTCTGGTTTGGCTCTATTTCCTATTGGCAGGCGGAGTCAACCGGAAACGCGCGCTGCAAACCCTTCTTGTAACTGTTGTGTTATGTCTGCCGGCTATCCTGTGGGTTTCTCACGTGGCGCCGCATTGGGTGCAGGATTGGCAAACCAATATGGCGACCATTTCGGGACACGGCGGTCTCAACGAACCGAGCCCCACTTCCGTCACTGGCCAAACCGCCGGCATGGTGATCGACCTACAAGCGGCCGTAAGCGTCTTTCGGGACGATCCGCGAATCTACAATTCTGTCAGCTATCTGGTTTGCGGAGCGATGCTTCTGGCGTGGTCGGTTCGCACCCTCAGGTCGCGCTTCTCGCAGTCGAGGGCGTGGCTTGCGCTCGCGGCGGTTACGGCTCTCACCATGCTGGTGACCTATCATCGGCCATACGATGCCAAGCTCCTGCTACTCACCGTTCCCGCCTGCGCGATGCTGTGGGCCGAGGGCGGCCCGCTTGGGCGAATTGCACTTCTGGTAAATACCGCAGGAGTCGTGCTGACTGGGGATATTACGTTGGCAATTCTCCTCATTCATGGCAATCCTCTGCCTGTGGGCACAGCGGGGATCTTCGGAAAGATGCTGACGCTTGTACTGCTGCGGCCCGCGTCGCTGATCTTGCTGGTGATGGGAGTTTTCTATCTAGGGGTGTATCTGCGGCGTACTGCCCCGTCCACAGAGCCTGGAGGCTCTTCGCAGGGGCCCCCTACGCTCACGACCACCTAATTCGATACACGTCCGGGAAGGCCACTCAATAGTATTATTCTGAGTTTTCGCACCATTTCCGATGGAAGGGCAGACTTAACATGACGAAGGCGCGCCGGATTGGTCTAGCTTTGATGCTATTGTGCGGCGGAATTTCCATTTGGTGGGGTGCTGTTCTGGTGCGGGTCGTGCCCGGCGGGCCGTTAGATTTCCAGCATATTTACTACGGCACGCGATGCCTGCTTCAACACCACAATCCTTACATTGAGAGTGAGTTAGAGGGTGTTTACAGGGCCGAGGGCGGAGAACGTCCATCGCAGTCCATCCAGGCCCGCCGGACTGTGACTTTGTATAGAAACTTGCCTACCACTCTCCTCCTCATCGTTCCCTTTGCGATGCTGCCTTTGGGGGTGGCGCAGGCGCTGTGGATGATCTTGACCGGCGCGGGCCTTATCCTTGCCGCCTACTTGATGTGGAATCTCGGAGCGAGCTATGCGCCAATCCTCTCTGGATGCTTGATTGCCATCTTGCTTTCCAGCTGCGAATTTGTTTTTACAACAGGCAATAGCGCGGGAATCGTCGTCGGCCTTTGCGTGGTAGCCGTCTGGTGTTTCCTTGAGGAACGATTTGTGTCGGCCGGCATCCTTTGCCTGGCTGTCAGCCTCGCAGTCAAGCCCCATGACGCGGGTTTGGTGTGGCTCTATTTTCTTTTAGCTGGCGGTGTTTGCCGGAAACGCGCGCTGCAAACGCTTGCGGTGACCGCTGTGCTGGGCGTGGCATCCATTCTGTGGATTTCGCACGTCGCGCCGCATTGGACGCGGGAGCTGAACTCCAATATGCTTTTGACTTCTACGCGCGGCGATCTCAATGACCCGGGACCCGCTTCCGTCGCAGGCCGGACCCCCGGTATGATCATCGATCTGCAGACGGTCATCAGCGTCTTCCGAGATGATCCGCGCATCTACAATCCGGTCAGCTATCTGGTCTGCGGAGCGCTTCTGATAGTATGGTTTGTTCGGACCCTTAGGTCGCGCTTCTCGCAGCGAGGAGCACTGCTTGCGCTCGCGGCAGTCGTCCCTCTCACCCTGCTAGTGACTTATCATCGGTCCTACGATGCAAAACTCTTGCTGCTCGCTGTTCCCGCCTGCGCCATGCTGTGGGCCGAGGGCGGCCCGATCCGGTGGATTGCACTCGTGGTGACTACTGCGGGGGTTGCTCTAACTGCGGATATTCCGTTAGCAATTCTCGTCAATCTCGTTGGGGATACTCCGTTAGGCATAGGCGGGATCTTTGCGCAGACGCGGAGCGTTGTGCTGATGCGGCCTACCCCGCTCATCCTGCTGGTGATGAGCATTTTCTATCTGTGGATGTATCTGCGGAACGCTGGTTACGATCGAAAACGCGGCATGGCCGAGACCTTTTCGCCAGGGAGTGAGCTCGCGGTGAAGCCGGAATGAACCGCCTCCCCAGATTCGCCGACTTGCGCAGTGAACTCCGTTCACGTTGGCCTGAGTGGGCCACGATATCTGCTTTTGCGGCCGTGGTCGCCTTTGCCATCTCCTACCATGAGCCGTGGAGGGATGAAGCTCAGGCATGGCAACTTGCGCGGAGTCTTTCCATTCGCGCGCTGTTTCAGACGCACATCCGCTATGAGTCGACGCCGGGACTGTGGCATTTTCTGCTTTGGATCCTCAATCATGCACACGTCAGCTATGCCGGCATGCATTGGGTTTGCGGGGCCATCGCCGTTGCATCGACGTCGCTTCTTGTATTGAAGTCCCCATTTCCGCGCTATCTCAAGCTCGCTCTGCCATTCACATATTTTCTCCTTTTTCAGTACGCTATTGTTGCGCGAAGCTATGTGTTTGTTCCATTGATGTTATTTCTGGTCGCTCTTCAGTGGAAGAGAAATCCCTTGTGGATTGCCGTTTTGTTAGGACTCTTGGCGAATCTCTCGCTCCACGCTGCGGTTATCTCCGGGGGGCTCGCCATTGTGTACTTCTTTGAGGAGATGCACAGTGCAGACGCAAAGAATCCCAACCGACAGCGCCAACTCCTGCTCTGCGCGCTTATTCTTCTTTGTTTTTATGCTTTCGCAATCTGGACGTCCTGGCCGCCGCACGACCTTCTAATGACAGGTGTCCGAAAGCCATCGCGGCCATTTTTTGCCTTCGCCGTGGTATCGCTTGTTTGGGGAATATGCCAGCCTTGGATACTTTCCGTTCCATTCTGGTTTTTGATGGCGCTCTGGCTCCGCGCGCGACGCAGCCTGTTTTATCTTCTTCCGGTGTTGTTTTTTGCAGTCTTTTCCGGGATCGTTTATGTGGCATTCTATCATATCGGGCTACTCGTACCTCTCGTGCTATGCGTTCTGTGGATTACCTGGCCCGAGCCCAGATTCGGCTCCGCACGGTACGAAATGATCGGCCGCGCCGCGCTCATGTTCATGGCCTGTACGCAGATTCTTTGGTCTGGCTATGCAATCACATACGATCATTTCTACCCATATTCTCCCGGTTTTGCGACGGCCCAATTCCTGAAACCTTATGTCCGGGACGGCGCTACAATTGTTGTTACCTATCTCGATCATCTCGATGGCGAAGACTGCGACGACGTTGCGATCCTGCCCTACTTTGACCACAATATATTCATCAACCAGCAGAATCCATTTTGGTGGTGGAGCGACAAGGATCAGACCGAAAACAATTATCTGGCACTCCTACCTTCCCGTCCACGTATCGTAGTTGTGCAGGCGCGCCCTATACCTGGCGAGGAGATCAATATGCAAGATGCAAAAGTTGATTTCCTGATCAAGTCTGGCTATCGGCTCACTAACGAATTCTGCGGTACTATCCCGATACGTTTGCAGCCTGGAATGATTTCCTGCAACTTGATTTATCAGCGCCCTGATAGCCCCGACCAATTCTCTGAGAATGGTTACGGCACCATGCATCCGGCCCCTTGATCTGCTCAGAATATGCCATCACAGACTGTAGCGCATTTGCACCAGCTAACAACATTGCGCCTGAAGCCCTATCGTCAACCGCGGAGGAAGTCCTTGGCTTTCTGGAGGAGGACGTCGCGGCTTACGTCGGAGATGGCGTTGGTGAGCGGAATGCGCTTGGGGCAGACTTCGACGCAGTTTTGCGCAAAGCCGCACTCCTGGATGCCGCCGTCGCCAGCCAGGGCGCGGAGGCGCTCTTCCTTCAAGACCTTGCCGGTGGGGTGGTTGTTGAAGAGCTTGACCTGGGCGATGGTGGCTGCACCCACAAAGCCGGTGGTCTCATTGAATTGCGGACAAACTTCCATGCAGCAGGTGCAACTGATGCAGTTGGAGAGCGGGTAGTTGGCCTCCTGCTCCTGCGGAAAGACGCGCGGGCCTGAGCCAAGGTCATAAGTGCCGTCTAGGGGAACCCAGGCCTTGACCGCCATGAGATTGTCAAAGAGAACTGAGCGGTCCACTTGCAGGTCGCGCACCAAGGGGAACTTGCTGAGCGGCTCAACGCGGATGGGCTGCTCCAGGTTATCGACCAGCGCTGAACAGGCCATGCGGGCGCGGCCGTTGATGCGCATGGCGCAGGAGCCGCAAATCTCCTCCATGCAATTCGAGTCGTAGGTGATGGGGGTGGTCGGCCGGCCGTCGGCGGTGACCGGGTTGGCGGCGATTTCCATCATGGCGGAGACGACATTCATGCCGGGACGCCACTCGATCTCGAAGTTCTCCCAGACGGCGGGAGCATCGGGGCTGGCTTGGCGACGGATTTCAAATTGCACGGTCCTGGTTGCCATCGGCGAGTCTCCTCGGCTCAGTTGGTTGCGTCGTAGCGGCGCGGGCGCGGCTTGATGTACTGCGTGTCGACGGCTTCGTAGTCGAAGCGCGGACCATCGGGCGAGCCAGTGAAGCTGGCCTTCGTGGTCTTGAGAAACTGCTCGTCGTTGCGGTCGGGGAAGTCGGGCTTGTAATGCGCGCCGCGTGACTCGTCGCGCAACCGCGCTCCCTGCACCACAACGCGGGAGAGTTCCAGCATATTCTTGAACTGGCGGGCAAAGGCGAAGCTGGTGTTGGCCCACTGGCTGCGGTCTGCGAGGTTCACATTCTTATAGCGGTCGATCAGTTCGACAATCTTTTCGTCAGCCTGCTTGAGTCCTTGGTTATAGCGAATGACCGTGGCGTGCTTGGTCATGGTTTCGCCTAACTCGCGCCATAACTTGAAGGGGTTTTCCGTGCCGTTGTTGTTGAGGAGCTGGGTGTTGATCCGGGCCTGGCGGACGAGTTCGCTGGCATGGCCGCCATCGCCTTCGGCGGCAGGCAAGTTCTTGGCGTAGTTCAGCGCATTGGGGCCGGCCTTGAAGCCGCCAAAGATGCAACTGAGCAGGGAATTTGCGCCCAGGCGGTTGGCGCCGTGGTACTGGTACTCACATTCGCCGGCGGCAAAGATGCCAGGAATGTTGGTCATCTGGTTGAAGTCCACCCACAGGCCGCCCATGGTGTAGTGCATGCCGGGGAAGATCTTCATGGGCACATCGCGCGGGTCGTCGCCGACAAACTTTTCGTAGATGTCGAGAATGCCTTCAAGCTTGCGGTCGAGTGTGGCGCGGTCGATGTGCGTCAGGTCGAGATAGACCATCGGCTGGCCATCGATTCCCAGGCGCTCTTCGTAGACCACCTTGTGAATGGCGCGGGTGGCAATGTCGCGGGGAACGAGGTTGCCGTACTTGGGGTACCACTCTTCAAGGAAGTAGAAGCGCCCGGACTCGGGGATTTGCTTGACGGGGCGCTTGTCGCCGGCGGTGCGGGGCACCCAGACGCGGCCACCCTCGCCGCGTGCCGACTCCGACATGAGGCGCAGCTTGTCTTCGCCGGGGATGCAGGTGGGATGAACCTGAATAAACTCGCCGTTGGCGTAAGTGACGCCCTGCTGGAAGACGGCCGATTGCGCCGACCCGGTGCAGGCCACGGAGTTGGTGCTCTTGCCAAAGATGGCGCCGATGCCGCCCGTGGCCAGAATGATGGCATCAGCGGGGAAGCTGCGGAGCTCCATGGTGCGCAGATCGAGGGCAGTGATGCCGCGGGCCACTCCCTTGGAGTCGAGTACGGCGGAGAGAAACTCCCAGCCTTCGTACTTATGGACCTTGCCTTCTGACTCGTGGCGGCGGACCTGCTCATCGAGCGCATAGAGCAACTGCTGGCCGGTGGTTGCGCCGGCGAAGGCGGTGCGGTTGTAAAGCGTGCCACCGAAGCGGCGGAAGTCGAGCAGGCCCTCTGGAGTGCGGTTGAAAGGCACGCCCATGCGGTCCAGCAGATCGATGATGGCCGGCGCGGCCTCGCACATGGCTTTCACCGGCGTCTGGTTGGCAAGGAAGTCGCCGCCGTAGACGGTGTCGTCGAAGTGCTTGTCGGTGGTGTCGCCTTCGCCCTTGAGGTTCTTCGCGGCGTTGATGCCTCCCTGAGCGCAGACCGAGTGCGAACGCTTGACCGGGACGATGGAGAAGAGGTCAACCTTACCGCCAGCTTCGGCGATCTTGATGACTGCCGATAGGCCGGCGAGGCCTCCGCCAACCACGATGATTCTGGGTGCTGCCATGAAGTCGCCCTTCTTCCTTTCGGACTGATGCGTGGCGCTTAAAGAGAAACGGTTCCGGCGGCTGCCGGGGCAACGATGAGGGAAACAGATGGGGCTGGTGTCTCGGAGGCATTGGGGTATTGGCCGCCAACAAAGGCCCAAATGCTGACCAGTCCCATGATGGCCAGCGCCAGCCCCAAGGCTGCGCAGACGAAGCCGAAACGCTTACGGGCGCGTGTGCCGGGGGTGATGCCCCACTTGGCGGCGAAGAGCCAGACGCCGTAGGAGAAGTGCCAGCAGATGGCGATCATGGCGACGATGTAGACGGCCAGCATCCAGGGG
>CAYQSI010000031.1:0-37176 GCA_964420185.1 uncultured Occallatibacter sp. | reverse complement strand
TCCCGCGCTGGTCTGAATCGGAACAACCTCTTGAGACTCCACACCTATTCCCTGCCTTTACAATCGTTCCATGCAATTTTTATCCCTTTCCCGCCGTCGTATGGATGCTTTTCCGCCTGAAGCCTTTACCCCGGAACTGGCCGCCCGCGAGAGCGCGCGCGTAAAAGAAATGTATGCCGCCGGCATTCTGCGGCAGATCTGGCGCCGCGGCGATATCCCGGGCGCCGTCATGCTGTGGGAAGCCGCCAACGAGGCCGAGGTCCGCGCCGCCCTGGGCAGCCTTCCCATCAATCAGGCCGGAATGCTGGAAATTGTGGCGCTTGTGCCCCTTCAGCCCTATCCGGCTTTCGGGCCGGCGCAGTAGGTTCACCCGCTTGAGGCGCCCGGTTTTCTTCCCGCGCGCGTACTGTTTCCCATCAGCCCCCCCAAGTCGTACACTGGGTCTTCGCTTTTTGGAGGAGTGGAATCGTCATGGCCTATCCCGCAAACTACCGTTACACCCGCGAGCATGAATGGATTGAGCTCACGGGCTCCATTGGCGCCATCGGCATCACCGATTACGCCCAGAACTCGCTCGGCGACATCGTCTACGTGGACCTGCCCAAGGTGGGCGACGCGGTTACCGCCAACGCCACCTTCGGTTCCGTTGAAAGCGTGAAGGCGGTCAGCGACCTCTACTCGCCCGTCACCGGCACGGTGACCGCCGTCAACGAGGAGCTGAAGAACGCCCCCGACAAGATCAACGAGAAGCCCCACGAGACCTGGATCATCAAGGTGGAGCTCGCCGATCCCGCGGAACTCAACGGCCTGCTCGACGTCGCCGCCTACGAGACCTTCATCTCGGAAGAGACGGAGTAGGAACAGGGAATAGGGATCAGGGAACAGGGAATAGGAAAACCGCGGAGAAGCTTATCGATTCTCATCCTTGCGACGGAAAGAAATCGCAAGGATGGGGCACGGTCGTTTGTCGAAGATCCGGGAACGCCAAGCCGAAGCGGTATTTCTAATTCCTACCAATCATCCCTTGTACTGAACCGTTATACCCAAAGGACACCATGCGCTACCTGCCCAATTCTCCCGCCGAACGTGAAAAAATGCTGGCCGCAATCGGCGCGGCCGCCATTGACGATTTGTTCGCCGTTATCCCCGCCGAGCACCGCCTGAACGGCGACCTCGACGTCCCTCGGCAGCACGCCGAGAGCGAGATCATCGACTACTTCCGCGCGGCGGGCGCGAAGAACGCCACCGATTATGCCAGCTTTCTGGGCGCGGGGGCATATCGCCACTATCGCCCGGTCATTATCGACTCGCTGATCCAGCGCGGCGAGTTTCTGACGAGCTACACGCCCTACCAGGCGGAGATAGCTCAAGGCACGTTGCAGGCTATCTTCGAGTTTCAGACCATGATCGCCGAGTTGACCGGCATGGACGTGGCGAACGCGAGCATGTACGACGGCTCGACGGGCGCTGCCGAAGCGGTCAGGATGGCCATGCGCGTCACCGGACGAGAGAAGTATGTGGTGGCCTCGACGGTTCATCCCGAGTACCGCGAAGTGATGACCACCTACGCCAAGCACCAAGGCATGCCCTCGACGCTGATTGGCTACGACCGCGAGACAGGCCGCATCGATATGGCTGCACTCAAAGCCAGCGTGACGGAGGAAACCGCTGCCGTTCTGGTGCAAAGCCCGAACTTTTTCGGCACCATTGAGGACATTCCGGCCATCGCGGAGCTCGTCCACGCCAAAGGCGCACTGCTCATCGTGTCAATCGCCGAAGCGGTCTCGCTGGGTGTTGTCCGTCCGCCGGTTGAGGCGGATATCGTCAGCATGGAGGCGCAATCTTTCGGCGTCGCGCTGAGCTACGGCGGCCCGTTCTGCGGGGTTTTGGCGGCCAAGGAGCAGTTCGTCCGCCAGATGCCCGGACGCCTCGTGGGGCAAACCGTCGATGGCTCCGGTTATCGCGGCTTCGTTCTCACGCTTTCAACCCGCGAGCAGCACATCCGGCGGGAAAAGGCTACCTCGAACATCTGCACGAATCAGGCTCTGGTCGCGCTGATGGCCACTATCTTCCTGAGCGTCTACGGCAAAGAGGGAATCCGCGAACTGGCCGAGCACAACCTGGCCAAGACGGATTACGCAGCAAAAACTCTTTCTGCCCAGCCCGGAGCGAAGCTGCTGTTCAGCGGCGCGCCGCGCTTCAACGAGTTTGTGCTGCAAACCGAGGAGGCTCCAGCGCAATGGAGCCAGCGCCTTCTGGATGCAAAGATTGTCGGCGGCATCGACTTGAGCCGCTGGTATCCCGAACTGAGCCATTGCACGCTGTGGTGCGCCACCGAAGTTGTTACTCGCGCGCAGATCGACGCAGCGGCCAACGCGCTGGCAGGCAGGTAAGGGCAGCGGTGAAGTGATCGTGGTGGGCATGGTCTGGTTTTGCATTCGCGAATGGAGATGAGCAGATGTTCGAGAGCTTCAGATCCGCGGTGTTCAACAGGCAACGCCTGAAATGGGAGAAGAAGCGGAAGTATGGCAGGCGATCGTTCATTCTGTACCGGGGAGTGCTGAAGTGGGGCGGCATCATGTTTGTCCTGACCACGATCACGAATGTGCTTGCGCGGCACAGACAACTGAGTTGGCCCCTTGTGGTAAGCACGCTGATCGCTTGTCCTTTAGCGGGATATGTTTGGGCGCGGTGTGTGTGGTATGTGAACGAAAGGCGCTATTCAGGCGCCGGGAAGCAACGAGATTCGATCAAGGGAAGTTAGCCTGAATAGGCTCAAAGAGTTTGCAGCGAGGCATGAAAAATGGGAACATCTGAAGTTTCGACAGGAAGCACCATCACGAAAGTCCGTCCCCACCCAACACAGAACGAGGCGCTGCTCTTCGAGAAGTCCTCGCCCGGCAAGCGCGCCTACAAGCTGCCCCCGCTGGATGTGCCCGCAGTTGACGCGGCCGCCCTGCTGGGCGCGGCCCATCGCACTACGCCTGGCGAGCTGCCCGAACTGAGCGAGATTGAGATTATCCGCCACTTCACGCGGCTCTCGACGTGGAACTACGCCATCGATTTGGGAATGTACCCGCTGGGCTCCTGCACCATGAAGTACAACCCGAGAGTGAACGAACTGGTGGCCCGCATTGAGGGGCTCGCGGAGGCGCATCCTTACCGCCCGGACTCTCTGGCGCAAGGCTCACTGGAAGTCATCGACCTGCTGCAGCGCTGCCTGATCGAAATCACCGGCATGGACGCGATTACCCTTCAGCCGGCTGCCGGCGCGCACGGGGAATTTACTGGAATTTTGCTCGTCCGCGCATGGCACGAGTCGCAGGGCAACGCGCGCAAGAAGATCCTCATTCCCGACTCGGCGCACGGGACCAACCCAGCTTCCGCGGCCATCTGCGGCTACACGGTGGAAAGCCTCAAGTCGAACGCCGAGGGCGGCATCGACCTGGAAGCGCTCGCGCGGCAAGTGGATGAAGAGACCGCCGCGCTGATGCTGACCAATCCCTCGACGATTGGAGTTTTTGAGAGCCAGATCGAAAAGATCGCCGAAATCCTCCACGCCAAGGGCGCGCTGCTTTACATGGACGGCGCCAACATGAACGCCCTGGTGGGTAAGGCGCGGCCAGGCGACTTCGGCGTGGACGTGATGCACCTGAACCTGCACAAGACCTTCTCGACGCCTCACGGCGGAGGCGGTCCCGGCTCAGGCCCGGTGGCTTGCAAGGCGTTTCTGGAGCCGTTTTTGCCTGTTCCGGTCCTCGTCCAGGACAAGGACGGTACGAAGCACTGGAATTATGACCGGCCGCAGTCGCTGGGCCGGGTTCGCGCCTTCTACGGCAACGTGGGCATCTTCATCCGCGCCCTGGCTTACATCCTGGCCAACGGTCCCGACGGCCTGCGCCAGACCACGGAAGACGCCGTGCTCAACGCCAACTACATCCGCGCCAAACTCGAAGACCTCTACGAGTTGCCCTACAAGACCGCGTCGATGCACGAGGTGGTTTTCAGTGACAAGCGCCAGGCGGCCAAAGGCGTGAAGACCGGCGACATCGCCAAACGGCTGATCGACTACGGTTTCCATCCCTACACGGTCAGCTTCCCAATGATCGTCCATAGCGCACTGATGATTGAACCCACCGAGAGCGAATCGCTGGAGGAACTGGACCTGTTCATTGAAGCCATGCGCGCCATTGCCCACGAAGTGGACGAAACCCCGGAGCTGGTGAAGACCGCGCCGCACTCGACCCGCGTTTCGCGCCTCGATGAAGTGCAGGCGGCTCGCAAGCCGATTCTGCGCTGGCGGCCGACGGCGTAGGAGCAGAGCGGATCCTCCGCGCCTGCTCATGAACAAGACCGGTTGAGATTCGCGGGTTCCCATCCTTTCTCCAGAAAGAAGGCGAAAGGATGGGGCACGGAGCTTTTTGCGGCAATCGGGCCCGTTCACATTTGGCCGTAACTAACTCAGAAATGTCTGTCTGTAATTCCTCAGGGAATAAACAGGCTGCGGAAAAAGGCCTGGATTTGTTCCAAACTCCCGAAAAACATCCCTCAGGGCCTAAAGGCCCGTTGATTTTGCGGGACTTGCGGCACGACTGAAGTCGTGCCCTGACACAAAGTGGCTTTTGAAACAAGATCAATACGAATGCAGCAAGTCAGCCCTTGCTTCGCAAGGATAGCGAGTTAGCGAGTTGGCAGATTTTTGCGGCTGCTCCGATATAACTCTTCCAACGCATCGCAGGCTGTGCGCACGCCGGTTTCTTTGCTGAGCTGCTGGGCCACGGTTTTGGCGCGCTGGGCAAGCAGCGGTTCGGCCAGCATCGCCCGCAGACGCCTCGCCACACGCGTCGGCTTGTAGTTGCCGCGCTCGATCACCCGCGCCACCTTCAGCCGCATCATTCGCCGGGCATTGTCTGGCTGGTCGTGCGAGAAGGGCATGATGAGCATTGGCTTGCCCGCACGCAGGCATTGCGCCGTCGTCCCTACACCGCCCTGGTGCACCACCAGCGCCGAGCGGTTGAAGAGTTCAGAGTAGGGCGCGTACTCAGCTACGCAGACGGACTCCGGAAGCGGGGTCGTGAGCCGGTTGCGCGGGTCGGTTCCAATTAAGAGCACCGCACGAATTCCCAGCTTGATGGCAGCCTGCGCTGAAACCTCATAGAAGTCTCCCGCAGCCAGTACCGCTGCCGACCCCAAGGTGAAGACCACCGGAGGCGGGCCAGCGGCGAGAAACGCTTCCAGATTATCGGGCAGCGCCTGATTGCCAGCGTCCGCGTCGTAGTAGCAGAAGCCGGTAATCAGCGTGTGCGCGGGCCAGTCCTTTTGCTCCACTCCCAGCGCGCGGGAAAACAAGGCCAGCACCAGGTTTGGCGAGTGCTTGGCGTCGAAAAGCGGATTCGCGCCCCTGGGCAAGCCCAGTTCGCGACGCAGTTCGTAGATGGGCTCAGGCCACTTGCGGCTCACAAAGCGCGAGACCCGCTTGATGACCCTTCCGAAACCCGGAACCACCTCGTCGGCCCGCGCCAGCCACGGGTAACCGGGGAGCGCGGGCGGGTCAAAGGCGGAGAAAAACGAGAGAGGCGCCAACACGTAGCTGGCCCAGGGAATTCCGGTCACCTCGGCCACCACGGGCCCGGCATAGTTCAGTTCGCCCAGCAGCAGCAGATCGGCGCGCTCCGGCTTGGTGGCCGCATCGAGCAGATCGTCGTAAGTCTGGCGCAGCACGGGAAAGAGAAAGTCCCTCAGCCCATGCTCCGTGCCGTTCTTGATGTCATAGACCATCTCCACCAGGATGGTGTTGGTGGGGTCGATGTCCGGCCGGATGGCGTGGAATTCCAATCCCAGCGGCCGGATCTTCGGCTCATAGACCGCTGGAAGCGCCATCACCGGCACGTGTCCGCGCCGCTTCAGTTCCAATGCAAGGGCGATCAGAGGATTGGTGTCGCCGTAGGTGCCGATATTCGAGAGAACAATGCGCAATTTGAAGTCCTCGAAGCCGTTTTGGGGCCGCATCTATGAGGGTAATGTATTGGGGCCGGGTTGATCGGCCGGGCAGAATCCGCCACAACCGGGAGGTGGTATTCTTGCCGCGTCGTCCCAGGAGCCTTTTCATGCCCGTGCAACGCACTTTCCGCCTTCTGAGTTCAGTTCTTCTTGCAGCAGTCACGCTCTGCGGCATGCTTGTTGCCCCGGCCTATCTTGCCGCGCAGCAGCCCCAGCAGCCGTATAAAATCCTTGACCATTGGAAGCTGGGCGGCGAGGGTGGGTGGGATTACCTGCTCGCCGATCCTCCGGCCCACCGGCTTTATCTGACCCGCGGCGCGCGCGTCGATGTGGCCGACACGCGGACCGGCAAGCTGGTTGGCAGCATCGCCGGGCTTCATGGCACACACGGCATCGCCCTCGATGACGCTGGCAAATTCGGCTATATCTCCGACGGCGGAGGCAACGCGGTGGTCGTCTTCGACCGCGCCACGCTGGCTGTCGTGGCCACGATTCCTGCGGGAACCAATCCTGACGCCATTGTCTTCGAGCCGTCCACCGAGACTGTCTGGGCCTTCAACGGCCGCAGCAAAGATGCCACAGTGATCGACGCCGCAACGCGCAAGGTTGTTGCCACCATTCCTCTGCCCGGCAAACCGGAGTTCGCCGCCGTCGATGGCCAGGGAACCATCTACAACAACATTGAAGACAAGAACGAGATTGTCCGTCTCGATGCACACGCCCGCAAGCTCACCGCCGAGTGGGCGCTCACGGGATGCGAATCGCCCTCCGGTCTGGCCTTCGATGTCGTTGGGGGACTGCTCTTCAGTGTGTGCGACGGCAAGAAGATGGCTGTGACCGACGCGAAGAGCGGCAAGGTGCTGGCCAATCCGGCCATCGGCGATGGCCCCGACGCTGCCGGTTGGGACGCTAAGCACAAGCTGGTCTTTTCTTCCAATGGCGGCAGCGGCACGCTCACTGTTATCGACGCCAAAGCTCCCGGCTATCCGGCCATCGAGGAGCTGGCCACCCAGCGCGGCGCGCGCACCATGGCCTACGACTCCGCCGCCGACCGCATCTATCTCGTCACCGCCGAGTTTGGCCCGCGGCCCGCGCCTACACCGGAGAATCCGCGCCCCCGGCCTGCCATTGTGCCCGGCAGCTTTGTTGTGCTGGTTGTTGGGCGGTAAAGAATCTGGCCGAGGAAGTAGCAACGTAGTACGTCAGCGGGAATATCTACAACTCCGCTGGGAATGATAGGGTATTTCTGACGGCTCTCATGAACAGACGCACACGCAGAACGCTCTGGATTGTGGCCTCGGTCCTGCTGGTTCTGGCCGTGGCAGTCTTCCTGCGCTCGAAAGCACCGCCGGAGGCCGCGCGCCTGCTGCCCGAGTCCGACGGTATTCTCTACATCAACCTCAATCCGGTGCGCACCTTTTTCCACAAGGATTTGAAGCCGCCCCAACATGTGCCGGAGTACCAGCAGTTCATTAACGCGATTGGGATCGATCCGGAGCGCGACGTGGACGAGGCGGCCATCGCGCTGCACCGCATGACGGACCCCAGCGGGCCGAACGGGCCGGTGGCGTATTCGATGGTGCTGGTGGGCAAGATCACCGGCAAGAAGTTCAACGCCTGGCTCGACGCCCACGCCACGAGCCGCGAGTCCTACGCCGGCCACACCATCTACTCGATTCCCTCCGAGGGGCGCACCGTGAGGGTGGCGCAGATTGGCTACGACATGGTGGCCGTCTCCAACACTCCCACCCCGGAGCAGATTCACTCGATTCTCGACCGGCACTCGACCGCAGCCTGGCCGTTTGCCGGCTCCACGCTGCTGAGGCACCACTACCACGAGGTGCCGCTGCTCTCGCTGGCCTGGGGCGTGGGCCAGATCGGATTGCCTCTCGCCGACGAACGCGGCGGGGCGATCAAAATCCTCGGATTCTCGCTGCCGCTGGAGGCCGACTCGACTATCATCGCCAGTATTACGCCGGCGTTGTCGCTGGGGGGCTCGCTGAATATCAAAGTGATGGAGATCGCCCCCAGCATCGGCAAAGCCGCCAGCCAGACTGACGCGCTCAACCTGCTGCTGATCATGGTTCGCGGCGTTACCGCCCCCTTGGCCGACAACGCCGCCAACAACGGCCTGAAAGAGCTGCTAAGGACCGCAGAGATTACTCAGAAGCACGACCGGGTGGTGGTTACGGCCACGCTCTCGCCTTCCGTGTTCAGCGGTTCAGGCGCCAGCGAAAACTCCGCGCCGGATGCTTCTCCCAGCCCCGGCGCGTCCAAGTAGCAATCCTTCTTTTCACGCAAGGCCAATGATCGGGCAGGCCTCGAGCGTTTTTCCTGTTGGTGTAGAGTACAGCGTGGACCGGGAGGTCCACGCAACAGCCGGCCAGGAGGCCGGCGCTACCTGTTGCCGTGCTACCTGTTGCCGGTGCTACCTGTTCTTGCAGCGACCGGCAAGCTTGAGCCAAGCAGGAGATCAACTCTATACCAACAGGCAAAATGCTCTAAAAACAGGATCGGCTCCCGCACAATGGGGAGCCGATCCTGAATCTGTTGTGAGGGGATGCGTTACTTTGTATGCGGGGCGGCATCGCCGGGGTCGTTGAAGGCCATCTGCCCGTAGGTCATGCGCAGATACTTGTGCGGATTAACCGGAACATTATGGACGCGCACCTCATAGTGCAGGTGCGGACCGGTGGCGCGGCCCGACTGGCCCACGTAGCCGATCACCTGACCGCGCATCACATGCTGGCCGGGCACAACCGCCATCGCGGAAAGATGTCCGTAGAGAGTGACCAAATCGTGGCCATGGCTGAGTACGATCTGGCGGCCATATCCGGCACCCATTGTGGTTCCGGTGACTTCGCCGTCGGCTGCGGCGCGGACAGGCGACCCGTAGGGCGCTTCAATGTCGATGCCGGAATGGAAAGCGCCTTCGCCGTTGATCGGGTCCTGGCGCGAACCGAAGCCGGATCCCACGCGGCCCTCCAGAGGCCAGAGCGAAGGAGCGTCGGCCAGGACCGTCCAGTCGCCGGCAAAGCCGGACGTCAGGCCGCCCTCCAGGGCGCGGGCAACCCGGCCCGACATGGCCTGCGTGCGCAGCGTATAAAACTGGTCGATGGAGAGCTTCACCTGCTGCTGATCCGGGTCGTCGGTCAGTGCCATGCTGGCGGGCGTAGCCTCAGCCGCGGCGCTTGCGGCAGCCGCTGGCTTGGCCAGCCTGTTCTGCCGCAGTCCGTAGATCGCGGTCACTTCATTTGCCAAGGCTCCCAGAGAGGCTACCTGCACATTGCGGTCATGGGCAATCTGCGCCATCTGCTTGTAGTTCTTGCTCAGATTTTCTTTATCCTGGCGAAGCTGGTTGTAGCTCTGGGTTTTGAGCAGCATACGGGTGTAAGAACCGGCCAGTCCCACGATGGTGAACGTACCAATCAGGGCGGCGGCCACAAATCCATAAACATATTGGAGCGGCATGGGAATCTTGCGAATCCGGCCGTCGTCATCTCTGGCCACAAATAAAATGTAATAGCGTTTGCGCAGCATTTTCGCCTTTCATCCCTGCAACCCGCAGGGCCGCAATTCGCCGTGTACTCAATAAAAAGCCCAAGGCAGCGGAGCCGTCCGGCTCCCAAAACAACGAAAGTACCCTTACGGGCATACGTTTCTTAAACGTTTGTCAAGGTTAACAAAGCGCCCCTTGCCAGGTCAATCAATTTGATGCAGGGAAAGGGGCCTCCTTGATGCAGAATCGGTGCAAAAGTGGCCCATTATGAAACTCAACCGGAAAAATCTCAACGGTTTACCCTATTCTCATGAGGTGCGGATGAATCAGACCCATTTTGGAACCAGCGGCGGACAAGGCGAACTCGCTTTGCTCAGCGAGATTCGCCAGCGGGCAGCACGCGCAGCCAGCCGCGGCCAGAACGGCGGCCTGAGCCTGGGCATCGGCGACGACTGTGCCCTCCTGGCTCCGCGCAGGGACGAGGTACTGGCCGTGACGACAGATTTGTCGATCGCCGGCCGCCACTTCCGGCTCGACTGGCATCAGCCTGAAGCCGTCGGCCATCGGGCGTTGGCGCGCGGTTTGAGCGATCTGGCCGCCATGGGCGCACGTCCCGTAGCTGCCTTTCTTTCGTTGGGCTTACCGCGCTCGCTGACCACGGAAACTGGCCGCCGTGGGGCCGGATCCAGTTCCTGGGTCCAGCGCTTTCTCGACGGCTTACTGGCCCTGGCCGAGGCCCACAACACGCCGCTCGCCGGCGGCGACCTGGCCGAATCTCCCCTGGCCGTGGCCGACATCGTCCTGGTGGGCGCTGTTCCGCGAGGGCGGGCTCTGCTCCGTTCCGGCGCCCGTCCCGGCGATTTGCTTTACGTCACTGGCGCTCTGGGAGGAGCCGCTGCCGGTTTGGCCCGCCTTGGCGAACTGGCTGAAGCCCAACCCGGCCGCTCCAACCCTCCACGCATTCCCAGGAAGCTGGAAGTGCAGCTCGCCGCGCACCTCTATCCTCAGCCGCGCGTCAAGCAGGGGCTCTGGCTGCAACGCCACGGCCTGGCCTCAGCCGCCCTCGACCTGAGCGACGGCCTCTCTACTGACCTGGCGCATCTCTGCAAGGAATCCGGCGTGGCTGCCGAGGTGGATGCAGCTCTGGTGCCCACCCACGCGGCAGCGACCCTCGATCAGGCCCTTCACGGTGGCGAAGACTACGAGTTGCTCTTCACCGCTCCGCCTTCAGCCCGCGTTCCCCGTTCCATCGCGGGTGTCAACATCACAAGAATCGGCCGCGTCACAAAACCCCGCCCAGGCCAGTCCACCATGATGCTGCTTACGCCGCAGGGACCCCAACCTCTCGAAGCGCACGGATGGGAGCATTTCTCGTAGACTCTGGAGTGTACCTCGAAGGCATTGCTGCCCAAGCTCCTACAAAAGCCGCACTTCCGGGAAATCCTGGGTGTAGCGGGTTGGGTCGAGCGTCAACAGCCGATCTGCCTGTACCAGCGCATGAGCGCCAATCAGAAAATCGGCCAGTAGCCGACGCGGACTTTTCCCGGTAGATTGTCTGCGTCGCGCCGCATACCGCGCAAAGCGAAGCCCCGTCTCGGTCCAGACCTGTTCTTCCAGCCGGTAATCGACTACAACCCCGGTCTGATCGAGAAATCCGCGGACATACTCGGCGGTTGCGCCGGGGTAAGCATGCAGTTCGGCAAACACAAACGGCGAGATGAGCAGCGCTCCCTCCGTCGATGCCGTCTCCAGTTGAGCCAAGAGTTTTGGCACCGACGATTCCCCAGACCAAATCGCCGAAATGACATTCGTATCGATCGCCGTTCTCACTGTTCGCCCTCTTCGTGCGGCTGGCCTTGCCCAGGATCGTCATCCCGAAGATCGCGAATCCAGGCATTGATCTCTTCCTTTGTCGAGAAGGCTGGCAGGACGCCTACAAAGGCCGCAAAAGGGTTCTTCGCCGCTCGCGCGGGGCGCAGGAAAGTGCGGCCTTCGTCGAAGACAAACTCCACGCGATCCCCCTCTCTGAGGCCGAGCCGGTGGCGAACCTCGATCGGAACGGTCACCTGCCCCTTGCTGCTGATAGTGCTGGATGGCGACATCTTTACCTCAATTCTTTGAAGTAAAGATAACATTCTTTACTTTTACCGTCAATCAGCTTTGTCCAGGTCAGTTCCTGCTCACCGTCTATCATCAGAACTGATGTGACCACTCCGATTCCCCGCGTCCGCATTGCCCTCACCGGCGCCCAATCCGGTCTGGATTTGGACAAGCTGATTCCGCTGATCGAAGGCGGCGCCGCGCTCGGCCTCGGCATCCCCAGCGTCAGAGCCCGCATCGAAAGGTTTGTGAGAGTCTGAGAGTCATGAACGGTGTTTTCTGGATTAAAGGCAATCCGCCCGTCCGGCTGGCAATTGTTCTTTGCCCGCGCGGAGGCAAGAGGCTTGAGAACGAACTGCTCCGCATCCAACAGAATGGAATTCATACCCTGGTTTCGCTGCTGGAAGAAAAGGAAGCCGTCTTGCTTGAGCTGGCGGACGAAGGCCCCGCAGCCGTGCGTATTGGATTGAATTGTCTCTCTTACCCAATTCCAGACACGCATCTTCCGCCGGACACGGCTTCCTTCCGCAGATTTGTGGCCGGGCTGGCGGATCGCCTTCGCGCCGGGGAAGCGGTTGGCGTGCATTGCCGCGGCAGCATCGGCCGGTCTACCGTCACGGCGGCATGCGCGCTGATTCACCTGGGATGGAAACCTGATGCGGCGCTGGTGGCCATCCAAGCGGCCCGCGGCACCCTGGTACCCCAAACGCAGGAGCAGGAGGACTGGATTCTGCGCTATAAAGCTCAGCGGTGAGCACGGCGGCTCAGGCGCCGATTCTTACACTGGTTGCGGGCCTCGGCTTCCCCAACTGCTGGCAGGCTGCGATCCTGACCGCGCTGCAACTCAATCGCCATCGGCACAGCCTGAGTCCTCAAGGCAATTGCCCTTCGCCGTCGCAGCCGTTAGACTGAGGATTCGAGGGGTCCAGTCATGTTGGTTGTCATGAAGGCGCAGGCAACGCAGGAGGAAATCCAGGCGGTCTGCGAACATATTGAGCAGTTGGGCTTCCGTGCTCATCCACTTCCCGGAGCCCAGCGCACCGCCATTGGCATCACCGGCAACCAGGGAGAAGTGGACCGCGGCAACCTCGAAGAACTCTCCGGCGTCGCCGAAGTAATCCGTGTTTCCAAGCCCTACAAGCTGGCCAGCCGGGACGTGAAGCAGGAAAACACCGTCATCCGGTTCGCGGGAACCGATGCCAGCATCGGCAGCGGCAATTTGGCCATCATCGCCGGGCCCTGCTCCATTGAAAGCCGCGAGCAGGCCTTCGCCATTGCGGAGCATGTGGCCGCCTCGGGCGCGCAGTTCTTCCGCGGCGGCGCGTACAAGCCCCGCACATCGCCTTACGCATTTCAGGGCCTCGGGCTGGAAGCGCTGCGCATCATGGCCGAGGTCCGCGACCGCTTCGGGTTGCGCATTGTCACCGAAGCCATTGACAACGAGAGCCTGGATCTGGTGGCCGAATGGGCCGACGTGGTGCAGATCGGCGCCCGCAATATGCAGAATTTCTCGCTACTCAAGCGCGCCGGCCAACTGCGCAAGCCGGTGCTGCTTAAGCGCGGCCTCTCGGCTACCCTGGAAGAGTTTTTGATGTCGGCCGAATACGTGATGAGCGAGGGCAACTATGAAGTTATCCTCTGCGAGCGCGGCGTGCGCACCTTTACCGACCACACCCGCAACACCCTGGACCTGAGCATCATCCCCGCCGTCCGGCGCGTCAGCCACCTGCCTATCCTGGTCGATCCCAGCCACGGCACCGGCAAGCGCGACAGCGTGCTGCCCATGGCGCGGGCCGCAGTGGCCTCGGGCGCCGACGGCATCCTTGTCGAGGTCCACGACCACCCGGAAAAAGCTCTCTCCGACGGCCCCCAATCCATCTATCCCGGCCAGTTCACCAGCATGATGAACGAACTGGAACAGATCGCTCCGGTCGTCGGCCGCAAGCTGCCTCGCGGCATCCACATCGAAGCCGCGTGATGCGTGAACGCATGACCACCCCGTCGGGCAAGACCATTCGGGCTATGTTAGAACGCTGGACTCATTCCATGAACCTGTCGAAGATGCCGCCAGTCCGCCTCATGATATTCACGCTGCTGGCCCTTGCCCTCACCGGCTGCCGCTCCCACGACTTCCCGCAGTACCCGGCCAACTATCGCGAATACGCTTACGTCACCAATGGCGACAGCGGCACGGTGAGTGTTTTCGACGTGGTGAATGTCCGTCTCGATCGTGAGATTGCGGTCGGACAGAAGCCTGTAGCCGTGGCTGCCAGCCCCACACGCAACGAAGTTTACGTGGTGAACTCCGGCTCCGCGGAGGGTCAGGGTTCGATCTCGGTGATCAACGCGGAAAACAATACCGTTGCAGCCACGATCAATGTTCATCGCCAGCCGGTCTCCATCGAGATCGATCCCAAGGGCGAGCTGGCTTACGTGGCCAACTCCGGCTCCAATACCATCTCCGTTCTGGATCTGAAGGCGCGCCGCGAAATCGCGGCCATCGGCGCCGGCGAGGAACCGGCCACAGCCCGCCTCTCCCCGGACGGCAAGACGCTGGTCGTCGCCAACCGCAGGGCCAACTCGGTCAGCCTCATCGATCTCGCTACCCGTCGCGTTCGCCAGGCCTTCGAGGGCTGCCCCGGCGCATCGGACGCCGTGATCGTTCCTGATTCCTCGAAAGCTTTTGTGGCCTGCTCAGCCGGCCACCAGATCATGGCCATCGCCCTGGCTCACTCCGAAGCCCATCCGGCTCAACCCGGCCACGGCCAGTTCATCCCCGCTCAGCCCGACCGTTTGGAAGCCCTGCTCGACGTGGGCCAGGCACCGTTGCAGTTGGCTCTCAAGCCCGATGGCGGCGAAGTGTTCGCCCTGAACTCGCTCTCCGACTCCATCTCTGAAATCATTACCAATACCGACGACGTCAGCGGCGCAACCGTCATCGGAGACAATCCCGTTCGCGGCCTGGTCTCGGCGGACAACTCCTTGCTCTATGTGGCCAACTTCCACTCCCAGTACGTGACCGTCTACGCGATCGACGAAGGCAAGCGCATCGGCTCAATCCACGTAGGCGACGGCTCCTCGGCAATGGCGTTTTCCAACTCCGGCCTGTTGCTTTTTGTCGTCGATGCCCGTTCGGGCGATGTAGCCGTGGTTCGCACTGCCTCGCGCTCACTGTTTACCCTGCTTCCCGCCGGTCGCGCGCCCAACGCTATTGCCGTGAAGTCCTTTAAGCTGCCGTAGGACTAGAACTGGTTGCATAAACGCCCTTGAGCCGGCGAGGAATGCCCTCAGGGGGCTAAACAGGCTGCGGAAAAACTCGGGATTTGGGGCGAAATTGGCGGAAAGTGCCCCTCCGTGGCTAAAGCCGGCGTTGATTCTATTGGCTTTATGCGGGGGTTGAAACCCCCGCCTCCCTCCGGCATGAGTTTTTCCGCAGGCTGTAAAGCCCTCTGTTTTCCGGCACTTTTCGGCACGACTGAAGTCATGCCCTTTCAAAACGACGAGTTTTTCCCCAGCCTGTTCAGTCGTGTCCTGACACAAAGCCGATTTGTGCAACCAGTTCCAGGGTTAGATTTTCTTCAAGTGCTGGAAGAGCGGCAAAGGCCCGGGTCTCAGCAATTTTGGCGGGGGCTTTGGCCGCGATCAGCGGAGCGTCAAGCCGTGGCGGGAAACATTCAGCTTGGCCAGGGATTGGCGGATCGCCGCAGCGATGCGTTGGACGCCGCGCAGAACGGCCAACAGGCAGGCGGCGGCAGATCGAGTGTGTTGCGGTTCCGGGGGCCGGCGGTTTGGCCTGTGATTTGCTATAGGTCGAACGGGGTCCCGCCGCATCTCGATCCTCTGCTCCCGCGCAGCTTGGTCCCAACGCGCAGCCAGCCCGGTCTGGTACTCGGCTTCACCGTAACATTCGCGGTCGCGCGCGGCCTGCGCGAGTGCGTAATGCCGGGCGGCTTCCTGGCGGTGGTAGGCGGCGATTTCGCCGAAATCGGCAGGCATCGGCGGTTCCGTTCTCCCGGTTTGCCGGGCAGGGTTTGTATGGCTACGTCCCGCGTCCCGGCTCTTCCAGAAAAGGCCCAAGCTAGCAGGGGGTGAGTTGTTGCTTCCATCCCTGCACATTGGCTTCCAACTGAATCGTCGGCAAAATTAGAAAAATCTTAAGCACAAAAAAGATTCCTGACCGGAAACAGGCGTTCCGGCCTTCACCTACCGATGAAATGCAGGGGAGAAACGGGGGGGCAGCGAGTCAGCGAGCCGACGCGTCAGTGGGTCAGCAGTTCAGACAACAGGTCTCTGACCGCGTGGTTTCGTACCATTGAATCCGTGGTTTCCCAGGTCTCAAAATCGAGACCTGGGAAACCCAGTCTTGGTACAACTTCAAGCGGTCAGAGACCCAGGGCCTGTTACCGGGGCGGGGAAGGGGAGATGATTCAGCGGGAGTTGCGAGCCGAGCGGGCGGCAGCGCGCTTTTGCGCGCGCCAGCGCAGACCGAGCCAGGCCAGGTAGGCCAGTTGGATGGTCCAGGTGATGGCGTAGGCGGCGACGGTGAACTGGTGGTCGAGAATCGCTCTTGGGTCCATTATTTTCCCTCGCTTTTATCGTTTTGCAGTGGCTCTTAGGCGTTCAGGGCTTTCTGTGCTTCCTGGGCGGCGAATTTCTGATGCTGACGCTCGACGTGGTAGCGCAGGGCGAGGATGAGCAGGCCCCAGGCCAGCCAGGCGAGGATGTTCCAGGCGAAGGCGTGGAGCATTGCGGGGTCTGTGATGCCGGAGTCCTGGCCGCCGCCGAAGACGGGCGCGGGGTGCTGGGTGCGCCACCAGCGGTTGGACATATAGACGATGGGCACGTCGAGGGCGCCGAAGATGCCGAGGACGGCGGCCAGCGTCTGGACTTGAGGGCCGGCGGCAAAGCGGCGCAACAGCAGGTAGCTGACGTAGATGAGCCAAAGGACGAGGGTGGTGGTGAGCCGGGCGTCCCAGGTCCACCAGATACCCCAGGCGCGGCGTCCCCAGAGCGGCCCGGTGATGAGGACCACGGTACAGAAGACGACGCCCACCTCGGCGCCGGCCAGCGCCCAGGCGTCAGCGGCCTGCGCCCAGTTCTGGCGATTGCGGCGGAAGGCGAGATAGCCGATGGATCCGGCCAGGCTGATGGCGAAGAAGAGGAAGGCGATCATGGCCGAGGGCACGTGGTAGTAGAAGATGCGCTGCACTTCGTGCATGGTCTGTTCGTCGGGAGCGACGTAGATGGCCTGGTAAAAGCCCCAGACCATGAGGGCGACGGTAATGGCGGCGTAGAGGCCGATGGCTAGCTTCTTCATGGGGAATCCTGTTGAGACGTTTTCAGTGTACGACGGCAACAGCGGCTAAGCGCCACACTCCGCTCCTGATGAACGGGGCGGAGTGTGGTTTTCGTTCCTTACGCCAGGGAAAAAGCGGAAGGATGTGGCCTAGGGCATTCGCCCCGGCTCGTGGAACAAATTCTACTCGTAGGCCAAAGCGTCGATGGGGTCCTTGCGAGAGGCTATCCATGCTGGGTAGAGGGCGCCGCAGACGGCTCCGGCAAAAGCGATGGCCGCTCCCCTGGCGATCCAGGCCGCGGTCAGCTCGAAGCTGAAAGAGGGGAACCTCACGCTCAGCAGCGTCCGGACGCCATAGGTGGCCGCGATGCCCACCAGCACACCGGCAACGGCCAGCACCGAGCACTCGCGCAGCACCATGCCGACGATGGCCGGCTTGGAAGCGCCCATCGACTTGAGAATCCCGATCTCGCGCGTCCGCTCCAGCACTGCCGTGTACATGGTTTGAAAGATCACCAAAAAGCCCACGATGACGGCAATCGTGATGACCACGTTCAACGCCATATCGAAGCCCGGAAACTTCGACGGGGTGTATTGCGAGAGCAGGTCGTCCATGGTCTGCACGTGGTAGCCCTCAAGCCCCCTGGTGGCGGCGATCTCCTGCCGGATCGCATCCTCATTGGCCGCCTTGTCGCTCTTCAGGTAGATGACGGAAGCCTTGTCGTCGGAGCCGGTCAGCGCGCCCAGCGTCTCGATGGGCACCATTTTGCGCCCGCCCTTGCCGCTCTCCACCACGCCGCAGATGCGGAACGGGTGGTTGAGGATCTCGATTGTTTCTCCCATGTGGTGGCCCTTGCCGGTGCGCGTAAAAACATCGTCGACAATCACGTCGTAGGGCCCCTGGAACGGTCCGCCCGCGACCCATGTAAAGGGCTTCAGCGCGTTGTAGCTGGGGTAATCGATGCCATAGAGAATCTCCACCGAGCCGGCCATGGAAAAGCTGGTGATCACCGGCGAGGCCACGGCCACGTGGGGCATGCGGCGGAAGACGGCGGCGGTTTTGGCGGGCATCGGCGCGCCGCTGACGCCGGTCAGGAAGCTGGTATTGGAAGGACGCACAACCAAATCCGCGCCAATACCGTTGGTGCGCTGCTTCGAGTCATTCAACATGCCCATGAAGATGCCCACGATCGACAGGATCATGACCACTTCAATGGCCACCGCCAGCACGCTGATGATGGAGCGGACTGGGCGGTGCAGCAGATTGGCAAAGATGAGCTTATTCATTCCGGGCGATGGCTCCGTGAGGCAGCAATTTGCTTGAAAAACCCTCACTTTCAGGGTAACAGCCCAGGGCTGGCGGGGCCGGATAGACAAGTGCAGGTCAATCGCCACCCCTTCCGCAGAAACAGGAACGGGGCAAGGGCTTGGCCTGAGCGCGGCCGAAGGTGGGATGGAGCGCCCGGCGATGGGGGGAATGGCCGGTTCCTACTCATTCTGTCCGGGGAGGTCCGCAACGCCCTCAAAATAAAGGGAAAAAGTGATGAGTTTTCTTTAACCGAAGCTGCCGCCAGGTTTGACCAGGGCCACAGCCAGGTTTATTGTGAAGGGGTAAATCTCACGGGGTACTGGGACCGTTTTCTGGTAATCAATGGGCAGTTTTGGAAAAGACCTGCGCATGGAGCGGTTGTCTCGCGGCATAGCGCTGGAAGACATTACGGCGGTGACCAAGATCAGCCGCCAGCACCTTGAGGCGCTGGAGCAGGAGAAGTTCGCTCTGCTTCCTGGCGGGATTTTGAGCAAGGGAATTGTGCGCGGCTACGCGGGCGCCGTCGGACTGAACCAGCGCGACTGGACGGAGCGGTTTCTCAAGGCTTCTGTTGCCAGCGGGCAGGGGATCGACGAGGACCGCAGTTGGCTGGAGTTTGCGTCGAATGTGGGCAAGGCTCGCATCCTGCGCCGCGACGCGGCGGAGAGGCGCATGCGCTGGATTGGAGCGATCCTGCTGTTCCTGGTGGTGGCCGCGGGCGCTTGCCTAGCCGTGCGCTACTATGGGCTGCGCGCCGGCTGGTGGTCTACGCTGCTGCCCATGCACCAGGTCTCTGGCCGGATGGTTTCGTACCATTGAATCCGTGGTTTCCCAGGTCTCTGAACCCCCTGTTGCGGTTCACCTTGCGTACAGCCCCTTTGAGCGCGTTCTGCTCCCCATTCAATGCAAGTCTTTGCCCTCGGCTGCCAGGGGCGATTACCATGGAACTATGCATCCCAGGCGCAGGCTTGGCGGTGTGGGCGTGTCTTGATGCGGGAGAGTGGCCGACGCGAGAAGAGGAAGTTCAAAGTCCTCCGTGCCGGTTCATCCAGAGTGAAACAGTCACCGCGGCAGGCCACCAACTGTAATCCCCTTTAAGGGGAGGAATCCGAAGGAGGAATCCGAAGTTGAGCGACCGTTTCTTGTTTACCTCTGAATCCGTTACCGAAGGCCATCCGGACAAGATAGCCGACCAGATTTCCGACGCCATTCTGGATGCCTGCCTGGAGCAGGACCCCTACAGCCGCGTCGCCGCCGAGACCCTCACGGCTACCGGCCTGGTGGTCGTCGCCGGTGAGATCACCACCAAAGCCTACGTCGATCTACAGGGCCTGGTGCGCGGCGTTGTTGCCTCGATCGGCTACGACAACGCCCTCTATGGTTTCGACTCCAACACCTGCGCCGTTATTTCGGCCATCAACAAGCAGTCCGGAGACATTGCGCAGGGCGTGGACACCGGCGGCGCCGGCGACCAGGGCATGATGTTCGGCTATGCCTCGAACGAGACCCCGGAACTGATGCCGGCTCCCATCTCGCTGGCTCACAAGCTCTGCCGCCAGTTGACGGCGGTGCGCAAGAGCGGCAAGCTGCCCTATTTGCGCCCCGACGGCAAGAGCCAGGTTACGGTGGAGTACGACGAGAACGGCAAGCCCGCCCGCATCGACGCCGTGGTCATCAGTAGCCAGCACTCCGAGAACATCTCCAACGAAGAATTGCACGCCGACATTCTCAAGTATGTGATCCAGGCCGTGCTGCCGGCCAAGTGGCTGGACGAGCGCACCAAGTACCACATCAATCCGACGGGAAGATTTGTGATTGGCGGACCGATGGGCGACACCGGCCTGACCGGCCGCAAGATCATTGTGGACACCTACGGCGGCATGGGCCGTCACGGCGGCGGCGCCTTCAGCGGCAAGGACCCGACGAAGGTCGATCGCTCAGCGGCGTATATGGCCCGTTACATCGCCAAGAACATTGTGGCGGCGGGGCTGGCCGAGCGCGCAGAAGTGCAGTTGGCCTATGCCATCGGCGTGGCGGAGCCGGTGAGCGTGCTGATTGACACCTTCGGCACAGGCAAGATCAGCGAGACCAAGCTGACCGAGCTGGTGCGGAAGAACTTTACGCTTACGCCCAAGAGCATTATCGAGAGCCTGGACCTGCGCCGGCCGATCTACCAGAAGACCGCCGCTTACGGCCACTTCGGCCGGAACGATCCTGACTTCACCTGGGAAGCCACCGACAAGGCAGCTACCCTGGCCGAGCAGGCCGGATTGGTCGCCGCGGCCAAGTAAGCGGTTGCGCAAATCACAGTCATGACAATGGGGTCCATCGGTCGATGGGCCCCATTTTACTGTGGACGGCATATTTTTTGTCCACGGCGTGAGAATGGATGTTCCACGTCACCTCTCCCATAGGGAGAAGGTGAAAGTAGCCCAGGGTGGAGCGCAGCGCAACCCCGGGAACCCTTGGTCGGCGTTCCCGTCAGGCTCGTCCCGTCCCGTAGGGCCGGCCGAAAGTCAGCCCCATACGTAACGTGGATCGTATTCAATGCAATGCTTCTTCAGGAAGGCAACATACTCCGCCTGGAAATCGAGCTTCCGATGGTGTTCTCTCTGTGCGGCTATGTATGCCAAGGTGGTATCCACCTGAGCCCTTCCAATAGAGAATGCCCCATAGCCTTCCTACCACTCAAAGCTCGGAAGTTCGCAGGTTTCGTGCATCCAGCGTGAAGATCCGCTCTTGATTTCCCGCATCGCCCTGGCAACCGGCAAAGACGAAGGTAGCGACAGAAGGATATGGACGTGGTCGTCCGTCCCACCTACCGCAAGGGCCTTCATTTCATGCTCTCGCGCAATACCTCCCATATAGGCCCACAGCCGCGCTTGCAATTCCGGCGCAATCATTCTGCGGCGCTCCTTGGTGGAAAAGACGCAATGAAACAGCGAGGAACAATATGTGTGTGGCATATTGACCGTATCCTACCGCAACCACCTTGCGGCGGTTCGATCGGCCCTCCGGGGCGTACCGGTTCCCAAGCCGTAAGCCATCCCAGGGTTCCGCTACGCTCCACCCTGGGCTATTGTCGCTGCTCCCTCCGGGAGCATTTGTCATGCTGTGCAGCGGTACACATACGCCATGTGTTGTCACCTCCCCTGACTCAATTTGATCTCACACAGCGAACGCGCCCCATTTCTTTTTCCTACTGCTGCGTCCATCAAATAGAATTCTTCCGGGCGATGATCTGTCTTTTGTTCGTCTCTCAAGCGAGGAGATATTTATGCGTTTTCCCGCAGTTGCCGTTTTTGCACTGGGCGTGGCCGCGATAGCCAGCGCGCAAACTTCCGCTCCCTGGAGCTACCAGGGCAAGACCGGCCCGCTGGTTTGGGGAAAGCTGGACCCGGCATATCAGGCTTGCTCGAAAGGGCACGAGCAGTCGCCACTGGACATTCGCGGGGCACACCTGAACAAGGCGCTCGGCTCAATCGAGTTTCATTACATTGCCGGACAGGTAACGCTCAAAAACGACGGCCACACCATCGTGGCGCATGTGAACCCCGGCAGCTACATCGTGGCCGGCGGCGTGCGCTATGAGCTGGTCGAGTTTTATTTTCACCACCCCGGCGAGCAGGCGGTGAGGGGAAAACTGAGCGACATGGACGTGCATCTGCTGCACCGGAGCGCCGACGGCAAGCTGGCCGTGGTGGCCGTGCGGCTGATGGAGGAGCCGGGCAATCCTAACGCCGTGCTGGCGGCGCTGTGGCCGCACCTGCCCAAAACCGCTGGCGCGACTGAAAAGGTGGAGGAGATGGTGAGTGCGGGCGGCCTTTTGCCTGCCGACCGCGGCTACTGGACCTACACCGGCTCGCTGACCGCCCCACCCTGCACCGAGGGAGTGCGGTGGTTTGTTTTGGAGCAGGAATTGAGCCTGAGCCGCGACCAGTTACGCGCTTTCGCGGCGTTGTTCAGGATGAATACCCGCGGGTTGCAGGAAGGGCACGGGCGGCGCATCGAAGCCAACGAGTAAGGCTCGTGCGATTGGCCTCGAATACCCACCCCCGGTATACTATCCGCATGCATCTCCACGTGCCGCCTTCCGGTTCCGGCGCGAACAGGACTCAATCCGTGCTGCGCTTCTCGCTGGCAGCCACGCTGGCTTACGTGGCGGTCACCTTCGTGGCCGGGTTGCGCGCCCATTCGCTGGCCCTGCTGTCCGAGGCTGGCCACAACGTCTCCGACTTTCTGGCCCTGCTGCTCAGCTTTACCGCCGTTTACTTCGAATCCCGCCCCGCCGACCACTCGAAGACCTTCGGCTACCAGCGGGCAGGGGTGCTGGCCGCCTTCATCAACGCGTCTACGCTCATCGCCATTTCCATCTGGATCGGGATCGAGGCCGTCCACCGGCTCTCGGCGCCGGTTACTGTGCAGCCCCGGCTGATGATCATCGTGGCCGCGGCCGGCGTGGTGATGAACGGCGTCATCGCAGCCCTGCTGTGGGGCGTGGCCCGTGACGTGAACCTGCGCTCGGCCTTTCTGCACATGGCTGGCGATACGCTCTCGACAGCCGCCGTGATCGCCGGCGGCGTGGGCATCCTCTTTACCGGCCAGAACTGGATTGATCCTGTCCTCTCGTTGCTGATCGCCGCGCTCATCCTCTGGACCAGCGTGGGCATCGTCCGCGAGACCTTCAACATCCTGCTCGAAGGCACGCCCCGCGGCGTCTCGCTGACCGAGATTCGCTCCGGCATGGAGGCCGTCGAGGGAGTTGTCAACGTCCACGACCTGCACGTCTGGAGTCTCGGCTCGAACTCCAGCGCTTTGGCCTGCCACGTCACCATCGCCGACATCGCCTTGTCAGAGAGTGCCGACATCCTGGCCAGGCTCAATCACGTGCTCAAGGAGCGGTTTTTCATCAGCCACGCCACAATCCAGTTCGAGCACATGGGCTGCAAGCAGCTCGAAGGTTGCGTGGTGCCTATGGAAGAGATGGCCAACGGCCAGAGCCACGGACACCACCACTGCCACACGCATTGATTCCGCCTAAGGAGGCTCTTTCCTTGTCCCGTCTTCGTCTCGCTTTTACTGCCCTTTGCTTCGTCCTGTTTTCTGTTGCGCCCGGTCTGGCCGGGACGCCAAATTCCGGCCAGAGCCCAGCGCAAGCCCGTGCCGCCGCGCCGACAGCAGTCCGCCTAGAAGCCCTCGCAGGCGAGTATACCGACCCGCATGAGCCCGAAACGCCGCTGAGCTTTCGTGTTCAAAACGGCAAGCTCATCGTCGAATCCGAAGACATTGTTCCCGCTGAACTCAAGCCTCTCTCCGCAGTTGAATTTGGCCTTTCCAACTCGAAGAACACTTACCGCTTTACGTTGGATGATGCAGGCCACGGCGCCAGCGTGGTCCTTTCAGACGCGCCCAACGACCCCTATCGCCGCGACGGCCCGCCCGTCCATCACCTTTTCCACGACTACCAGCGCTCCGAAGTGATGATCCCCATGCGCGACGGCATAAAGCTGCACGCTGTGATTCTGAAGCCCGCCGATATCAGCGCGCCGCTCCCATTCCTCATCCAGCGCACGCCCTACGGCGCGGGCGGAACCAGCTGCGCATCGTTTTTCGCCAGCCGCCCTGAGTTGGCCCGCGATGGCTACATCTATGTCGTCGAGGATATTCGCGGACGCTACAAGAGCGAGGGACAGTTCATCATGAGCCGGCCGCTGGCCGACCACAAAGACCCCAAAGCCATTGACGAGAGCACCGACGCATACGATACCGTCGCCTGGCTGCTGGCCAATGTCTCCGGGAACAACGGCCGCGCGGGCTTTATCGGCACCAGCTATCCGGGTCTTCTGACCATGATGGCCGGCATCGACCCCCACCCCGCCGTCAGGGCCATCTCGCCTCAGGCGCCCATGATCGACGCCTGGATGGGCGACGACTTTTTTCACAACGGCGCCTTCCGCCAGAGCTACGGCTACGACTACGTCTTCAGAATGGAGACCAGCAAGGAAGAGATCTTCCCAAATTACGGTAAGGACAAGGACGGAAAGCCCCGCGACGGCTACGATTTCTTCTTGGAGCGCGGGAACTTTGCCCAGGATGTGAAGCAATCGGGCTCGAAAACCCTGCCCACCTGGAAGCTCTTTCTTTCGCACCCCGCCTACGACAGCGTTTGGAGCTCACGCGGCGTTCAGCACTCGCTCTCGGCGGTCGCCGTTCCCACCCTCACCGTGGGCGGCTATTACGACCAGGAAGATATGTTCGGCTCACAGATCGAGTACTCCACGCTCGAACCCAATGACCGGAACCATCAGAACTTTCTCGCCCTCGGCCCCTGGAAACATGGTTCTTGGTCGTCCTCTTCGCGGCACCTCGGAAATCTCAGCTTTCCCGAGCCTGTCGGCAAGGAGTTCCGCGCCCAGATCGAAGCAAAGTTTTTCGCGCACTATCTGAAAGACGCGCACGGCGAAAATCCATCGGGATTCGACCTGGAAAACACTGCTAGCTATCAAACCGGCTCGAAGACGTGGAAGCGCTACTCCCACTTCCCGCCCAGGGAATCCAAACCCACCAGTCTGTATCTGCAGGGCGGGGGATTGCTCAGTTGGAGCGGCTCAACCACACAGGCCACAACCGCTTATGTGAGCGACCCCGCCAACCCTGTTCCTTATCGCCATCGGCCTGTCCAGGAGACTTATGGCGAAGGCTCACAGTGGTACAACTGGCTCACTGAAGACCAGCGCTTTGTTGCCGGCCGGAAGGACGTGGCCGTGTGGAAACTGCCTGTGCTGAAGAAGGACCTGGTTCTCACCGGCGAGGTGGTCGCCGACATCTACGCAGCCACCACAGGCACAGACAGCGACCTGGTGGTCAAGCTCATCGACCAGTACCCCGGCGACGATCCTGAGGCAAAGATGCGCGGCTATCAACTGATGACTAATGCGGAGATCTTCCGCGGACGGTATCTCGACAGTTTCGAGAAGCCAACGCCATTGAAGGCTGGCTCGGTGCGCGAGTACAAGTTCTCACTGCACGACGTGGACCACGTCTTCAAGGCCGGCCACACTGTTCTGGTCGAGGTTCAGAGCACCTGGTTCCCGCTCTACGACCGCAACCCGCAGAGCTTCGTGCCCAACATCATGACCGCTCAACCCTCCGCGTATCAACCGGCGACAATCACCATCTACTCCGGCGCGGGGCACGACTCATCGTTGCAAGTGCCGGTGATGAACGCTTGCGAGTTCATGGAGTGCAATTGAGCGCGTAGAGCAAGGCTGGAAGCGAGATCCTCGCATCCTGCCAGTGAAACCATCGAATGTTGATGGAGCGAATGCTCCGGTTGGAAGGGGTTGAAAACCTCAACCCCTTCCTATTGATCTGGCACGAAAACAGTGACATCGCATTCCCACCCATTTCCGCAAAAGACGCGGAAATGGATGGGGCACCCTGACAGTATTTAGTTGCCGAATCAATAGTGCCGAGTTTCTACCAGACCACACACCGCTCCGCATCGGTGCGGACCATGGCCGATCCTGGCTGGCAACTGAAGGCCGCCGCGAAGGGTGGGAAGTTGGACATTGGCCCCAGAACGCGGTATTTTGCCACGGGGTGAGGGTCTCCCTGGACCATGAGCTTCTGCGTATCCGGCCGGGTTTCGTCGCCTCGGAACTGGCCCCAGGCGATAAAGAACTGCTGGTCCGGCGTGAAGCCGTCAATCTTCACATTCGATTGTCCTTGCGGCGTCTTCTTGAAGGCTCCATAAGCCAGCTTCAGTCCGCCCAAATCGCCAATTGACTCGCCCAGCACCAGCTTGCCGTTGATGTGAATATCTTCTGGGCCATCAATTTTGTAGCCGTCGAACTGCTTCACCACGCAGGCCGCCCTGGCTTTGAACTTTGCATAATCTTCCGGAGTCCACCAGTTCTCCAGCTTTCCTTTTGCGTCGAACTGCGCCCCCTCGTCGTCGAATCCATGCGAAATTTCGTGCCCGATCACCACGCCAATCCCTCCATAGTTCACCGCGTCGACAAAGTTCACGCTGAATGCGGGCGGCTGTAGGATTCCGGCGGGAAAGACGATCTCATTCATCAGCGGATTGTAGTAGGCGTTGGAAGTCGGTGGCGTCATCCCCCACCGGCCGCGGTCCACCGGCTTGCCGATCGTCGAACGATCATCGGCAACCTGGAAGCGAGCGCCCGCGACGAAATCAGCAAAATAATTGTTCCTCTCGATCTTCACGGAGGAATAATCCTTCCATTTGTCCGGATAACCGATCTTGACCTGGAAGCTGGCCAGTTTTTCGAGGGCTTTCTGCCTGGTCGCGGGGGTCATCCAGTCCAGGGTATCGAGCGTGTCGTGCAGGGAGGACAGGATATTGGCCACCATGATCTGGGCCTTCTGTTTGGCCTCCGGCGGGAAATAGCGCTTCACATACTCCTGACCCAGCGCTTCGCCCAGCAGGTTATCGGTCTGTTCCGCGCACCGGACCTCTCTTGGCTTCAACTCGCCCACCCCGGCCAACTGCTTTTGGAAAAAGCTGAAGTGCGCGTCAACAAACGGCTGAGACAACGCATCCGCTGACCCATTGAGCAACTGCCAGCGAAGATAGGTCTTCCAGTCCGCAATCGGCGTGCTCACGAGCTGCCGCTCAACCTCTGCCATGAACTCTGGTTGATCGACATTCACCACCCCGCGCGCCAGGCCGGCGCTGGTCAGATAGGCGCTCCAGTCGAAGTGCGGCGTCATCTTCTGCAGATCGTCGTAGCTGCCCAAGTGGTCGGTCGCATGAGGATCGCGCAGGGCCACATTGTCCAGCGAGGCCTTGGCCAGAGCCGTTTCCATCCGCATCACGGTCACGGCGTTTGCTTTGGCCTCAGTCTCCGAGGCTCCTGCAAGAGTGAAAATCTTTGCCACGTAAACCAGGTAACCCGCTCGCGCATCGACAAACCGCTTTTCCGGTTTCAAATAGTAGTCCCGGTCTGGCAAGCCCAGACCGTCCGCCCTCACGTCGGCAATCACATCTGTGGGCGAATGGACATTTTGCGTTCCGCCAAAGGCAAATGGAATCGTCAAGCCCATCGCATGTAGTTCCTGCAGTTCCTGCTGCAGACTGGCCCGATCGTGAATGGCCTCAATAGCCGCCAGATATGGCTTGAGGGGCACAATGCCTGCCGCGTTAACGGCCTTCACGTTGGTGCAGGCCGCGTAAAAGTCCCCTACCAACTGCGCCGGGCTGCCCTTGGCCTGGCCCGAAGCGGCCGACAGCTCATCGAGAATTTTGCGCAACTGCTCTTTGTTCTGCTCGCCTGCCTGCCAGCGCCGGCTCCATCGGTCCATCGACGGAGGAATAGGATTCTGCGCTCGCCATGTGCCATTGGCAAAGTCGAAGAAGTTATCGCACGGCCTTACTGCCTGATTCAGGTCGTTTGTCTCAATGCTCTTCAATGCGGCTTGCTGCGCGTGCGCTCCCATGCCCACGGTGACGGCCAGCAACAAAACTGTCAAACCCTTGCTGTTCATTTGGCTCCTCATCCCAGTTTCCCGGGTGTAACAAGTGATTCTTACTCATTGCCCCCAGCCTCGTCAGCAAGATCAGCCGGAGCGGTCGACATGAACAAGAATACGGCAGCAAACGAACGATCGTTCCCTGGCAATGCCATAGGCCGTTGCCCTGGTCAATTTCGGATATTGGTCAGACCGCTTTCCCCTTGCACGGGTGGAAAACCGAAATCTTAGCTTCATTCTCCGCTTGCGCTAGAATAGAAGCAGTCGTATGGCCCTCCACCAGCCCATTCCGGCCCTGCTCTAGCGGCGCCCGCCGCCTACACTTGATTTTTGCCCATTTTCTGATTTATCCCCAATATCCAAGCAACCGCGCCCCGCACAGGCAACATAAGTTTTCGCCGTGCCCATGAGGTTTTCCCATGATTGATCGTTTGGAACAGATGGAGCAGCGCTACGAAGAGCTCTCCGCCCAGCTTTCGTTGCCGGAGATCGTCAACGACCGCGAAAAATATCAGAAGGCCGGCAAGGCGCTGAGCGACCTGGAAACTCCGGTGATGAAGTTCCGCGAGCTGAAGCTGGTGCGTCTGGGACTGGCCGAATCGCGCGCGATGCTGGCCGACCCGGAGATGAAGGAGATGGCCGAGGAGGAGATCGCCTCGCTCGCCCCGCGTGAGACCGCGATTGAAGAAGAGATCAAAGTGCTGCTGCTGCCCAAGGACCCCAACGACGAGAAGAACGTCATCCTCGAAATCCGCGCCGGCACCGGCGGTGACGAGGCTTCGCTCTTTGCCGCGGAGATCTTTCGCATGTACACCCGTTTCGCCGAGCAGCACCACTGGAAGATCGAGATGCTGTCAATGTCCGAGTCGGGCGTGGGCGGCTACAAGGAAGTGATCGCCATCATCGAGGGCGACCACGTCTATTCGCAGATGAAGTGGGAGAGCGGCGTGCATCGCGTGCAGCGCGTTCCGGCCACCGAGACGCAGGGCCGCGTTCATACCTCCGCCGTCACCGTGGCCGTGTTGCCCGAGGCCGAGGAAGTGGATGTGAAGATCGAAGCTAAGGATATTCGCATTGACACCTTCTGTTCGTCGGGTCCCGGCGGCCAGTCAGTGAACACCACTTACTCCGCCGTGCGTATTACTCACCTACCCACTAACACAGTGGTCAGTTGCCAGGACGAAAAATCGCAGATCAAGAACCGCGAAAAGGGAATGCGCGTTCTGCGCTCGCGGCTGTACGAGCAGGAGATGGCCAAGCAGAATGCGGAGTTGGCCCAAGCGCGCAAGCAGCAAGTGGGCACCGGCGACCGCAGCGAGAAGATCCGCACTTACAATTTTCCGCAGAACCGGATGACCGACCACCGCATTGGCTTGACACTCCACCAGCTTGACCTGGTGATGGAGGGCCGCTTGCAGCCCATCGTCGATGCGTTGATTGCTCACTACCAGGCCGAGCAGTTGAAGGCCGACAGCAGCCAAGGGGCCTGAGGCATTCCATGGCCTCACTGCGCCATCATCTCGATCTTGGGGACGCCGCGCTGAAGGATGGCCCGCATCCTGAGAGAGCGCGCCGGGACGCGGAGCTGTTGCTGATGCACACGCTGGAGAGAAGCCGCGCCTGGCTGGTTGCTCATGCGGAGGAAGAACTCCCCGGCAGCCAGGAGGCGGCTTACACTGCGCTCATCAGCCTCCGGCGCAAGGGCGAACCGATCCAGTACATCACGGGCGAAGCTGAATTTTATGGGCTGCCGTTTCGCGTCACGCGCGACGTGCTGATTCCGCGTCCTGAGACCGAGCACCTGGTCGAAAAAGCGTTGGAGTTAGCTGGCCGCTTTGTTTCCCCGCGCATTGTGGATGTGGGCACAGGCTCGGGCGCAATTGCCGTTGCGCTGGCCCACAAGTTGCCCCACGCGCTGATTGCGGCAATCGACATTTCTTCGCGCGCCCTGGCAATCGCCGAGGAAAACGCAAAGCGCAACGGAGTGGCTGTGCGGTTTCTGCCGGGCGATCTGCTGGCGCCGGTGGCTGAGGAGAGATTCGAGATCATCGTCTCCAATCCGCCCTATGTGCCCACCGCCGACCGCGACACGCTCTCTGTCGAGGTGCGCGAGTACGAGCCTGCGCTGGCACTGTTCGCTGGCGGCGACGGGCTTGATGTCTACCGCCGCCTGATTCCCGCAGCCTCCGATGCGCTCACCCCCGGCGGCTTTGTGGCGCTGGAAATCGGCTACGGCCAATCGGCGGCTGTCGAAGCGCTGCTCGCTGGCTCCGGCTTTGAGCGGATTGAATTCGTCCCCGACTTGCAGGGGATTCCCCGTGTCGCCTGCGCCCAGCGGCCGTGACCGATTCAGGCCGCCCGGACGGTCTTGCACCATTCGCCCTAGAAGCCAAAATCGTCGTCCCGGCGCGTCCTGACGCCAGAGCCGGAAGAAGTGGCATGAGATCGGGGCCTTGTCGCCTATCGAGGTGCTTTTACCGTCTATATGAATAGGGTGATCTTCTCGGCCCCCGGAGTAATCATGAAAGTTCGTTTGTTGTTCGCGGTTGTTGCGGGGCTGGCGCTCTGCGCAACTTCTGTTCAGGGCCAGGGCCAGCGCGGCGGCCGCGGCGGATGGGGCGGCGCGATGGGCGCCGGAAGCGGCATTACCGGGATTGTGACTGAAGTTGCCGCCGACCACTACACCATCAAAACCGAAGCGGGCGAAACCTATACGATCCACTTCAGCGCCAATACCCGCATCCTGAAACAGACGGTCCAGCGCCGGGGCGAGGGCGGCAATCGCGAACCCTCCGCTCCGCAGACGCTCAAATCCACGGACATCAAGGTGGGCGACGCGGTGGCCGCCGTTGGCGAAGTGGATGCCGCTGCCAAGTCCGTGGGCGCGATGATGGTGGTGCAGATTGACCCCGAGCGCGCCAAGCAGATGCGCGAGATGCGGGCCAGCTACGGCAAGACCTGGCTGATGGGCAAGGTGACGGTCATCAACGAAACCAAGGTCACGCTGCTGGGAACGGTGGACAACGCCGCCCGCGCCTTCGTGGCCGACGAGAATACGAGCTTCCGCAAACGCCGCGAACCCATCACTTTGGCTGATCTCCAGGTGGGCGATATGGTGAGGGTCGAGGGCGCCGTGAAGGAAGGAATTTTTGTGGCCGCGTCGGTCTCCGTGATGGGCATGCCGCCGGGAGGAATGCTGGCTGTCCCGCGAGACGCCGCGCCGGCCCCGCAGCCCAGATAGCCTTGCAGAGTCCCACCCTTGCGCAAGAAAAAAGCGAAAGAATGTGGCGCGGGGCGTTTTTGCGCCGGCCTTGGGTTCATTCTCGCCGTTACTCGCAGAGGCTAGTTGGTCGGCCCTTCAGGCAGCCGATTTCAGCGCCGCTTCGGCCCAGAGCAGCGCTTCGGTGTAGCACTTAACCAGAGTCTCCTGGTCAAGGCCATTGGCCTGGGCCGCCGCATCGCACGCGGCCCAATCGCCGTGCTCGTGGCTTTCCAACCAGTGGAGGAGGACGCGCTCGGGATTGGCCCTGCCCTGGAGCGCCTTGCAAATCGCGTCGCGCAGCGGCAGTGCCGGGGCCAGCTCTTCCATGGGGAGGCGCAGCATGGCAGGTAGCAGGCTCAACAATCCCAGCAGATACTGCTCAGCGGGGTCCAGCGCGCACAGGCTGGCGGCCAGTTCGCAGAATCGCCCGCGCACAAAGGCCATGCACAGAATCTCCGCCGGCCGTCCGGAGTTGAGTTCGCTGGCGATGGCCAGCGTGGCAATGCGGCGAAAGGAGTCTTCGCCCACGGCGAGCAGCGCTGCCTGGATGGAACTCACCTCCTGGCGCATGGCGCACATCGGCGAGTTGACCAGCCGCAGCAGCCGGTAGGTGAGCGAGGCGTCGCGCTTCAGCAGCGCGGTCAGCTTGCGCACGTCGATCACGTCGCCGCGCAGATGCTGCAATATCTCGATATGGGAGAGCCGGTTGGCGGGAATCCGTCGATTCTCGAGCAGCACGGGGCGGCAGAAATAGTATCCCTGAAAAAGCGTGAAGCCTTCATCGCAGGCTTGCTTGTACTCCTCCTGCGTTTCGATCTTCTCCGCAACCAGCGCCACCGTGACGCCGCGCAGCCGCTTGAGCAGGCTCTTCCGCTTCTGGACGCCGGTCGCAAGAAAATCCACTTTGATGTAATCGGCCAGCTCCACCAGCGGATCGAAATTCGGTTTCCAGGTGAAATCGTCCAGCGCCAGGCGGAATCCAGAGGCCTTCAGCTTGCGGCAGGCGCCGATCAGGCAGGGCGTGGGTTCCAGGTTTTCCAGTATCTCCAGCACTGTCATGCCGGAGGGAAGAACGCGCACCAGATTCTCGGTCAGCGACTCCCGCGTGCAGTTCACGAAGGCCGGCAACCCGCTGGTGAGCTTTTCCAGCCCGAAGATGACCGTATTGTCGAGCATGGTGCGGGTGGCCATGTCGCCATCGCCGCGAAAGGCAGCCTCGGGTCCTGCCCGAAAGAGCAATTCATAGCCATGGACCCGTCCGCGCAAGCCCATGATGGGCTGGCGTGCCACATAACGCAGCACGCCTGCAAGCTCGGGCAGCACAGGTTGCGCATTCGGACCCCGTACAGCTTGCGTTGCCATGCCCACCTTCCCGGGTTGTATATCGGCGGGCCGGGCACGCAACTTGAGGAAACTTTGAAGGCTGACTTAAACTCTCCGCCAGATTCCCGGCGGAGGGGCTATCCTCCCATGAACATACCGCCGTTCACATCGAGAACGTGTCCGGTGATGTAAGACGCTTCTTCCGAGGCCAGGAACTTGACCGCGCGGGCAATATCCTGGTCGGTTCCGCGACGGCCGAGCGGAATCTGCGCCAGCATGGTCGAGGTCTGCTTCTCGTCCAGCACGGCCGTCATCGGCGTCTCAATGAAGCCCGGCGCCACGGCATTCACGGTAATCCCCCGCGAAGCCACTTCGCGCGCCAGCGATTTTGTGAGTCCGATCAGCCCGGCCTTGGAGGCCGAGTAGTTGACCTGGCCTGCCTGCCCGGCGCGGCCCACCACGCTGGCCATGTTCACGATCCGCCCCCAGCGATTCTTGATCATGGGCCTCAGCAAGGCCTGGGTCAGCAGAAATGGCCCGGTCAGGTTGATGGCCAGAACGAGGTCCCAGTCAGAGCGCTTCATGGCCATCATCAGCGCATCGCGGGTGATGCCGGCATTGTTTACCAGAATCTCGACCTTGCCGAAGCGATCCAGCACCGCCTTGGCACCGGCGTGGATAGACTCCTCGCTGGAGACATCCAGCCGGAACGCGGCCGCCGTGCCGCCGAGAGCCTCAATCTCCTTGGCAACCAGGGCCAGCTTGACTTCGTTGATGTCGGCCAGCGCCACGGTCGCTCCAGCCTTCGTCAACTCCAGCGCAATCGCGCGTCCGATGCCCTGCGCCGCTCCCGTTACCAGCGCAATTCTTCCCTGCAAATCCGCCATATCTCTCTTGACCCCCTGCGCGCACGTTTCCGCGCCCTTTCGTCCAAATTATAAATGGGCGAGAGTTGGCGTATTGCCCGCTTGAAGCCAGATGCCGGCTTTCAGCTCCCAGTCATCAGCCGGCGAGGTCTCTGACCGCATGATTTCGTACCTTCAGGTTCGTGGTTTCCCACCCTTTCGCCACGAAAAAGGCGAAAGGATGGGGCACGGAAGATGGTACATAAGCAAGCAGTCAGAACCCGAGGTAGAGCCGGGATCTATCCTGAAGGCGTTGCGACTACCGTTACGGGCCGCGCCACCAGCGCCGGCCGAACCAGCTCCGCCGGCCAGACATAAATCGCCAGCCGCCGCGAGTAGTGCAGCACGGGCTCCTGGTCGGGCAGTTGTATTCCGAGCGCCGCAGCCAGATCGTTCCGCTCAATCTGCGCCTCGGCCTCTTCAAGCGGCCAGGAGACGTGGTGCAGGTTGGCCCGGATGGGGTGACCATCCCGGGTGCTCGAAAACATGCAGTAGCGCTCAAAGAGGAAGTACTCCAATGTGCCGGGTTGGCTCTCCGCCAGGCGTTGAGATGGGCCCATCCCGCGGTAGCGAGCATTGAAGACCACAGGCCGGCCGGCAAACCGCCTGCGGCTAAAGAACGAAAACTCCCGCTCCGACCGCTGCTCCAGATGCATCTGGGCCCAGTGATAGGGCAGGCGATAGAAAGCGCGCCCCGCCGCCACGGCCAGCAGGCTGCTGGCATCCAGCGAGAGGAAATAGACGCCGGGCGTCCCTGTCTGCTCTTCGCGGACATAGGTGCGCAAACTGAGATCGGGAAAGCTGCGCATACCGGGCAACGGCGGCAGGCCGCGAACCTTGATCCGGTCCATCCAGAAGGGCATCACCCCCAGCCACGCGGAGCCCTGGAAGGTGTCCACCTGCAAGCCTTCGGGCACCAGCGGCGCAAGCGACGAGGCTGGAACCGGCCAATGCGCAAAGAGCAGATCGTTCCAGCGCTGCCTCATCAGCCAGCGGCCTGGCGGCAAAGGCCGCGGCTTGCGCGATGTGCGTACCAGATACTCCAGCATTGCCCGGTTGCTCCTGTTCTGCCCTGTTGTTCTTGCCTTGCCTGTTCCAGTCTAGTAGACACCTTGAGCGGTCTTGCGGATGCACACATCAATCCGGCCCAATGCCGTATTCTGTTCGCGAGCTCTCAACCATGTCCAGTGAATCTTTCGTGTCCCCCGTTGCCCGCAATCAAACCGAAGTCTTCGCCATTCACGGCGCCGACCCCGAAGTTCTGGCCTACGCCATGGCCAAATACTCCCGCTCCGCGCTCTCCATGCGCGAGTCGCTGGCCGAGATCAGCAGCCAGCGCGCCGAGCAGTTTCTCTCGACCTTCTACTTCCAATACGGCCACCGCTCCATCGCCGACCTGGCCCACATCGCCTTCTCGGTCGAGCGGCTCAGCCTGCTGGCCGCCGTCGTCCTGGTTGACGAACAGCGCTGGGATGGCCAGGAACGCTCCACACGCTACCAGAACTTCCTCAAATCTGGCTGGTTTTTTCCGGATTTTGGCGAGGATTCCGGTTCAGCGCAGCTCTATTCCGAGACCATCACCAACCTCTTTGCCGCTTACCAGCGCGCCACAGCGGCGGTTCTCGAAGCCCTGCGCAGGCGCGTTTCCCGTCCCGAGGGCATGAAGCCAGAGGCCTACGAACGCACCCTCAAGGCGCGCGCCTTCGACGTGGCCCGCTACCTGCTTCCGCTGGCCACCAACACCTCGCTGGGCCAGATTGTGAATGCGCGCACGCTGGAAACCCAGGTCTCGCGCCTGCTTGCCCACCCCGCAGCCGAGATCCGCGATTTAGGGGCCAAGCTCCGCGAAGCCGCCACCGGCCCAGCCTGGAACGTCAACTCCCAGGCCGCCGCCGCGTTTGTTGAAAAGCTCACGGAAGCCGATCCCGCCCTAGCCGAGGAAGCCGCCAGCCTCCTCACCCGCGAGGTCCGCACCGCTCCCACGCTGGTCAAGTACGCCCAGCCCAACGGCTACGAAACTCAGAGCCGTGCCGAACTTGCGCAAGCCGCTACCGAGCTTTTGAAGGACCTGACTATTGCCGACGCCCCGCTGGTGGATCTGGTGGAGTATACCGAATCCCTCGAAGTTGAAGTGGCTTCGACGCTGCTTTACTCAGCCAGCCACTATCCCTACCGGCAGATTCGCGACCTAATTGCCCAGCTTCCCGAAGCCCGCGTGAATGAGATTGTCGAGCTGGGCTTCCACCACCGCGGCAAGCACGACGAAGCACTCCGCGCCTTCCACGCCGGAGCGGCTCTGCGCTTCGATATCCTTATGGACATCGGCGGCTTCCGCGACCTGCACCGCCATCGCCGCTGCACACAGATCATCCAGCCGATGACCGCGCTGCACGGCTACGAGACACCCAACTCCGGCGACCTTGGGCCGGAGGTGAAGATCCTCGCCGAGGCTGGCATCCTGGCTGATTACCACGCCGCCGTCGAGCAAGCCCACCGGGCCAGCGCGCAGATCGCTGCCAGCCAGGCGCCCGAGGCGGCCCAGTCCGCGCTTTATCTCTTGCCGCTGGCCACGCGCATTCGGAGCCTGTTCAAGATGGACTTTGCCGAGGCTCAATACATCATCGAGCTGCGCAGCGGCCCCGCCGGCCACTTCAGCTACCGCCGCGTCGCCTGGGAGATGTACTTGGCGCTCAAACGACAGCATCCGGCGTTGGCAAAGCACATCCGCGTCACCGACTTTACTCAGACTATCGACCTGCTGAAGCGGTGAGGAATGCAACACTTCCTGCCAAATGGAAGAAGAGATAATGCAATCGGCATCAGAACGAAACCCGATCACTTCTCCGATTTCAAGGGGAAACGCCGCCGCCAGCCTTATAGGAAATGTTATATAATCGCGAAGCGGGAGCAAGATGAGCAAGCCGCTGGCTGAAATCGCGTGGGAAGGCGACTCGAAGGAAGTTCTCAGCGCCTTTCCCTCTGAAGTGAAAAGCACATTTGGCTTTTCCCTGCGCCGGCTCCAGAACGGCGAACTCCCCCGCTGCGGCGTGCGTGCCATGGCCTCCGTCGGCAAGGGCGTTTGGGAATTGAAGACCGACGATGCCCGCACTTGGTATCGGGTCCTGTATTTGTCTCAGATTCAAGGGGTGATTTATGTGCTTCACGCCTTTGAAAAGGACAGTACGAAGACGGACCGGCGAGACATTGAAATAGTGAAAGACAGGCTCAAAGCAGTTCACCAGCGACTGCGGGATGGAGGAAAAAACCAATGATCACCAAGCCAACCCACATCACCAAAGGCGACGTGCTCGACGACCTGGGCTTCACTCGCGCCGAGGCATCATCCCTCAAGATCAAAGCCGACCTGTTGAACGCCATCTTGCGCGAAATCGAAAAACGAGGGTACAGCCAGCGCCATCTTGTCGCCCTCCTTGACGAGTATCAGCCCTCCGTCAGTAACCTGCTCCAAGGCAAAATAGCCAAGGTGAGCATCGAAAAGCTGCTTTACTACTCTGACCGCCTCAACATCCGAGTCAGCCTCTCCACAACGCCCCGGACAAGTCCGAGAAACGTCAGAAAGCCCTCTGCGCTGCATATCGGAAGGAAGCTTGCCGCAGCCTGATGTGTCAGGCCAATTTCCGTAAAGCCCGTCGGCAAGAGCGTTAGCGAGTAGGCACGACAGGCAGAGATCGCCAAAAACCGCCGGGCGCCCCAGCCATACCCAAACAGGTACGACGGGGCGCCCGGATTGCCATGACATTGAAGAAGTCGAACCGCTTTAGCTTATCGGCTCCAGATGCGCGGTAAAGTGGCGCAGGAAGGGGGCCTCGTAGGTCAGCCGCAGTCCCTTGATCTGGGCGCGCCGCTCGAAGACCTTCAGAATCACTTCGACCACATAATCGATGTGGCTCTGCGTGTAGACGCGCCGGGGAATGGCCAGCCGCACCAGTTCCATCTGCGCGGCGGCGGCGAACATCAGGCTGC
>CAYQSI010000030.1:0-37823 GCA_964420185.1 uncultured Occallatibacter sp. | reverse complement strand
AGGCGATATTTGCAACCAATTGAATCTGTTCGACTTGTAGCCGGACAGCAGTGTCCTGCAATATATCGCAAATAGCGCGAGCGAACACCGGGAAACTCGAGTACTTATCAGTTTCCCGGACGCTCTAAGTCGATGCCTGTTGTTGACGTCTCCGCTGCTTTCCAGAACTTATGCGCGCGAGCAATTACTCCAATTTCTTCAGTCCTTCCTGCACAGTCGCGGCATCAAGGGGTAGATACTTTCCGTCCTTCTGCAGCAGTTCCTGTCCCTGCCTGCTCAACACGAAGCGGATAAACTCGCGAATCTTCGGATCAATCTTTTGTCCGGGCGCGATATCAATCCAGAAGGACTGCCCGCCCCACAAAGGATAAGTATGGTTCTGCAGGTTCTCCATCGTGTAATGGACAAAAGGACCGGCATCCGTGGCGGCAACATCGAGAATCTTCACATCTGTGGGAAACTTCGGATGAAAGCGGACGTAGGCTATCGCATTCGGGTCGTCGCGAACGTGGTCGACAATTTGATCGGCTTCGAGGTATGTCTTGCCGTCAGCCTTGTTGTAGTTTCCAAAACCAAGGAAGTTTTCATTCCACTTATCTGTCGAATGAAGGACTTTGTCTGAGAACTCAAGCGCGGTGGCATAGCGCAGGCTGTAGCCATACGTATCGATCGGCTTGTCCGTCCATTCACCAGTCAGGCCAAGCTGTCCCCAGTGGCGAAGATTCTTCTCGGGACCGCGGGCGAATTCAGGATGCCAGGTGGTGCGAATCCAGCCCCCGGCGCGCTGTGCGCCAAAGATACGGTCGAGCTGCGTCATACTCACTTTTGTAATTGGATTCGCCTTATTCACGACGATTACCATATTGTTCTGCCAGCCAACTACATCGTACGAGCCAGTCAAAATCGTGATGCCGGTCGGCGCGTGGCCCTTCAGCCGCTGATAGGAGAGGTAGTCGTAGAAGCTAGGTTCATGCGTAATGCCGATGTCGGCCAAACCGAACGCAACGCAAGGAATGGCGGTCGCTGCTGTCTGCAGATTGTACTCGATCTTGATGCCAGGCTGATATTTTTCAAACGCCTCTTTCCACCAGCCTCCGAGCGGGGAATCGCCGATGTAGTTGTTTCCGCAGAGGCGTAATGTTCCGGTCGGCTTTCCTTCAGGGACGTAATCGGGCAGGGCGCTGAGATCGAACTTCCGGGTGTATGCCGGGTTCGCCGCAATTGCCGCCATACGCACGCGCCGCTCGATCGAAGAGCCTTCCGGATACTTCTTCGATTCCGCATTGGGCTGATACTTCTCATCCATCTGTGCATAGCCGGGAGCCGCGCAGAGCAGGCTGAGCGCCAGAGTTGCTGCTGTTGTCAGTGTGCGATAGAGTGCCATCTTCGATATCCCCTTGTGTCACATGAATCATGCGTGAGCATCTAGAAAGTGTTTGGACAAGGATCAATGCCTTGCGTGAAAATTTGTGGAATGCCAGATGAGAGATCGTTCATTCAAGCTTCTTGCGCTGCTCTTGAGCCGTCGTCGAATTCAGGGGAAGGTAGTCCCCCTGATTCTGCACCAACGCCTGGCCTTCCCGGCTTAAAACGAAGCGGAGAAATTCCTTGACCTTTGGATCGGCGGGGTGGTCTTTGCCCCGATTGATATAGATATAGACTCCGCGCGCGAGCGGATAGCTGGACGAGATTATGGCCTCTTTTGTCAGAGGCACGGCAGCTCCAGATCCGGCAAGTGGCAGCATCTTGATCGCAGGATCCGCATAGGCAAGTGTCGAGACGGCCAGGCCGTTCGGGTCGTGCTTCAGCGCATCAACAATCTGTTGGGCCGCCGGGTAGGTGGTTCCATTGCGGCTTATCTTGTCCTTGAATTCGCGCACGATCTCCCAGTTCCAACAGTCCTTTGCGCCTTGTATCGCCCGCTGAAGAAACGCGCCAGTACCGGTCTGATCGTCATAAAGGTAGGCGTGGATACGCTTATCTCTCCAGGCTCCTTCAGCTCCTGCCATAGCCCATGTGGGCGGTTCCTTTGGGTCGGCGGGACAACCGAGTATCGCGGAGAGCTGTGAGATACTTAGCTGCTGCGCTGGGTTACTGCGAGATACAAAGACCGCAAGCGCGGGCGTCTTGCCTTCGCCATAAAGGCCCCCGTTCATCACCTGAATGCCGAGGGGTTTGTAACGGAAGACCCACTCGAAGCCGATCACTTCATTGACCGTGACAGGCCTGCCCATGAGCGACAGATCGGATGTGCCGGTGATGATGCCCGCCATGCCGGTAGCCGTACCCAGCAATGTGTCCTGAAATGTTATCTCTGGATGATAACTGCGGAATGCCTGTTCCAACGCCGTCATCGTGCCGCGCATGGCGTCATCGCCCCAGCTACGGATGGTGCCACCCTGGATCGACATCGGCACATAGGACGGCAGCGCTGTTTCCTGAGCGGCGCCGGCTCCGCAGGCAGCGAACGCCAGCGCAATTCCCAGAAAGCTTCGTATTGCGTTACGCGGCATCAATTGAGCTTCTCCCGTTCTTGCTTTGCGGCCTCGGGTTGCATGGGCAGGTACTTCCCATTGCGCACAATATCCTCCTGGCCTTCGCGGCTAAGAATGTAAAGGAGGAACTCCTTGACCTTGGGATCTACGGGCTGGCCCGGTACGCGATCGATCTCCGCGGGGATGATGCGCTCGAGCGGATACTGCCGGTCGATCAGTGTGTCTTTGGTTGCAGCATAGTAGGGGCCTGCCGCGGTACGGGCAAGCGCCAGAGGCTTGACAGCATTACCCTTCAAGTAACGGACGTTCGATAACGCCATGCCGTATGGGTCATTCGCAAGGTCATCGAGAATCTGCTGGCCACTGTCATAGATGGTTCCATCGGCCCGGTGGATATGCGCGTATTGTTTCATCCCGCAGCGCCACCGATGCCCATCGTGCAGCGCAGCGTGCTCAACGAAAGTTGAGAAGACATCCGATTCGTACCAGCCATAGAGGTGGATGGGCTTGTCCGCCCATGCGCCCTTAAGCCCAAGCTGGCCCCACGTCTCGATGTTCGCGGATTTGCCTCCCTCGTGCCAGGCGAAGACTTTGTCGATCTGGTCGAGGGTCATCCGCGAGAGCGGGTTCTTCTTGTTAACAAAGACCCCGATGGCAAAGTCGAAGTTCCGCACATCGAGGCTGCCCGTGGCAATCTCGATGCCGAGAGGAGGATAGTGCTTCACCTGTTGGAACGCCACCGTTTCAAACGGATAGATCTCCTGACCGAGGATGGCGATGTCGCCTTTACCGGTATAAAGAGCCCCCATTGCAGAGGCGGTGCCGTACATATCGTATTCAAACTTTACGCCGGGCTGATACTTTGCGAATCCCTCTTCCCAGGACTTCACCAACATACCCATGAAGTCCAGGACAGGTGCTCCATGCCCCCATAGCCGGATCGTTCCGGAAACAAGTTGTTGGGGTTGATAGTGCGGAAGTCCATTGATTGCGCGTGCTTCCGGGCTGACGACTTGACCACTTACGCTTTCAGCCGGCGAGCCGGTTAACTGGCTCGCTTGTCCGGACGCCGAGAGGCCTGTAAATACAATAAAAAGGCAGCAAAAAGAGATGACCCCGACATGGGCCGCACTCTTTGAACAACGTCCGCAAGTTTGCATCGGGGGCTCCGCGAATCGAATTGCTGTGAAGTATTACCAGGCGACATAGACCAATAGAGATACTTTCCAGCGCGCATAAAGAACGCATTAAGACGTGATGAAGTTTCGTTTGTTGAAGGTGTGTAATCTGACTGGTTCGATACGGTTGCATACCCTTGAAATAGATTGGCCGCCATTCGATTCTGGCAGGCTGTGGAAGTAGGCCTGATCGAGGGTGCTCGCCTCAGGCAAGAATGCGGCCTGGCGAAATTGCAGAACTCCAGGCACTGACAGTTCGAATTTCTCACCGCCCGTCACGCGATCCTGCAAAATCTCCCCTGCCTTACGCCACCGTTGAAAAATAATCCCTTGCGGCGGCAACCGTGGCGGCAACTTCTTTTTCGCCGTGCGCCATACCCAGAAAAGCAGCCTCGAATTGCGAGGGCGGGAGCCAGACGCCCGCCTCCAACATCGCATGATGAAAACGTCCGAAGGCGGCCGTATCGCTGCGGGCTGCCTGCGTGTAGTTGGTGACCGGCCCGCTGGTAAAGAACCAGGTCCACATGGAGCCTACGCGATTGAGAGTAAGCGGAATGCCGGCGCGGGCGGCTTCAGCAGCCACGCCCTCGGTGACGGCCTTCGCAGCGGCTTCAAGCTGCGGGTAGACTTGGGCGGCGTGCTCCTGTAAATAGCTGACGGTGGCGATGCCAGCAGCCATGGCCAGCGGATTGCCGCTGAGAGTTCCGGCCTGGTAGACCGGTCCGAGCGGGGCGAGCAGGTCCATGAATACGCGCTTGCCACCGAAGACGCCCACGGGCAGGCCTCCGCCGACGATCTTGCCCAGCGTGACCAGATCCGCGTCAATGCCGTAAAGCTCCAGCGCGCCGCCGAGGGCCACGCGGAAGCCGGTCATCACCTCGTCAACGATAAGCAGCGCTCCTTCGCGCTGGGTAAGTGCGCGCAGGCCGGCCAAGTAGCCGGGAGCGGGCGGAATGCAGCCGGCGTTGCCGACCACAGGCTCCAGTATGACTGCGGCGATGGCGCCGGGATGGGCGGCGAAGGCGGCTTCCACCGCGGCCGGGTCGTTGTAGGGCAGGGCCAGGGTGAGATGGGCGATCTCCTCCGGCACGCCAGCCGAGCCGGGAATGCCAAAGGTCGCCACGCCTGAGCCTGCTTTGACCAGCAGGCCGTCGGCATGGCCGTGATAGCAGCCCTCGAACTTGATGATGATCTTGCGGCCGGTGGCGGCGCGGGCCAAGCGAATGGCCGACATGGTGGCCTCAGTGCCGGAGCTGACGAAGCGCATCTTCTCGATGGCCGGGAAGCAGGCGACGACGCGCTCGGCGAGATCCGCCTCAGAGGCCGTGGAGGCGCCGAAGCTGGCCGATTTGCGGGCGGCGCGTTCGATGGCCTCGACCACCGGCGGAAAGGCGTGGCCCAGAATCATTGGCCCCCAGGAGCCAAAGTAGTCGATAAAGCGGTTGCCGTCGGCATCCGTAAGCCAGGCGCCCTGCGCGCTTTCGACAAATGGCGGCGCGCCGCCCACCGCGCCGAAAGCCCGCACGGGCGAGTTCACACCGCCGGGGAAAAGACGCTCGGCGCGCTGCTGGAGGGCCTGGGAACGAGGGCGATTGGAGGCTTCGGTCGAGGAACTCATGGTGGGTTCAGTATAGAAGGTGAACAGCTTTGCAGAACCCGGCGGCCGGTTGTTGGTTATTTTCAATAGCCGTTGCGGGCTATGCAAACTGGCGATGCGGTGGCTATTGCGCCACACCGGCGAGACCGGCAGCGGTTCCTGTAGGGCACAGCCAAGGCCCTGCGAATCCTGCTAAAATTGATATTCCCGGCCAGCCGCGCCGCACGAAAAATCCATCCCTGGAAAGCCACACCGTGCCTGACGAATCCAAGCCCAAATCCGTGCCCCACTCTGACGCAGGCGTGGACCTCAGCAGTGGCGAACGCACCAGGGAACGCATCACCTACCTGGCGCAGAAGACCTTCAACCGCAATGTATTGAACGGGCTCGGCGGCTTCGGCGCGCTCTTCCGGCTAGACCTCCAGCGCTGGAAGAACCCCATCCTGGTGAGTTCGGCCAATGGAGTGGGCGCCAAGCTGAAAGTGGCCTTCGAGCTGGGGATGCACCGCACGGTGGGCGCGGACCTGGTGAACCACTGCGTCAATGACATCGCCGTACAGGGCGCCACGCCCTTGTTTTTTCTTGACTACCTGGCCAGCGGCAAGCTGGACCCGGAGGTAACCGAGAGCGTGGTGACCGGGCTTGCAGAGGCCTGCAAGGCGAACGGGTGCGCCCTGATCGGCGGCGAGACGGCGCAGATGCCGGGCTTTTATACCGGCGCGGAGTACGATCTGGCCGGCTTCATTGTGGGCGCGGTGGACCGTGACAAGATGGTGACCGGCGCGGGGATCAAGGCCGGCGACGTACTCGTCGGGCTGCCCTCAACCGGTCTGCACACCAATGGCTATTCGCTGGCCCGCAAGCTGCTCTTCGAGGTGGCCGGCTACCAGCCGATGCAGTACGTGACCGCCATCAAGGAAAAGGCCGGCGCGGCACTGATGAAGACCCACCGCAGCTACCTCCATGTGACTCAAAAGCTGGTGACGGCGGGGCTCACGACAGGCATGGCGCATATCACCGGCGGCGGCATCACGGAAAACTTACCCCGCATCCTGCCCAAGAACACCGCTGCGCAGATCGAGATCGGCTCCTGGCCGGCGCCGCCCATCTTCGCGCACCTGCGCGATTTGGGCCAGGTATCGCAAGAGGAGATGATGCGCACCTTCAACATGGGCATCGGGCTGATTGCGGCGATTCCGGCGGCCAAGTTTACACGGGCGAAAAATCTCTTCGACCGGTCCGAGGAGAAGTTCTACGTCATTGGACGCGTGGTGAAGGGCGAGCGCCGGGTGCAATACACCTGAGCTTTGCCCCCCGCAAATCGCAAGGCGCGCATTTTCCGCCGCCTGCCAGCGCTGTCAAGAGTGGAAAATTTCAAATCTACTGCGCCTTTGGTCAATAAGGGACAGAAGCGCCTTCTGTCCTTGCCGAATATATGGGAAAGAGTGCCTAGGCTATTAAGTAGCCAGACAAGAGGCGGAGGTGCCGCGCCCGGCGAATGGGTACGCCCTCCCTCCGCGGATGGGTTCCGGGGCGCGGGACCGCCTCTAGTCTGGGCTACAGCGGCTCTCCGCCGCGAGTCTGAACCGCAACCACGGGGCGCTCGAATTCGGGGAGATGCGACAAATCGAGTTCAGCGGCTGGCGTGGAACAGCGCCCGCCGGTGAACTCGATTTTTGTTGCGCGGAAGCAGGCTGGGCCTCTCCCGCGCCAGGCAAATTCCATATAAACCAAGGCGGCTATAGCCGCCTTTTTCTTTGCTAGGAGCTTTCCGCATGAATTCCATTTCAAATATTTGGAACCATCCCAAAACCTCGGCCGCCGGTCTGCTGATTGCGGTCGCCACCATTGCCAGCGTGCTTTCGCAGCAAGGCATCACGCTGGGCACGGCCGGCACAAGCACCGTAGTCACATTGGTGAGCGGCCTGGCCACCGCCCTGTTGGGATTGCTTGCCCGCGATCCAGGCAGCGCCAGTCCCAACACCGGGTCAACCGCCAAACTAGGCGCGTGGGCGCTGATTTCCTTGCTGTTGCCTTTGCCTTTCATGAGCGGCTGCTCGGGCACAACTGTGGCGCAGGACATTGTGAACTGGACGCCGGCCCTGGAAAGCGCGGTGGCGACGGTAGACTCTGCGGCCGCCTTGCTGGCCCCGGTGGACGCTCCCATTTTTGCCGCGGCAACGGCCGGCTTTGACGCGGCCTCGAACCTGCTGGTGGCGCAGGCCAAAGCGTACCTGGCCAATCCGTCGGCCAGCGTGCTGGCGCAACTGCAGGCCGCCATCGTGGCCTTCCAGCAGCAGGTGAACGCATCGCTGCTGTCGGCGGCAAGGATTGCCAACCCCATCAGCCAGCAGCATGTACTGAATGCGATCAACGCCGTGGGAACTGTTGTACTGGCGATTCTTGCGCTGGTGCAGTCGGTCTCAAGCAAGGTTGCTGTGGCGCAGATGGCCTCGCAATCGACCATCAAGCTGGCCATGGTGCGTCCCTACCTGGATGAAGGCAGGGCTGCTGCGATGGTGGCTGCTCACTATGATGAGCCAGTCGAGTTGGCGCGGAGTCAAGTGGCACAGGTGGAACTCGGCGCGGCGCAGGCTGGATTCTAGAGCAAAACCAGCGTTAGTATGCCCTTGTTGAGAGTTTACGAGGTGGCTTTTTCTTGAGAAAAAAGCCACTTGAGGGCATTGCCTCTGGGTACAGCAACTCTGGTTTTGCTATAGCTTTGATGGACGAACGGCGGTCTCAGCGCGGTTCAGGAAGCGCAAAAAGCTTCCTGACCGCGTCCCGCAATTAGGGATCGCCTTCCCACAGTGTGATCTGAGTCACGGAGCCAGAGGAGCGAAACTCGATAGCCTCGAATGGTTGGCGCATGGTACAGAAGCGCCCAAACAAGGAGTTCCATTATGGCTTATGTAATTACCGATGCGTGCATCAAGGACTTTGTCTGCGCGGCCGAGTGCGCCACCGCCGCCATTGCACCCGCGGCAGCCGACGATCCGGCCGCCGGTTCCGTTTCCCAGTTGTTCATCAACCCAGATGAGTGCATCGACTGCGGCAACTGCGCATCGCTCTGCCAGCAAGGCGCGATCTTTTCGAGCGATGAGCTGCCGGCGGACAAGGCAGAGTTTGCCGAGAAGAACAAGGCCTATTTCAACTAGAACGCTTGCGGTCCTCCCGTAAGAACCGGATTGCGCCGGAGCCTCAGCCCCGGCGCAATCCGGAAGTGCAATTCAATCCAGGCGTCGAATCCCTATCAGCTCTCACGGCTCGGTCTTGGCCGGCGCTGGCAGAGGTGTGGCCGGTGAAGCGGTGGGTTGGGCCTGCGGCAAAATGGCCGGCGCCGCGGCCGGTTGCCCCGCCAGCGAGTTCATGGACATCACCGGCAGGGTGAGTGTCTGCACCGTTTCCGGATCGTCGCGCAGCTTCAAGTAGAGTACGCCGTTGACCGGATGGGGAACGCTCAACTGGGTTCCCGTAAACTCCAGCGGAACGTTGGTGGCATTGTTCAACTCCGCCGTACCTGCGATGGACGCGACCAGAAAGAGATTGGTCCCGGTCAGCGCACAGGGCTTGGCTACGGAGTGCGGGCAGTGCAGTTCCTTGAATCCGGGCAACCGCACCAGCGTTCCCAGCCTCAGCCAGTCGCCAGTAACCCCAGCGGCCGAAACGGCGCGTACCTGCAGCGGCCCGAAGGCCGATGAGCCAAAGCGGGCCAGTGGTTCCACAACCCCCAGGGCGGTCTTCGCATCCTCAAGCATCAGGCTGCCGTCAGCCAGCGTTAGCACGGTGCGGAAACTGCCGTCGGCCGCGGCCACCTCGACCTTTTCATCGCGAGGAAAGTTTTCCGGCTCGCTGGAGCGAAGGAAAAAGACCAGCCGCCCATCGACAGGCATGTCGTCGGGGCTGCCCAGATGCACGTGCGAGGGCACGGCGGAGAGATCGTTCTGGGCGCCCCTGCTGAGCAGAGTGACCTGCGGGCGCGGCGGCTCAACGCTTACCGGTACCCGCAGCAGGCGGCCATCCTGCAACTGCACACTGGCAAAAGCACGCTTTCCGGGCTTCAAGGCAGCCGTCGAGCTGTCGGCTTTCAGAGTCAACTGGTCGAAGTCCTGCACGCGGCTCAACGCGGCCGGGGTCCAGGTGATGTTGCCCAGGCTGACTTTGGCCACCTCGTCCAGGCGATTCCCTTTCAACAACGCCTCCGCGTCGCCCGCGCTCAACGTAAGGCGGTCCAGCGCCGCTGCCTCGGCATAGGCCCTCAGCGGCACCCGGTCCGGCTTTTCCAGCCCAAATTGGTAGATTTCCAGGTTGACCGGCCCCGGTGACGCGTCTTTCATGGGTACGGCCACCTCCAACTGCCCCGGCTTGGGGGACTTCCAAACCAGCTTGAGCGAGCTGTCCGTTACCGTCTGCTCCCCAATCCGGTAGGCGATCCGGTCGACACACAACCAGTTGTCCCCTTCGATATGCAGCGTGTCCTCGCGCCCCACCACCAGCGCCGACTCGTCGGCTGCTGCCACGGTCCACTTGCCGGGCAAGGCCGCGCGCAGGTGGAAGCGGGGACCCTCCCAGTCGTCAAAGCCCCACTTGCCACGCAAGACGCCAATCAGGTCGCCCTCCGGCAAAGGAGGAGCGGGATGCGCCAGCACCAGTCCGCCTTGCGACGAATCGGCTTTCACTGGAAGATCGATCGGTCCTGTTTTCGCCTCGATGCGCAGCATAAGCCCGTAAGCAAGCTGAGTGGCAAAGACCAGCGGCGCTCCCTCGGCAGATAGCACCAAGCCGGGCTTCTGGGCGCAGAAGTTCTCTGCCGGATTCACCGGACGCAGTGGCGGCAGCTTGGCCGCGCTCACCGGCGGCAGCGCCACCACTACCACCGACTTGGGATCGCGAAATGAGGGCGGCACGTTCAGCCGCAGATTGAGCGTGTCTTTTGTCGGCAGGGCCAGCGCGGGGATGTACTGGAAATGCGCCGTGTGCAACGACGCGAAAATCTTGGCCGTGTCCACGATAGCGCCGACATAGGGGCTGTATGCGCCTCCCCGCATCATGCTCGAGTAGCTGAGCTGGTTCATCAGGTCCACGCTCGAACCGCTGGTCAGTTGCGCTACCCGCGATTGCGTGTTGGTGTCGTCCAGCACCAGCGCGTCGGTATGCTGTACCAGACAGGGAGCCTGCTGGTCGGTGGGCTTGTCAAAGCATTGCTGGTCAAGCCGAATGCCCAGGCTGCGCGCGGCCATCTCGGCGCGTTCCTTGAGCAACTTGGGGTCGGTTTGGGAAGTCTCCTTAACCTCGGCCAGGTAGGCATCCAGACGCATACGGTCCCAACTGGCGGCCTGCAGGTCTTGAACGGCGCGCACAAAAACGCCGGGCCGGCTAGTCACTGCCTTGCGCAGTGTGCTGAAGTCGCCGCCCGTCTCCGGCGCCAGAAAGATAAGCGCCTGCTGAGCTTCTGCGGGGACGGTGACGAACATGCCCTCGTCGCGCACCTCGCGCGCCCAGGTTTCCACGCGGGTAAACCACTCCGGCGGAGGAGGGTTCGTGGCCCCGCGCAGAAAAGCGACAATCAACACATAATGGGCTGACTGGCTCTCCGGCAGATCGGGGTGAATCCAGAGCCGGTCTCCAGCCAACAGGTTGGGGACCTCGCCAATCGGCAGCGTGACCTCGCCACGTTTGACGTGTACGTCCACCTTTGGCCCGGTTAGGTCAAAAGCCGCATCGGCGGCATGCAGGCCGGTTGAAGCCAAGCAGCAAAACAAGAGCAGTTGCAAACAACGGCGCATGTCTCTATTGTACGGAGCAGGCCGCTGGAATAAAATTACGCGGCAGCGCAACTTTTTCCGGGCAGCAGGGTTATTGAACCAGATGCGGCATACAGCTTGTTCGCTATGGCACACCCGGAACGGCTTGATCGGTTACACTGAGATGAATAGCTTCAAACAGAGAGATTAGCTAGAGCATCTCTGAATATGTTGACGTTTTTAAGGATACGAGCTTTAGCCCGTATGGAATCCCGGTAAAATGAATGGGGCTTGAGCCCCTGAGGAAATGTCTATTTGACAATGAGGACTTATTCAGAGGTCCCTTGGAGTATTTCTTGAATTCCCGCATGGTGGAAGAACCAGGCGGATGCGAGTGAAGTTTAGAACTAAGGCTGTTCCCTTTTCCCCGCGCGCGGCCAAGCTCCGGCTTCAGGCTATGAAGCCTGCCGGAGACATGGCGGCGAAGACGGGCGTAGGGAGCGGCATACGGAGAAGAAAAAATGAAATCGACAAAAGCAGCCCCCAGTAGCGTAGATGTGAACAACCTGAGCATTCCCGACGCGGAAGAGATCATCGAAGAAGCCCTGAACGAACTGGCATTCTCCTCGGACCCCGGCCTGGCGCGCGCCTTGCATTTCCTGGCGCCCGCGGGCTACCAGGCGATTGTGGAGCTGTGCGGCGAAAACGGCCGCAGCAAGCGCCGCAACGCCACGGCGGACTCGTGGACGCCGGAAGAAGATGAGGTGCGCATCTACTTTGAACGCATCGACGGCGCCGAGGCGGCGCCACGTCCTGCCCGCGCGCCGCGCGCCGCCGCCGAGCCGGCCTTCGACGAGGACGACGACGGCCAGGAGGCACTGATTCCCGCCGACCTGGAGGCGCGCGTGAAGGAACTCTGCGCCGCGCTGGCCGAGGCCGAGCGGGGCGGCCACGCCTTCATCGCACTCAAGTGGTTCCGCGACTCGTTTCTGCCGCGCAAAGCCTTCCGCTGGAATCAACATCCGGAGTCGCGTCAGGCTGTCCTGGCCGAGGCCATCCAGCGCGGCGTCGTGGTCACCAGCAAGATTGCCAACCCCAAGACCCCGGCCTATCCCACCACCACCATTCGCCTCAACCGCGCCGAAGCCGGCATGCCCGATGAGGCGCAGCGCTTCCATCCGGTCGAGGCGCACGGCGACTCCATCGCCGAAGCCATCGAGGAAGAACGGGGGAACCTGTGAGCTGCTACTTTCTTGAGGCCACGGCCTTCGCCAAGCTCTTTGTGCAGGAACAAGGCACCGACGAGCTGATCCGCCTGATGGAGGCCGTCGAGGACAACCGCAAGCTGATCTCCGCCTCCACGCCGCTCGAAGTCTACGCGGCCATCCGGCTCCGGGAGAGGTCAGGCGCGATCTCCGCCGAAAACGCAACGGCCGCGCTCGATATTCTCCGGCTGGAAGCCGCGCGCATGGTGCAGGAGCCGCTGAATCCTGCCGTGCTGGAAGCCGCGCGCCAGCTTCTCGACCGCACCACCCTGCGCTGGCCCGACACCCTGCAACTGGCCGCCGCCATTGTCGCCCGCGACATGTTCCAGGGCACGGAGATCATCTTCGTGTCGTCTTCGACGCAGTTGCTTGAAGCCGCCAAGGCCGAAGGCTTCCACACGCTCGACCCAGCCAGGGAAACGGTCGAGCCGGTTGAGGAAGCGGCGGAGCCAACGAAAGAATCAGAATAAGAGGGCTGCCCCACATCTTCTGAAGCAAGATGTGGGGCAGCGTGCCAGTCGCATCAACAAGGCCGCCAGTATTTAGGCGACTTACTCCCGCCGAAAGCGATTCGCCTGCTCGAACTCAGCGCGCAACTCCGGCGTGCGCAGGTTTTCGCGCAGATGCTCCAACCGCTGTTCGAGCGCCAGCAGTGTGGCCTGAATGGCTTCGGTGTTGGTATAGGCGATGTCACGCCACATGGAGTAGGGACTAGCTCCGAGCCGCGTCATCTCGCTGAGGGCGCGCCCGCCAACGTCTTTCAGCTCCGGCGCGTCGCCGACTTCTTCCTGCAAAAGAGCGCTCAGAGCCGTGGCCAAAAACTGCGGCAGATGGCTGACCCAGGCCACTAACTCATCGTGGCGCGCGGGCTCCAGATCGAGGGTCCTCGATCCCATGGCGGCGACCCACTCCCGCCAGCCTTTCACCAACTCAGCCGAATGAGGCGAACGCTGCCAGGATGCATCGTCGGTAAAGAGCCAGACCGCGCCGCGAAAGAGGTTTGCATCACCCAAAGCTGCGCCGCCACGCTCCTTGCCGGCCATTGGATGCCCCGGCAAAAAGGCCGCACGCTCCGGCGTGTTGAAGAGGCGGCCGGCCGCAGCGGTAATCTGCCCTTTTGTGCTGCCCACGTCGGTAACCAGATGATCGGAGCCGAGTACGCCGGAGAGCTTCTCCATGAAGTCGAGGGTCGCGTAGATGGGCAGGGCCAGCAGAACCACTTGGCTCTCCCGCGCCGCCTGCAACGGGTCCGCGGCAATCGAGTCGATGGCGCCCATGGTGAGCGCTGTCTGCGCCCCTTCCGGGCTTCGGTTCCAGCCGGCAATGGAGCCGTGAAAGCCCGCTGCGCGCAACGCCAATCCAACTGACGTGCCCAGCAACCCCGTGCCCAGAATGGCGATACGCTCGATCATTTTTCTTTCCTTGCTCCAATTGTATTGAACGGGGCGGAGTTAGCGGCGTTAGCGGAGTTGGCAGTGTTAGCCGCGCTACGCGCGTGTTCGCGGCGCTTGGTCTGTAACAGCTTGAAGATGTACCAAGCTGGGGTGCCCCACCCTCGGCGCGTCTTTGTTTTTGCGCCTAGGGTGGGATACCATCGCACTCCAGGCGAGGTACAAAATTATGCTGTCAGAGACCTAGCTCCGCGAACTCCGCTATCACCGCTAACACCGCTATCCAAAACATTACAGCGTTCGCCCCACCGCCGTGGCGATGACCCGCAGCTCGCCCATCAGCTTTTGAAACTGATCGAGATAGAGCGTCTGCGCCGCGTCGGAGACAGCCTTGTCGGCGTTGGGGTGAATCTCCACCAGGATCGCATCGGCGCCCGCGGCCACCGCGGCCTTGGCCATGGGAGCCACCATGTCGCGACGGCCCGTGCCGTGCGAGGGGTCGGCTACGATGGGCAGGTGCGAGAGCTTGTGAATCACTGGAATCGCCGAGATGTCCATGGTGTTGCGCGTGGAAGTCTCATAGGTGCGGATGCCGCGCTCGCACAGGATCACGTCGTAGTTGCCGCCGGACATGATGTACTCGCTGGACAGGAGCAACTCCTCGATGGTGGCGGCGATGCCGCGCTTGAGCAGCACCGGTTTGCGCGCCTCGCCCAGTTCGCGCAGCAGATTGAAGTTCTGCATATTGCGCGCCCCCACCTGGAAGCAATCGGTGTAAGGCAGCATCGGCTCAATCTGCGAAATCTCCATCACCTCGCTGACCGTGAGCAAGCCAAATTCCTGGGCGGCTTCGTACATCAGTTTCAACCCCGGAATGCCCAATCCCTGGAAGGCGTAAGGTGAGCTGCGCGGCTTGAAGGCGCCTCCACGCAAAAAGCCCGCGCCCGCGGCCTTCACGCTGGCGGCAATGGTGAAGATCTGCGCGTGGTTTTCAATGGCGCACGGGCCGGCGATGACCGCGACCTGGTCGCCGCCGATTTTCGCGCCGTTGGCGAACTCCACCACCGTGCCTTCCGGGCGAAATGCGCGGCCGGCCAGTTTGTAGGGCGAGGTGATGCGATGTACATAGAGCACGCCCGCCAGCAGTTCAAACTTCCCCAGTTCCACGTTGGCCGTGGGTCCCACGCCAGCCAGAATCGTCTGCGTCACGCCCGTGGTGCGATGAACATTGACTCCAACCTCCACCATGGCGTCGATGACTGCATCGATCTGCTCCTCGGTGGCCTTTTCCTGCATGGCTACAATCATTGCTTGTTCCCTGTCTCGGGCGTCTCAGCGCCTGTGCCTTGGCCCGGCTGAAGCGCCTGGGCGTTCTTCTCCAATGCCAACTCGTGCATCTCCAGGGATCGCATCACGTCAATGATGCGCTCGAAGATGCGCGTAAGCTCAATGTCCGGCAGGGGGCCCTTGCTGGCCGCGCGCACGTTGGCATAGACCGCCTTTTCGCGCGCCGGTTCGTAGACCGGCAGCGCGGCGGCAGCCTTCAGGTGGCCAATCCGTATCACTGCGCGGGCCCGTTCGCTCAGCAGTTCCACAAGCTGGCGGTCCAGAACATCAATTGTGTTTCGCATTTCTTCCAGCGTCATTTCATCCTCGTGTTGCGTCGAGTGACCGGCCCCGTTGGATTAGAAACGGGTATACCGGTGCCATGGGATCAAGAGTTGAACAGATGCCCGCGGCGCAAGCGCCGCAGGCGTGGGGTATGTGCTACCGGGCCGGTGCCGCCTGTTACAGGCGGAGGCCCTTGATAAATCGAGCCACTGCGCCGGGCGCCGTCTCTGCGGTTGACTGTTCGATCAACTCCACAATTGCGCTGCCGATCACCGCGGCATCCGCGAACTTGGCCACTTGGGCGACATGTTCCGCGTTACTGATGCCGAACCCCACGGCTACCGGCAGCCGGGTCCATCGGCGGATGCGGGCGACCAGCACCGAGGCATCGGAGGTGAGGCTCTGCTGCGTTCCGGTAACTCCAACGCGGGAGATGGCGTAAACAAAGCCTTTGCAGTGGGTGGCGATGGCTTCGAGCCGTTCGTCTGGACTGGTGGGCGCGGCCAGGAAAATCGGCGCAAGTTCTACGCGCTCCATTTCCATCAGGTACTCGCCCGCCTCTTCGACAATCAGGTCGGTCACCAGCACGCCGTCCACGCCGGCCGCAGCAGCGGCCTCGGCAAAGTTGTGCAGGCCATAACGCAGAATCGGATTCAGGTAGCTGAAGATCACCAAGCCGGCGGCAGGCCGCGCCGCGCGAATCTGGCCGGCAAGCGCCAGCACATCCTTGAGACGCGTTCCACGGGCCACCGCGCGCTCGCTGGCGCGCTGAATCACCGGGCCATCGGCCATTGGATCGCTGAAGGGCACACCCAACTCGATCACATCGGCGCCTGCGTCGATGGCCGCAAGAGCGATCTCTCGCGTGGCCTCAAGGCTCGGGTCGCCAGCCGTCAGATACACAACCAGTCCGGGTTTGTGATCGAATCGTATCGCCATCGGAATCTGCGGTTACGCTCCCTGGATCTTCAACTCGTGGGCCAGAATGCCCATATCTTTGTCGCCGCGTCCAGAAAGGTTCACTACTAGTATGTCATGAGAGTCCATCGTGGGAGCAATCCGCAGGGCCTCGGCAACAGCGTGCGCGCTCTCCAGCGCCGGCAAAATCCCCTCTGAGCGCGACAGTTTCACCACCGCATCCAGCGCGGCCGCATCATCCTGCGAGAGATACTCGGCGCGTCCCGAATCGTGCAACGCCGCGTGTTCCGGGCCGATGGAAGCGTAGTCGAGCCCCGCTGAAACCGAATGTGTCAGCACAATCTGGCCGTTCTCATCCTGCAGGACGTAGGAATACGTTCCTTGCAAAACCCCCGGCGCTCCGCCGCTGAATCGCGCCGCGTGATCGCCCAGCTCCGTGCCGCACCCGCCCGCCTCCACGCCGATCAGACGAACTTGTTTGTCGGGAATGAATTCGTAGAAGGCGCCGATGGCGTTCGATCCGCCGCCCACGCAGGCGATGACAGCGGTCGGCAGCCGACCCTCTTTTTCGAGGATCTGCTGCTTCATCTCGATGCTGATGACGCGCTGAAAGTCACGCACCATGGTCGGGTACGGGTGCGGGCCCAGCGCGCTGCCCAGCAAGTAGTAGGTGGTCCGGACGTTGGTGACCCAGTCGCGCATCGCCTCGCTGATGGCGTCTTTCAGCGTCTTCGAGCCCAACGAAACTCCGCGCACCTCCGCTCCAAGAAGGCGCATACGAAGCACATTGAGTTCCTGGCGTGCCATGTCCACATCGCCCATGTAGACCACGCACTCCATGCCTAGCAGCGCGCAAACCGTTGCGGTCGCCACGCCGTGCTGCCCCGCACCGGTCTCCGCAATCACGCGCTTCTTGCCCATCCGCTTCGCCAACAGTCCCTGACCGAGCGCATTGTTGATTTTGTGCGCGCCGGTGTGCAGCAGGTCTTCGCGCTTCAGGTAAATCTTTGCCCCGCCCAACTGCTCGGTGAGCCGCTTGCAAAAGTAAAGCGGCGTGGGACGGCCGGCATAGTTATGCAGAAGGTCAGCCAACTCGGCCTGAAAGGCGGGATCAACCTTGGCCAGGTTGTACTCGCGCTCCAGCTCGTCCAGCGCCGCCACCAGCGTCTCCGGCACATACCGCCCGCCATAAACGCCGAAGCGCCCCGGCCGCGACTCGGATGAATCCAAATGCCCTGCTGGAAGAATTGTCGATGCCATGGGGACCTCCTGCGTGCCTGCCTATAAAAATAGGGGAACACTCCAGTGTACAAGGGCAGCGGCCTCCCGTTCTGCATATCCATCGGCATGAACCGCTTACCTGCTTGTTCACCTCGGTGCAGAACCGTTGCGCCACATCGGAGGTCAGCAGCCAGTCACGGTTCTTGGAGAACGCCGCGTGGTTCCACACTGCATCGTCCATACGCAGGCCTACGAACCAGCGAAGCAGCAGGTTGTAGTCGCTCTGCTCGACCAGCAGGCGCTCCGAGCGCACCGAATCGGAAATCTGCAACAGGAAGGCGCAAAGAATGTACTCAGGCGAAATCGAGGACCGCCCGGAGTCCGCATACGGCGCATCGAACTCGGGGCTCAAGGACCGCAACAGAGAGTCCGTCAATTACGGCATCTATTTCAATAAGTTTCTAAATGCAAACGCTGCCGCGCAAGCGCGGCAGCGTTTGCTGGTGAGGTTAGAAGATGAGTTTGAGCCCGAACTGGAGCTGGCGATTGGCGGTAGAGGTGACAGTGAGTTGCTGGAGGTCTGTTTCGGTCCCAGCGACTGATGGCACCTTAGACGCCCCATAGATGACCGAGTTTGCTCGCGCCGGCACCTGGAAGTTCGGATGGTTGAAGATGTTGAAGGCTTCGGCGCGGAACTCGACACGGCCGAGTTCGCCGAACCTCTGTACGGCCGTGTTCTTGACCGCGGAGACGTCTAGCGTAGTGATGCCAGGTCCATAGACGGAGTTGCGGCTCTCGTTACCGAGCTGCGGATAATAAGATCCGTTCGGCCCGGCTGTGGGCATGGGGTAGGCGAAGCATTGGCGCTTGAGGAATGCGGATGTATTCTTCTGCGACATGTCCGTAGGATTGCCTGTGCAGCCGGGGCCGTACAGGCGGTTTGGCAGAGCGAACGTATTGGCACTGGACAGACCCAGCGGATCGCCCGAGATGAGCGGCGTATACGGGAGGCCGCTGGCGACACGAACAATTCCGCCTAATTGGTAGCCGCTGCTCGCAGCCTTTACGAAGTTGTTGCCTTTCTTGAGGCCTTGAACGACGTAGAGCCCGTTGACGACAATGTTCTGCCCGATGTTGAAGTCCGAAGGCCCCTTGAAGCGGCCGATGTAGTTTACGAAAGGAGCGATGAGGGAATTGGTGAAGTTTGTACCGCCATTGGACGAAGAGGATTCGTCCAGCGACTTTGCCCAAGTATAGGAGATTCCCAAGCGGTAGTTCTGTCCGGATCCCCGCAAAGCGGCATTAAAGGCGTTGTAAGTGGTGGATTCATTGAACATCGTTGTGTCTTCGGCGCCCACGGCGGGATTCAACTTGGTGCCGCTGGTTGCGTAGGTAGTGCCTTTCGAGGTCGTTGTGGGCACCAGGGCGGGCCAGATCATGTTTTGAAACGTTGAGCCCGTTTGTGGTGCGACGATATTGGCATCGTTGCTCTTGACAGGCTGCCGGATGCCGTGCGATCCCGTATATCCAACCTCCAGGCTGACCCCCTTCACCAACTCCTGCTGAACATTGAGCATGTACTGCTCCAGGTAGGGGCGGCTGAAGTTCTGCTCAATGTAGGACACCTTGTTCGTGGGATGGGAAATCGCCAGATTATAGGCGTTATTCGGGTTGGTGGCGTTGGTGGAGTAGGCCCCAAAACTACCGGCTGGGGCACTGGTAAGATTGGCGCTGGCGCCAAAGGGCGCCACCGTAACCGTGTCCAGTGTAAACATGTAGGTCAGAGGCAGTGTGTCATAGATGCCACCGGCGGCACGCACCGAGGTCTTGCCTGTGCCGAAGGGGTCCCAAGTCACGCCAAGACGCGGCGAAAGATTGAGCAGCGAGGGATTCGAAAAGAGCGAGTTGACAACGCTGGGCGCCGACGCGGTCGGCGTCAACATGACACCGAGATGGCCGTATTTCTCCCCCACGGAGGAGACTGGCTCATAACGAACACCCATCGTCATGGTCAGGTTCTTGCGCATGTGGTAGGTATCCATCAGGTAGGCGCCGTATACATTCTGGCGCAGATAGATGGGAATGCCCAAGCCCGGGATGTTCGAAGTGAAGCTGGTCGGTTGATTCAAGATGAAGCTCAAGTAGGAGCCGAATGCATAGTTGCCGTTGGTGACGCTCCCGACATCATTCGATTGAATGTGCTCATACGCGAATCCAGCTTGTATCGAGTGCGCACCCTTGGTGACGTAGAAGTCATCCCCCGCTTGATAGCTGTGGTAGTGCCACCCGTAGACTCCCTCGGCATTCACACCGCCGAAGAAGGTACTCAGGCCGCCAACCGAAAAATTGCCCACGTTGTTGTTCGGGGCAAAACCGAGGGCTGTATCGGTGGCCAGAGGATTGATGGCCGTGCTCGATGCGGGCGCGATGGAGAAGGTATAGGCGTAACCCACGTGGGCGAAGTTGGCAATGTTGGGTGAGAATGTGTGGGATTCCTGCACCGAGAACACTCGGCGGGAGATGTTCAATCCTGTCTGCACAAAGTCGAAACCGTCTGGCTGGGAGTCTGAGGAAGTATCACTCAGCACCGTTGCGTGCATCGCATTCTTGTCTGAAAGCGTGTAATCGGCACGGCCTTGGTAGAGATTTTCGTTGGCCACAGCCTGCGAGTTGAAGGTCCATTTCGCGGTGTCTCCGCTGATCGCACCGTTGGGCTGGGGATACAGGACGAGATAGGGCGCGACGTTCGGGTCGATGGTGTACTGCTGCAGGCCGACACCGCCGGCTGGTTCCACAGTTCCACCGGGTCCAGTGAGACAATTCTTGTTCTGCGTGGCTCCCGTAGCTGCCTGGGTGCACTGGAGCAGGCCATTACGAGCATTCGGTGACGGTACCGTATCGATGGTAGCTGTCGTTAGGGCTTGCCGCAAACCCTCATAGTTAAAGAAGAAGAAGGCCTTATTTTTACGGATTGGGCCGCCGATAGTGGCGCCGAACTGATCGCGCTTGAACGGCGCATTGGACGGTGAAAAATAGTTGCTTGCGTCGAATATCTTATTGCGAACGAAGTCATAGGCGGAGCCGTGGAAGGCGTTGGTTCCCGGCCGGGTTACGCCCGAAACGACGCCTCCGGAGGTGCGGCCATATTCTGAAGTAGCGTTGGAGGTGACGACCGTGAACTCCTGGATCGCATCCACGCCAAGCGTGCCGCCCAGTGCTCCACCCGGACCAGCACCCGAGTAATCATTAGTAGTGATGCCATCCAACCGATAGTTATTTTGCGGAGGCCGAGTGCCGCCGATGGAGATCTGACTGCCCACTCCGCGATTCGATCGTGTGTTATCGCCGGAGGAAATGTTCACCTGGTTGTCGACCGTGTGCACGTTCGGCTCGAGAACGCTCAACGAGGTCCAATCGCGTCCGTTAAGGGGCAGCTCGCGCAGCGTCTTGCCGTCGACGATCTGATTCAACTGCGCGGAGCCCAGATCGATCACCGGTGAAGAAGAGGTCACCTCGACGACTTGGGTACTGGCGCTCCCGACCTGCAACGTCATCGGCAATACGCTGTCACGACCTACCTCTACCGTGACTTCAGTTTTCGCACCCCCGAAGCCATCGGCCTCAAAAGTTACTTCGTAGCGTCCGGGATCGATGTTGGGATCATTGAACAGGCCCGTCGACGTCGTCTTGAGCGTCTTCCCGACGCCCGTTGCTTGGTTCACAATCCTCACCGTAACGCCTTGAATCACGGCGCCGGTCGAATCCGTTACAGTGCCGGTGATGCTGCCGCCGGATACCTGTGCTGATGCGGGAACGGAGAGGAAAAGGCCGAAGCAGAGGACGCCAAGAAGGAACGTCCAGAGCAGGCAACGGCCGGTGTGGGCTGCCACGGTTCCGGGTGGCCGGAAACTAGGCGAGGATTGGACTGCGGTGCAATTGTTGTTTGTGACTGGCAATTTGTTCATCTCCTGGGGCAGATGTAATTCGTTCGTTGTGTTTTAGTAAGCTGCAGCCCGTGGAACGGAAGGTGGAGCTACTCGAGATTGTGCAACTGTTCCTTCACCAGCGCTGGGGTGAGTGGAAGGAAATCGCCCTCCTTCATTACGTCCTCCTGGCCTTGACGGCTGAAGACGTAGCGCAGAAACTCATGAAGCTTTGGGTCAATCGGTGTGCCAGGCTTGCGGTTGAGCACGATGTAAATGCAACGCACCATCGGGTACGTGCGGTCAGCGGTTGTCAACAGGGTTGGCAGGATGTATGGACCGCCGGCGTTCTCGGCTATAGCAAGGTACTTGACACCGGGGTTGATGAACTGGAGACCGGAGTACGCGATCCCGTCTGGATCTTTGGCAAGGTCGTCGAGCATGAGGTCGCCGGCGGTGTGGATCAGCTTGCCGTCGGGACGGTGCGCATTGGTGTACTCGCGCAGATCGCCGGTCCACTTGTCGCTGCCCTTGAAGACGATCTGCTGGAAGCCATAGGTAAAGCCGGGGATGATCATGTCGTACCCGTAGACGTGGATACGGTGGCTGGCTTGGGGGCCGGTAACTCCGAGCTGTCCCCAGGTGGTGATGGGCTCTTTGGCGCCGCGGCGAAGGCCGGTGCCGAAGATGGCATCGACTTGCTGCAGGGTGAGCTTCGAGACTGGATTGGACTTGTTCACGAAGATGACGAAGGGCCAAGTCTTGCCTTCCGTATGGAAGGAGCCGGTAGCAACGGCAAGACTAAGCGGTTCGTACTGGAACGACTTCTGGAAGCCAAGAACCTCCATGGGCCAAGGCTCGCGGCCGAGCAGGCTGAGATCGGCGACATTGGTGTAGAGCGCGGCGATGGCCTGCGTGGAGCTCTTGAGATTGTCGTCGAACTTGATCTCGGGATGCGTCTTGTGGAAACCCTCTTCCCAGATGCCCTCGAGCTTGGTCATGAAATCATTGCCCCAAACGCGAATCGTGCCCGGCATGGGTGGACCCGGAACGAAGTCGGTGGCCTGTGCGGGATAGTCGGGAAGCTTGCTGCGGTCTTCGTCGAGTGGGACTTGCTGCGCCGAAGCCGCCAGCGAGATGGAGAGCAGAAGGGCAGCGGATGCAATGCGGAGGAACGTCATAGTGCTACCTTAATGGGCCAAACGTCCTGACCCGCGTACGAATTTCGGAGAGCCACAGTACAAATAGAAAGGGGTCTTCGATCCGGTAGCAACTATCTAAACATCAAATGAACCTTCCATGAACCGCATATAAAATCTCATTCACTCAAATTACATGCCCATTAAGGGTATTCATTCGGCCCTGCGAATCTCACGAACTATACAGTATACGGTGCCGTGGTCGAAGATGATCGGAGGAAGTTGCTGGAGTTTGAGCGTCGCTTTGGCGGTAAGAAACCTTGCGTCGAATATCTCGCAGGGCCGATGCAACCTTGACTCGCGCAACGATGAATAGGTTTTTATTTTTGATTCACTTGTCCTTCACAGCAGAAGAACCAGATTATACGGTTCGCAAATTATCTGGAAACTTGGCAGCAAACGAGGAAAATGCATGAGGAAGATAGACCGGATCGCAGTCGCGGCGGCTTTCATAATTGGATGTTTTGCCATGGCACAAGCGCAGGCCCCTACGATGGGAACTGCGGAGAACAATGACGCGTTTACCCTGGTGGGACGCATCCCTGTCCCGAATATGACCGGCACATGGGACCATCTCACCCTCGACCCGGCCACCCATCGCCTGTTCGCTTCCGCGCAGGAGGATAATCAGGTCCGCGTCTTTGACCTGGTCGCCCGCAAGGCGCTCTACACCATCGCCGGTGGTTTCAACCGCCCGCAGGGCCTCTACTACGTGCCCGGTACAGATGTCCTCGCCGTCACCAACGGCAAGGACGGCTCGCTGCGTACCTTCAATGGCAAGACCTATGAGCCCATCAAGATTCTGCCCCTCACACTCGGAGCGGACATGATAGATATGGACCCGCAGACAAAGTACCTCTACGTTGATCACGGTGGCGTCGACTCCAACCGCGGTCCGGGTGCGCTTGCCATCGTCGACAGCAAGACTTGGGACAAGATCGGCGAGGTCCCCACGGAGTACAGGCCCGGCTCGCTCGAGGTCGAAAAGCATGGCGACCGCCTGTTCGTCCTCCTTCCCAGCCTGAGCCAGGTTGCCGTCGTGGACCGCGCCAAGGGCCAGATCTTCGCGCGATTCCAGCTCCCAACGCCCGGCCAGCCCATCGCCCTCACGCTCGATGAGACCGGCCATCGCCTTTTTGTTGCCAGTCGCCGACCGTGCTCTTTTAAGGTGTTGGACATCGACACTGGCCGGGAGATCGCCTCCATGGACACCATCGACGGCGTCGAGGGAATGTACTTCGACCACAAACTCCGTCGCATCTACCTCACTGCGCTCGACGGCTACGTGCAGGTCATCCAGCAGATCGACGTCAATCACTACAAGTCCATCGCCCGGTTCTTTACCGGACACCACGCCGGAACCTCACAGTTTGTCACCGATTTGAACCTTCTCTGTGTGGCGGTTCCTCCGGTCGAGGGTCAGGCCGCGGAGATCTGGCTCTTTCAGCCGAAGTCCGGATCCCTTAAGAAAGGAACCCGATGAGCAGGCGCTTTCTGCAAGTCGCGTCCGGTCTGGCTGTCCTGGCTCTCTGCCTGCCGGCTATCCGCCTCAATGCCCAACCGGCCGCGCCGGTCAATGCTATCCCGGCCTATGAGCCTCAACCCGTCGAAGCCGGCGTGATTCGCAGTTGGGGCCACGTCTTTCTCAAGAAGGTGATGGCCAGTTGGGAACTGGGCTTCCAAAAATACCACCCCGACATCACTTTCTCCGACAACCTGGTCAGCAGTGCCGCAGCCACCGGAGCCCTGTTCACCAACACCGCCGACCTCGGTATCGTGGGCCGCGAGATTCGTCCGATGGAAGTCGCCGGCTACAACCGCGTCATGAAGCAAAAGCCCTTTCCGCTCGAAGTGATGACTGGAAGCTACGCCAACGCCGACAAGAGCGTCGCCCTTGGCATTTTCGTGCAGAAGGATAATCCGCTTACCCACATTACCTTTGAGCAGCTTGACGCGATCTTCGGCAGTGAGCATCTGCGCGGCGAGAAGGCCAATATCCGTACCTGGGGGCAGCTCGGCCTCACCGGGCCTTGGGCTAACCGGCCCATCAACGTCTACGCGGGCGAGCTGGATGCCGCGCCGGCGTTCTACTTTTCTCAGCAGGTCATGCACGGCTCGATGCTGTGGAACGAGCATCTTCAGCACTTCGACGATCTCAACCGTCCGGACGGCACCGTCTACGTGGCGCAGCAGCACATCGTAGATGTATTAGCCAAGGATTCAGCAGGGATCGCGATTTCCGGCGCCGGCAACCGCAACGCCGGCGTCAAGCTCATTGCTGTCGCCGCCAGTGACAGCGGCCCATACATCGCCGCCACGCCGGAGACCGTCGAAGCGCGAACCTATCCCTTGGCCCGCTCCGTCTGGATCTATACGAACCAGGGTTCAGGCCATCCGCTGTCCCCTCGCGTCCGCGAATTTCTGCGCTTCATCTTCAGCCGCGAAGGACAAGAACTGGTTCGCCAGGAAGGCGAATACCTTCCCCTCACGCCCGAGCTCGCTGCCGCGCAGTTGAAGAAGCTGGAATAAACAGTTCCACATCGTCACCCTTTGAAACGAGAGTCCATTGCACGCTACAACCCAAACTTCGCTGTCCAGTTCCAAACCACTCTTCTGCAAGCCGCTGTATCTCCGCGCCTTGGCGGGCATCATCGCAGGCATCGCCGTTAGCGCCTTTGCCAGCTCCGCATCCGCACAGACGGCAACGGCCACCGCCGAGCTCAACGGTTCCATACGCGTCGTTGGCACGGACACGATGAAGGAACTCATGGACCGCTGGATCGCCGCCTTCACCGCGCTGCATCCTGGGGTCCACATCGAACTCACCGCCAAGGGCGCACTCACCGCCGCTCCAGCACTCTCTGACGGCACGGCGGATCTTGCGCCCCTCGGCCGTGAATTCACGCCCAGCGAGCTGGCCAGCTTTCGTGCCAAAAGGCTTTACGATCCGACCGGTATTCGTGTCGCTCTTGGCAGCTACAACGTCTCTGGCAAGACGGTCGCGCTGGCTTTCTACGTCAACCAAAGCAATCCCATCACAAAGCTGAACTTCCAGCAGTTGGATGCCATCTACTGCAACTCACTCCGCCGCAAGGCCCCCTATCCGATTACAAAATGGGGAGAACTCGGACTTACCGGGGAATGGGCAAACCGGGATATTCATCCCGTGGGCGTCAACTTTCCAGACGGCATTTCGAACTTCATCAGGCTGCGCGTTTGCAAGGACGGCGATCTTCGCCAGGGCATTCGAGAGGAGCATACGGGCGGTCCCATCAACGTCCTCGACCGCATCGTCACGGATGTCGCGGCAGATCCCGCCGCCATCGGATACGCCGGCTTCGCCAACCTCAAACCCGGATCGAAACTTATTCCCGTCTCTGAAGATGACGGTCCCTATCTGGAAGGCACACCGGCCGAGGTTCGGACTGCCCAGTACCCGCTTACTCGCTATATCTACATCTTCGTCGACCGCGTTCCAGGACAGCCGATCCCGCCGCTGGAGCGAGCGTTCCTCCGTTACGTCACCAGCCCCGCGGGTCAGCAACTCGTCGGTTCGGACAACATCTACATGCCTTTGCCGCTCTCCATCGCCGCCAACCAACAAGAAGAACTTCGCTAAGTTAAGTTCGCAACTTTCAAGGAAGAAAACATGTCCCGCTGTGCTGCGCTCGCATTCTCGCTCTTATTTGCCATCCCGCCTTTGCTGGCTCAGGAAGGCCCCATCCGTGCGGAGAGTCTCAAGTCGCCGGCCGACCCGTCGCTGCCGCACTTCGTTTCAAGCCCTCCCCTTGCTGCCCGCATCTCCAGCTTCGGCTCCGACACGATGGACGACCTCATGAAGCTGTGGATCGCCGGATTTCACGAGCAGCAACCGCAAGTTGACATTGATTTGCAGTCGAAAGCCTCGATATCCGTACCCGCTGCCCTCGCCGCCGGGATGGCGCAACTCGCTCCACTCTCACGCGAGTTGAACCCGTCCGAAGTCGAAGCCTTTCGCGCCAAGCACGGCTACGCTCCCACTGAGATCGCCGTTGCGCTGGGCAGTTATCGAACCCCCACGCGCACGGTTACACTCGCTTTTTATGTGAACGATGCGAATCCGATTGTAAAGCTCGATCTCGATCAACTCGACGCCATCTGGTGTACGACGCTCCACCGCGGAGGAAAGAAACAGATTACCGAGTGGGGCCAGCTAGGCCTGACCGGCGACTGGCTCCATCGCCCCATTGACCTTGTCGGCGTTCTGCCGCCCGACGGCGTGCCTAACTTCGTTACCCGGCGCGTCTGCAACGGCGGTCTGCTTCGCGACGGCATCTACGGCGAAAAGAATGGCGAACCAACGTCCGTTCTCACTCGAATCGTCCAGGATGTCGCCAAGAATCCCAACGCAATCGGTTATGCGGGCTTTCACAATCGTCAGCCAGGCACACACCCGGTTCTCATCGCGGACTCTGCCGCAGGTCCTTACTACGAGGGAACCTTCGATGAGGTTCGCAGCGCGACCTATCCTCTAACCCGCTTCGTTTACATCTACGTTGATCGCGCTCCCAATACGCCTCTCGCTCCGCCTGTCCGGGAGTTCCTCCGCTACGTGCTCTCGCTGGAAGGCCAACGCAAGGTCGAGCAAGAGGGCATCTTCATGCCGTTGCCCCCGCGTATCGCTGCGCAGCAGCGCACCAATCTCGATTAGTCCAAACACGGTTTTATCTCCACATTGAAGGAGGAGTTCATGAACGCTTTCATTCGCATCACAGCCATAGCACTCGCCGCCGCGCTTCTTCCCCTCACCGCAACGTCCCAGAAGACCAAGCAGGAGTCCGACGCCGAAGCCAGCGCGCTTCAGGCCGCGCGCGCCAAGAGCGTACTGCGCAAAGGCTCCGAGGTCCACTACCCGCCCAGCCGCTTCGACATCTCCGACCTGCCCCATTACGTGCCTGAGCAGCAGGTCTCCGGTACCATCCGCCAGTGGGGCTCCAACTATCTGTCTGACTCTCCGCTCGCCGGCTACCTGGAAAGCGCCTTCCAGAAGTTCCAGCCAAACGTCAAGTTCGCTGACCACCTCCGGACCTCTGAGCACGCGATCACCTCGCTCGTCTACAACGTGGCCGACGTCGGTATCATGGGCCGCCAGATCATGTGGGACGAGCGTCTCGCCTTCCAGCGCGAGTTCGACTACCAACCCACCGGCATCATCGGCATGACCGGATCCTACGATATCTCCGGCTGGAACCCGCCCATCGGCATCTTCGTCAACGCGAAGAACCCCCTCGCCCATCTCTCCATGTCCCAGATCGACGGCATTTTTGGCGACGTCCGCAGCGGCGCCTATGACGGCCTCATCTGGGACACTAAAGCCGCCCGCGGCGCCGACAAGAATATCCGCACCTGGGGTCAACTCGGCCTCACCGGCGAGTGGGCCGACAAGCCGATCCACGTGCTCGGTTACAACCTCGAGTTCCACTTCACAGAGGAAATTGAGACCCGCGCCTTCGGCGGCGTCACCAGCAAGTTTAATGGCGGCCTCATCGAGTACTCCAACGACACCAATCCTGACGGCACGCTCAAAATCGCAGGCCAGACCATGATCCAGGATGTCGCCAAAGACCCCTACGCCATTGCCTACGTCGCCGGCGGAACTTTGTGGCAGACGCCCGACATCAAGGTGTTGCCCATCGCCACATCCGACGGCGGCCCGTACTACGCGCTCACCATGGACAACATACGCAACCGCACCTATCCCTTCTATGCAGACGTCTTCTTCTGGGTGAACCGCGACCCCAAGAAGCCCCTCGACCCCAAGCTGCACGAGTATCTGCGCTTCATCCTCTCTCAAGAGGGCCAGGCCCAGATCGTGCGTGACGGCAAGTACCTCCCGCTTACCCGGCAGGTCATCGAAGAAGAGCGCAAGAAGTTGGACTAGATGTGCCAGCTTGCTCACCGCAATCTGCCGGTCCGTGGCCAGTGCCGATCAAGGGCGGCGCAAAAGCAGACCACGGAACGGAGCAAGAGGGAACCAGTAGAACAGACGATCAGATAGTGATTTTGCGGGGTAGGAGGAGCTCTGACGCATAGCGGAAGAGGCCCTTCTACCCCGCATCGCGTTCGGGGGGTGGTACTCGTTTGTGGCGGGTGGCCAGAGCGCGATTGACCTTGCTGCTTTCAGGGGAGGCGCCGGATACCGTGGATTGTTTCCTTCTTCGTGTGTACGCAATCTAAACGTTGGTTCAGATTGCGTACACGAGCAAATCACCAAACATCTCAAAACGCAGGGTAGGTCACATCGGCATAGCGCCGATCTGTTGCAGCAGCGAGAGCAGGTCCGGCTGGCCGCGTTCTTCGATGAACTTGCTGTCGGCCAAGCGATAAAAGTTCATCGCTTGCGCTTCAATCTTGCGTCCCGTCGGCTGGATGCCGAAGAAGACTCCCTGATGTGTACCGCGCATGATGAAGCGCGCTGCTACCTTGTCGTCCTCGGCGATCAGCTCTTCGAGTGACCACTGTATGTCCGGAAAGCCACCGCGCATCATGCCAATGATTTCAAGATAGCCGGATGGGCCGCGCACGGGCTCTGGGCGTCCAGGTACGTAAAAAACTGCGTCCGGCGAGATCAACTCCTCGGCGAGATCTGGACTGGCCGTGTTGATGAATTGTGTAAAGCGCTGCATAAGCCGTTTGTTTGTTTGGGCCATCATACGTAATCCTTTCCAACTTGGAAGCCGTCACTCGCCCGGCCCTATCTTGTTTTGAACTCTCTCCCCGGCGCAGCTTAGGCCCTGCCGTCGCCTGCGGCTGCCGGCAACCAAAACTGCGCCAACGGTGATGAGAAAAACTACTTCATCCAACTCGTCTTGGCTTCAACCGGCACACCATCATTCTCCGTGTGCTGTACGAGACTCTTCGCCTCGGTCTGGATGCAGATGTAGCGGATGGGGCTCGCGGCGTCGGCGGCAATGCTGCGAGCGGCGGATGGATCGACGCGGACGGCGTCCCCTTCTCCGAGGGCAAACTCTTCGCCATCAACATAGAAAACGCCCTTGCCCTTGACCACGATGTAGACCTCTTCGTTCCGCTTGTGCGCATGAACAAAAGGCACGCCAGCACCTGCTGGAAGTTCATTGACCGAGATCTCAGAGCCGCTAAGCGCCAACTCCGCGTTCAGCGTCACGCGCCCAAGTTTCTGTATGTTGCCGATGGATGAAACCTTGAAGTTCTTTCCCTGCTTTGCCATGTCTGCTCCTTCTTGAATGGACGCATCGTGACCCGGTCCATGCCGGCTCCGTTTTTGCCCTCATTCTTTGGACGAGAAGAGTAATGACAGTGTGAAGACTCGACTCCGCGTTTTTAGAAGGAGTCCAAAAGACGCTCAACTGGCGTCGAGAATAGCGACGAGCTGGCGTGCGAAGTCGACAGTGGAGGCGCGCGGCGAACTGGTGCGATGCACTTGCAGTGCCCAGCGTGCCTCTTCGACCCCCCGCACGATGGCGCGCGTCTGCTGGAACGATGTCTTCTTGTCAGCGTAGCAACAGTCTTCGGGATTCACCTTGCCAATTCGCACAAGCTTGGGCAGCAAGCGATTACATCGGCAAGGAGCGGCATCCGAGACAAGGCCACAGTATCTTTTCGTGAAGCTTACAATCGCCTCACGCGCCTCCTGTAGACGCTTGCGAAAAAGCGCTGGCGAAATGTCGAGTGCCTCGGCGGCTTCGGGACCGGACAACTCCAGAAGCTCGCCAAGAATGTAGGCGATACGGTGCGATCGGTCGAGGCATTGAAGCATACCCATCGAACAGCCAATCTTCACCTCTTCTATGAGCAGCGACTCCTCAGTTTCTGTCGGTGCGGCGAGATCGAGGCCCTCGGTCAGATTGTCCGACATGCTCTCGAAGCTCATATGTAGACGCTCGACGGCGCTCTTCTTCACATCGAGGATATAGTTCACGGCGACCCGGTAGGCCCAAGTCTTCAGTCTGCTGCGGAAATCGAACTGCGCCAGACGGGTGACGATGCGCACCAGAATCTCCTGCGCCGCGTCCTCAGCGTCCTCACGGTTGCACAACATGCGCAGGGACAAGCCGTAGATGTCCCCCTGAAGCTCTCTGACGAGTTGATCCAGCGCACTCCGATCTCCGCCGATCGCAGCTCTCGCAGCATCTTCAAGGAGCAGGTTTCCGGGTTCCATTTTGTCAGACATACGCCTATTTTCCCGTCAATGTCGAAACTAGCATATCGCGGCTTGCTTTTGAAAAGCTCGCAACCTCAATTCAGGATTTGCTCAAATCTTGAATAGAAGATGGGCACAAAGAGGAGAAGTTGACTTAATTCATATCTTTAGACGACTGGCAAGGGTACTTTGTGAAATTCACCCTCCGTGAAAGGCCGGTGACCCGTTCATTTTGGGGTGGTCAGACCTAAGGCGCCCACCGCGGTCGGAATCGTTAATATCTCTCTTCTTATCAATTATCTATGCTGGTCGGGGCGAGAGGATTCGAACCTCCGACCCTCTGCTCCCAAAGCATTTTGCGAATTTTGCACCATGCTCCCTTTAGAATCAGCACTTTAGCTCCACTTTTCTACTTCGATAATTGTAAAGGCAGAGGGTCATTTGTCAATATATTTTTCTCCTCAGATGGTTTTCTCAGCCGGTCTCCTCACCGAAACTTTCGGGATGTGTCCTGAAGGTCACTCCATCATCTGATGAAAAATAAAAACAATCAAACATACTCATAATCCAGTTTTCCAAGTATTACTCCTATGTAAGGGTTGTATGTGCGGAATTATAGATATTCAACCCCTATATAGGAGGCATTACTAAGATGCCCTCGGAAAGGAAGTATGTACACCAACATGATGAGTAAGTACAGCCTTATGAATAACAAGTGTGCGGCAATCCGGGCTGAGTTTGCTATGGAGATTGCACGGGCACTCAAGGAAAAGCCTGAACTCAGCTATCGTGCCCTAGCCAAGATGTTTGGCTGTGGCTTGTACACAGTAGTTGCAGCGGCAAACCGAGCCGGGATCAACCGTGTTAGAGGTGCTAAACCCTTAACCCAAACTCTCAAAGGAAGGATTATCTGATATGTCTAATTACGAAAACACCCACTGTCTTATATCGCCCCCAACCAAGTGGGCATTTGGCTGTTATAAAACACCCCTTAACTCTTATCCGATGCCCCCTCAGAACCCAAACCCGATGCCTTCACACCCAAACCCACCTGCCCCTGTACCTGTTGGAGGTGGAAAATGAGAATACCCTCATGTGTTACAGCAAGTGAGTGGAACGCTCAGATGGGTATTCCTCTCAATAACTCAGAATACGAGTGCCCATATTGTCACACCCCCGGAAGCAGATCAGCCCTGATCCAAGAGCAAATGGCTGATAGAAGTCTCCCCATACCTGAATTGCAATTCACCTATCACAAAGCCCTGTGCCAACACTGTGGTAATGCCTATGTGGCTGGCAAGGATGCCCACGGCAATATCATCTATAAGGATGCTGTCGAAGATGTAGGGTTTGAGGGTTTTGTTGATATGAAAGGTGGGTACAAGTCACTCACCCAACAATGGCGTGAGGCCGAGCAAGCCAAAAAGGAAATGGCGGAGAAAGAATCCAGCGTGGCTTTGCTCAAAGCACACATTGACCATGAGAATGAACTGAAAGCCAAAGCCGATGCTGAATTTGAAGCCAAGGTACAGGCAGCGGTAGAAAAGGTATTGGGTAAAAGAAAGAAGGGGTTGCTATGGTAACCCGTGATAAGGAGTGCCCAGCTTGCAAACGGGTTATCAAGCCATTTGCCCTTGAGGGGGGTAATAGCACGTTTATGTGTGGTAACACAGGTTGTTTCTGCGAGTTTATTTTTGATAGTGATCACAACCCGATGGAGGTGTTACCCCACCACCTCAACCAAAACAGAAAGAAAGGGGTTTAATATGATGATTTTCGTGGGATTTAGCAAGTCAATGTTTGGTGCGGGTTCAATTGACCCCAAAGGTCGGGCACTTTACGGGAGCTGGGTTAACAACTTGAGCAGCTTGCCGCACGGTGTTAGGGAGAAAAATGAGCAAGTGGAATCCGCTAGAATTCTTATGGTACTTGATGAAGCAAGGGACATAGCAAAGCAGGATGGTGTGAAAAACAAGCTGAAGCGTGTTCGGCAAATGGAAGCTGAGATGGATGCCCCCACGCTAAAACACTAAATTTTAACTATTCAACCTTTATATAGGATGGTTAGCTGCCATCTCCCACCGCAAGGCTGGCGTTATCTGAGTCGCGGGGGTTATCGCAAGGTAGCCCCCACAAAAAAACTCAAGGTAACCAAAGCTGGTGGAAATTGACTCGGATAATGTAAGTCTAACCAATACATACTGACCTATGTTATCGAGCCTCCAAAATGGAGTGTACGATAATGGACTACAAGGTAATTGAAAAACTGGCTGATCAAGGGTTTGTTTTTTCCCCCGCTGATAAGGGGATGAGCTACTCTAAGTGTCTTGGGTGGCAAGACATTGCCACGAACGACCTTCCCACGCTCAAAGGGTGGATTGAGGAAGGTCTTAACCTCGTATCCGTGGCAAAACATGGGCACGGGTTCTGCATTGATATAGATGACATTGAGGCTGCCAAAGCCAAGGGATTTAGCATGAATTGGCTTTATGGCTACTACCTTGTTGATACACCTTCAGGTGGGTTACACGCGCACGGTCTCCACACGATTCTAACTGAAACTATGGGTGGTGTGGTCTGCGTCCGAGAGGCGAAGGGTGATAAGACATCGAAGAAGATAGTTGAGGTCAAACTGAATAATCAGTCAGTTGCCGCACCTACGGCGATTCGTTTGGATCAACCGAAGAAGGTAGACGGTGAGTATACGCCACGGGCTGAGGTTCCATCTGAGATTAAGAAGGGACTTGACGCCATGTTTATGGGATGGCTCAAGACTCATGGTGAGATGCCAGCAAGCCGCACCTCTAGCACCTCTAGCGCCTCTTTAGCGGAGTTTCACCCCACCTTTGACATGGATGCCTTCCTTGAGCACAACCAATGCACAGAGGAGCAGCGGGGGCGCAATAACGGGGCGCTGTGGGTTGTGGTGGAGACCTGCCCACTATGTGACAAGGATTCAAAGGAAACCACCCTCTTAGGAGGGGTTTCAAAGTTTGTTTTTTCGGGTTCAGGGTATGGGTATATCTGCCACGCCTGTGGAGTAAACACACGAGATGAGTTTGAATCCGAGATGGCCGCACAATATGATGACTGGGAACCGTGGAATGAATTTATATATTCCCATGAGGATAACGAACTCTGCAAACAGCAGATGAAGGACAACCCCCGCTATAACTGGGCTGCATTGGCTGATGATGTTGAGACTGATCCTAAGGCTGAGGCTGAGTCTGATCCTAAGGCTGAGTCTGATCCTAAGGCTGATCCTGAGACTGATCCTGAGAATGACAGAACCAGACTCCGGGGGTACTCATATGAGGCACAAGATACAGGCAATGGAGAGCGCCTAGCGCGTAAGTATGGTCGCTTCATCCGATGGATTGCTGAGACAAACCAATGGATGATATGGGGTAAAAGTGGATGGCGTCCCGATAATGGGGGCTTCATAATGCGGGGCACTAAGCAGATAGTATCTGAGTTAGAAGTTGAAGCGGAGGCATTGAAGGATGCTGATGGGTGGAACCGGGATACCATCGAAGCATTGAAACACGCCCGGAGTAGTGGCAAGTTGGAACGCCGCAAGGCAATGATAACCAGTGCCGGTTATGAGCGTGGAATTTACACCAATTATATGGACTGGGATGCCAACCCATGGCTTTTCAACTGCAAAAATGGTGTGATTGACCTTAAGACCCAGACGTTTCGCCCTCATGCACAAACTGACCTCTGCATGAGACAGAGTCCGGTTGTTTATGACCCGTCTGCAACCTGCCCGGTCTGGGAGGCTGCCATGGACAAGTGGATGTGTGGTGACAAGGATTTAGTTTCCTACCTACAAGCCGCGCTAGGGGTCACACTCACGGGTGACACTAGCCTTCAGGCACTCTGGTTTAACCAAGGGGCTGGCGCGAATGGCAAGGATACCATGTTTACGGCAATCAACTATCTCATGGCAGACTACTGGCGCAATGTTGATTTTATGACTTTGGCTGAAACCAAGAATCACTCTGAGCATCGCAACGACTTAGCGGTTCTGGCTGGGGCGGTGCGTATGGTAACGGCGGCGGAGTCAAGTGATGGGCACACGCTGGACGAGGGGTTAATTAAATTGATTACCGGCTGCTCACCGGTGACTTGTAGGCATATTCAGGGTAAGCCATTCACATACACCCCGCAGTATAAAGTGTGGCTGATGAGCAACTATGAGCCAGTGATCAAAGGGAATGACTGGGGTATCTGGCGTCGGGTTAAGAAAATTCCGTGGAACTACACCATTCAGGAAGGTGAAAAGGATGTGGATTTACCGGAAAAACTGAAGGCTGAGGCCGCAGGTATCCTTAACTGGGTTTTGGCTGGGTTACGGCTGTATCTTGAGGCTGGGCGCAAGCTGCCAGCGTGCAAGGCTGTCGAGGATGCCACGGCTAAGTATAGGGCGGATATGGATATTGTTGGGCGTTTTGTGGGTGAATGTCTTTACTTCGATGGAACTAAGACAATGGTGGGGGCGGAAATCTACAAGTCATACCAAGAGTGGTGCAAGGATAATGGTACAAACTCAACGTCTAGCCGTCGGTTCTTTGGTGAGTTCCGCAAGCGGTTCAACCTGCAAGAGCGTGGCAGCAACCGGGGACAGGTGTTTGTGGGTGTTGCGCCTTTGCGTGACAGGCAGGATAACACGGTGATCGATAAGGTGAATGGGTATGCAGAGGAAGATATTACCTGCCGTAGATGGGGGGTAGTGTAGCAAGGAGTGACTCAAGTGACCAGAGTGACTCACTTTCAGGGTTCTGGCTATATGTATATAGGAAGATAAGGAAGAATACTGGAATTGAGTCACGAGAGTCACTTGAGTCACTTTTTGGTGTTAGGAGGTTAGTTTTTAGGTTCTTTTACCTCCTCAACCACAACGCTGTACAACCGCTTAAGTAGAAAAGAGGATCACACATGATAAATCGCCCTTTTGGTAATCGCCCCCGAAATTTGTGTTATGAAGAGAGGGTGGTTTGGCATAATCTCAAAACCCAGTGTGTGCCGGGGCTACTCCAACTCTCAGACCGGGCAATGTTCAAAATTTTGGTCAAACTCGCCGTCCCCTTGTACTTTGAAAAATCACCCTATAGGTCACCCTCCACGGGTGAGATGAAAAACCTCACTCGTCTGGCGTCCAAGTTTGGGCTAACACTGGGAGATACCGGGATCATTGCCAACCATGATAAACAACGCCGGATTATTGCACGCAACCAGAAAGCAGGACATGATGCCTAGAACATTACCAAGTGCTGTGAAAGATGCAAAGGGGTGTTACATTAAAAACCCTGCCAGACGCCCAAAAGGTGAACCCAACACGGGCAAGGGGATAGGTCAACCCCCTAGTTGCCTAAATAAGGATGAAAAGAAGGTGTGGAAGAAGATTGTCTCCGAAACTGCCCAAGGTGTATTGCAATCCAGTGACCGCACCTTGTTTATACTATTTGTCCGTCTTGCCACAAAGCTGTACCTCAATGAATCCATGATGGTGGGTGAGATGGGTTTGTTCGCCACACTTGGATCAAAGTTTGGTATGTCACCTGCCGACAGGCAAAAGATAACGGTGGATCAACCTAAAGAATCCAACTTGGCTAAGTTTCTAGCACACGGGCAGAAGGTTGTTGAGATTCAACACGTGGATAGAGAGAGGGTGGGTTAGGTCAAATTAAGGCTTAAAGGGTAAGGGTTTGGTATCACTGAGGGTGTACGGACGCCTTAAAACGAATTTGTGAGCCTTGTTTTTTGTGGTTTTGAGTCTAACTTGCGTGGCTACACGCGAATACGGCTGGCGTCGGGGCTTACGATAGTAACCTATAAAGATTCAAGGGGGCACGGGGGGTGGTTTAAATGGCATGGCATGACCACCGCCGGGCACGGGGTTTGTATGGGTGTTTGCACCATTCAGCTACGCTGAATTCTGCGGATTCGTGCTGTGATCCGTGCTGTGATCCGTGCTGTGACTCGTGCTGTGACTCGTGCTGTGACTCGTGCTGTGATCCGTGACCAGAGGGGTGACTTAAGGTTGAATCACCCCCATAGGGGTAAGGGTATTGCCTCACCCGCCTTGCAGCAACCCCACCTTGAGGCTTATAGAGCCACATTTTTTGGCGGTATCTTGGCAGTACCACCTATTTACCCGTGTGGGGGCTTAGAAGTGACCTGTGCTGCTCTACTAGGTCTTCCGTTTGGAGGCTGACGTACCTTCGGGTCATTTCCAGTGAGGTGTGACCTAATACCCGTTGCAATGCAAACACATTGCCCCCTTGCCGTAGGTAGGTGGTTGCAAATAGGTGTCTCAGTGAGTGTAGTAAACGCGGTGGTGTCTCAATCCTCAACCTCTTACAGCAACACCTTACCGTGTGGTGTGCATTGCGTGGTGTTAAGGCGGTACCTGTACTCGTGGCAAACACGAGGTCATATACCCTACTGGTTTTGGTGGTTTTGGTGCGGTAGTGGTACAGCAATCTGCGTAGCTGATAGCTAAATGGAATGGTTCTTTGCTTGTCACCTTTGCCAATGACAGTGATCAAAAGGTTGTCCATGTCCACCTTAGCCCATGGCAGGGTGAGTGCCTCACTGATGCGGCAACCTGTGTCTACCAGCATCATGATCAGCAGTTGGGTTCTACGCTCATTATGGGTCTTTGGTTTCCACCGGAGCACACGGTCAATGTCGGATGGCTTGAACATGGCGAGTACCCGCTCTGGTTCTTTCAGCTTAGGGATTTTTAGAGGTGAACCCGACCACCGGAGGTAGGCGTTTATCGCCCGTGCAAAGGTGTTGACCGACACAGCCCGGAGACCAGACTCGCGTAAACGGATGACAAATTCCTTGAGGTCAGACTCGGTTGGGTTGGGGTTCGCAAGGTGTCTAAACGCTTGCCCATACCAAGAGATTGTCTTGGCAGTGACATTCTTCAAATACTTCCGGTCACGGATAAAATCAGCAAATTTTTGTTCCATGGTGTACTCCAAGGCAGAGGCTATTTTTTGGAGTAGAGCATGGAGAAAAATGCGTATAAACCAATGATTCTAAATAGGTTGGTCGGGGCGAGAGGATTCGAACCTCCGACCCTCTGCTCCCAAAGCAGATGCGC
>CAYQSI010000029.1:0-38127 GCA_964420185.1 uncultured Occallatibacter sp. | reverse complement strand
GCCTGGAGGGGAAGATCAAGTACCGGACGGTCGAGGAAGATGTCGAGGGCAAGCCATTCAAGCACACCATCGCCGAGATCCACGCTTCCAGCATGAGGCGTCTCTCAAAAGTCGAAGCCGCCGACGATCCGACCGATGGCGCTGAGGAATAACCGCAAGTGTCAGACATGGCCGGCATAGCCTGCCATGTCTGACTGGTTGACGAACTTCAGAAGGCCCAGCTTTCCTCAGCAGAATAAACACGAATCCAAACGCATAGCGTCAATTCACTTGACATCATCGACAATAATGGCGATGATTTGGTCATGCGATATCCTGGCGGAAAAGGGAAATGCTATCCGTATCTCCTAAATCTGATGCCTCCGCATCGGACGTATATCGAATCGCATCTCGGCGGAGGAGCGGTAATGCGGCATAAGTTACCGGCTAAACGACAGATAGGAATTGATATAGACCCAAGGGTAATCGCGAAATGGACTGCGTTTCCTAATGCACCCTGCGACGTTGTCTGCTCAGATGCCATTCAGTATCTCAACCAGATTACTCTTGATAAAGACACGCTTATTTACGCGGACCCACCATATCTTCCTTGTACAAGAAAGCGTTCCCGTGTCTACCGGTTTGACTACACGGTCGAGGATCACGAGAAGTTGATTCATTGCCTTTCGCAAAAGCCCTGTATGGTCATGATTTCGGGTTATGAAAGCGATCTTTATGCCTCATTGCTGAGTGGTTGGACGCGGGTTAGCTTCTCCGCTAAAACGCATTCTGGAGTGAGGCAAGAGAACGTTTGGTTCAACTACGATCTGCCAAACCATCTTCATGATCCCCGGCATCTCGGAAACGGATTTCGTGAACGAGAAATCTTGAGTCGCCGCAGATCCAGATTGCATTCCCGCATCCAACATATCTCGACAGTTGAGCAATATGAGCTTCTTACGTGGCTTCAGTCGCAGTTGGAGGTGACTATATGAGTCGCAAAGTGAGCCTGATAGTTCATGATAATTTGGTAGAGCGCGAGATGCCCGACGCGTGCTCTGAAGTTCTGCCAGGTGTCATTTGGGGAAACCCTTGGACACTTTACACTCCTGCTTACTGGCTGGCCCAGGCTTGGATGTCAGAACTTGACACTAAACCATCTGGCCGATATTCGGTAAAACACGGTCTCATAGGTGAACTTGGGTTTTGCTTGCTCGGGGGGTTCGGCATTACGGCAGAGCTAGCAACGGCTGCATATGATAGGTGCTGGCAGGCTGGGTTGTTCTTGCGATTCGAGACGAGACCAGAAGCATGGGTGGCTGAACTCTCTGAACCACTTCAAGTCGGAAGCCGGAAGATAAGGTATAGGTACCCAAATCAGAAATCACGCTTCCTCGCGGCAGCGATGGAATATGTTCAACACAACGAATTAAGAACAGACTCGGGAATGGCTCTGCGGGAGCAGCTTTTGAATATTACTGGGGTTGGCTACAAGATAGCGAGCTGGGTTGCAAGAAACGCTCTTGATAGTGATGAAATTGCGATCCTGGATATTCATCTGCTGCGCGCCGGACGCTTGTGTGGCCTTTTTTCCCCAGAGCATAAGGTCGAACGTCATTACAAGGAGATGGAGGCACTGTATCTGCTCTTTTCTAAAAAGTTGCAAATTCGACCGGCTGCGTTGGATTGTTTGATCTGGGAAGATATGAGGTCGGCAGGATCGCTGCCTCTCCGATTACTTGAACCTCAGACAAACAATCAAATGACCATGTGTTTCTAACCTATCGATTCCAACCAATCGACTGCATAATCTCGGAATGCTTCGAGCATCCAGGACAATGACCACACGCGATATTTGATCTGTGACATGAATGTGCCCATGCCAAAACGCTGAGATCAATCCTCGACTCTCGCACCAATGCTAAAGAGCTGTACTTGATGGCAGGTGCATCGAGCATAATGCTACCTTCTTGCATCCTCAGTAGTGCGCTCATTTGAAGTACAAAGTTTTCATTTCCATCTGCGTGACGTTTATCTGACGCGACGGTTCCGATTATCACTCTTTCACTTTGCAGGTCAAGAGCTTTCATGGCGGCAAGCGTTATTAGAAACTGATTGCGGAAAGGCCAAAACTCAGGGTTAGGCGAGGCGGGAGACTGAGGCTTCCCTGCAAGAACTCCTGCGCCGAGTTGAGCAATCGGAATTCTCAGGATTTCATGAGTCAGGCCAAGGGCTTCGCAAACCATGGAGGATGCAGCGATTTCTGATGCCGCTGGCAGTTGACCGTAGTCGATTGTTAGGCAGTAGGCTGGGCGCCGCCAAGCTGCTAGCGCAATCGAATCGATACCACCGGAAAGCAAAAGGACTTCAGACATAATGCATTAGCTGCCAGCAAGCCGCATAAATGCTCATTGCAAAGTCATCGAAAACTTCACATCCTGAGCCTAAAAGCATCGTTAGCGATTTGGAATCGACAGATTCCGCCAGACATACAACCGGGATATTGCGAGCTCGCGCATATCCAATTTCAAAGAGCGTACCAGCATCAATGCCATCCACCAATGCGAATACAAGATGGCAGTGTCCGAGTGCAAAAATGTCAGCGGGGCCGACTTCACTCGGAGGACCTTCGCCAATTTCATGAATTGGCGAAAAAACCTTAACTCCGAGTTCGCTTAACGCAAATCTCGCTTCGTCTACAAGCCATTGTTGAGCAGTTGTGAAAAATGGCCCAGCAAGATAGGTAGTTCCTTGCGGTAGAAGCTTGGGTTGATGTGCTGACTTCGCCTCTGACTCCAACGCATCAGCACATATCGTCTTCATTGTTTCGGCTTTGAATACCTCCAAACGAGTAGAAACGTACTCCGCGACCATCCGTGAGGCAAACCATGCAGCATTCAAAGCTGTAGTGCTTCCTTCAAACCATTTATGTGCAAAAGCGGCAGAAAAAACGTCCCCTGATCCAATCTTCCACATCCGAGTGGTCGGAAACGCATCAATCCATTTCAGTGTGTTCCCGGTTGCGACAAGTGCGCCTTGCGGTCCGCACTTTATGACTGCGGCGACGCAAGATGAATTGGCGAGGAGACTGTTCGCTACTTCCTCCGCCGTGTGCATCCCAGTCAACGCGCGGCCTTCTGACAACGAAGCCAACACCACCAACTCTTCTGCTAAAGAGCCATTTTCCGCAAATGCTTTTGCGCGGAAGCCATCTTGCGGATCGTAGATCACACGTTTTGCCATCACCTTCGGACGGCTTTCGATCATGCCGAAAACCAGTGCGCAGTCAGCACTGACTACGGCTCGTTCAGGAATGACCGGGGGATCGTTAGGATATATATCAGGCTTTGAAAGAGGATGGCGATAGCGAAACCATACGTCTGAACTGGCTGTAGCAGCCTGCGATGTGATTCCCTTCAACCGACAAATGTCTGCAAACTCGTCGCGAAGAAGGGGACCAGTGACCGTATCGAGTGTCACTTGATTGCCGAGACCCGCCAAGACTGAAGACGCACGCATTCCGCTTCCGCGATAGACAATCGATCGCGGGAAGGAACATTCCTCGCCGTAAGATCCGCCGATAACCGTTATCGCTACTGTCATACAGCTTCAACGCGTAGAACGCACTGACCGCCGCTTAAAGTCACAACAACAGCGCGAAAGACGAATCCTGAGTTGAGGCAGTTTATTAGCTGGGCGACTTTTGTTCCTGTAAGCGCGCCAGCTAACTGCGAATTGAAATGCACTTCAACCGAATTACCCGATGAATCTAGTCCAACATCGAGTACCGAACCGATTTGAAGTTGCGCCAAAACAGGTGCTTGCGGGGAATTAAGCGTAGCTTGAAATGACAACCGCGAACAGGGACTGCTTGGTGCCGATGGAGTGTAACCACCTGATCCAGATCCTCCCATGCTTGCTCCGTTCAGACAAACTGCCTAGTTGCTTATGGATAGGAGTCTACCACGCGAAAACGAGGAGGGCTACACTCAGCTATTACCAATGCTTTCCTAACCAATATCCCCCAGCGAGGAGAAGGCAACCGGCGAGAACGCCCGCACCCAAACAGCCCCAAAGAAGTTCTCCCCATGCTCCACCCAGTCGCAATTTGAAGTCCGTTGTGACGGTGGCTAGAGACTGTTTTGCCTCCCGAATTGCCTGATCCAATGAGCCCGTTATCCATCCATCCATCTGCTTTTGCGACGTTGCCAGAACTTGTGCCAGGCTGGATTCAATGATGGTACGGATGACGGCGGCGAACTGCCGCCGCGTCTCCTCCGTGTAGCACTTAAGAATGGACTCCCCGGCGATGGAATCATGGAGGCTGGCCTGGACATCCTCCAGAAGTTGCCGCGTTGTCAACCCGGCTTCTTCGATGGTCCCCTTCATCTGAGTAGCCGCGAAGTCGGCGATCTCGCGCGTGACGCCGCGGAGTCTGGTCTGTTCTGCCGCCGCACCATTCAGTCCCTGCGCCACATTTTCGAGGGCGCGGCACTCCACCACGCTCAGCTTGTAGCGGAGCCATTCGGGATCTTCCGGGTCCATCTTCGAGAACTGCTGGACCAGATCGAAGAGAACCCGTTCTCTCGCCTCCCCCTCCGGGAAGGCGAGATATACGAGGTCACGAATCCAAGCGGATTTGTCGTTTGCGGCCAAAGGGGCTGTGCTCATGGGAGAAGTACCTTTCTCGCTTCGGTGAACTGGCTGAAGGCGCGGAAGCGGTACGTTCTTGCCCGCAGGGTCATGTCCGGCGCTCTCAACTCCGGCACATTGGTTTTGCGCTCGCCCACGTCGCCGAGGGTGACGTTCATCGTCCGCATCATGCGCTGGAGATCGGGCCGTCTGGCGTCCATCCGAATTTCGACAGGCGCGAATGCCTCCCGAAAGGCCGCTACATCCGTCGCCAGCTTCGGATTCTCCCAGGACGACGCAACACCGTCCTGAAAATGATTGTGAACGATGACATAGTCCACGGTGTTCTGCAACTCGCCGCCCCACTCGATTACCGAGCGAGCAGAGGCAATGTCTGCATCGACGACGCCCATGGCCGTCCACCTGAGATCGAGACCAGATTCCTGCATCACCTTATAGAAGTCCCGAAACCAGGGAATCATCCGATGGCCCTGTGCCGCGCCGAGGTCAGCCAGAATTACGTCTGCACTAGATTCCAGCGAGATTCCCAACAGCTTGTCGTAGGTCCAACTCTCCAGCGCCGGGAGTTTGTGCGCGTTGGCAAAGAGCGCCTTGAAGCTCCCCTCCGCCTTATTGTCCGGGTCCATATCGAACAATTCTGCGGTGTAGGGAGTGCTTGCGTACCATTCAGCCAGGGTTGCTATGACGGTCGTCTTTCCCACCCCGCCCTTACCGGCGATTGGAAAAACTACCCGCTTCGGTTTCATTTCCAGGGCCGCGCTCAGTTCTCGCTCCGCCCCACAAAGACGCTCGGCTTGAAAACCTTCGTCGGTTTCAACCGCGACTCCCGCTGGCGATTCAGTTCCGCTTCGCGATCCAGTTTCGCCATTGCCTCTTCTCTCTGTACCTGCCATGCCGGTTTCTCCTTGTCCTCTGTGTTTTCAGTACTCAGTCGGCTTTCGCGGACATTTGGTTGATAAACTTCTTTACCCACCGCAGGGGGCGGGAGGTTCTTGGCTTTTCTTGTGATGCGCGGCTGTATCCCTTCAATGGCTCGGTTTGCCGCTTTGCAGAATTGCTGGTATCCGCCGGGATAGCCTTCTTCCCGTAGCGTTCCCCAGATGACGCGCCAGGTCAGGCCGCTGCCTTTTGCGGCTTGCAACTCGGAACGAACCGCTTTGAGGAGCCTGCCCTTGAGTTGAAAAACGCCCCTACGAAGCGTCAATGCTTCGACCAACGCAGTCAGTTCAGGCGGGCGATTTTTAGCAATGCACATTTCACAAGAAGAATGCCAGAGACATTTGGAGAATGCAAGCGAACAAAGACGATTCCACAAGAATAAAGGCGAACAACCACGACAAAGGACGAATAACCACGAATAATGACGATTTGTAGTGTGGGAGTCGATCAGTCGTGAAAAATCGTGTTTATTCGTCTTCAATCGTGCTTTTATTGCAGCCGCAGGCTGCGCTTTCCGAAGGTCGAAGACCGCCGGGAGATAGGCTGTTTTGCAGTCGTCTCCTTGGGTAAAGCAGTAGTGGAACATAAAGCGCAGACGCGCTTTGAAGGTTTTCTCCATACATCTTTATTGCTATCAACGGCAATGTGTGACGCACCGATGTACTTTAGAGAGGGCCATGTGCGTCACCTTGCTATTGCAATGTACAGTGCTTTATATTGCTCCCATGCCGAGACCGAAACCGCCCCATATCGTCCGCTACACGATTCGCCTCAACCGCGCTCAAGGGGAGCGCGTTGCAGCCTTGAAGGCGCAACTCCACGCCAGGAGCGACAACGAGGTTTTCGACTATCTCGTCACTGTCGGCACCAACCAGCGCGACGACCTGGAACAGCTTGTCTACTCGCTGTTTGGGAATCTAGCGGACAGTCTGGCCCGGAGATTCCAGAGCTTGGAGACGGTCAGCCAGCTTCATCTCGCCTTGACCGACACGTTCATCAAGTACGCGCTCACGGCTCTGCCCGAAGTGCCTTCATCGCTCATGGCGGGAGCCAGGACGCGCGCAACCAAAATCTATGAGCAGGTGAACCTCACCGCCGCCCGCGAGTTTCAGCGCCGGAGAGAATCGAGTGCTTATTCCGCGGCAGAGCTTGGACTTGAGGAAGAGCCAACGACTCTGTCATGAGCCGTAACGAAGGTGAGCATCTATGCCCCAAGTATCAGCTCAGCAACGCGAGATCAAGGAAAAGGCAGAGCGATCGAGCCGACTTCGGCCGGGGCGGGTTCGCCAGACCAATACATCACCGCCGCGTGTTACAGGCACTGCCAGGAACCTGCTTCGGCTCACCCGTCTTGTCAGCCGTTCAGCTCCCGCAAGCGGTAAACCATCTCAATCCTTCAGCCGGTCGTCCGTTTCGCTGAAATCGTCATCCTTCCAACGCCGCGCTATTGTGAACGTCCGCTATGCGTCCGCTCGGACACCGGGCGGATGGAAGGCGCATGGAACCTATATCGAGCGGGAGAGCGCCAAAGGCGACCGCCTGCCGACAGAGAAGCAGACGGGCGTTGCAATCGACAGTCAGGCTCCTGGTTCCGACCGGCTTGGCTTGGCGCAGGAACACTCACTCGGCCCGTTGGCTGAAAGCTGGCAGAGGGCTGGAGACAAACGCATTTTCAAGGTCATCATCTCTCCAGAAGACCCCAACGTGGACTTCCAACGGACCGCGTCAGAGATGGTTGCCCGGATCGAGCAGTACACGGGAGCGCCTATCGAATGGGGCGGCGTGGTCCACCGCAACACCGATCATCCCCACGCTCACATCATTGTGCGAGGCCGGCTGCGGTCCGGGGAACCGCTCCAGCTTCCCCCGAACCTGATTCGGCGAGGGCTGCGCGAGGCAGTCCAAAGCTCGCTGACACGGCAGCTCGGCCCGCGAACCATCGCGGACATTGAGCATCAAAAGCAGATCGAGCTTACCGCCAATCGTGTCACTTCGTTGGACCGCAGGCTGGCAGGTCGAGCGATTCCGCACGAAGCGGACCCTATATACAAAGATGCCGGAGCCGCAGCAAGCACGGCAGAAGTGGCTAGGCTCCGCCATCTCAAAGAGCTTGGACTCTCGAAACCATACGCCGGAGGCCGTTGGCTTATCCGGTCTGATTTCGTCACGCAGCTTCAACAGATGAAGGACATTCAGGACCGCGCACGGACGCTCTTTCGCAGCGGCGTGGCGATCAGCGATCCCCACGCGCCGATGGAGTATTCCTCATTCTCAAAGAAGCTGATTGGGCGGGTACTGCTCAACAGCGAAGATGAGCGCACCGGCGCTCTGCAAACCATCTTCGAGACCACCGAAGGCAAGATCGAGATTATCCGCCACGATGCCACGCTCCGGGCGGCATGGGCGCGCGGCGACCTCGAACCCGGAAATGTGGTGACAATCGACAGCCTGAGAAGCGATCCAGACAAGCTCTACGCCTCCACGACTGGCAAGGACAAAGACATTCTTCGCGATGGAAAGGCGCTTGATTCGATTGTGCGCCGAATGCGGGCCATGAATCTCTCGGTCGGCGAGTCCGACAAGGGATGGATGGGGGAGTTCAACAAAACGCTCCGTTCGAGGATGATGGACCGGACCCGAGACAGGGGATTCTGATTTTGCAAACATCAGTAGTGAAATGTACACTTCATAACCAGGAGGCATTCCATGAAGAACGGCAAAATTGCTCCTCCAGGTTACGTTCTCCCCAACCGCCCGCGCTGGCAGGGCGGTTTGAACCTTCGATCAGTCTTCGGGGCGGCAGTTGCATTCACGACGACCGCCAGCGCCGCGACCGAGTGGCTTGCCATTCAACTCAACAATCCAGTCGAGATGGGCAATCCGATTCTCTGGGTACGTGGCACCGCGATCTTCGAGCCATTTGCTGCTCTCGTGCTCTGGAAGCACTACGCGGGCAGCCGTCTCATCAGCTCAGGTGTTCGCAAGGATCTCTGGATTGCACTTGGGGTGACCATCGTAGGTGGACTTTTTCTGGCCTACCTCACCTATTGGTTTCTCTCACTGATTCGCGACAACAAGAGCACAGACAGCCTGATGAACCTGCATGGCTCCGCAACCTGGGCAACGCGCGAAGACATCGAGAAGATCGGCCTGTTTGACGCAACAGATGGAGTCTACGTCGGCGGATGGCGCGATCCCTACACGCAGCAAATCCACTACTTGCTGCATTCGGGCGCGGAGCCGGTCTTGCTCTTCGCCCCAAGCCGAAGCGGCAAGGGCGTCTCCGCCATCATTCCGACGCTCTGCCAATGGCGGCAGAGCGTCTTTGTCTACGACCTGAAGGGTGAGAACTGGGATCACTCCGCCGGCTTCCGCCACGCCATCGGGCAGCGTGTCTTGAAGTTCGCCCCAACCCTTCCGCATGAGAGTTGCTGCTACAACCCGTTGTCCGAGATTCGCTGGGAAACTGACTACGAGATTGCCGATGCACAGACGATTGCGAACGCCGTCATTCGCCACGGCGACGACGACAACCTCTACAAGCACTTCGAGGACGCAGCCGTGGACCTGGTCTCAGCAGGCATCATCCACCTCGGCTACGTCTATCGAAATCTTGATGCACCTCGTGAGCCAACGCTGCCCGATGTGCTTGCTCACTACTCCCAGCCGGGCATGGACTTCACCGATGTGCTGACCGAGATGCAGAAGACCGTCCATATGCCCGGGGGCAAATCCGCGCCCCGCCTGCAATGGTTTGACGTGAACGGCAAGCCAACATTCACGCACCCCTATGTGAGCAAGGCCGTCCAGCGCCAGCTCAACCGCGCAGACCGCGAGGCATCGAGCATTCAATCGAGCATCGTTACTCCAATGACCCTGTATGACGATCCGATTGTGCAAAAGGCCGTCTCGCGCTCTGACTTCGTCATTCGCGATCTTGTCTATGGAGAGGTTCCGATGAGCCTCTACTTCAAAGTCCCGCAGCCGGACCGTGACCGCCTGCGCCCGCTGGTCCGGCTCATGCTTCAGCTCATCTTCAATCGCCTCATGGAACAGCTCGACCCGGACCGTCACCATCTTCTGCTCATGCTTGACGAGTTTCCCGAGCTGAGAAAGATTCCCAATCTCTCCGCCGCAATGAGCCTCATGGCCGGGTACAAGATCAAACCCTACCTCATTGCGCAGACCCTTACACAGATCATCGAGGAGTACGGACCAAACGAGTCCATCACCGACAACTGCTACATCAAAGCAGCCTTCCAGACGGACAATCTCCAGACCTGCAAGAACCTGTCTGAGCTGAGCGGCAACATGACCGTCGAGAAGGAGACCGTTAACTATAGCGGCCAGCGCACCGACTTCTACCTCAAGCACATCTTTCGCAGTGTCGAGCAGGTTCAACGCCCGCTCATCACCGTCGATGAGATACGCCGCATTAAGCCACCAACCAAGTCCACGAACGATCCGAACAGCAAGATCACCGCACCCGGCGACATGCTCATCTTCATCAACGGAGTCGCACCCATCTATGGCGTACAGAGCCTCTATTTCTTGAACGAGACTCTGTTGGCCCGCACGAAGTTGATGCCGCCTACATTTCCTACCGCAGCGGAGCCGAATCCAGTAAAACCAGCCGCGCCGTCAACGCCATCGCTCGACATCGCAGCCATTGCTCACGCCGCTGTCGAATCCCAGACAATCGAGGAGAAGATCCGTGGAAATACTTAATCAGGTAATCCTAGCCGGAAACCTTACCGACCAGCCTTCGGTCTCCGATGCCGGAGGCCGCCAGTTCGTGCGGGCGCGGCTTGCACAAAACTGGTTCTACGACACCCAGGGAAGAACGGTGGAACATCGGCAATTTCTTCCGATCACGTTCTTTGGCGAGAGCGCCATCGTCGCCAAGACCTTCCAGAAGGGCGACAACATCCACGTGACCGGCCAGCTCATCCGGCGTGAGCCGCGACCACACACGGACGGCGAGAGCGCCGCCCGCGAAGTGGGCACCATCTTCGAGATTCATGTCATTCGCGCGTTCCGAATCGCTGCCAGTTTGAAATCCGAAACGGCGGCCATCCACCAGAACGAGATTCGCCGCACCAACGATGCCAAGCAAATTCCGGCATTCCTTCAGGAGAGCATCCATGACTGGCCTGTATAGCCCGCGCCTCCGCTCCGCTGTCAGCGCATTCTCCCGGCTGAGTCGTATCGTTGTGCCCATCGGTATTGCCGCGCTGGGCACTATGTTTGCGTGGGTCGGCTTCGGCCTCGTTTTCAATTACACGCACTCCGTACCGTTCGGGATCTACCGGGAAATAGCCAATCCGTCGAGTGCCCCTCACACCCCAGCGCCTTATGTGTTTTTTTGCCCCGATGTTCGCTGGCCGTCTATGAAGGGCCAGCCGAACTATCGAGACCCCATGCGTACCTGCCCGGACGGCTTTTCGCCCCTCATCAAACCCGTGGTTGCGTGGCCCGGAGACACCGTAGAGACTTCCGCCGCCGGCATCGTCGTCAACGGTCAACCGCTGCCAAACACCGCAGCCATCAGCCGCGACTCAACAGGGCGACAGCTTCATCCGTTCCCGGCAGGAACATATCGCGTTCAAAAGGGTGAACTATGGGTCGTCAGTTCCTTCAGCCCCCGGAGCTTCGATTCCCGGTACTTCGGGCCGATTCCCTTACGATCCGTCCACAGTTGGATTCGCCCCTTGCTTGTAGAGAGTTCGTACCACCCAACCGCCAACCCGAATTGACAGGGTTCTCCAGAGGGAAGAACGTGATGAACATTTCAGATACCGCACTCGTTGCGCCAGACAGAGCGAGATGGAGTATTCCGAGCATCCATCTTCCAACTCAGGCCAGAACCGCGATCCTCTTCGCCAGTTCCGCCGCAATCGGGGGCACAGGCTGGAGTGGCGACCCCGCCCTGAATTACTTCGCCTTGCTTTTCCCGTTCGTCTACCTTCACTCACGGCGGCGCCTGGACTCGCTCTGTGCCGTCTTCTACTACGCAGCCGCCACTTGGAGCATCATTCCCGGCGCTCAGGGCTTTCTCCAGACGGGTTACAACATCGTCTTGTCCTTCGCGATCTGGGCAGCTTTGGTGGCACTCTGCTCGGCTCCTTGGGTCGCCTTCTACAGCCGCCGTTACTTGCCGCTCTCCGCAGTCGCCGCCCTCACGGCTCTAGCACTGCCACCGCTGAGTCTTGTGACCGTCGCTCATCCGCTGATCGCGGCGGGACACTGGTTTCCCGGAACCCGCTGGTTCGGCCTGGGGTTGGGCATCCTATTGATAGCGGCGTACAGGCGATTCGGCACCGTGATGACGCTTGCCATTCTCATCGCGGCATCCATCGCAACCCACGCCCGATTCCATCGCCCGGTTCCCACCTTGAATATTCTCGCCGTCAATACTCACTTTGGCGGTCAGCCGCCTCACGACGATATTGACTCCCGCCTGGAATTCGAGGAGCGGACGATCCAGCAAATTGCGCTGGCCCATCCCGATTCGTTGCTCATCTTCCCGGAGTCCATCATTCCAAGCTGGAATGGAATGCATGAGGCACGCTGGGCCTCCGTCTTCGCGCAACTTGAAACACAGCGCACCGGCCTGCTGATCGGCACCACAATCCCCATCCCGAACATCGAAGCCAATCGCAATGTTCTTCTATCCCGTGGATACACAGAGCGTTTCTCATACGTTCAGCGAGTGCCGGTCCCGCTTGGAATGTGGCATCTCGGAGACCAGCGACACGGCTTCCCGCTGATGCTTCGCTTTCCGCCAACCATCCGGGTTTGGAATCGTCGCGCCGGGGTACTGGTCTGCTACGAGCAACTCGCATTCTGGCCGGCCATCGAAACGCTCGCGCACAACCCCGATATGCTGCTTGCGCCTTCCAACATCTACTGGGCGGCCAACACGCCGATTCCAGCAATTCAGCATGTGGCCGCGCAAGATTGGGCCGACCTCTGGGCCATTCCGCTCTACGAGGCAAGCAACCGATGAGAATTCTGACAGCAGTATGCCTGCTCTGCTTTGCCGCCAACATCTCTGCTCAACGGCTGGACGTTGCCGCTCTCCAATCGCGCTGCCTGCCCAATGTGCCGCCCTCCACGCTCAACGCCATCATCCGCGTTGAATCCGGCGGCTATCCGAATGCCATGCAGATCGACTTTCCCAGGGCGATCCTCAAACGGTGGAATCTACCGGAGGGTACATTGCGCCTCAAACGCCAGCCCGCCACCCAACGCGAGGCGTTGGAGTGGCTCGACTACTTCGAGCACCGCGGCATATTTGTTGACGTGGGCCTCATGCAGGTCAGCACGGTGGAAGCCAAGCGCCGCGGGCTGCCTGTCGAGTCGCTGCTGGACCCATGCTTCAATCTCCGCTTTGGTTGGCAGATTCTCGACAGCGCCTACCAGCTTGAAGTCAAGACCTACGGACCCGGCCAGGAGGCGCTCCAGCACGCCATCTCTCGCTACAACACCGGCGACACACAGCGCGGCATTGACAACGGCTATTTGGCGCGGGTCATGGCGGCACTGAACCAAAGCCCCGCTACAACATCCATGACGAAAGGAGAGAACGGAAGATGATTGATGCATCCGATTTCACAATTCCGAGCACCGGCGCACTCAGAAACAAGCTGGGCATTACGGACCCAGCAGTTCTTTCGAAAGCAGCGGCGGATTCTGCCGCTCTTCGTCTTGCCGAGCTTCAGGCAACGCCTGTTCGCGGCGGCTTTGACGCCACACACCTTCAAGCGATTCACCGCCATATTTTTCAAGACCTCTACGATTGGGCCGGAGAGCTGCGACCAATCGACGCCGGCAATGTGCCCGCGTCTCATATAGAGAAATCCCTCAACAGCGTGTTCGACCGATTGAGCCGCGATAATCACCTCAAGGGCTTGAGTGCCGAAGAGTGGACACACAGCGCCTCTGCCTACCTCTACGATCTCGGAGCGATACAGCCGTTCCTCGCGGGAAACGAAATCGCGCTCCATGAATTTGCCGTGGAGCTGGCACGGAAGAACAACCTGAGCTTGCGGTGGGACGCGACTCCCGACCGTGCAACCGACTCGATTGCGCTGCTCAGTCAGGCTGAGCAGTCAGCGAATCTGCGGCGGCTCATCATGCTGGCAATGGATACCGGCCCCCTCGCACAGCATTCCGGCCGTGAGCGCGTTGTAGAGCAGGGTATGGAACGGATGCTGCCGGACAGCATCGGCTGATCGGTTTGACAGGGCAGCGCCCAAAAAGCCCGCTACCTGCCTTTGACCCCTTTGAGGAATTCGCTCAGCGACAGGTCAAAGGCGGCTGCCAGAGCCGCCAGATGGCGCAGTCCGACCTCGCGCGCTCCCCGCTCCAGGTCGGAGATGTGGACTTCGTGGATTCCGGCTTGCTCGGCCAAGTCGATCTGCCTCCAGCCGCGCTCCTTGCGAAGCTCGCGGATGCGTTCTCCGAGCTGGATGCAGACATCAGGGGGCATTTCTCCAGCATTGACTTAGTGGATGCGCTATATTTAGTGGATACACTCTCTGGCGATGTTTTTCCCGTCGGAGCCGCGCCCGTTCGTTCTTGCGCGCAACAGCGCCTGAAGAGTTTTCGGCAATGAAATGGAGAGCGGAGCAGTTCTGCCGCGGCGTGCGTTAAAATCTGGCAAATTGCCAAAGAATTCGCCACTTCAAAGTAATGGATATGTTCTCATGGGACCATTCGAGGCGGGAAATCGCATGATCGACTGTAAAGAACTCATCGGCAAGGTGGTTCGCCAGGCGAGGATCTTTGAGAATGGCGATTACGGTCCAGAGGTCAACTTTGAATTCACCGACGACAGTAATTTCAATGTCTGTCTGCGCAATACGGTGGAGGCGAAGCTGACATTGGACGAAGGCGGTCAACCGCGCGTTCTCCGCGATTACGAATCTTCCCCGGATATTGACTGACTGGAACCGAATCCCCTGTGCGCCAAGTCAGAGCAACAAATCTTATCTGTGTCTTGACATGGCGCTGGCAAACGCTCTTCGGTGCTGTCAGCACCATTTCTGCCCATGTATGATCCCCGGCCGGGGAAGAGAGCAGATGAGCTGCTAGCTGCCATAGGAGCCGAACTGCGTTGCGCCTCGAACGCTCGAACCGGTCCCCCCCCCCCAATTGTGTGTAGTAGAGCCTTGCGCAAATAAACAGTACCGATGCCTCAAGAGAAAGCACATCATGAGGCGTTTCGCCTTCGACCTTTTACCCCATTAGTTCCGGACCTGGTGGTTATAGATATCTGACCGCCGTTGTCCTCGATCGTTAATGCCGGCAGGATCTTGCGATAAGCATGCTCCAGAAGATCAGCAAGCGATTGGGTGCCTCCCCTTTCGGCCCAGTAGTTAACGGTTTCAGATTCGGCCGCTACGGAGATTGCGAGCACCAATCGCAGCTCGTGATTGTCTGCCTGCGTTCCCACGCGGGGTGCTATGAGATCCGCCAGGAAATCCAGCAAGGCCTGACGTTGCAGTCCCCGACGGGCTTTCAGATCGGGAACGCTGCGCAGCAGGCGATAACGTGTGATGAAAAGATCTCGATCGGACTCAAACCAAATCGCCAGATGCCGGTAGTGAGTATTAACGATTCCTGCCAGCGATTCGTTGGCCGGGCACTCCGCTATGACCTTCTCGATGAAGGGTGAGTAGTCAATGCTGAGTGCAACGTCCTCCTTGTCCGGGAAATAACGGTAGAACGTGGCTGGGGAAATCTCGGCAGCAGCAGCAATCTGTTCGACAGTGGTCTCGGCATAGCCTTGTTTCTTGAACAGGCGCATGGCCATTTCCTGGACAGAACGACGCGTCCGTTCCTTTTTCAATTCCCTTAGTCCCATCTCTCCATCATCCTCTAGTTCTTCCGTTGAATTGCTGTACGCCTCTGACAGTCTGAATCAATGAGCTCGAACATATTTTATGATACCGTCTCGAATATGATAGTATCTCTCATATTGATGTATGTATCAGAATTTCCTGCCCTGAATGGAGGCTGCCAGATTGGAGCGCTTCGGCAAAGCCGCTGCGAGCAAAGAGGACCGCGTTGATCCAAGGGTCTGGAAGATGTCATGGGTTGTCCTGCTCGGGCCGCTGCTCACCAGCCTCGACTCCACCGTCGTGAATGTCTCCCTGTCGACATTGGGCCGTGAGCTTCACGTTCCCCTGACTACATTGCAGTGGGTGATCACGGGGTATCTTCTCGCGCTGGCACTCATGCTTCCTTTGAGCGGCTGGATGGTAGATCGCATTGGTGCGAAGCGCGTCTATCTTGCCTGCTTTTCGCTGTTTACCTTTGCCTCACTACTGTGCGGGATCTCCAATTCAGCTAATGCTCTTATCGCCGCACGAGTGCTGCAGGGCATGGCAGGAGGCCTGCTCGCGCCCATGGCGCAGATGATGGTGGCTCGGGAAGCTCCCCGCCATATCGCTCGTGTCATGGGCATCATGGTCGTGCCTGTGCTGCTCGGTCCGATCTGCGGCCCCTCACTTGCGGGCCTGATTCTGCAACATGCATCGTGGCGCTGGATCTTTTTTATCAATCTGCCGATCGGTCTGATCGCTACGGTGCTGGCAGCTTGGATATTGCCGAACGATATCCGAAGCGAACGGCCAAGGTCTTTCGATCTCGCCGGTTTCCTACTGATCTCTCCGGGGCTGGTGCTGCTGCTCTATAGCCTGGAAGGTTTGGGCGGCAGTCCCTCTACCGAAATCGTCCCTTTGCTGGAACTGGCGATTTCGTTTGCTCTGCTTATCGGTTTTGCAATCCATGCAACGCGGCGGGGCACTACGGCGCTCATCGACCTCAGCCTCTTCCGCAATGCACCATTTCGTGCTTCTGCGTCGACACAGTTTCTTGGGAATGCCGTTTCATTTGGCGGGCAGATGCTGCTTCCCATGTATTTGATCGTCCTATTGCAGATTCCACCTGCCGAGACCGGTCTGCTGCTGGCTTCGGCAGGTTTGGGCATGCTCTGCTCCTATCCTTCGATGGGTTCCCTTACGGACCGATTTGGCCCGCGCCGAGTCAGCGCCAGCGGCGCCCTGCTTGCTCTCTTGGGTACGATTCCATTTGCATTGTTTTTTTCCTCTGTCTTGCCGAAGTGGACGATTTGCTTGTTTCTCTTTGTTAGGGGAATGGGCATGGCAGCCATCAACATTCCGTCAATGGCAGCAGCCTACTCGTCGCTTGCAAAGGAGGTCGTTGCCACTGCTACGACCGCGCTCAATATCGTCCAGCGCCTGGGCGGGCCAGTGGCTACAACCATACTCGCGATTTTTTTGCATTCCAGAACCATATCGGTTGCCCGCGGTTCCGGTTCCTTGCCGGGTAGCGGGTCGTCACATGCTTTCGCCGCAACGTTCTGGCTGCTGTGCACTTTTCATGCACTTGCAGTCCTTGCCGCAATGCGTCTTCCGGCGCGGATAAAACATAAGGCTCGAAGCGCAAAAGGAGAGTTTGCACAAGAGCTGGAGAGAATTGCCGAGTAGAGATCCCAGGTCCCAATCGAGAGGTTATTCCATGCGCACTACAAAGATGTCGAACACGAACGCCGTCCCCGTGGAAGGATGTGCCCGATGATCGGACGACTTCTAGGACGTCTACTGAAGAACCGGCACGCCGGCGAGGACAATCTGATGTGGAACCACCCAGTCGTCAGCGATGCACCCATGTCCATTCGCCTGGACAGCCCAGCTTTCCTCGATAAGACTCCGATTCCCATCCGCTACGCGGGAGTGGGAGTAGGCGAGAACATCTCTCCTCCATTGCTCTGGGAGAACATTCCGGAAAGAGCAGCGGAACTTGTCGTGGTCATTGAAGACCCGGACGCCCCGCTGCCTAGCCCGGTCATGCATGTCATCGTCGCCGGTATCTCTCCTTTGCTCTCAGGAATGAAGGAAGGAGAGATGAACGACAACGCTGCTGGATTTCTGTTGGGCCGCAACACACTGCGCAGGCTCGGGTACGCGGGGCCCCGGCCAATACCTGGTCACGGGCCTCACCGCTACGTGTTTCAGATTTACGCGGTGAGTTCGAAACTCTCGTTTCGTGGGATTGTCACTCGAACGACTCTCCTTGAAGCAATGCAAGGCAAGGTCATTGCCCGCGGTCGGCTCGACGGAATCTATGAGCGCCAATAGACGCGTCCAGCAATGAGGAAGTACATGACGAACGTGTTGACGAAAGGAGACGATGTGCGACGACATTTCACGGCTTCTGGAGCACTATCCGTGTTGTGCGTGCTGTTGATCGGCGGCAGTGCGCTCACCGCCCAGACGTCGCCGACTACGCCTCTTCTGACAGAGCGAGAGGCAGTGGAGATCGCGAAAGCCGGGAACCGACAAACGAAGAAAGCTTCGCTGGACATCGACCGGGCAACTCAATCCGTCTGGGAAGCGAAGACCAATTATTTCCCCCAGAGTAGCGTCAGGGTCACTAGTGGCTATCCGCTGTCAGCTTTCAGCTTCACCATTCCGAAAGGGGCGCTGGGCAACTATCCGACAACCGGCCCGATCCCAGGAGCCAACATCGGAATCACTACGAACCAGGGTTTTACGGAATCCACTTTCGCGGTGGTCGCACAACCGATTGCTCAGCTCTACAAGATCCATATTGGAGTCGAGCTGGCCAAGAACGCGCGCGAAATGGCGGCTGAAAGATCGCGTCAGCAGCGCCAGTCGGTAATAGATCAGGTCCGCCAGTCCTATCACCAGATCTGCATTCTGGAAGAGCAGCTGGAAGAAGACGCCAGCCAACAGAAAGCGTTGGAAGCGGCGCTTCGGATCGTCGAGAACAATTTGGCTCAAGGGACCGCCTTGGAAGCGGACCGCCTCCAGGCCAAGGCACCACTTACGCAGGAGGTTTATGCCACGGCGAAAGACGAAGATGCGCTGGCTAGCGCCAAAGAACAGCTCAACATGCTGCTGGGGCGAGACATCGATACCGCATTCTCCGTCGAACCTCTCCCGGCAGCGTCCGGGGAAGAGCTGAATCTTGCTGAAGCGCGAGCGACTGCCCTCAAGCAGCGCCCGGAGATTCACCTGGCAAAATTGCAAATCGAGAAAGCAGATCTTGATGTGCGGCAGGAACGCGCCGGCTATATTCCGGACCTGAATGCGCAAATGACGTATGTCGGCTTTCAGAACGTGAATTTCCTGCCGAAAAATACGGCGATCGGTGGATTTAGTTTGAGTTGGACGAACCCATGGGACTGGGGCAACCGCAGGGCGAACATCGCATCGCTCCGGGACGTGACAAAGCAGCAGGTTCTGACTTCAGACGATACCACGCAGCAAGTCACGTTGGATGTCGATCAGAAGTATCGCGCACTCAGGGAGTCCCGTCTGTTCATCGACGCTGCCGTCGTGGCGAAACAGGCCAGTGCGGAAAGCCTGCGGAATGCCACCAATCAATTCCGGCAACACGAGGCTCTTCTATCGGACGTGCTCAGGCAGGCAGCCATTGACCAGAAGCAATCCGAAAACTACACACAGGCGCTCGGTGCCTACTGGTCTGCGCGCGCCGATTTCGACCGTGCCCTGGGGAGGGACTGAAGATGTTCCGAAAATCCTATCTATTGCGATTGGCAGCTCTATCGCTGGTGACGGTTGCCGGCTGTAAGAAGCCCACCCCACCGGCTGCGCTTGTGCCCACGGTTCAGGTAGAAGCAGCCACGATGATCTCCGATGATGGGGGGCGTCGCTATTCGCTTTCGCTGCTTCCATTCCGGCAGGCTGAGTTGGCTTTTAAGTCTTCCGGGATCGTCGATCAGATCCGGGAGATTCGCGGCGCTGACGGCCGAATGCGAGAGGTTACCATGGGCGATCCCGCTCTGGCTGGTAGCCAGCTTGCTCGTGTTCGCGCGCTTGACTACCAACAGAAGATCGACGCCGCCAAGGGCGCCCTCGACCAGGCGATCGCAAGCCTCGCATCCGCAAAAGCCAGTGAGGAGTTGGCGCGGGCCAACTTCGAGCGCGCCGCAAATCTCTATCAGGAAGCCAGCATGACGAAGCAGAACTACGATCAGGCATTGCAGCAGAGGGACGCGGCAAATGCCGCTGTCCAACAGGCTGAGGCCGGCGTTGCTACTGCCAAGGCCAATCTCGCTCAGGCGCGGCTCGCTCTTCACGATGCCTCTATCCTTTCTCCGTTTGACGCGGTTGTAGTTTCGCGACAGGTTGAACTGGGAAATATGGTCACCGCCAGTACAACAGCCTTTACGGTAGCCGACATTCACGCGCTCAAAGCCGACTTCACCGTGCCGGATACAGCGCTGTCCGAAGTTGAGAAGGGCAGAAAGCTCTCGATCCTTCTGCCAAACTCTCAGCAGCCCGTTCCTGCAATTATTACGGCGGTGTCTCCGTCTGCCGATCCGCAGAGCCGCGTATTTACGGTTGAAGTTACGATCGACAATTCGCAACGCCTCTTCAAGCCTGGGATGATCGGCTCTCTCGAACTGAAACGAGAGCAAGGTGGCGCAAAGTATCTTACCGTTCCTCTGTCTGCCTTGGCTCGCGATAAGAGCACCGGCGGGTTCGCTGTCTACACTCCCAGGATTGAAGGGGGTATGACGCGCGTCGTTGCGCAGTCTGTCACGATTGGGAAAAGTGCGGGCGACAATGTGGAGGTTCTCAGCGGTCTGAGCGCGGGCCAAAAAGTTGTCATCAGCGGTGCGCAGACGCTTCACAACAACGACGTAGTGCGGGTGCTCGAATAAAGATGGAACGCAAATCAAATGCAGATCTCCTGAAAAACACGCATAACACGGCGAGGTTCTTTGTCGAGCATCCCCAGGTCTCATGGACTGCCCTCATCGCGCTGATCATGTGGGGATTTTACGGCTTCACGCATATGCCTCAACGGAAAGACCCGGAAATCGCCGTCCGCGTGGGAGTCGCAACATGCAGTTGGCCGGGCGCCACCGCAACGCAGGTCGAGCAGCTTATCGCCAAACCCATGGAAGACACGATTGCGCAGAACAAGCTGATTTATGCGGGCACAGCTGCCGACTATGGGATTCGCTCGGTCTCCTATCCGGGAAGGGCGGTCGTCTGGGTTCACTTGCAAGACGGGTTAAAAGACACTCGTGAACAGTTCAGCGATATCAATCTTCGCCTCAATCAGCTTCAGCCGCGTCTGCCGCAAGGCGCCGGCCCCATCATGCTGCAGAGCGACTTCGGCGATACGGCAGCGCTGATGCTCACCGTGGCAAGTCCCGTTGCCGACAGCGCAGAGATAGCGGTTCGCGCAAACGAGATGCAGCAAGCCATTCGGCGAACGCGTGAGCAGGCTTCCGAAAAGTACGCGCGGCGAGTCAGCATGGCTTTCGTCTATCCCATGTCGCTGTCGAGCGCAAATATGCAGCGAGTGGCGGCTCAGTTTCTTGCCGCAGCCGAATTGGCCGGTGGGCTGAAAGATGGACGCATCTTCTCAGGCAACGGCTTCATGGGAGTGGATGGAGCGACGGAGTGGAACGACAGCCGAATATCGTCTTTCCTCTACGGGTTCATTGCCAACCGGTTACCGGCTTCGTCGCTTGACCCGGATGTCTGGCCTCCCATTTTGGTGCGCGATCCATCCACAGTGGAGGATAAGCTCACGGAAGTAGCCGGACCGAAATATACATACGCCCAACTCAACGACATCACCGATCTGCTTGCCCGGTCATTCCAGGGATTGCCACAGACCGCGCGCGTAGATCGCACCGGCGTTCTGCAGCAGCAGGTCCAGCTTGAGTATTCCCAGGAAAGGCTCGGGGCCTATGGCCTGGATACTGGGAAACTCAGTCAAATTCTGGCGGCACGCAATATCACCACGGGTGGCGGGGACTTTGAATCCGGGCCGCAGAACGTGCTGCTCCATGCGACGGGGCTCTATCGCAATGCGCAAGCGATTGGCGACACGATCGTTAGTAGAACCAATATGAATGCGCCGGTCTATCTTCGTGACCTCGTCGAGATCAGTGATGGATATCAAAGCCCCGCGCCGCTCCTCAACTATTACACGGTGCTCGATGCCGGAGGTCGCCCCCATCGGTACCGGGCGATTACCGTCAGCCTCTTTATGCGCGCGGGAGAGCAGATCCAGCAATATGGCAGGGCCATTGACCAGAAGCTGGTCGATGCTAAGACTTGGATTCCGCCCGATGTCATTCTGGCGCGCACTTCGGACCAGCCACTGCAGGTAAGGCAGAATATCGATCTGTTTATGGAATCGCTCTATGAGGCCATCGCACTGGTGGTCATTGTGGCGCTTATTGGATTCTGGGACTGGCGCTCCGCCCTGTTGATGTCCTTGTCGATTCCAATCACGCTGGCAATGACCTTCGGCCTGGCGCACTTGGTCGGCATCGATCTGCAGCAAGTTTCCATTGCAAGCCTCATCATCGCACTGGGCTTGCTCGTGGATGATCCGGTTGTAGCAAATGATGCAATCAAGCGTGAGATCGCAAGCGGGATGGCGTCAGGACCGGCGGCATGGATTGGACCGACAAAGCTTGCCACTGCAATCATCTATGCGACAGCGACGAATATTATCGCCTATCTGCCGTTCCTGATGTTGACCGGCAACACGGGCGCATTTCTTTATTCTCTGCCGGTTGTGATGACTGCTGCGCTCGTGTCGTCTCGTGTCGTCTCGATGACCTTCATCCCCCTGATCGCCCGCTACCTGCTGAAGCCGGCAAGGAAGGCGGAACTCACGCTTGCTGAAAAACGCACTCGCGGGTTCTATGGCTTCTATTTGCGTACAGTCGAAAGTGCCATTCAATACCGTTGGCGATTTCTCGCGGGAGCAGGCGTCGTGATGGTCGCGGGGATCGTTGTCGCTCGTACTTTACCTACGCAGTTTTTTCCCGACGATGTGCAGTACTGGTGCTACGCCGATGTGTGGATGCCCGAAGGAACGCCTATTTCACAAACCAACGAGGCGGCTCACAAAGCCGAGATCATCATTGCCAGAGTGGTCGCCGAGTACGAGAAGACGCATCATGCCCATCCGGACAAAGATGGCCGTGAGGAAGGAACCCGCCTGCTTCAGTCGATGGTCTCCTTTATCGGTGGAGGCGGGCCGCGTTTCTGGTTTTCCATCTCGCCACAGCCGCAGCAGGCCAATTATGCACAGATCGTCTTGCGCGTGAGCGATAAGAATGTGACTCCCGAGCTTCAGAAGCCGCTGCAAATTGCTCTGAACCGGGAACTCCCCGGAGTCCAGGTGGTGATGAACCAGCTACAGACCAACCCCGTCGAGTTTCCCCTGGAAGTCAGAATTGCGAGCGCTTCCGATGTCAATCCGATCGATGAGCCGGCGGATAACACAATCCTGTTGAGATACGCCGACAAGGCTGCGAGTATTCTGCGCAATGCTCCTGGTGTTGCCATGACGCAGGTCGATTGGCTCAACGAAGCTCCGCAACTGCAATTGAACATCGATCCGGATCGAGCGAACTTTGCCGGCATTAGCAATGCGGATGTTGCGAAGGCGGCACAAACGGCCGCGAATGGGGTCCAGGTCAGCACTCTTCAATACGGCAACAAGCAGATCCCCATCGTCGCGCGTGTCGATCTGGACGAACGGGCAACGCTTGGCGATATGCAGAGCCTGTATGTGCCTTCCTCGACCGGAGCACAGAAAATTCCACTCGGGTCGGTGTCGAGCCTGGAAACCGAGTTGACCTTACAGCGAATTCGACGCCAGGAACATTTCCGTACGGTGGGCGTACACGCGTGGCCGATCCATGGGGTGCTAGCGTCGCAGGTGCTTAAACAAATCGAGCCTCAACTGGATGCACTCCAGCGCGATCTTCCGCCTGGATATCGGCTCATAGTTGGCGGGGAAAAGGCTAAACAGATGAACGGTTTTCGCAATCTCGCCGTTGTCCTGGCGATCTCGATTATCGGCATTTATGCGGCGCTCCTGGTTCAGTTCAAGAATGCCGTCAAGCCACTGCTCGTATTTGCCGCCGTGCCTTTCGGAATTGTGGGAGCGTTGGTAGGCCTTGTGGTGACACACACGGTCTTCGGATTCATGGCTTTTCTCGGAATCGCAAGTCTCATCGGAGTGATCGTCAGCCACATTATTGTGCTCTTCGATTTCATTGAAGAGTTGCACGCTGCAGGTGAGCCATTCGTACAGGCGCTCGGAGACGCAGGCATCGAGCGCTTGCGCCCGGTCATGATCACCGTTGCCGCGACCATTTTCGCATTGTTTCCACTGGCGATTCACGGCGGTCCTCTCTGGAAGCCGCTTTGTTACGCGCAGATTGGCGGCTTGGGAATTGCCACATTTGTCACTCTGCTTCTGGTGCCGGTACTGTACAGCGTTGCTGTACTGGATCTGAAGATCATTAAGTGGGAGCAGAAGCACTGAAGCTCCGACTTCCCCGCATGCCTATTGGCATTCGACCGCCACAATAAACCGATAGTCACTTACCGAGAAAGAAAGTAACGAGGAGTTTCGATGGGCTGGAAACTGCAGAAATCAACAATTAGTATCCTTTCCTGGAAGGTGATAGTCATCGTATTCACTACGATTGGTGCTACATCATCCTGCGTTGCACAGTCCGGGCCTGATGTTGTCCCTGCGGCCACGGAAACAACTCCTGGCATCAGGCCACCGGCTGGATCACAGCCGCTCGAGATCGACCGCATCCTTGGGCTCGTTCCGGTTGCAGACGCGCCATCACTGGGAGATGATCACGTTGCTGCTCTGTCAAATCGGCAGAAATTTCAATTCTTCATTCGGACCACGATTGATCCTGGCACTGCCGTCATCGCTGGAGTCGGTGCGGGAATCGAAGCGAAGAGTACCGTTCAACCTGCCTACGGAGGAGGTGCCGCCGCGTTTGGCCAGAAGACAGGAGCTATCGCAGCCGACTACGCTTCCAATACGCTTTTCTCCAGATCGCTGCTGCCCCTGCTCTTTCATCAAGACCCGCGATTCTTCCGTAAGGAGGATGGCAGTGTCCGTTCTCGGCTCTTCTACGGGGCGACGCGGACATTTGTGACGCACACAGATAGTGGACACAGCACATTGAACACATCGTTTCTCGGCGGATATGCGATGAGTGTGGCGCTGTCGAACACGTACTTTCCGGACTGCAATCGCAACGCAGCGGACTCTGCGAGCCGCTATGCCCAGGGCATCGGCATCGATATGGCAATCAATGTCATTCGCGAGTTCTGGAAACTGGGGCGTTGAGCTAGGAATCCTCTTGCAATTACGGCTCCAAGGTGGCGCCTCTGTACCTGAGGGAGGAAATTGCAAATGCGTGGATCTGCCGTACTAAAACTGCGGCGAACATAATTTGATGAAGAGCATTGCTCACACGCAGTATCGATTGATGTTCGCAGTTCACGAGTGTGAGCGGGTGAAACATGCGTCAACTAAATCTGTCGATGGAAGGACTCATAGCCGTCGTGACTGTCACCCAGGAAGGGAATCTTGAGCGGGCTGGAAAGGTGTTGAGTTTGGGAAGGTCAGTCGTAGGTAAGCACGTAGGGATTATTGAAAAAGAGGTCGGTGCGCCACTATTTGATCGCCATGGCGGTAGGTGGGTGTTGAATGAGGAGGACCGGCTTTTCGCGCTGAAGGCGTCCCAATCCATTCTGTATGCCCGGATGGGTTTGGACCTTGTGCTGTCTCATATAAAGCTACAAACCAATCGCCTCTTTGTCGGCTACCTACCTCCACCAGGTCGTGACGATAGCGACGGAATAACTTCAAAGCTGCCGACACTGCTTTCCGCTTTCCGAACCGAGATACGCACTTCAAACTGCTTGACTGTCCGTCGGGAGGAAAAGGGTGTCCTCTATGCATCGTCCAAGTCAGACCGAAGATTCCGCACTGTTCGCGAGATCTGTCAGCCATACAGACACCCCGCTTGCGCGGCGCGCTATGGCCGGATCTGATGCGACGGAACAGAGGCACCTTAACTCATTGAAAGGACCGACAACAACCTGCATTTTGGCCAAATCCGTGACCTCGCTGGCCGGCCAAAGTAGCGGCGTTCTCTTGGTCAAAGTCATGGCATCGAGCACGGCATGATGGATCGCTTTCCAGTCGGAGCCGAATACGCGCAATGAATGCGGTTTTGGTTGAGACAAGAACGAACTTGGAATGTGCATGTCGGAAGAAAACTTTGCGGGAGATCGGAACGGTGACAGATGACCAATCAGCCAACTAAGGATGAGGGCCGGAGAGAGTTGGAGAGCGTTCACAAGTGTCCCAAGTGCGGGCACTTGATCAATCTGGACGAGACTGATCTGAGAGTCATCTCCACGGGAATGATCTCTTGCCCAAACTGTAAGTGGTTCGGTCCGGTCCGAATCACAATTACGGAGGAGTTGAGAAGTTCTACCGACTGATCTACCGTACCGTGAGAGCCGGCCGGATCACTGAACCGCAACAGGAAGCAAGCCTTGCTCGCCGTCCTAATCCCAATCCGCAATGCTGGTCATGAAGGTTCTCACCAGCTCGCTTGCAATCTTTGATTCATTGTCCATGCGCGATGCAAGATAGGTCTTCAGAAGGAGCGTGTTCTCGGCGAGAGGCCGCACCGTGATGCCATTGCGGGCCATGACCAGAGCGCCCGCTTTGACGAAAAATGCGAGGGATGAGCCATCGGCAACAAACGGAAAAGCCTCTTCCGGTGCCGTGATGTGGTAGATCTTCGCAGGAGTAATCTTTCTGCTCTCGGCAAGCTTCATGACGGCGTCGTAGAGCGGCGGATGAATCCGGCGCTCGAAGATGACCCAGCAGCGGCCCGCCATCGCATCGAGCGTCAAAGACGGTCTTGCCGCCAACTCATCTTGCTTCGACATGCCAATGTAAAAAGGATCTTCGGCTACCTTGAGTGTAGTCAGGATACGTGACTTCGGTGGCTCGGTAACAATCGCCAGATCGAGTCCACCGTCGATCAACTCCTGAGTAAGCCCGTAGGAGTATTGGCTGGTCAACTCAATGCGCAAATCCGGGTGAGATGGCAGTTTGATGGAAAGGAGCGCGGAGGTCAGCGCCGGGTCGGTATAGGGAGACTTGCCGACATACAACACGGTCCTGGCGTTCTCACCCACCGCGCGCGCAGCCACGAGCGCCCTTTCCCCGTAGAGGAGGGCGATTCGCGCCTTCTCAACATAGGCTTCGCCCGCGGCGGTTAACCTTACCGTCCGATGATTTCTGGTGAAGAGCTGGACACCGACAATTGCCTCCAGCTCAGCTATGTTTCTCGTAAGCATCGGCTGGCTGATTTCCAGTTCCTGTGCGGCGCGGCCGAAGTTCAGTTTCTCGGTGAGGGCGATAACGGACTCCATCAACTTCGTGCTGTTGCGTGCCATCGTTCCTCCTCCCCCGTTCTGCTGGTCAGTATGTGGTGGGAAGCGGCAGAACGTTGGTTTTGAAACACGGCAGGTCATCAATCGGGCCGTCGTGGAATAGGATTCGAAGGCATCCCATCACAAATGCGATCCAATTGTACGCGCAATCAGATGACCGTGGGCGCCAGTCCATGAGTTGGCCGGCGCAGTCATTACCCCAGGTAATCACCGGCCCTCAAAAGAGTATTGGACTTCTGCCGAAAGAAGGATGAATCATATTAGCTTATAGTGGCGCGATTTTGGACGCCGCAGACTCAACCTGGCGCAGATTGCCACAAAGTCCATTCCTGATGCGGCCGGCAGGTCTTCCCCATCTGCCGGCCCTCTTTCCCGTACCGAAGTGCGGATTGGAAAAAAGACATTCGTAAGCCACCGGATATTGCAAGCGCCCTTGGTGTCTGTTCCCCAAACTCATCAAGGAAGGTCTGTATGCAAAACAGAAATCCAATCGAGGTCAATATCCTCATCGTCATGATTGCACAGGAAGGCAACTTCAACCGGGCGTAAGAATGACCGTAACAGGCCGTAAGCAAGGGAAGCGTACTGCTCCCTACACCCCTGGCCGCGAAGGTGCATCTCGTGCACTTGTCGCCTTTAACTGACAATCTCGCCGACACAAAAAATTGGGCAGGCCGGGTTGTGATAGGAGAAAGTGTGAATGAGTTACCTCATTGAACACAAGGCGCAGACCATTTTTGTCTCTGCTTCGTCCGTTAAAGAGAACGGCAAGAAGCGCAGGATTGTGATCGAAAGCCGCCCGGAGTTCGCTATTGTCCACCTCCTCGGGGCAAAGGGACAGTTTCCCATTACCTGGGAAATGATCTATGAGGCCGCGATGCGGCACCACGCAGAAAACCTCCGATTGGAAGCTGAAGCGGAGAAGTCGCCCAAGGCACAAAGCAAGAAGCCTACCGATTAGCCGGTCGGAGGGACAAAATCAAACCAGCATTCTGAATCGAAATGAGCTTGCTCTCACTCTTTCATTTATGCGAAAGTATTGAAATGTACATCGCATAACGCGCGCTAGGAAGATGAGGCGCTCCTTGCAGAACCCATTTTGACCCATCTTTGTACCGAGGGTGCTTCATATGCAACTTCCAATGGGCTTTACGCATGAACAATTCGTCGATGGCCAGCGAGCAGCCGAGTTTCTCGGACTGCCTCGCAAGACTCTATTGAACCTCGCGCGGCGAGGATCGGTCCCTGCCCATCCGTTGGGAGAGGGTATACGCCATACATGGCGTTTTCGGATCTCGGAATTGGCTACCTGGGTTCAGTCAAAAACGGTAGAATCAGATAGCCATCGGGGTCAGAGAGAGGAGTCAATTCCTTGATCCGACCACGGTATCAACACGGCTTTTTCAGCCGCCTCAAACGCAAGAAGGGACCGGAAGTTTGGGTTTTCAGGTGGCGGGATATAGACGCCAGCGGAAAACCCAAGATGCGTTCTCTCGTAGTTGGCTCAGTTAAGCAGTATTCCACTGAGACAGCAGCTTGGAAGGCTGTTTCGACACTGCGCCTTGACATCAACGAGCAAACACTTCGCCCGGAAGGCCAGCCGGAGACATTCGAGCAATTGGCGGACCATTACCGAATGATCGAACTTGATCTGGAAAAGGAATCTGAGCGGAAGGTTCGCCAAACGAAGCAGACCTATGGCGTCTACCTGAAGGCGAGAATCGTTCCACGATGGGGCGGTCATCCGTTTCGGGAGATCAAGGCAGTAGCAGTAGAGCGTTGGCTTGGCTCAATCGACGATCTGTCGAACGGAACCAAGGCAAAGATAAAGGGCATTATGAGCGAGGTTTTTCAGCACGCGATCCGGTATGGCTGGCTCAATGATGGAGATAACCCCATCTTTGCAGTTCGCCAGAGCGCCAAACGAACGCGTGTCACTGAACCTCTGGAAGCGGCAGAGTTCCGGGCGCTCATTCTGGAGTTGCCACACAAGATGCGCGTTATCGGCATCGTGGCAGCGACGACAGGACTTCGGATCAGCGAAGTTCTGGGCCTGAAGTGGAAGGACATCGACTGGAAGTCATTGCAGATGGAAGTCACCCGATCCGTTGTGGATGGCATCGTCGGAAAGTGCAAGACCGAGACGTCCCGGCGGCCGGTGCCAGTTGATGAGTTCACCACTGCGGAACTGTTGGCTTGGAGACGGGAAACCGCCTATGCGGAGCCGGAAGACTGGGTTTTCGCCAGCGAAAAGGTCCAAGGCAGAATGCCGCCCTGGTCTGACACGCTGCTGGATCGTTTTCTGCAACCCGCTGCCAAGCGGGCCGGGATCACGAAGTGGGTTGGCTTCCATACCTTCAGGCACACATATTCCACGCTGCTCAAAGCCAACGGGGAGGATGTCAAAGTGGTTCAGGAATTGATGCGCCACGCCAACATCTCGACAACAATGAACATCTACACAAAGGCTCTGACGCCAGCCAAACGGGAGGCTCAAAGCCGGGTGGTCGATGTTCTGATGGACCGTTCAAGGATTTTGCCTGAGAATGCCGCAGAAGATGCGGCTTGAGAAGCAACGTATCTTTAGCGTATCGCGTTTTTCTTGCTGATTCGTTAAGTTGTTGATTCTATTGGTGGACCTGGTCGGGATCGAACCGACGACCTCTTCCATGCCATGGAAGCGCGCTCCCAAACTGCGCCACAGGCCCACGTGTTGCAGGAATGCAACTTTTCTATTGTCTCCGCTGGAGCGCGATTCGTCAAACCTAACCTGCATTCTTCCTCGAAACCCGCCCGGATTGGGAGAAATTCCCTCCCCATCCGGGCCCCGGCCCGGCTCCCGTGAGCCCGGCGGTTTCCTTCGCCACCCGTCCGGAATGGAAAAACTTGCGTGACCGGGAACACTTCAGGGGTCTTCTGGTGTCTAAGACAATAGGGGGCGTGGGACACTAGCGCAGGAAGCCAGTGTCCGTCTCCCGCGCACTCCGAGGCAGCATCAAATTTCCGGCGGCGCTTTTTCAGCCGTTGGAGCGAGTGGCCGTAACCGGAAATCCGGCGTTGTCCGGCGCATATTTGGCGGACGCCAAACTTGCTTCTGTTGCGGTTAGGTGGGAGGACTCTGAATTACAGGCGGACCTCACCATGGGCAATCTTGCCAGTGCGCTGACCTTTGAATCCGAAGAGGCGGCTCTGATCGCGGAACTTCAGGCCGGCTCCGAGGAAGCTTTTGCGTGGCTGATCGCGCGCTACCACCAACCTATCTTCTCGCTGTTGGCTCGCGCCGTGCAGGATCGTGCCGATGCCGCCGATCTGACCCAGGAAGTCTTCGTAAAAGTCTTCAGGGGAGTGGGCGGATTTCAAGGTGAGTCGTCGCTGCGCACGTGGATTTATCGCATCGCCCTCCATGAGGCCTCCAACCAGCGGCGTTGGTGGATGCGGCACAGGCAGCCCGAGATCCCCATCGAGCAGGAGATGGTCGAGACCAATTTCGGGCAGCCGGTGCAATTGAAAGAGATGTTGGTGGACCGGGCTGAGTCGCCGTATGAGATGGCGTTGCACGAGGAGAATCGGGCGCGGGTTGAGGCGGCCTTGAGCCAGGTGCCGGAACCGTTCCGAGCCACCCTCATCCTGCGCGACATCGAGGGTTTTGTCTACGAGGAAGTGGCGGAGATGCAGGGTGTGAATCTGGGGACCGTCAAGTCGCGGCTGGTGCGTGGACGCGCAGCCTTGAAGGCGATTCTGATGGCTCCGGCGCAAAGCGCCTGTTCTCCGGAGCGCCCGGGATTCAAGTTGTCCCTGGGAGAGGAGGCGCGATGAGCTGCTGCAGTGCAATGCAGACAAAGTTTACCGAGTACCTTGACGGCCGTCTGAGCGGACGCGAAATGATGAGCGTTGCCGCCCATCTGGAGCGTTGCAGAGAGTGTGCCGGCGAATGGGTGGCCCTGGAGGAGACGCAATCCTTACTGGCTGCGCTGGGCCCGGTGCCTGAGCCTCCAGACATGCTGTTGCGCATCCGCGTGGCCATCAGCCACGAGCGGGCCCGTAACCAACGGACTCTTCTCCACGGTTTGAATCTGGCTTTTCGAAACACCGTAGGGCCCTTCCTGCTTCAGGCTGCGGCCGGTTTTGCCTCTGCTGTGCTGCTGTTGGGCACGGTCATTGTGCTGGTCGGCATGTTCACCCAACCGGAGAGCGCGCAGGCTACGGCGGATGAGCCGCTGGGAAATGCCACCGCTCCACGCTTCTTGTATCTCTCCAGCGTAGTGGGCGACAACCAGATGGGCGACGTCTCCGGCCCGGTCGTGATCGAGGCCTATGTCAACCGCTCCGGCCAGGTCTACGACTATCGCATCGTCTTCGGCCCCACCGACAAGACCACCCGCGCTCAGGTGGAGAATCTTCTTTTGTGGAGCCGTTTTGAGCCGGCCCGCCGCTTCGGCCAACCGGTCCCCGGCTTGGCGGTGCTCTCCTTCTCCGGCGTCTCCGTGCGCGGATAACACCGGGTGTTTTCCACAGCCCCCGGCGCGTTGAATTCTCGAAGGCGTGGGCTGAGGCCTGCTTGACCCAGGGCAGCGTTGCCCATTGTGCTCACCGCGGCTGAAGAGGCTAATTCCACTGGTATTTACGCTTCCCGGCCAAGCAGGAGTGAGAGCCGCCGTGATCCTGTCGTTGTCGTTTTGTATACTCCTCTTGCTCTTCGCTTTATTTTCCCCCTTTCGCTGGAATATGAAATAGGTCTAGGCTCATCTTGCGCACCTTTGCGCCAGAAAGAGGAGAACCCCCGTGAAAAAGTCCCTGCGTAACGCTATTGTTGCCGCCCTGTTCGTATCTGTTGCTTCCTTTGCCCTGGCTGCCCCTGGTACCGGAGCTCCTCAGCCTCAGGTTTCGGATTTGTCCTCAGTGAGCATAGCCGTTGCCGCACTCCTCTCGATTCTTGGCCTCTAGAAAGCAGAGAATTGAACCCGTGAGGCAGAATGAACCTGTCGGCGCTTGATTATGTTTTGTGGGTGGCAGTTTCTTTCGGTCAGGCTGCCTTACTCGCCACTCTCATCGTTCGGCGCAGAGGTAGGGAGTTCCCTGTCTTCACATCCCTTATGGGCTATTATGTGGCTCAGAGCTTGCTCCTCTATCTGATCTACAGACAGTGCGAAAGAATCTGGTATGTGCGGGCCTATTGGACTACAGCCGTACTCGACTTCGCCCTGCAACTGGGTGTGATCTGGGAGATTGCGCGGATCGTCATGCGGCCTACCGGAACCTGGGTCCGGGACGCTAAGAAGCAGTTCATCCTATGGGGCGCGGCGGGCATCCTGTTCGCTGCCGCGCTTCCGTTTCTGATCACGCCTCCGGCTGCAAGTCTGCTTCATCGCCTGGAGGTGAGGGGAAACCTCTTCACCAGCCTGGTGATCTGCGAGCTGATCGCCGTGGTAACGCGAACATCGAAGAGCCTGGGCCTGGGATGGCGCAACCATGTGATGGCGCTGGGCAACGGATGGACTGCCTGGGCCGTGGTTGCCATCCTGGTGGATGGGCTGCATAGTTACTTTGGTGCTGAGCTCTACTTCAGGCAATTGGAGCATGCGCGGATGTTCGCCTACCTGGCTGTTCTCGGTTACTGGATGGTTCAATTCTGGCTGGAGGAGCCGGCTCGGCAGCCGATTTCGCCCCAGTTGCGTGCCTATATTCAGGCTTTGCACGAGCGCATAAAAAATGACCTTGACATACTGGACGCCCAAGGGTAACATCCTCTCGATGACCTTTGCGCTACCCTATCTCGTCTTTGGGGCGTTACTGTGCGGCTTTGCCGGAGCGGTGATTGCCGACCGGCGCTCGTCCCGTAAACTGGCGCAAACGGATTGGCACGATCTCGTCGCTGGACTGCAACGGCTGGACATGGTTGAGTTGTCTGCGGTCGCGATCGATTACCTCACCCCGCGCCGCGGTCAGATCGATATGGAACCGACCGAGATTTGGGCGTCCCTTGGCGGTTACGAGGGTTTGAACCGGATGCGCGAGAATGCGGAGATCATGCTTGCGTTAGCTGCGTATGCGCAGCAGTGGAATTTCGAAGAGGCCGTGATCGTCACCGAGCGCATGAGGCACGATGCGGCATCCCTGCGCCGCGCCATCCGCCGTGTGGAATTGGGCATGATTCCGGCCCAACTGTTCCCGCGTTTCCGCTTCACGCTCCCCCTCCACGCACAGGAGGCGTCTTCGGCCTACTACCTGATGCGTCAGCGGCTCCTCGCCCTGTATGAAACCAGCCACGTGTGCCGGTATCCCGCGCTCGCGGCTGCCCTGTAAGGCATATCGGCCATCGGCCGACGGCTCTGCCATTGCGCCCCCTGCCGATGCGTCTAGAATTAAACAGGGTTCTTCATGACGCTCAGAACATTTTCATCTTCCGCCGTTCTAGCTACCGCTGCTTTTTGCCTGTTGGCGGGCCTTGCGCCTGTCGCCGCACGCACCCAATCCTCCAGTAGTAGTTCAGCCAAACAGGCCGGGGGGGGGCAGACTTCGTCTTCCTCGCCAGATTTTGTGCGCGAGAAGGCGCCTTCGCTGGTTGATCCTGCCGGGCCCACCATCTCGCTGGTCAGCTCTGAGCCGGTCTTTCTCATGGCTGCGGCGCTGAACGCCTGCGGTTACGATGACGGCCTGGACGAGAGCGCCCCGGTTCGCAAGCGGGTTCGCGACGAGATGAACCTGGCGCTTAGCAAGAGCGAGGACGCCCGTAACAAGCGCGACCATCTCTGCCTCTACATCGCCCAGCACCGCATGACTGGCGGAGAGCGCGACATTGCACAGTACATCTCGCTGGCTCTCTATCTGACTCCGCCACCGGAGTTGGAAACCTCGGTCGAGTTGACTGAAATGCCCCCCGACTCGACGCAGGTGGTCGAGATCGTCCCCCTGCTGCGCGATTTTGTCGCCGCCGTAGACCTGCATGGCATCTGGCTGGCAGTGCATCGCATCTACGACGCAGAGGCCGACCGGGTTCACGATCCGCTCTCCAAAATGATCGTCTCCACCAATTTCTACCTCAAGATGCCCGCCTCCACTTACGACGGGCGCCGGTTTGTGGTGGTCATCGAGCCCATGCTCTCGCCCCGCGCGGTAAACGCCCGCGTCTACGGCACCGACTACGTGGTGGTGGTTTCGCCGGAAAACGGAACCATCCCCATGAGCGACGTACGCCACACTTACCTGCACTACGTGATCGAGCCGCTGCTTTATACCAGGGCCAACGCCGTGGACCGCATGCAGCCGATCCTCAAAGAGGTACGCGAAGCGCCCCTCGAGTTTCGTCTCCGCTCTGACACGGTGCCCCTGACCATCGAGTGCCTCATCAAGGCCATCGAGGCCCGCACCATGGACACCGGCATTCCCGTCTACAAGATCCCGGCAGACGCTGACCGCTCGGAGATGCCGCGTTATGAGCACGAGCGCCAGGCCTACCAGCAGAAGGTGGACGCCGTCCGCATTGCCACCATGCGCCACGACATGAACCAGGGATTCGTGCTCACGCAGTACTTCTATGAGCAGATGATCCAGTTTGAGAAAGATCCCGCCAGCCTGAAGGACAACATCGGCGAGATGGTCTACAGCATGGACGTGGACCAGCAGGTGCATCGCGCCCGCCAGATCGATTTCGACAAGGAAGCTGACGGCGATGTGCTTTCGCGCAGCAAGCCGCGGAAATTAACCGGTCTTGACCTGGCCGAAGCGCGCCTCGCAGCCGGGGACGTGGCCACAGCCAGTGCCATAGCCCGCCAGACGCTTGCCACGCGCTCTGATTCCCCCGATGCTTCCAATTCTCTGGATGTGATCGCCGCCAGCGCCCGCGCCGACTTCATCCTGGCCAGGGCGGCCATCTTCACCGGCCATCCCGATCAGGCCATGGAAGGATTCCAGCGGACCCTGGTTGCCAGCAAGGACCCGCGCCTGCTTGCCTGGTCGCACATCTACCTGGGCCGTATGCTCGACCTGGACTGCAAGCGCGACGAGGCCCTGACTGAGTACAAAGAGGCATTGAAGACGCGCGACGGGCAGTTGGATACCCGGCTGGCCGCCGAGCGCGGCGTCAAGACGGCTTACGCAGTCAATGGCCACAGTTGCGAGGAAGATGCCGACGACACCTCTTCGCCCGCTCCTGTGCCGGCCAAGCCCCAGCCGGACAAGCCTGAATCTTCATGGCCAAATGGGAGTGAAAAGCCCCAATAATCTGGTGTTCACGTCCGCCGGGGGAGCGCGGAACGTCTAATAATGGGATGGGGGTTTCTCCTGGACCGGAATCTCCGGTTCGAGCAGTTGCCCCAAGACAGTAGGTCAACGCACGGGATCGAGGCGCATGTGGAAGCGGTTCTTGCCGAACTGGAAGCCGCATTGGGGCATTGCTTTGTGGACACCGAGTTGCTGGTGCGCGCGCTGACGCATCGCTCTTTGGCGCACGAGCGCGCGGTTGCCGGGCAGGCCCTCAGTGAGCAGATCCTTGTCAGCGGCAAGCTCGAAGCCGGGCCAACGGGCGACAATGAACGCCTGGAGTTCCTCGGCGACGCCGTGCTGGGACTGGTGGTGGCTGAGGCACTATTTCTGCTTCACCCGGAGTGGCAGGAGGGTGAGTTGACCCGCGTCCGCGCCCAGTTGGTCAGCCGGCAGCATCTGGCGGAGGTGGCCGCGGCCGTCGGCCTGGGCAGTCATTTGCGCCTCAGCCGTGGCGAGGACAAGGGTGGCCTCAGGAGCAAGAGTACCGTGCTCTCCAATACCATGGAGGCCGTCCTGGGCGCGCTCTTCCTGGACGGCGGACTGGAGCCGGTCAAAGCCTTTGCCCGCCGCTGGGTGATGGGCGAGGCCGCCGAGCAGTTGGCCGAGGAGTTACGCTCCGGAGCCGCGCTGGGCAACTACAAATCGGCGTTGCAGGAACACTTGCAGGCCACGCGCGCCGGAACGCCCGTATATCGCGTCAAGAGCGAAAGCGGCCCCGACCACCGCAAGCGCTTTCTGGTCGAGGTCCGGCTCAAGACAGAGGATGCAGAACCGGGAAAGCCCTTGGCGCGCGGCATGGGCAGCACCAAGAAACATGCTGAGCAGGATGCCGCGCGGCGCGCGCTGGAGCGGTTGAAGGCCGCTACTCAACAAGTCGGCAACCCAGCCGAAATCAAACAGGGCGCCGAAGAGGAGGAACAAGCAGCGCAATGAGCACGCCTCTCCAAGGGCCTGGCCCGTCTCCGCGGTGGTTCGCGTTGCTGCGCCTCCATCTGCCTACCGTGCCCGAGGCCCTCGCCTCGCTGCTGCGGACAGTGGTGGTGGCGCTGTTTCTGCTCACATTTGTGCTTCAGCCCTATCTCATCCCCTCCGAGAGCATGGAGCACACCCTGCTGGTGGGCGATTTTCTGCTGGTCAACAAGCAGGTCTATGCCCCGTACGGCAACCTTGCCCGGTGGTTCATGCCCTATCGCGAAGTTGCGCACGGAGATATCGTTGTCTTCCACCACCCTCAGCACCCTTATCTCGTCAAGCGAGTGGTGGGCCTGCCCGGCGACCGGCTGCGCATTGAGGACGGCCGGGTCAGGGTCAACGGCATTGCTCTGGACGAGCCATACGCCGCTTTTGAGCCCGCCGCCAGCAATCCCTTCCGCGACGACTTTCCCGCCAGGGTTTATACCGATCCTGAGGTTGATCCGGTCTGGTGGGGGCAGATGCAGAGCCTCATTCGCAACGGCGAACTGGTGGTGCCTCAGGGAGAGTATTTCGTACTCGGCGACAACCGCAACCACAGCATGGATTCCCGCTTCTGGGGGTTTGTCTCGCGGCAGCAGATTGTCGCCCGCCCGCTGGTCATCTACTTCTCCCTTTCCCGGCCCTCGACCACCGACGTCGATCAGGTCACCCTGCAAGCCGCAGATGATAGACTCGGACACGACAGGGAACTCTCGGCACGACTTGCCGGCTTTGCCCGCTGGAAGCGCATCTTCCATGTCGTGCATTAAGACAGTGAACAGTGGTCAGTGAACAGTAAGACCCCAGAACACTCACCACTGAGTACTGACTACTGACCGCTGACCACTGACGACCAACAAAGAGCGACAGGATGACAAAGAAAAAAACACCCACCCCCAAGACGCCGTTAGAGGCCGAGCCCGCTGAACAGCGCGTGGAAGAAACGCCTTTCGAGGCCTTGGCCAGCATCTGCTCCGTCCTGGTGGTGGGCCTGTTCATCCTCACCTTCCTCGGCCAGAACTTCGTCATCCCCTCCGGCTCGATGGAAAAAACGCTGCTGATCGGTGACCATCTTGTGGTGGATCGCATCACCCTTGCACCGCCCGCCAAATGGATGCCGTTCGTCCACTACCGCGAACCCCAGCGTAACGACATCGTGGTCTTTCTCAAGCCCGTCCCGGACCTGGATACGGATGGGAACCCTCAATACCTGATTCTGGTGAAGCGTCTGATCGGTGTGCCCGGCGACCACATCCATCTGCGCGACGGCATCGTGATCATCAACGGTGTGGCCCAGGATCAGCCCCACGCCCAAAAAACGACGCCGGAAAACCATCAGGATTTTCTTGACGAGTTTCCCTCCGTGCCGCCGTCCCCAGACAGGGGCGCCACCGAAGCTTGGGCCGTCGATTTTTCCAATTACATTCAGAACGGCGACCTGGTGGTTCCTCCCGGCAAGTACTTCATGATGGGCGACCACCGGCACAACAGTCTCGACTCGCGCTACTGGGGTTTTGTGCCCCGGGAGAACATCGTGGGCCGGCCGCTCTTCAACTACTGGTCGTTTGTGACCCCGGAAGATCAGTATGAACAGCCCGGGATCGGCAACAGTCTGGCCTGGATGGGCCATGTCGCGCTGCACTTTTTTACTGAAACCCGCTGGAGCCGGACTCTGCATCCGGTACGCTAACTGCAATATCATAGAAGACCATGACTGAAGAGACACAAGGCCGGCAACGAAACCACAAGCGGCTTTGGATGGCCCTCGCAGCACTAGTGGCCATCCTGGCAATCCTGATTGTGCCCCCGCTCGTGAGCGTGAGCCGCTACAAGAGCCGCATCACCCACCTGATCTCCACCTCTCTGGGCCGCCCCGTGCGCGTCTCTTCGGTTGAGGTGCGCCTGCTGCCCCGGCCGGGCTTTGTCCTCGACGATCTATCCGTCGAGGAAGACCCCGCCTATGGCGCCGAGCCGGTGCTCC
>CAYQSI010000028.1:0-44320 GCA_964420185.1 uncultured Occallatibacter sp. | reverse complement strand
TCACCTCAGTGAACATCTGCTTGTAGCTCTCCGGCTTGAGGATGGTTTGCGCAATTAGGCTCTCGTCCCACAGAGCCAGATCGTGCGCGGTCATAGCCAGCTCGCCGGCGGCGAACATCCAGCCGCGGCCCTCTTTGGGCGCAGGGCGCAGCGGTCCGAGCGCGTGGCGATAGTAGGCCGTGGCGTCGTCCTGCCCCAACTTGATCTCGTCGGAGTTCCACACCGATTGCATTCCCAGCGGGCGGAAGATGCGTCGGGTGAGCAGGCTCCAAAGCGGCTCTCCGCCAGCGACTTCCACGATGCGCCCGGCGATGGCAAAGTTGGTGTTCGAGTACTGCCACTGCGTTCCCGGCTCAAAATCCAGCGGCTTCTTGCCCCATGTGTCGATGATCTGCTGAGCCGTCTCGGGATGCAGCATGGTGGTCATCACGTAGTCCTCGGGCCAGTAGTCCTGGTAGCCGGAGGTGTGCGAGAGAATCTGCCGGATGGTTACCTCGTTGCCGCGTGTCAGGCCGGGAAGATACTTGCCCACCGGATCGTCGAGCGAGAGCTTGCCCTCTTCCTGGAGCATCAGAATGGCCGCGGCGGTGAATTGCTTCGAGATTGACCCAATCGAGTAGCGCATCTCCGGCGTGGCGGGCATCGCAGGAGCATTTTCGCCGGCCAGCCGCGCCTTGCCGTAGGCATGTGTGTAGACCACCTTGCCGCCCTTGACCACGGCCACCGACGCCGAGGGCACGCCGGTCTGCTCCAGCACCTGCGTGGCGATACGGTCAACGCGGCTGCGCAAGGCCGGGTCCAGCGCGTTGATCGTCTGCGCCTGCGCGGCCACCGGGACCAGCGCCAACATCATCAAGCCCGTGCAAACCAGAATTCTCTTCAGCTCTTTCATCAAAACAAATCTCCTTCGCGTCGTCGCGCGCTCACAAAACCATCACCGACTAAGGTATCAGGCCAGGCCGCGGCGAGTGGCAAGCAGTCGCCACATGGTCGCTGAGGTGTAGGTTTCTGGCGATCCAGCGCTGGAAGATCGTCGGTCAGTTTGAGTCGCAGTCAACCTTGAGACCTTCCTGCTTTGCGCGGCCGCAATAATACCTTTGCGCGTCTTCCAACCTGTGAAAACTCTTGGGACTGTGTGGGTACAGAGCATGAAGATCATCGATTGCAGCGTCCGTAATGTTTCCACAGAAGTCGTAGATAGCCGATTCAACTAAGTATGGAATTGCTGGCCGGAATTCGCATTTTCCAAACAGCCGAACAGTCGATTGGTACTGTAGGCAACCTTGGTTTCGATGGTTCCCTTTACTAAGCTCTTTGAGCCCAAGCGGATTGCATTTCTTAGCTAGATAATTGGCAGGCCAGTAATAGTCTTCCCCGTCTTTTAATCGTTCGACGAGAACTCGTTGCATAAACATAGTCACTTCAGGCGTATCGAAGTGATAGGCGACGTGTTCGATTCCATTTCTGATTAGCCAGTTTGGTTCCTTCCAATAACGCACGAGAAGGTCGTGTGGGTTACCACGCCGCGCAATCTCATCTGAGATCGGCCAGCCACTCGCTTGCCCCTCGCCGGTGCCACAGATTCTCCAGTTGTCAAAGCATGCAACCAGTTGTTCCGTTGGCAATGCTGGTAGCCGGCGGACGAGTTCTTCTGATATGGACCGAATGTCGCTGCTTCCGCAAACCTTGGGATCATCAAAACAAGCCCTGAGTTGCTCTGACGAAAACTTGGTCAAATCGAGGCCGTCGGAATTCCTTGCGGATTGGCCGCCGACAAACGCGGTAGCCAGGAAAAAAACGATAACACAAAGCGTGCTTTTCATCTTCGGTTTCCAATGCGGAATGACTATAGCATGGGTTCCCTCAATGCGCCCCCGGCGGTGGCGCGCCCACTTTGGTGGGCTTCCTGAAGAGCCACGCCGCGGCGGCGCAGAAGAAAGCCAGCAGCGCGGTCCAACGGAAGACGTCCACATAGGCCTTGAGAGCGGCTTGCTGCTCCATCAAGCCGTACATCAGCCCCATGGCGCCGGGGCGGCCTTGTGCGGGGCCAAGCCGGTGCCCCAGGTAGCCGGCAATCGCCGCCGACCTCTGTTGCAGCACCCAGGTGGACGAGGTAACATTGGCGCCAATGTTGGTCTGGTGGAACGCCGCCCGCCGCACCAGCGCCGTAGAGGCCATGGCGATGCCGATGGACCCTCCGATGTTGCGCAGCATTGCGTAGAGGCCCGCTGCATTTCCAATCTCCCGGTTGCTGATGGTGGACATGCTCAACGTGGCCAAGGGGACAAAACAAAAGCTCAAGGCAATGCCGGTCAGCGTGATGGGAATCAGCAGCGTGAATGGCCCAATGTCCAGGTTCACCATGCCAAACGTCAGCGCGCAAATGCCAAAACCCAGAAAACCGAAGCAGAGCAGCTTGCGATTGTCGATATGGGAGCCGAGGATGCCAATGATCGGCGAGCCGACAATGGACCCCAACCCTCGCGGAGCCACAACCATGCCGGCGGTGAAAGCCGTATAGCCCAGAATCTCCTGGTAATAGAGGGGCAGGATGGCGATGGTGATGTAGATGCACATCCCCAGTAAGGCAAACAGAAAGCAGCCGGTGCGGAAGTTTTGATCTTTCAGGATATGCAGATCGACTAGCCCGTTGCGGTGCGTCCAGGAGTGCCAGAGCCAGAGCACAAGCGAAACCACCAGCGTCGCAACCGTCCAGCGTACCCAGCGAGCGCCAAACCAGTCGTCCTCCTGGCCTTTGTCGAGCACGATTTGCAGGCAGCCGCTCCACACAACCAGCAGCCCAAAGCCGATGTTGTCGAAAGGCCCGACTTTGGCGTTCTTGATGTACGGCGGGTCGTGGACAAAGCGGCTGATCAGGATCACCGCCAGAATGCCGATGGGAATATTGATGTAGAAGGCGTAGCGCCAGCTAAACGTATCGGTCAGCCAGCCGCCCAGCGTCGGCCCCAGCACCGGCGCCACCACCACACCAAGGCCGAAGGCGGCCATGGACATCGAGCGCTTCGATACCGGAAAGCTTTCCAGCAGGATGGATTGCGAGAGCGGCTGCAGCGCGCCGCCGCCCGCGCCTTGCAGCACCCTGGCCAGCAGAATCACGCCCAGCGAGGGCGCCGCGCCGCAAAAGAACGAGGCGATGGTGAACAGGATGACGCAGGTAAGCAGGAAGCGCTTGCGCCCGAAGCGACGGGCGAACCAGTTCGAGGTGGGCAGAATCACCGCGTTGGCCACCAGGTAGCTGGTCAGCACCCATGTGGCCTCGGAGTTCGAGGAGGAGAGCGAGCCTGCAATGTAAGGCAGCGCCACCGAGGCGATGGCCGTGTCCAGCAGCTCCATAAACGCCGGCAGCATCACCGATACCGTCACCAGCCACGGGTTCACGCCTTGGGTCAGCGGATAGCGGGCTTGAGCGGCGGCTGTGGTCATCGGGGGGAACTTCTGAGGTTAAACGATTGGAGCCTCAAACGCCAGTGATGGGGAGCCTTCAAGACATTCCGCAATTCACGAATGAACGGCTGCGGGGGGCGCTGGTGGCTGTCTCCGGCTCGGCTGAAGCAACTGCGCTGCCTTCTCGCAGGCCCCGTTTCCCTGTACTCTCTTGATCCCGGACAAATTTAGTCGTATATTAAATGAAGACTGAATTTATCGGATATTGGCCTCTGCCTTTCTCAACACACGCACCGGGATGGGTTTCCGTCTGGTTTGCGTCAACATATTAGAAATCCGGGGTATTTGTTTGAAGCGGCTCTTCCTTCCCTTTCTCTTTTTTTTGATTCTCACCGGGGGTTTGTCCCCTGTTTTTGCTGCACCGGCCTTCACCATCTCCGGCATCGTCCATGATTCCAGCGGCAGCCGCATTGCTCATGCGCTCGTGGTCGTGCGCCGGGCCGGTTCCCGTGAGTCCATTGAGGCCGTCACCGGCGATCTGGGCGATTTCCAGCTCCAGCTTCCGGGGCCGGGCAGCTATCGAATCGAGGTCGCGGCAGATGGTTTTGCTCCCCTAGCCGTCAGTGCCGATCTGAACTCAGCCGAACCCTCCGCAGGCTCCGCCGTCAGCCTCGATCTGACGCTGGAGATCGCCAAACTTACGGAAACGGTGGAGGTGACAGCAGACGCCCTGGCTGCCGAGACCACCAGTACGCAGTTGGGTGAAACGCTGGATACCAAAAAGATTGAGAGTGTGCCGCTGAACGGGCGCAGCTTTACCGATCTGATGGCCGTGCAGCCGGGGATTGTGCCGGCGAACACGGGGCAGCCGGGCGCGGTGATCATGACCGGCGTGGCCTCGACGCCGCCCTCCGGCGACGCCAATCCCGGCACTCTCTCCATCAGCGGCCAGCGCGAGGCCTCGAATGGCTTCCGGGTAAACGGCAGCGATGCGGAGGAAGACGTGAACATGGGCACCTCGATTGTGCCCAATCTGGACTCCATCGACAGCTTCCGCGTGCTGACCTCGAACTTCGACGCCGAGTACGGCAACTCCAGCGGCGGGCAAGTGCTGGTAACCACCAAGGCAGGCACGGCCCTCTGGCACGGCAGCGCCTTCGAGTTCCTGCGCAATACGGCCCTGGACGCGCGGAATTACTTTTCTCAGGATCGAGCGGCCTACCGCCAGAACCAGTTCGGTGGCACACTGGGCGGCACGCCCTTCCGCAGGAGTGTGACCATCTTTGCCGACTACCAGGCCACAAGGCTGACCGAGGGCATCGATACAGGCCAGATTTCGGTTCCGTCCGCAGACGAGCGGAGCGGGGACTTCAATCAGAATCCGCTCACGGGCAGCGTGAACGGCAGTTCCTGGGCGGCTCAACTCTCGCAGTTGCTGGGCAGCACGGTGACTGCCGGCGAGCCCTATTCCGCCGTCTTCCCCGACGGTCATATTCCCCAATCCGCGTGGTCCGCTCCGGCCAAATACATCTTGCCCTCGATTTCACAACCCAACGCCGGAACCGCGCTCTTCGCCACAGCCAACCAGGATGAAACCCTCCAGGACGACAAAGGTGCGCTGCGCCTGGACTGGACTCACGGCAAAGGAACGCTGACCGGCTACTACTTCCTCGACGGCTACTCGCTCGACAATCCATACCCCACCGGCACAGGCGGAGCCAGCGTACCGGGCTTCGACGCCACATCCAACGGTCTTGCACAACTGGCCAGCCTGGGCCACACCGTCACCTTTGGCGCGACAACGCTGAACGAGTTTCATTTGAGCTTTATGCGTAACTCGAACGCGGTTGGCCAGCCCAGGGGTGGTGTGGGGCCGTCGCTCACCACGCAGGGATTTACGGGAATCGCCGCCCTCAAGCCTTCCACCGAGGGCATTGAAAACGTTGCTTTCAACGACTTCACCCTGGGCGTTGACACCACCGCGCTAGTGCAGGCCGAGAACATCTACGAGGTTAGCGACGCCTTCAGCCGCATCATGGGCAAGCACGGGTTCAAGACCGGCGGCGAAATCCACTGGAACCAGATCAACACCCACCCCGACGTGATCTTCAACGGTAGTTTCACCTTCAATGGCTCGGAGACCGGCCTGGACTTCGCCGACTTTCTGCTCGGAACGCCCTCCAGCTATACGCAGGGCCAGGCGCGCAGTTTCTACAACCGCAACTTGTACATGGCCGCCTTCGCGCAGGACAGTTGGAAGCCAACCAGCCAGCTTACCTTGAACTACGGCGTGCGCTGGGACCGCATTCGCCCCTGGAGTGAGAAGTTCAACCAGCTTCAGACGCTGGCCAAGGACGAGCAGTCGCAGGTCTTTCCCGGAGCTCCGCGGGGACTTGTTTTCCCCGGCGACCCCGGCATCCCCGCATCGCTTGCTCCCGCGCGCAACGACTTTTCCCCTCGCCTCGGCATCGCCTATTCGCCGGCCTTCGCCGCGCCCTGGCTGAGCAAGCTCACCGGCCCCGCCGGCCAAACCAGCTTCCGCGCCGGTTACGGCATCTTCTATACCGCCTATGAAGGGCTTTCCGCAGGCATCATGAGCGCCAATCCGCCTTATGGCTACACCTACACCTCTGCCGCTCCGCCGCTCTTTGACTCGCCCTTTACCGTGGCCGCTACTGGCGCCAATGCCGGTCAGCGCTTCCCTTTGCAAAACATTGCCTACGGCGCCAGCCGCTCCAATCCCAACGCCAGCGTGGACTGGAGCCAGTTCGAGCCGCTGGTCGGCATCCCCGCTGTTGACCCCAGTGATCGGTCGCCCTATGCCGAGCATTGGATGGCCAGCGTGGAACGGCAGTTTGGTATCACCACGCTGGTCTCGGTCAGCTACATCGGCGCGGCATCGCACCATTTGCTCGCATTGGAGGAAGCAAACCCTGCCGATCCTGCTCTTTGCCTGAGCCTGGGCTCCGCACTCTGCGGCCCGTTCAACGAGCAGGCCGCGCGCACGCAATTCGGCCCCGCTTTCGGCAGCGTCGAGTTGCAGCGCACCATCGCCAATGCCAACTACAATGCCCTGGAATCCACGCTCAACTACCGCGCCCATGGGCTGAACTTGCTCGCCGCTTACACCTTCAGCAAATCCATCGACCAATCCGCCGGATTGCCTGAGCCTGTGAATCCCGTGAACCCCTCCCTCAGCCGCTCGCTCTCGGCCTTCGATTTGCGCCACAACCTGGTCGCCAGCTTTCAGTACCAACTGCCCGCGCCCAAGGCGGACGGGCCGCTTCATGCAATCGCCGAAGGCTGGGCAGTGGCCGGAATCGCCCGCGCCACCTCCGGATTGCCGGTCACCCTGCTCAATAACAACGACACTTCCCTGCTCGGCACCATCCCCAACGGCATCAACAATAACGGAGTGGATACGCCAAACTGGAGCGGCGCGTCGCTCAGCCTCAACCGGAATCCACGCGGTGGCCAGCCAGTCTTCGACGCTGCCCAACTCAAGCTGCCCGCTCTGGGAACCCTCGGCAATGCGCGCCGCCGCTTCTTCTCCGGCCCCGGCATGGAGAATCTCGACGCCACTCTCTCCCGGCAGATTCCCCTCCCGAAAGATCAGGCAGTGGAACTGCGCGCCGAAGCCTTCAACCTGCTCAACCACACGCAGTTCTTTGGCGCTGCCTCCGTCCAGGGCAACGTCTCCAGCAGCAACTTCGGCCAGGCGGTCAGCGCCATGCCGCCACGGCTGCTCCAACTGGCACTCCGCTACCGGTTTTGAGTCGTAGTCAGCTTCGCCCGTCCTGACAGCCGGAATGGGTTGGCCTGTCGAGCGATTACTGGCAACGCAATGGTTTATAGCCTTGCCATCAAATAAACTTGACAACAGTTCACTCAACATGACACTCTGGAAGAGTCGGAAATTCTAATCAGCAGGCAGGAAACCAAACATGGCAAAGATTATCGGTATTGATCTCGGTACCACCAACTCGTGCGTCGCTGTCCTCGAGGGCGGCGAGCCCAAAGTGATTGCAAATGAAGAGGGTGCGCGGACTACGCCCTCCGTTGTCGGCTTCTCGAAGAACGGCGAGCGGCTGGTGGGGCAGGTGGCCAAGCGGCAGGCCATCACCAACCCCGAGAACACGATTTTCTCCATCAAGCGCTTCATGGGCCGCCGCTACAACGAAGTCAGCGACGAGATGAAGATGGTGCCCTTCAAGGTGATCCAGCAGGGCGACCACGTCGGCGTAATGGCCCAAGGCACGGAGTACACCCCTCCCGAAATCTCGGCCATGATCCTGCAAAAACTGAAGAAGAGCGCCGAAGCCTATCTGGGCGAAACGGTCACCGAAGCGGTCATTACCGTTCCGGCTTACTTCAACGACGCCCAGCGCCAGGCCACCAAGGACGCCGGCAAGATTGCCGGCCTTGACGTGAAGCGCATCGTCAACGAGCCCACCGCGGCTGCTCTGGCCTATGGCCTGGACAAGAAAAAGGACGAGACCATCGCCGTCTATGACTTCGGCGGCGGCACTTTCGATATTTCCATTCTGGAAGTCGGCGAAGGTGTTATCGAAGTCAAGTCCACCAACGGCGACACGCACTTGGGCGGCGACAATCTCGACCAGCGCATCGTCGAGTGGCTGATTGCCGAGTTCAAGCAGGAACAGGGACTCGATTTGGGTTCCAAGGGCAACGAGATGGCCCTGCAGCGTCTGAGGGATGCCGCGGAGAAGGCCAAGATCGAGCTCTCGACAACCATCGAGACGGAGATCAACCTCCCCTTTGTCACCGCCGATGCCACTGGCCCCAAGCATCTCGTCCGCAAGCTGACCCGCGCCAAGCTGGAACAGTTGGTCGAGGATCTGATCGACCGCTCGAAGGAGCCTTGCAAGAAGGCCATCGCCGACGCTGGTGTTTCTATCGGCGATATTAACGAAGTTGTTTTGGTCGGCGGCCAGACGCGCATGCCCCGGATTCAGGAGCTTGTGAAGCAGCTCTTCGGCCGCGAACCGCATCGCGGGGTAAACCCCGACGAAGTGGTGGCCATTGGCGCGGCGGTCCAGGCTGGCGTGCTGGCCGGCGAAGTCAAGGATCTTCTGCTGCTCGACGTGACCCCTCTGACCCTTTCCATCGAGACCCTGGGCGGCGTGGCCACCGGCATGATTCCGCGCAACACGACCATCCCGACCAAGAAGACCGAGACGTTTTCCACGGCGGCCGATTCGCAGACCGAGGTCGAGGTCCACGTGCTCCAGGGCGAACGGCCCATGGCGGCGCAGAACCGCACCCTCGGAAAATTCAAGCTGGCCGGCATTCCCCCGGCGCCGCGCGGCATCCCGCAGATCGAGGTAACCTTCGACATCGACGCCAACGGCATCCTCAACGTGACTGCCAAGGACATGGCGACGGGCAAGGATACGCGCATCACCATCACGTCCAGTTCGGGTCTGAGCAAGGAAGAAGTCGAGCAGATGGCCAAGGAAGCCGAGGCGCACTCCAGTGAAGACAAGGAGAAGCGCGATGAAATCGAGGCCCGTAACGCGCTCGATGGCATGGTCTATAACATCGACAAGATGATCAAGGACTCCGGCGACAAGATGCAGGGCGCTGAAGCTGCTCCGGTCAAGGCCGATGTCGAAAAGGTTCTGGCCGAATCGAAAAAGCTGCTGGAAGGCACGCCGTCCTCGAAGGAACTCAAGGATCAGCATGAGAAGCTGACCCACGCCAGCCACAAGCTGGCCGAGATCCTCTACAAGGTCAACGCCGCCCAAGCCGCCCAACCTGGCGCCCCCAGCGACCCAGCCGCCGCCGGACCGGCAGCCGAGAAGAAGAAAGACGAAGGCGTAATCGACGCCGAGTACGTGGACGTCGACGAAAAGAAGTAGGACTGGCCGTCAGGCAATAAAACTGGGTGCCCCACCTTCGGCGCGTCTTTGTTCTTGCGCCTAAGGTGGGAAAGCACATGAGCTGGAGAAACATCGGGGTGGGCGACACTGAGTCGTCCACCCCAACTTATTACCCCCAGCGCTCTGTCATCCTGAGCGAGCGAAACGATTCGAAGGCCTGCGTTTTGTCTGTAGTACGAAGGCATAAATGGAGATAGGGAGATGGAACAGTTTGACCTAGAAACCGAAGCGGCATTGACGCAACTCAACTGGGAGGAACTATCGAAGACTCCCGGCGGAGAGTTCGCTGAAATTATTGGCGATCTCTTGATGCTTGCCGGTATAGGTGGACATCTGGCAGTCGCAGGCGGCTTTTCAAACCTCGCACTCAAGGTGAGGAAACTCGCCGGAGCCAGTTACGCAAGCAACCTGATCTTTGCGATCACGGCAGTACGAAATGATTTGAAGACTCTTTCCGAGAGTCAGGAAGAGCTTCGGGAGCGCATAGAAGCTCTTCCAACCAATCCGAAGTTCGCTGAGGCGATCTCAGCGCTCGCTCTGCGCGCAATGCACACATCGGTGAGCGACAGGCTCAAACGACTTGCCCGTATAGTTGTGAACGGCGTGAAAAATGACGATCTTGAGTCTGAGAGCCTTGATGACATGATGCGAGCTGCGGTTGAGTTGACGGAACATGACTTTAAAGTTCTGGGTTCGATCTGCGAGATGCAGAAGCATTTGTTTTTCCCTGCTGAGCTAAGGAAGGAGTATAGTTGGCGGATTCAAGCCATAAATTCGCTTTGGGATGAATGGTGGAGGAACCAAAGTTTTTCTAGTTATCAAGGGATTAATGGGATGGCATTTAATAGCTCATGCGCTCGACTGCAATCGGTTGGGTTGATCGCTTCGATTGGTATTTCGTCGTTTGCACAGGGTTCAACAATGCACAATTACGAACTGCTTCCTGATGGCAAGAAATTCTACGAGCGTCTTCAGGAAACCTCTGTCAAATAGCGACACAGAGGGCACCACAACCTTTCCCCTCCACTCTTGCGGAAAATTACCTCCCGTCAGCGCACAATCGGAATAGAAAGCAAGGGCACCCTCGCCACTCCCACGCCCTTGCTTGATCACTCGCAGTGTCAGGAATCTCCCCGGTTCAAAATGTCAGTATGTCCCCGGTCCGTACCCGTTTATACCCCCCCTACCCCCCTATTTGCCGTGAAACTGTGAGACTGTTAAGCGGCTGTACCTCCTGTACCTCCCTATTTATTATTCAGGCCGTAAAGCTTTGCGAATATTTGTAACACGTATGGAATCAATGCGTTCAGAAGACCATCCAGACAGAGATATTTGCTTTTGAGCGAAACTGGGAGTCTTACGCACGGTTGGCCCCGGCCGTAGTGGCAGCCTTGGTTTTGACGCAGCAGGAGTCTGCTGGTCCGGCAACCGTACTTTGGCCCGCAAGCCCGCGCCAATTCAGCACCGAGGGCGCTCTCGCTCCGGCATTAACTAACTTCATGAGTAATTTACATTCGTGCTACCATTGAAAACCAAGGAGCCGGCAGCCCCCTTACGCCCCCGCCGGACCGCTCCAATGTACCTTTACCTCATGCGCCACGCCAATGCCGGATTGTCCCGCGAGAATCCGGTTCTCGACGCCAAGCGCGCCCTCATCAAAGAAGGCAAGGATCAATGCATCCTGATGGCGCGGACCTTGAGTGCGCTTAAGGTGCAGGTGGACGTGATCGTCTCCAGCCCCTTGAAGCGCGCCCTGCAAACGGCGCAGCTTGTGGGCACGGAACTGGGCTACGACGCCAAAGTCGAGATCTCGCCGGCGCTGGGGCTTGACGCCGATTACGCCGACTTTCAGCAGATGCTGGCCAAGTATGCGGAATACGACGGCGTGCTGGCCGTGGGACACAATCCCAATCTCTTCCAGTTTCTGGGCCGGCTGATCACCAACAACGGCGGCGCGGCCATCCGTATGAGAAAGGGCTCGGTGGCCCGCGTCGACCTGGCCCGCCATCCGGCGCTGTTGCAGTGGCTCATCGATCCCCGCTCGGCCCGGGCCATCTACGCCAGCGTGCAAAAGAGCTCCCGCCCGAAGACTTCGAGGAAGTAGTCCGCCTCCTTGCGCAGCGACCACAGCTCCAGCTCCGCGCCCGTCCGCCCCTGCTCCAGCTCCAGATAAACCCGCTTGGGATAGACCTTGGCCGCGACTCTCAGCACATCGGAAGCGCGGTCCTGGTTGAGCGCCACGGCCAGCCGCAGCAGCACCACGGCCCGGTGCACATGCTGGTGCTCGCCTGCGGGAATGTTGCGCAGGGCGCGGTCGCCCGGCTGTGGGCGGCTCTTGCCCAGGTAGCGCGCAATGGCCGAAACCAACGTCCGCTGCATCGGCGTATAGCCGTAGATTTCGGAACTCGAAATCACGTACTGCGTGTGCCGGTGATGGCCCTGGTAGTTGATGAACTTGCCCGTGTCGCGCAGGACGGCGGCAGCCGCCAGCCAGCTCTCGTACTCGGGCGGTAACTGGTGCAGCGCCTGCAGTTCGCGGAACAATTGCACCGCATGTGCCCGCACCGGCTCAGCGTGGCGCGGATCGACCCCATAGCGCCGCGCCGTGGCCAGCACACTCTCCCAGCGCTGGTGTTCGAACTCCCGATGAGCGGTGGCGCGGGCATCCTGCTCGGCCAGCATCTGGGCCAGAATGCCGTCGCGCAGCCCCAACGGCGAATAGCGGAAACCGGGCAGCCCGAAGCTTTCCAGCATTTCGGCAAAGACCGCCGCGCCAGCCACGATGATCTCCGCCCGCCGCGGCCCAATACCCGGCACAGCCACGCGCTCCGCCAGCGCCATTGAGGCCAGCTTCGCCGCCAGGCTGCGCACCTCGCGCGTGGGCGCAATCCCCGCAGCCGGTGCCGCAACGGGAGCTTGGCTGAGCGCGAGAGCCAGGACTTTCTTGCCGGCGGCCTTCTTCCCCAATTTGCCCGGCGGCTTGCCGCTTCTCTCCCTTTCCACCGCCGCAATCGCCTCGCTCAGTGCAGCGGCCGTGCCTGAGGTGCCGATGACCACTGAGACATTCTCCGGCTGAATTGTGCTGTGAGCCTGGCGCAGTTCTCGGGCAATCAACTGCCGCATCCGCGCCAGCCCCTCAACAGGCGCCGGGTCCCCCGGCAGAAACTCCTCGGTCAGCCGGACAGCGCCCAGCGGCAGGCTGACAGTCTCCTTGATGTGCTTGCGCTCGGAGAGCGTAATCTCGCAGCTACCGCCGCCCAGGTCCACCAGCAGCACCCGCCCCGCTGCCCCCGGCCCACCGTCGGCGATGCCTCTCATCAAGCCCAGATGAATGAGCCGGCCTTCTTCCAACCCGGAGATGATCTCCATCTCCCACCCGGTCTCAGCCTTCACCCACGCCTGGAAGGCTGGCCCGTTGCGGGCGTCGCGCATCGCCGAGGTAGCCACCACGCGAATCTGCTCCGCGCCGTGCAACTGCACCGCCCGCTGAAACCGCTTGAGCGCCTGGAGTGTAGCCGCCATGGCCTCCGGCGATACAATCCCCGACTCAAAGACGCTGGCTCCCAGCCGCGTCACCTCACGGTCCTCGTGCAAGGTCTTCAGTTGGTGCGCCACAATCCTGGCGATCTTCAGCCTGCATGAGTTGGAACCGATATCGATGGCGGCAAAGGTGGGCATAGGGCTGCACTCCGTAAAACGGGAATTGGCTCTGCGGTCAAGATACACGACCGCGCCGCCAAAGTGCCGCCTCATAGGATCCGAAACCCCGACCAAACTGAGGAAGAGAGGCTTAGGGCACGGTGACGCTGATCGTCGTGGTCACGCTTTGAATTACGTTGTTGAGAGGATTTCCGAAATTAGCCGAAACGGTGTAAGGATAGGTCCCCGGCGTCATCCCGTTGCCGCTGTTGCTGCCGCAGGCGGAAATCCCCGCCAGCCCGGCCAGCGTGCCCGCCGCAAGAATAGTCAGCGTAAGCCAGCGCCAGGCCCGGCGCCGCAAGCCGAATCCGAGCATCAACGCGCCAGCCAACGCGAGGCCGGTCGCGGGTAGATAGCCTGAACGGTGTGGCGCCCTGCGCAGTCCCGCAGGAATTGCTGCGCCGTATGGGTAGAAGGCGATGGGTCCTGTGAGCGTCTGCCCTGCCACCACTTGAAAGGCAACCGGTGGGGTCATGGGGCAGATGGGGAGCTTGGCCTCGGTAGCCGTACCCGAGTATTGGCAAACGATGCCGATTGTTCCGGTTCCGGGGATTCCAGTCACCGTGTATTGGCTGAGACCATTGCCGGTCGATGGCATGGTGACGTTGGTGGCCGTAATGGCAAAGGGCGTGGCAGCCAGCGCGCGCAGGCCGGAAAACCCACAACTGACGGCCAGAAACGATCCAAAGAGGACAGACAGACGGCGGCTTTGCATGGCAGAGTCCTTTCGTTCGTGTAGTTTTCGCCTTGCCCCTTATTTTAGTTCGTCGCTGGGGTAGAAGTTCTGCTGTTATCCTTGACTCGACAGCAAAATCAACAATGACAAACGATACCAACACACTCCGTCGCCCACAGCAAGCGCCCTCCGCGCTGGCTACATGGTTGCTTTTTGCGGCGATCTTTGCCGCCGTGCAATTTGCCTCCCTCTTTTCGCCGCCACTGCTCGACGACGTCGATGCCTCCCATGCCCAAGCTGCGCAGCACTTCGCCGAAAGCAGCGACTGGGTCTCGGCCAAGATCAACGGCCTCCGCTACATTGAGAAGCCGCCGCTGCCCTACTGGACAGTGGCCGTCAGCTACCGCATCTTTGGCCAGAACACCTTTGCCACTCACCTGCCCAATGCACTGGCCATGCTTGGTCTGGCCTGGCTGGCGTGGCTGTGGGCGCGCCGCGCCTGGGGTCCTCGCGCCGGACTTTATGCCGGCCTGGGCGTACTCACCTCGATCGGACCGTTTCTCTTTACCCGCTTCATCATTCCCGAGTCCATTCTCAGTCTTTTTTTGCTGATCGCTCTCTACGGGCTTCTCACCGGCTTTGAGCCGGGACGGGCGGCGCGCTTTTATTGGATGTGGGCGGCCCTGGCGCTGGCCCTGCTGACCAAGGGGCTGATCGCCCCGGTCTTCTTTGTCGGCGCCGCCATTCCCTATCTGCTCATCACCGGCCTCTGGCGGCGCTGGCGGGAGTTGAAGCCTGTCACCGGCACGCTAGTCTTTCTGGCCATCGCCGCGCCCTGGCACATCCTTTGCGGCTTGGCCAATCCCGACCAGGGCCACGCCGTCGGCAACCACCCCACCTTCGGCAACGTCCATGGCTTCTGGTACTTCTACTTCATCAACGAGCACTACCTGCGCTTCTTCGGCCTGCGTTACCCGCACGATTACAACAAGCTGCCCTCGATCGCTTACTGGCTGTTGCATCTGGTCTGGATCTTCCCCTGGAGCCTCTTCCTGCCTGCGCTGGTAGCCGTGGCCTGGAAGACCCGCCACCAGTGGATGCAGTACATCCGGCACGAAGAAGGCCAGGCTGTGGACTTCTTCCTGGACCAGACCGCCCGCGCCGACGTGGCCGGCTGCGTCTTCCAGCGCAGATTCCGCGCGCGCTCCATCTGGCTGCTGAGCCTCTTCTCCGCCTGGACTCTGCTCTTCTTTAGCATCTCCACCAATCAGGAGTACTACACTTTCCCGGTCTGGCCGCCGCTGTTGATCCTCATCGCGGCCGTGGTGGCTGGCATTGAGGAGAAGCGCGGGCTCGATGGCGCTCCGGCCGATCCTCTGGAAGGCAGCAAGCCGTTGCTCTCCACGGCATGGCTCACCGGCGCTCAAGCGGTCTTTGCCGTTGTCAGCGTGCTCTCCGCCGCAACCCTCGCCTGGGGCCTGTGGGATTCCCGCCACCTGCCTTTTGTCTCCGACATCGGCACTCTGCTGGCGCACCGCGGCGTGGGTGATTACACGCTCTCGATGTCTCACTTCTTCGATCTCACCGGCGCCTCGTTTGCCGCGCTCCGCCTGCCTGCCATTCTGGCCGCCATCGTTCTGCTCGTGGGGCCGGCCGTGGGCTGGGTGCTGCGGCTCAAAGGGAAGCACTTGGCCGCCACCGTCAGCGTGGCCGTCACGTTGACGATCTTCCTGATCGCTGCACACATCGCCTTCGCCCGCTTCGAGCCCATGCTCAGCTCCAAGCAACTGGCTGACACCATCGTTGAAAAAGGCTCGCCCGCCGACTCCTTCATCATCTTCGGCGAGCAGTCCGACGCCTCCTCGGTTGTCTTTTATACGCACCGCTTCTTCCACGGCAAGCCCGCCTTGATGGTGCTGCCGCGCTGCGGGCAGCATGGAGAAGGCACGCCGCTGTTGTGGGGCTCCTGCTACCCCGACTCGCCGGACATCTTCCTCAGCGAAGATCAGCTTTCCAAAGAGTGGGGCACCGGCGAGCGCAAGTGGCTCTTCGCCCAGGACGTGAACCAGCAGAAAGCGAAGAGTCTGCTGGCTGGCCGCCTCTACCACGTCCAGTCCATCGCCGACAAGGCTCTCTGGACCGACCGGCCACTGAAGTAGAGCCTCAGCACACGCGCTTAGGGATTTCCAGGTCTCGCCTTTGAGACCTGGAAAGCCCCAAGCCAGCTTCGCCCCTTGTCTGTTGCCCATAACGGCTCAGTGCCCCATCCTTTCGCCTTCTTTCTGGCCAAAGTGTGGAAAACCACAAGCCTCGCAGCCCAGAGTCTGAATCTCGTCTGTGCCGATTTGCCCCAATCAACTCCGGCCACCCGCCGCCTGGGGTAAAATTCCAGTTTGGTGCACCGCTTTTTTGCTTCCACTATGCCCGTCCAAAGCTCCGTGCATAGTGGATCGGGTGCAAGAATCGGGCTTTGAGATCGATCACGCCGCCATGACATTTGGACACATTGCTTTTCTCGCTCTGGGCGCGCTTGCCGCCTTTGGAGTGACCACCTCGACCGTCTACAGCCTGATGGTTGCCTGGGGCGCGCTCCGCTTTCGCCGCGCGGCCGCAGCCGCAGCCGGGCCGCACACTTTTCTGCCCCCGGTGAGCGTGTTGAAGGCTGTGCATGGCGACGAACCGGATCTCGAAGAGAACCTCGCCAGCTTCTTTCAGCAGGATTATCCGGAGTACGAAATCCTCTTTTGCGCCCGCCACGACTCCGACGCCGGCCTGGCGGCGGCTCGCCGGGTTGCGGCGCGTTTCCCGCATGTAAAGGCGAGCATCCTCACCTGTGGCGAGCCTCCCTGGCCCAACGCGCGCACATTCTCGCTGGAGATCATGCGCCGTCAGGCCCTCTATCCCATCCTGGTCACCTCCGACAGCGATGTACGCGTTGACCCGGATTACCTGGCTTCCGTCGTCGCGCCGCTCGCCGACCCGCAGGTGGGCATGGTCACCTGCCTTTACCGCGGCGTCACGCGTCACGGCCTTTGGGCCCAACTGGAAGCCATGGGCATGTCCGTCGAGATGACCTCAGGCGTTCTTGTGGCCAATATGCTCGAAGGGATGAAGTTCGCCCTCGGCCCTTCGATGGTGATGCGCCAGAGCACCGTCGAGAAGATCGGCGGATACGAGCAGGTCGCGCAGTATTACGCGGACGACTTTGTGCTGGGCAATTGGACAGCGACCAAGGCCGGAGAAACGGTCGTTCTCTCCTCCTACATCGTCGAGCACCATGTCATGAACGCCTTGTTCAAAAAGAGCATCGCGCATCAGCAGGCCTGGGCCACCAGCACGCGTTTCTCCCGCCCCGCGGGCCACGTAGGCGAAGTCCTGACCTATGCCGTTCCCTTTGGCCTGCTGGCTCTGGCCGTTCTGGGCGCTGCCGGACACCTCTTCCTGGGCCTCGCTCTGCTGGCCTTCACCATTCTCGACCGTATGCTGCTCTGCCTGCTCATTGCGGGCTGTGTGGTCCACGATCGCGCCGCCCTTCGCAAAGCCTGGCTCTATCCCCTGCGTGACTTCATGGGTTTTTGTTTCTGGGTCAGAAGCTACATTGGCTCGCGCCGTCTCCGTTACCGCGGCGACCCCTACGAGTTGCTTCCGGAAGGAAGGCTTCGCAAGCTCCCGGAATAATCGGATCAAATCCAGATCGCGCGGCGCCGTCCGTGGGACGATGACGGCCCGCTCGTCCCAGCCGTCGCCGTTTCAATGCTCTAAACTCAAGTCTGGAACCCTCCATGATGAAGCTTTTTGGCGGCAGGAAAAATACAGCAGATACCCCCTCAACCTCGCCCGACTCCGGCGAGGCCGAGGCTTCCAAACTTGGCATATTCGCCCGCATGAAGCAGGCCGTCGCGCGCACCCGCGAGTCGCTCTCGGCCAAGATCGAGACCGTCGTCTCCCTCACCCGCACGGTCGACGAACAAACCCTTGAAAGCCTTGAAACGGCTCTGCTTACCAGCGACCTGGGTGTGCAAACCACCACCGCTATCCTTGCTGGCTTGCGCGACCGCGCGCGCCATCAGGCCATCGAAGGCGGCGACGAACTGCGCGAGTTGCTCAAGGCTCAGATCCGCGCCATCCTCGAAGCGCCCATCTCCAGCCAGTCCAACGCCTTGCCGCCCTCCGAAGGCCCATTCGTCACCTTCCTCGTCGGCGTCAACGGCACCGGAAAGACCACCTCGGCAGGCAAATTGGCTGCCTGGTACCGCGCCCGGAATCGCACCGTCCTCCTCTGCGCAGCCGACACCTTTCGCGCGGCAGCCATCGAACAGCTTGACGTTTGGGCTACCCGCTCCGGCGTTGAGATGATCAAGACTCGCCGGGGCGGTGACCCCGCTGCTGTGCTTTACGACGCCGCAACCGCCGCCAAAACGCGCCACATCGACCACCTGATTGTGGACACTGCCGGTCGTCTGCACACCAAGACCGGCCTGATGGACGAGTTGGACAAGATGCGCCGGACGGTAGCCAAGCTGATTCCCGGAGCGCCCCACGAAGTGCTGCTGGTGATGGACGCCACCACCGGCCAGAACGGCCTTAGCCAGGCGCGCCTCTTCACCCAAGCCTCCGGCGTCACCGGCATCATCCTCACCAAGCTCGACGGTACGGCCAAGGGCGGCATCGCCGTCGCCATCGCCCAGGAACTCAACCTGCCCGTCCTCTTCGCCGGCGTAGGTGAGCAGATGACCGACCTGCTGGAATTTTCGCCCACCGAGTTTGTCGATTCGCTGCTGGGGTAACCCATGAACGTTTTGGATCAAGACCGTTATTGGATGCAGCGCGCGTTGGAGTTGGCCCGCCGCGGCATCGCCGTCACCTCGCCCAACCCCGCCGTCGGCTGCGTCATCCTTGACTGCGCGGGCCAGGTTGTCGGCGAGGGCTGGCACGAGTACGACCTGCTCGATCACGCTGAAATTGCCGCCCTTAAAATCGCCCGGCAGCATGCAGGCGAACGCCTCTGCGGCGGCACGGCTTACGTCACGCTGGAACCCTGCAACCACACCGGCCGCACCGGCCCCTGCACGGAAGCGCTCATCGCCGCCGGCCTCAGCCGCGTCGTCGCGGCCACCATCGACCCCAACCCCGCCGTCTCCGGCCACGGAATGGAGCGCTTGCGCGCCGCGGGCATCGAGACGGTTCTTGGCCCATGCGAAGCCGAAGCCCGCCGCCTCAATGAGGGCTTTGCCCACTGGAGCCAGCATCAACGCCCGCTGGTGCTGATGAAGGTGGCCATGACCCTCGACGGCCGCATCGCCCCGCCGCCGGGCGAGCATCAACTCCGCCAGCCCTACTGGATCACCAGCGAAGCCGCGCGCGCCGCCGTGCAGCCGCTGCGCTGGCAGGCCGACGCGGCGCTAACCGGCGTTGACACCGTCTTGGCTGACGACCCCCTGCTCACCGACCGCAGCGGTCTGCGCCGCCGCCGTCCGCTTCTGCGGGTGGTGCTCGATTCAGCCCTGCGCATGCCGCTCGACTCCAAGATGGTGGCCACCGCCCACGACGATCTGGTGATCTTCACGGTCTCCAAAGACGAAGCCCGTATGCGCGAGTTGACCAGCCGCGGCGTTCGCGTCGAGGTGTTGCCCGCCGAAGGTGGCCGCGTCCCGCTGGGCAAGGTGCTGGACAAGCTGGGCGAGGAGGGCATTCTGACCCTGCTCACCGAAACCGGCACGCGCCTGAACACGGCTCTGCTGGCCGGCGGCTTGGTAGATCGCATCCACCTCTTTGTCTCCCCGCAGATCATGGGTTCCGACGCCGTGCCCGCCTTCAAAGGCATGGTAAACCCCATTCGCATGGCCGAAGTAGAAGTGGAGCGCTACGGCAACGACCTGGGCCTGTGCTCGCTGCTCCGCGACCCGTGGCCGGGTGTCAGTCCAGTAGACTAACACTGAACAGATTTGCTAAGAAGGTTGTAGTGCAAGTGGGGCGCAAATGTCTGCAGCGACTATTAAGCTTTTTCTTCCACGCGGAGATGCAAAAAGCCTCCGCACCGCTGAAATATCTAACTGGAGCGGAAAGGCTGTTGCAGCACCGAGAACTGAACTCGATGAACTCCTGACTCGTGAAGAACTCGACAAGCCCGGTGTCTATATTCTTACCGGCAACGACCCTAAGACAAACGCGCCTCACGCTTACATCGGCGAGGCGAAGATCATTCGCGAGCGGCTCAAGCAGCATAAGGCGAAGGAATTCTGGATCTCAGCTATTGTGTTCGTCAGCAAAGATGAGAACCTCACAAAGGCTCATGTCAGATATCTTGAATCACGGCTTCTCGATGAAGCCTCTAAGATCAAAAGATTTACGCTCGACCAGAACCAGGCTGGGGGCTCAAGGCTTCCCGAATCAGATCGCGAAGACATGGAAGTGTTTCTAGCGCGCATTCGGCAACTCCTTCCCGTCCTCGGTTCGGACATTCTCTCGCCGATTACTCAAGCCGCTGAGAAAGGTCAGCCTAGCGAGACGCTCCTCTGCGAAATGAAAGGTGCTGAGGGACGAGGCCAGCGTACTGTGAATGGATTCGTTGTGTTCCAAGGGTCCACAGCCGTGTTAGAGGAACGCCCATCCGCTGAGAGTTATCCCTACGCAATAGCACAGCGCAAACAACTCATCGCCGACGAAACGCTTGTTGAGAAGAATGGATTCTTGGTCTTCACAAAGGATGTTGAGTTCTCCAGCCCATCTGCAGCAGCAGCCGTAATACACGGCGGTAGCGCAAACGGGCTTACTGCATGGAGAACTCAAGACGGAATATTACTCAAACATCTAGACAAGCAAGCCTAGCCGGCCGCGCCTCTCGGTCAATAACCATTTCAATTTCGATGAGCGATATAAGCAATTCCTATCCCTCACAATTACAGGCAATCATGAGCGATAGAGCGGAATTCTATCGCTCATGCACAGAACTGTTCCCTATTCCCTGTTCCTTGACCCCTGACCCCTGTTCCCTGTTCCCTGTTCCCTGTTCCCTTAGAATAGAACCATGTTTACCGGCATCATTGAACAGACGGGCACGCTGATTGGGCTGGAAAGCCGCGGCGGAGTACGGCGCATCACGGTTGAGGCTCCCAGCTTCGCCAGCCGGATGCGCGAAGGCGATTCACTGGGCGTCTCCGGCGTCTGCCTGACCGCGTTGGACGTCAATCCCACGCTCTTCCACGCCGATCTGGCGCAGGAGACGCTGGATTGCACCTCGCTGGGCGCTCTTTTGCCCGGCTCGAAGGTCAATCTGGAACTGCCCACCGCCGCCGGCAGTCCACTGGGCGGACACATTGTGCAGGGCCACGTGGACGGTTGCGGCACACTCGCCTCACTTGAGCCGGTGATTCCGCAGTCCAGCCCGGAATTCGACCGCGAAACCACCGACTGGACCCTCAAGGTCAAGGTTCCTGAGAACGTGCGCCCGTGGATGGTGCACAAAGGCTCGGTGGCCGTCGAGGGCATCAGCCTGACCATCGCCGACTTCGATGGCGAGGCCATCACCATTGCCATCTTGCCCTTGACGTATTGGCGGACGAACCTGCACACCCTCGTTCCCGGCGCTCCGGTGAATGTAGAGGCTGATGTGCTGGTGAAGCTGGCCCACGCGCAGATGCTGGCCCAGAAGAAGCCCGAGCTGGAACTGACTGAAGCCTGGCTGGTGGCCAGCGGATACTAACCGGTTTTGAACGGGATCGAGCGAAACGGGAAAATCGCAAACACAAAGCGGCTGGCGGATGCCTGTGAGGCTCCGCCAGCCGCTCGTGGCATACCGGAAAAACAGCAGTCAACTAGAAATGGTTGACGATGTCCCTGATGTAGTAAACGATCACGAACACCGTCGCGGCTGCAACGGCCCACTGCAAGATGTGCAGCGCAGGCTCAATCTTGTTGACGCTGGCGGCAATCTGCGCCTGCTCGGCCTTCTCTTGTGCGAAGCTGTCGTCCAGAAAGATCTGGTCCTCTTCGTCACGTTGCAGTCTGGAGCGATACAAGTAAACGGCGGCAGTGATCACCGCCAACACTCCCCAGACTACCCACATCACCAGGACAAACCTCATGCACCACCTCCGAAAAATTCTATGGCCCGGGCACTGGCGGACCTCAAAACAGAATTTACGGTCCCGTCGAGCAGAAGAGCCGTTCGGTGATCATCATACTGCTGAAAAGGCACGGCTGTGCTAATAAAAAATCGTGGGGGGGCTGGGCCGCGCATCCTCGCTTCCGCTCATCCCGAAGCCAGCCCCGCCCGGCTGCTTCTGCGACTTTCCCCTCTTCGGTTGCATCCAATGGGATGAAGCCGCGATGGGGCCTTGAATCCCCGCTCGCGGAACGGTACAGTTACCTTTAGGCAAGCATTTCACTTGTTGGGAGAATTCATGGCCACCACAACCTCCGCACCCGCACAGGAAACCGTTAAGAAAGCACCTCTCACCCTGACCGCACAGGCTATCGCCAAGGTGCGCGAGATCATGGCCACACAGGACCCCTTGCCCGCCGGGCTGCGCATCGGCGTCCAGGGCGGCGGCTGCTCCGGATTCCAGTACTCCATGGCCTTCGAAAACCAGGCCGGCATGATGGACAAGGTTTTCAGCTTCGAAGACCTCAAAGTCTTTGTGGACGCCACCTCGCTGATGTATCTCGACGGCTGCACCGTGGACTACGTTGAGACTCTCGAGGCCGCTGGCTTCAAGTTCGATAACCCCAACGTGAAGAGCACCTGCGGCTGCGGCTCCTCCTTCAGCGCGTAACCGCCCGCTTTCCGGCCCCGCTTTTCACTTTGCTGCGTATAGTCACAAGGCCCGTCCCTCTCGGAGGCGGGCCTTGTTTTGTTTGATGAGATTTCCGGTTCCTTGTTGTCGGCGAAGAATCCAGCGCCTCACTGTGGCGTGGTCGTAGTCGTGGAAGGGGTCGTGGTGGTGGTGGTTACGCTTGAGCTTGAGCTACTCCCGATCGGTGTTGTGGTGCTGCTGGCAGCCTGGCCGATGGTTCCCGTGTTGCCTCCCTGCATCGTCTGGTCGGAGATCGGGTCGTAGACAAACTCCCACTCGTTGTAGTGGTTTTTCTTCTTGTAGACCAGAATGGACTGCTTGGGGCTGGTGGGAGAGAAGCCGATAATGCCAGCTCCGCCGAAGGTCTGCCCAGTCTGGCCAGTGGTCGATCCGATGGCCGACCCGCTCGCAGCCGTGCTGCCGCTGGCGGCGTTGGGATCGGTCGTGGACGTCTGCTGGATGAGGCTGCTTCCTCCCGTCAGGCTGCTGCCCCCTGCGAGTCCGTTTCCGCCGCTGGGCCCGATGCCAGCTACCGTCGAGCCTCCGAGCGCCTGCCCGAAGAAGCCCATGGCTGTCGGAGCCTTGTTCTGGCCAAAGAGAATCGGCTTCCAATCCTCCTTGCCGGTCGTCGGGTCCACATACTTCTTGCGCAGAAAGCGGATATTGTTGGTGGGCTTGACCAAGGCATCGACGTTGGGCGGATAAGCTCCGAATTTCTTGTAATACAGCTTCACGGCTCGCGCGTATTGCTTGCCGCGATGCATGGTCTCCAGCTCGCGGTCGCGCTGGATCTCCTTGGCTACCCGGGGCAAGGCCACGGCCAGCGAAAGAGTCAGCAGCGCCACCATGAAGATAACCACAATCAGGATGTAGCCCTCTTCGGAGGGGTGCTTTGGCCGGCGGATTGGGGCGGGTTTCATTCGATTTTCACTGTTACTGAAATCTTGGTGCCCCATCCCTGGTCTCTGACCGGATGATTTCGTACCGTTGAATCCGTAGTACAACTTCAAGCGGTCAAAGCCCTAGTTCGCCTGGAGGTACAGGGTTTGGGTGTTGTTGTAGCCCAGGTCGGTAACCTGGACGCTGCCCGGCAGGATTGCGCCCACCTTGTAGCGATGCTCGACAATCTCGCCGGTGCGGGCGATAAAAACGTCGTCCCCATGAACGAAAAAAGCCTGCGAGGATTTGTCCTTGCCCTGGGTGTAGCCAAAATACTTCAGATCAATGGCCGGCGGCTTTGGCTTTTCGGGCACTAACGGGGTCGCGTTTACGGCGTGCTGGCCGGGCCGAGGGCTCGATGCCGGGGCTTCGATGTGCGCGGGGGCCGACTCGGTGGAGAAGATGTTCCTGCCGGTGCCCAGGTACTCCACCTCCTCGCTCAGGGCCAGCTTGTCCAGGTGCAGGGCAGGGTCGATGCCGGCGTTGGAGAGTTTTACGGCATCCTGTCCGCCGGGGACGGAGGGGTTTGCCACGCCTGTGCTGCCGTTGACCGGGACAGCGGCAGCAGGCCGGATTGCCGGCGCCGTGGGTACGGACGCGGAGGAGCCTCCAAAGTTTTGCTTGATCTGGTAGCCGGCAATGCAGACGATCGCCACAACCAGGGCGGCAAGCAGGTAGACCTGGCGCTTGTTCTCCATTCCCAGACGGAGGGCCATGGCTATTTACCCTCCTTTTCCTGTGGATTGGCCCCGGCTGGCTCATCGCCGGGTTGCGGAGTGGGCGGCAATCCGCTGGCCACCGCATCGGCTGGCCGCAGCCATGTGGAAACCCGCAGCCGCAGGTTCACCAGGCCGCCTTGCTGGCCGGTCAGAGACATGGCGCGGATAACAAAAAAGGTCTGGTCGCGCTCCACGCTGTTCACAAAGCGCATGATCTGCGGGTACTCGCCGGTAATGCCCGCATCCATTGAAATCTCTGTCAGATCGGAGCCTGGAGGATTCTGTGTGTACTGCACCCTGGTCAGCCGGACGGGGCCTTTCAGCGCCAACTCGCCGATGCGCGTAGCGATGGAGGAGTAGTTGGGCGGGACGCGCTTCACGTAGAAGGCCGCCACCTGCGAGCGGGAGTCGTCCACGCGCTTGTCCAACCCGCGCAAGGAGGCGGTTTCCAGGTCGAGTGCCTTCAACTGCACCTGTTTGGCTGCCAGAGCGTCAGTGGAACTGCCGTTGGTGGCGGCCCAGTCCAGGCCGAAGCGAATGGAGAGGCCGATAACCGCAACCAGTAGCACGGCAAAACCGGCGTAGTGCCAGGTGAGCGGGGAGGCCAGGCGTTCGCGCCACAGAGAAGGGGTGCGGCTGCTGTTCATCGCGGGCCTCCTGAATTCGGATTCGGATTGAGACCGCGGTTGGGGTTGGGCTTTGACCGCCTTGGCGTGGCCGGAGCTTGAGCCGGGTGAGCCGCGTGGGACGGAAGCGCACTTTGGCTTTCACGCTCGCCGTCGGCCGAGGGCTTCTCACCCTCCTGCCTTTTTTGTGCCTTGTGTTCCATCGGCGTGATCGAATTGTAGTTGGCCAGCAGCTCGAAGTTGACGCGGTTGGAGGCGCTGATTGGCTCCAGCCGCTCATTCGGGCCGCCAGTGGACTCCGAGCTTTCGCCCACGATGCGGGGCTGCAAAAAGTGTTTCGAGCGTTCGAGATTCTGCACAAGGTCAACGGCGCGGTCGCGGGGGCCAACGACACGCAAATGCAGGGTGATCGTACCGTCCTTCGTGTTCCGAACCGGCTCCAGGCTGGTCACTTGCACTCCGCCGGGCAGAACCGTTTCCAGGTCTTCCATCGCCAGCGTCCAGGAAAAGGTTTTTACGTCGAAGAGCTGGTTGAGCGTCCCGGTCGAGGCAAGCAGTTGTGTGTTGGCCGGCTGGTGCATCAGGTCTTCGTAGCCCTGCCGCTCCTTGTTGATGGCGTCGATTTGGCTTTGGACGCGTTGCTCGGTTGCGCGGGCCTCTTCTGCCTTCTGGTGGAACGCGCGCAGACCCAGGCACAGGCACAGGCCAATCGCCACCAACACAGCCATGGCGATGCGCAGGCGCTTGAGGGCCGGTCTGAGATCGGCGTAGGGGCGGGTGGCGAGATTGAGATAGATGCGCATCAGTTTGCTCCCGCCAGCGCGCCGGCCACGCCGGCCAGGGTCAGCACGTTGCCCAGCGACGTGGCGGCTCCGGTTTCGGGCCGCGGCGCCAGATCGACGACGGTCAGCTCGGGAACCTCGGGCGATCTGATCCAGCGCGCAAATTCTTCCGCCGCGCTGTTGCCGCCTGTGCCGATTCCGGCCCCGATGCCCGCGAAATACAAAAGCTGAGGACGAGTGCCGAGTTTGTCTTCAAAGTAGGCCGCGGCCACGGCAATGCCGCGCTGCACCTCCTGGAGGCGCAGGCCGGGGTCTTCGGGCAGGTCGAGTGTGCGATAGAGCAGCAGGTCCTGGCCGTGGGTAATGGAAGTGGTGAACGCCGTCGCGCCCAGGTTGGCGGCCAGAACAGCTTCGGGTGTATCGACGACCCCCAGAGCCGCCAGGCTGGTGGGCAGCACGGCTCCAGGCTCGTAGCCTGCCTCACGCACCACGGCTTCATATTCTTGCAGGATGAGGCCGGGAATCACGGCGACCAGCACCCTGCATTCAGTCTTGTTCTCCGCCAGCACCTGGTAACTCACTCCGGCGGTCTCCACATCGAAGGGGATCATCTTGCGCAACCGGAAGCGGAGAACGGGAACAGTTTCCGCTGGCCGGCTGGGCAGCGAATCGAAGTCCAGAACGAAGACGCGGACCACGGTGTCGGGCACCAGCAGCGTGACGGCGCGGGTGCGCGGAGAGACCTGCCCGAGGGCGGCCCGAATGGCGTTAGCCGCGACTTCCGGCGCTCTCAGATTGCGCTCGCCGATACCGGGCACAAGCGCGCCCTCCGGCAGCGGCTCAAAGGCGTAGACGGGTGGTTGCCCCGGTCCCGGCGAAGCGGCGGCCAGTGCGCCCTGGGGCGAAAGCTCCACCGCCACCGGCGGACGGGCGCCGGACCGGCAACCGAGTTTGGCCTTGCTGAGAATAGAACTCACTATCTTGACGCCTCAATAAAGGTAACCTTGTTGATCTCCTTGAGCGTAGTCAGGCCGCGGCGGACACGATCAAGCGCCGACTCGCGCAGAAAGCTCATGCCTTCCTTCTGGGCCAGCTTGCGCACTTCGGAGGTGGGTTTCTTTGCCAGGATCAGCTCCCGGATCGGATCAGTCAAATCCAGCAGTTCATGAATCGCCGTTCGGCCGCGGTAGCCGGTCCCACCACACTCCATACAGCCAGCTCCTTCGCGAAACTCGAAGCCGCGCCACTCCGCCGGGTCCATGCCGCTGGCGCGCAGAGCGTCATCGCTGTAGGTGACGGTGTGGGCGCAGTGCTCGCAAACGGTGCGCACCAGCCGCTGCGCCAGAATGCAGTTGAGCGCGGAAACAAAGTTGTACACCTCCACGCCCATGTTCACAAAGCGGCCCAGCACGTCCACCACATTGTTGGCATGCACCGTTGTGAAAACCAGGTGCCCGGTCAGCGCGGAGTTGATCGCAATCTGCGCCGTCTCCTGGTCGCGAATTTCGCCCACCAGAATCTTGTCCGGGTCATGCCTCAGAATCGACCTGAGCCCCCTCGCGAAAGTAAGACCTTTTTTCTCGTTCACCGGAATCTGCGTGATGCCGCGAATCTGGTACTCGACCGGGTCCTCGATGGTGATGATCTTGTCTTCGTCGCTCTTGATCTCGTTCAGTGCCGCATAGAGAGTCGTCGTCTTGCCGGAGCCGGTCGGTCCGGTCACCAGCACCATGCCGTAAGGCTCGCGGATGTAAGCGCGGAAACGTTTCAGGTCCTCTTCGGCAAAACCCACCACGTCGAGCGTCAGATTGTGAAACTTCTCGCTCATCGATTCTTTGTCCAGCACGCGCAGCACGGCATTCTCGCCGTGAATCGTCGGCATGATGGAGACGCGGAAGTCGATCAGCCGGGTCTTGTAGCGGACGCGGAAGCGCCCGTCCTGCGGCACGCGGCGCTCGGCAATGTCCAGCTCGCTCATGATCTTGATGCGCGACAGGATGGTGGTGTGATGCTCGCGCGCTATCGGCGCCATGGCCTCCTGCAACACACCATCGATGCGGTACTTTACGTGTACTGAATCATCATAAGTTTCAATGTGAATGTCGGAAGCTCTCCGTTCGAGAGCGGTGAAGATGGTGGTGTCCACCAGCCGGATGATGGGGCTGATGTCCTCTTCGCTGGTCAGCTTCTCGATTGAGATGTTCTCGTCGCTTGAGTCATCGCCGGTCAGCACGTCGAAGGTCAGCCCCTCGCTGGCCTCGTCGAGCACGCGCTGCGACTGCTCGGTCTTTTTCAGCAGGTCGGTAATTTGTGAAAGCGTCGCCACGCGCGGGATGATGCGGTGGCCCAGCAGCCCGGCAATCTCATCCAGCACCATCAGCAGCGAGGGGTCGCTGACCGCGATCACCAGCGCATCGCCCTGCTGCTCGATGGGCACAAAGTTGTAGCGGAACATCAGTTCCACCGGAACGGTGCGCAACAGGTCGTGCTGAATCTTGAAGTTCTTCAGGTCAACGAACTCGGCCCGATAGCGTTGCGCCAGCAGTTCAGCCTGGGCGCGCTCTTCCTGGCTGCCGGGAAGGGGACCGGCAGGAAGGGGAACAGAAAGCAGTGTCGTTTCAGCCATGGTTTACCCCTGACCTCCGCCCCCCTGCCCCAAAGAGAAAATTGGCAGGTAAAGCGAGATGAGAATGAAGACCACCACCACGCCCATGACGATGAGGATCGCCGGCTCGATCAGCGCCAGGACCGCGGTGAGGGCGGTGGCAACGTCCTCCTCGAAGAACTCGGAGACGGAGTTGAGCATCTGCGGCAGCGCGCCGGTCTGCTCGCCCACTGAGATCATCTCGGCGGCCAGATCGGGAAAGACCTCGGTCTGAATCAGCGCATCGGCCAGGCTCTTGCCCTCGCGCACCGTGGTGATGGAATTGGTCACCGCGCGCGATACGCGGCGCGAGCTGATGGAGCGGGCCGCCGTTTCCAGCGACGGCACCAGCGGCAGGCCGCCGGTCAGCAGCGTGGAGAGCGTGCGCGCAAACAGCGCCACCTGGTACTTGAGCCAGATCTTTCCGAACAGGGGCAGCTTCACGCGAAAGCTGTCGATAAAGTCGCGTCCCCGCTCGGTAATCGCGAAGCGGTAGCTGCCGAAGGCCGTACTGGCCATGATCAACAGAATCCAGAGAATGTTGCGGTTCAGAAATTTGCCAAAGGCCAGCAGGTCCATGGTCATCGCCGGCAGTTTTGAGCCCATCTGGTCGTAAAGAACGGCAAACTGCGGCACGACAAAGACGAACATGAAGAACATCAGCCCACAAACCAGCGTCAGCAGCACGCAAGGATAGATCAGCGAGGCCACCAGCTTCTTGCGGAAGGTCAGCGAGGTGCGCTGGAAGCTCACGTAGCGCTCCAGCACCTCTTGCAGGTTCCCCGAGCGCTCCCCGGCCACCAAGGTAGTGGTGTACATGATCGGAAAGCCGCTTTGCGCCTCGAAGGCCGCTGAAAGCGCGTCGCCGGTTTTCACGCGGTTAGCTACGTCGTTCAACTGCGCCGCAAAATGCGCGTTCTTCTGGTTCTTGGCCAGCATCTCGATGGAGCCCAGAATCGGCAGCCCGGCGCGGATTAGCGTGAGAAATTGTTGATTGAAGATGAGAAACGGTTCCAGCTTGACCTTGCCGCTCTTGAAGCCGCCAAAACTCGAGCGGCCCTTGACGGAAAAGACGTGGTAGCCGGCATGGATAAAGCGGGCGCGCAGCTCCTCTGCGGTAGCCGCCGTCTGCACCTGCTCTTGCACGTGGCCGCGCTCGTCGGCGACCTTGATTACGAATTCCGCCATGCCTCTGCCCGCCGGGATGCGCCTGAGTGAGCCTTACCTGACTGTCCGGCGGCTCCCTGTGCGATTCTTCTCAGGATTCAGGGTATCAGCTTCCGCCCGCTGTTCTTGTAACGGATAGACGCGAAAGGAGGAAGCATCGCTCATGAGCGGCAGGCGCTTCCACAGGAACCAGCCAACTCGCCAACTTGCCATCCCGCAAAGCGGGGCTAACTTGCTGCACTTCTCCCCATCCGCCAGTTGCCCCTCGATTTTGAGACCTGGAAAAGCATAATCCCAGTCCCCTCGCAGAGGTTTGCCGAAAATAAACCTCCATCGGCACACAATGGAAATGATCCATGACCAGCGGCGCGGGGCTTTGCTGACCACGGGCCACTGTCCAATCTGTCAGGGATGTGCCCGGTTCAAAATGTCAGGTATGTCCCCGGTCCGTACCACCGTACCCCCCCTCCCCCCCCCCTATTTACCGTGAAACTGTGAGACTGTGAGGCGGCTATCCCCGCGATTTTTCGCCAACTCGCCAACCCACTGCATTTCTTTCGCGCTCTTGAGCGTAAAGCCGTGGACATACTGCTAACTAAACCAGAATTAACTACTTCCACACGCCCGCTTCATGGGAGTCCATAATCCGTCAACCCGCGCACCTGTGGAGTTCCGCTCGCACTAACCCTGTATCCTGATTGCGTTCGATTTTGGAGCAAGGAAAGGGTCTGAATTGGCACGGGAGATGGATTTTGCAATGCGGAGTGATCGGTTTGGGTCGCAATTCGGCGCAAGGCTTGCCACGGGAATGCGCCGGCACGGGCGGCTTGCTGGGGTTGGAACGCTGCTGCTGACTGCGGCCTTTGTATTGAGCGCGCCGGCGGCCGTTGCGCAGCCCAAGGGATTCACGATTGAGCAGGCCCTGAGCGCTCCATTCACTTCCGCTCTACGCGCCGCTCCATCCCGAGGGCGGTTGGCCTGGGTGGCGAACATCGGCGGCCGGCGCAATTTGTGGGTGGCCGAACCCGCTGCGAATGGCAAGGAATACGTCTCCCGTCAGCTCACGCGCTACGCCCAGGACGACGGCCAGGAGATCAATTCCCCGCAGTGGACACCCGACGCCGCGAAGATCGTTTACGTCCGCGGCGGGGACGCCGAGGGTGAGCGCCATCCGGTGCCCAATCCGGCCTGGTTTCCCATGGGTGCCCGGCAGCAGTTGTGGATCGTCAGCGCGGAAGGCGGCGAGCCGCGTCTGTTGGCCGATGGCCACGAGCCCGCGATCTCGCCGGACGGCAAGCGATTGGCCTACATCTTCCACGGCCAGGTGTGGCTCCTGGCCGTCGACGATAACCAGGCCAAACCGGGGCAACTGCTGCAAATGCGCGGCTCCGTGGAGGGCTTGCGCTGGTCTCCCGACGGTGCCCGGCTCGCCTTTGTGAGCAATCGCGGCGGCCACAGCTTTATCGGCGTCTATTCCCTGGCAGCCAATTCGCTCGCCTATCTTGACCCCTCCACCGACTTCGACAGCAACCCCGCATGGTCGCCTGATTCCACGCAGATCGCCTTTCTGCGCATTCCGCCCGACAAGAACTTGCGGGTCCATGGGCCGCATCGCACTGCCTTGCCCTGGTCGATTCGTGTGGCGGAGGTAGCCACCGGCAAGGCGCATGAGGCCTGGCGCGCGGCTGAGGGCGCCGGCAGCGCCTTCTACGGGACGGATTCGCCGGACCAGTTGCATTGGACCGTTGGCGGTCGAATCGTTTTCCCATGGGAACGCGAGGGCTGGCTTCATCTCTTTGCCGTGCCCGCTTCAGGCGGCAATGCCGCGCAGCTCATCTTCGGCAAGTTCGAGGTGGAACACGTCTCGCTCAGCGCCGACCGCAAGACGCTGCTCCTCGACTCCAATATGGGCGACATCGACAGGCGCCATGTCTGGCGGATTGTCTTCAATTCAGGCGGCTCAAACAGCGGCGTGGAAGCCGTCACGGCGGGCAACGGCATCGAGACGCAGCCGGTGTTGGCAAGCGACGGCGCAGTTGCCGTCCTGCACTCCGATGCCCGCTTGCCGATTCGTGCCGCGGTGGTGGAGGGCAGCCGTTTGGTCGATCTTGCCCCTCAGGCCATTCCCGCGGATTATCCCGCCGCCCGCTTCGTCACGCCTCAGCCAGTCATCTTTCCGGCTGCGGACGGCCTTGAGATTCACGGTCAGCTATTCCTGCCCGCGTCGATTGCGCCCGGCGAACGCCGCCCGGCCATGGTCTTTTTCCATGGCGGCTCACAACGCCAGATGCTGCTCGGCTGGTCTTCCATGGAGTATTACTCGAATGCCTACGCCATGAACCAGTACCTGGCCAGCCTCGGCTACATCGTGCTCAGCGTCAACTACCGCGGCGGAATCGGCTATGGACTCGACTTCCGCGAGGCCCTTGGCTACGGCGCCTCCGGCGCAAGCGAGTTCAACGACGCGCTGGGCGCGGGAGTGTACTTGAAGAGCCGGCCCGACGTGGATGGAACACGCATCGGTGCGTGGGGTGGCAGTTGGGGCGGCTTTCTGACCGCGCTGGCGCTGGCTCGAGCCTCAAATCTCTTTGCTGCCGGAGTTGACATGCATGGCGTTCACGACTGGCGCGTGGATTTATCTGACTTTCCGCCGAACTCCGATCCGCACGAGCAAGCGGATGTGACGCAGCTGGCCCTCGAGTCTTCACCAATCGCTTCGGTGGCCACTTGGCGTTCGCCGGCGCTCCTGATCCACGGCGACGATGACCGCGACGTCTCTTTTTCCGAAACCGAAGAACTCGTTGAAGCCTTGCGCCGGCAGAAGGTCGACTTCGAGGAACTCGTCTTCCCGGATGAGATTCACGGCTTCCTTCTGCGCCGCGACTGGGTGCGTGCGTATGAGGCAAGCGCGGAGTTCCTGGGCCGCAAGCTGGGCGTAACCGTCAATCCTCAACGCTGAGGGAAAATCAGTTGAACCTGTATCCTGATTGCATTCCATTTTGCGACGGGAAAGAAGGAATCTGAATTGGTGCGGAAGATGAATTGGACGGTGCGCGAAGGCTGGTTTGGAGCGGGATTAGGCATGCGGCTTGTTGCGGGACTGCGCAACCATTGGCGGCTGGCCGCCAGTGGGACCTCGCTGCTTGCCATTGCGACCCTTGGCGCGGCCTTGCTTGCCGGCTCTTATGGCAGCCGTTCCGCAGCCGCTGTCACTCCTTATCCGCACGAGCTGGCGCAGGTCAGTTTTGCCGTGGCCGGCGATGTGATTCCGCACGAGGCGGTGCGGGCTGCCGCGGCTGCGGACGGAGACGGCGCGGCGGGCTGGAGCGCGCTCTTTTCCGACGTGCGTGACATCTTCCAGCGGGCCGACTTCGGTTTCGTCAACATGGAAACCCCAGTGGCCCCGGCGCACACGCACGGGACCAAGCCGTTCATGTTCGACGCGCCCATTGCCTTGATTGACGCGCTGAAGGCCAATGGCATCAAGATCGTCTCCTTCGCCAACAACCACGTCATGGATCAGGGCTGGGCCGGCTTTACCGAAACGCGCGAGCACCTGCGCGAGCAGGGCATGCCCTTTGCCGGTTCCGGCGACACCGCGCAGCAAAGCTGGCAGCCGGTCATCGTCGAGTCCAACGGCATCAAGGTGGGCTGGCTGGGGATGACGCGCTGGCTCAACGGCAATCGCAACCCGGACAAGGACGACGAGCCGCACGTAAACTTCTTCCCCTACCCAGGCGAGTCCGACGGCGGGCCAGGAATGGACGAAGCTGGAGTGCTGGAGGCTATCAGGAAAGCCCGCGCCCAGTGTGATTTTCTGGTGGTTTCCATTCACTGGGGCGTCGAGTACGCGCCCGCGCCCCGGCCCGAGGACGTGCAGACGGCGCACAAAATGCTCGAAGCCGGAGCCTCGGTAATCGTCGGCCACCATCCGCACGTCTTGCAGCCGGTGGAGACTTACCGCACCGCGGACGGCCGCAACACGGTCATCTTTTATTCGCTGGGCAATTTCTTGTCGAACCAGTCGCGCACCTATGTGGACGGGCTGATGCCGGACAACGACGGCGACCCACGCGACGCGATCATCGGGCTGTTTTCGGCGATTCGCAAGGACTACGGACCGGGCGGCGTTCGCGTCGAACTGGGCCACGTGGGGATTCTGCCCGTGTGGGGCGAGAATAATCGCAATGAGTTGGCTTCCGGACGCGCGAAAACGCCGGTGATTCACCCCGTCCTGATCGACCGCGAGATGCAGCGGTTGCAAGCCCGGCTGGATGAACTGACCAGAATTGCCGAGCTGACCAAGGTGAGCCAGTCCGCAACGCCGCTGACCACCGCGCAGAAGCAGGAGTTCATCGAACTGACCAGCCGGCTGAAGCTGCTGGATGATCGCCGCAGCCTCTTGCTGGCCCGCACCGGAGATGAGTACGTCACCGATCCGCCCAAGCTGCCCACCAAGCCATAAGAATGCTGATGCTCGCCCTACTGCACCGTCCCCTGCGGCCGCAGCCGGCGCAGGTCCAATGCGCACGCCACGGCGTTCTGCGCCTGGAGGCGCAGGTTATCCGAGGCGGCCCAGAGCCACAGGCGCGAAACCTGGCTTGAGTTGCGGGCGTCCGGCTCCGGACGCATACGGACCAGTACGTCGTTCTGGCCAGTAGCGGCCAGGTTCGAGGGCGAATCGGTGTCTTCCAGAACCAGGTCCACGTGGCCGCCGCTCAGAGCCTCTTCGAGGGCGGCAATCTCGATTGGCCGCTCCAGCTCAATGGCAATTGAAAAGGTGTGGCCATGGAAGACGGGCGCATGAATCACATGCAGGGCCAGAGTGGGCCAGCGGCCGGCGGAGAGCGCTGCGTAGTGGCGGCGAACCCGCGCCTCCACCGCGACCAGGCTGACCTTGGCGCTTTCGCCCAGGCCGGAGAGCAAGTTATAGGCTGCCTGCGCATCATAGAGCGCGCGGGGCAGCCCCTGAAAGCTGAGCAGGTTCACAGTCTGCTGGTGGAGTTCGTCCAGGGCGGCGCGGCCAAACTCGCTGGCCGGCTCCAGAAGCGTAGCGAAAGCGATGTGAACCGGGACAGCCTGTTGGAGCCGTTCGAGCACCGCGGCCAGCGCCAACGCCGCGGGATGGGCCGGGACCACGGCAGGGGTAAACAGGTCAACGCCAGCCGCCTCCGAGCCGAGTCCCTCGGAGCCCAGCCAAGGCGCGCGTACCACGACGCCCGTCTCCTGGTCGAGAGCGCCGGAGAGGTCCAGCACCGTTGAACCGGCGCGTAGCGCTGAGCGCCAATGCTTGCGGGTCATATCCTCTGAGCCGCAGAAAAATGTGAAGTCGACGTGATCGAAAGCGTCGGGAGCAATGACCTGAACGAAGGTGATCTCGTCGCCCACCTGGTCCAACTTGCCCTGCGCCTCTTCATCGTCCATCAGCACAATGTCGGCCGCCGCCAGGGGCGACTCCAACAACGCATCCTTCAACTCCCGGCCCACCAGGGTGGAGGCTCCGGCTATAGCGATCTTGTACACAGGCGTCCTTTGCTTCGAGTGCGAGGGTTATGAGCGGTCGAGCGGCTCCGGTTCGGCCGCGTCGGGCTCGGGCAGAGATGCCGCCGCGATGGCGGGCTGCCTGCGACGGCGGCGCGACCATGAATATGCCGCCCGCGCCCAGATGCCGCTGAACATGTAGATCAGCGCCAGCGAGAAGATCACAACCTGGGAGAACCTGAGGATCACGAACAGCACAATCGAGATGAGAAACAACACCTGAAAAGGATGGCGGCGGGACAAGCTGAGTTCCTTCCCCGACCAGAACCGCCAGGTGCTGACCATGAGGAAGCCGCTCGTGCCCACGATGGCCAGCCAGATGAGAGCGATCCACCAAGCCTGCACGGGAATTCCGTACTCAAAATGAACGGTAGCGGCCACCAGGCCTGCTGCTGCCGGAATCGGCATGCCCACAAAATACTTTCGGTCCGGCCGTCCCGGATTGCGCGGCTGGGCATCGTGGCTGATATTGAAGCGCGCCAGCCGCGAGACCCCGCCGATGAGATACAAAAAACAGATGAAGGCCCCGGCGTGGAGCAGGTTTTCGTGCAATTGAGGATTGACGGATTCGGGCAGGAACTGAAATCCCCAGATGAACGCCAGCAGGCTGGGCGCCACGCCAAAAGTGATCGCGTCGGCCAGCGAATCCAGTTCCTTGCCGAAGTCGCTGCACGTGTTGGTCATGCGGGCAATGCGGCCGTCGAGCGAGTCGAAGGGGATGGCAAAGAGGATGGCGATGGCAGCCCAGTCCAGGTGCGTATGCGCGTCGCCGGCGCCGCTGATGGCCGCCATGGTCTGGGTGATGGAAAAGTACCCCGCGGCGATGTTGCCCACGGTAAACAACGAGGGCAGCAGGAACATGCCGCGGCGCAACTGCGCCTGTGCATTGGCTCTCACCTGTGCCGCGTCGTGGTGACTCATGAGCAATCTCCTCCGGCCGATCTGCTGTCCATGGCCGCCAGCACACTGGCACCGCCTTTGACGCGCTGGCCCACCTTCACGCGTACTTCGGCCTCGGCCGGCAGCAGCACGTCCACGCGGGAGCCGAACTTGATCAGACCCACACGCTGCCCGCGTTCCACCCTGTCGCCCTCGTGGAAGTTGAAGACGATGCGCCGGGCCAGAAGGCCGGCAATCTGTTTGAAGGTCACCTCGATGCCCTCGCCGCGGACGGTGGCGATGTTCTGCTCGTTCTGGTCGGCCGAAGCGGGGTTCATGGCGTTCAGGTACTGGCCCTTCTGGTAGCGCACACTGGTGAGCACGCCGGCGATCGGCGAGCGATTCACGTGCACATTAAAAACGCTGAGGAAGATGCTGATCCGCTGCCGCGGCCCTTGGGGGGTATTGATGGCGGCCGTTTCGGTCACCCGCCCGTCTCCGGGCGACACAATCAAGCCGGGCTCCGAGGGAATCGTCCGCTCGGGATCGCGGAAAAACCAGAGGAAAAACGCCGCCAGAAGCACCGGCACGGCGCTCCACGCCAAGATTCCCGTGGCCCACGCCAGCACAACCGCAACTGCCAGCAAGCTCAACCCGTAGATGTAACCGTCACGAACCATTGTCCCAGACGATTATACGGTGATTTCGCTCGATTGCCGATTGAGCGGGGCCAGCCGCGCATGAATTCATGGGCACACAAGCCGCAAGGGGGCCATATAACGCTGGCGCTCGGGCAATTCGCCTGCATTTACTGTTGCTTCAAAAAACCTAGGCAACCGCCGGCAACCGGCGCTCCAAGGCGAAGATCTGGTCCTTGATATGCAGCTTCAGCTTCTTCAGCTTGACTGCCTCAATCTGTTCTTCCTCGGAGAGATAGGGCTTTTGCAGCAATTCTTCCAGCCGCTGAGCGTAGCGATGATGTTCGGCATGCAGACGATTGATTTCTTCGCTCAGCGTGGAATCCTGTATTTCATCCATCGGACACCTCCGTCAGTTAAGGAACACTTACATATATCGCCGCCACAGCGCAACCCGCAAGTCGAAAAGGGCCGGAAGTAACCTCAAAATGTGGAATTCGCTGCGGAAAGCCCCCTTGGGTGACCGCGGTCACGGCTTGTTCGTTTAACCGTCACAGCATCCGTGCCCAACCAGCCCCGGCGCGGAGCCCTCAAGCACAAGACGCATCAGAATCGCGTCTTCAACCGGATCATGATAATAGCGCGTCCGATGGCCGGTTTCCACAAAACCCAACCGCCGGTAAAACCCGAGCGCCGGCTGGTTGGAGGCGCGCAACTCCAGGATAATCTCATTGGCCTGGGCCCTGCCAAGCTCCACGGCCAGCTCAGCAAAGAGCCTCCGCGCCACGCCACGGCGCTGGAAAGCAGGAGCAACCACGATGGACTCCAGTTCCGCCTGGGTCAGCAGCAGGCTGGCCACGGCGAACCCCGCAATGACTCCAGCCGCAGGTTCCTCGGCCAGCAGCGCAATGCGCAGCGGAGCGGCCTCGGAGTCCAGCGCGGCCAGATAGGCCGAACGAGGCCAGTGGGGCGCTTCCTTCAGGCTCTCTGCGATCTCGATCACCCAGTCGAGGTCCGCGCGCGTCATGCGGCGTACACGCACAGCGGCGAATGGGGGATTCATGGGCGCTCGGGCACGGCGGCGGCCGGCTTGCTCAAGATCTCCGTGCCAAAAATCTCCGCATCAGACCGGCGCAAATAATGACCATCGAGCAGTTCCAGGTCCGCGAACTCCCCGGCTGTCACCCGCTCCGGGCAAAACAAGAGGGCATCGGCGGCAGTGGGCGCCGCGGTGCGAACCAGCTCCGTAGTTGGCCACGCCGCGCTAAGCACCAGGGCGGCGGCCTCGTCGCAGAGGGCAATCCGCACCGGTGCAGGATGGATGGCCGCAAGCTCATGCTCTCCAGCCAGCACTTCCCTTCCCGGCTCGTCCCCCGTGCCCAGCCGCAGGAAGACCTCGTGGCGATGCGCATCGAGGGCCGCCGAGGAGACGCCGGTCTTTGCGGCCAGCACCACCAGCCGCGAAACCGCGACTACCGGAATCTGCGTGGCTTCCGCCAGCCCTTTCACGGCGGCCAACCCCACGCGCACACCGGTAAAGCTGCCCGGCCCGTTCACGGCTACGATTGCGCCCACCTCCCGCAGTGGGACGCTGTTCTGCGCCAGCAAGTCGCTGACGGCCGCGACCAGGGTGGAGGAATAGCTGCGCCCTTCAAGTTCAATTTGGCCAATCATCTCAACGGATTGGCCGTTCAGACGCCCCAGCGCCACCGAGCCGCAGGGGCCGCAGGTGTCAATGCCCAGCAGAAGAATCGATTCAGACATGAGCCACCTCTTACACCGCCGCCAGGGCCTGATCGAGGTCGGCGATCAGGTCTTCCTTGTCCTCAATGCCCACTGAGAGCCGCACCAGTCCTTGCGTAATGCCCAGAGCCTCGCGCTCAGAATCGCTCAACGAGGCGTGCGTGGTGGTGGCCGAGTGCGAAGCCAGCGACTCAACCCCGCCCAGCGACTCGGCGCATGTGAAGAGCTTGAGCGCGCCCAGGAAGCGGCCTGCCGCCGCGCGCGAGCCCAGGTCAAAGCTCATCATCGACCCGAAGCCCCTTTGCTGCCGGAGGGCCAGCGCGTGCTGCGGATGGCTCGCCAGGCCCGGATAAGCCAGCCGGCTCAACTTGGGCTGGTGCGTCAGAAACTCCGCCACGGCCCGGCCGTTCGCTTCGTGCTGCTTCATGCGCAGAGGCAACGTCCTGATGCCGCGCAGGACCAGAAAACATTCAAAGGGAGACAGAATGCCGCCAGCAGCTTTTTGAACCATCTGAAACCGCTCTTTGTGTTCGGGCCGGCTGCCGATAAGCGCGCCGCCCAGCCCGTCCGAGTGGCCATTGAGAAATTTGGTGGTCGAGTGCATCACGATGTCCGCACCCAGCGCCAGCGGACTTTGCAGCGCGGGCGACATGAAGGTGTTGTCCACACTGACCTCGACGCCACGCGCATGGGCAATCTCGCATACCGCATGAATGTCAGTCAGCACCATCAGCGGATTGGTGGGCGTCTCCAGGTGAATCAGTTTGGTGCTGGGCCGGATGGCTGCGGCCACGGCCTCCAGGTTGACCGTATCCACGTACTCTATCTCGATGCCGTAATGGCACACGATCTGGTTGAACAGCCGCTCCGTGCCGCCATACACGTTGCGCGAACAGATCAGGTGATCGCCCGCGTGCAGCATGGCCACCAAGCCATAGATAGCCGCCATGCCGCTGGCAAAAGCGTGTCCGCTGAAGCCGCCTTCCAGGGCGACCAGCGCCTCCTCCAGCCGGTCGCGCGTGGGGTTGCCAGCGCGCGAGTAATCCCAGCCCTTGTCCGTGCCGATGCCGGTCAGTTCAAAGGTCGATGTGAGATAAACAGGCACATTCACGGCGCCCGTCAGCGGGTCAGGATACTGCCCGGCATGAACTGCAAGGGTCGAGTATTTGTAATCAGACATGGTCAACATAAAGCCTCTAGCTTCTAGCTTATCGCGGCACTGTGGGCTTCTTTGCCACGCGCGCCACCGGGTAGTAGCCGGTGCGTGTGCGGACGGTGAGTTTGCCGTGGCCTTTGCCCTCGGCCACCACCTCCACATGCCGGAATCCAGGTTCGGTGCTCGGCTTGGTCGAGTGGTAGCCCAGCGTGTACTGGCTGCGGATGTCCCGGGCCACTTCGGCGGCGATCTGGTCGATCTGCTCGATGTTCTTGGGAAAAAAGGCCATGCCGCCAGTCTCGGTGGAAAGCGTTTCCAGGGCCTTTCGCGCGTTGTGCACTTCGGAGCGACCCATCTCATCGCCAAATAACAATCCAATGGAGTAGATGACCGGGCCGGAGAGCTGCTGGACGCGGTGGATGGTCTGCTCCTGGTTGAGGGTCGAGGCGTTGTCCTCGCCATCGGTAATGAGGATAAGAACCTGCTTGGGGCGCTTGGCGTCACTCGCCAGTTTGTCGGCCGAGGCCGCCACGGCATCGTAGAGTGCCGTTCCACCACGGGCCTCGATGTGCGATAGCCCGTCACGCAGCTTGTTGACGTCCGAGGTGAAATCCTCGTCGATATAGGCTTCGTCGGAGAAATTCACGACGAAGGCCTCGTCCTGGGGATTGGAAGCCTCGATCAGGTCGAGGGTGCTCTTGTTCACCGAGGGGCGCTTGCGGCCCATAGAGCCGGAGTTGTCCACCACCAGCGCAATGGAGACCGGAAGGTCGAAGTGCTGGAAGCTGATGAGCGTCTGCTTGACGCCGTCCTCGTAGACCTGGAAGTTTTCCTTTTTCAGGTCCGTGGCCAACCGGGTGCCGTCGAGGACCGTGCAGTTGAGCGCCACCTCTTCGACGTCAGTATGCAGAACGTAGCCCTCGCCCACTTTGCGCAGAGCTGGGGCAGTGGGCGCTTCGCCATCCGGTGAGCGCACCGGGTCGCGATCCACAGTGAGCAATGGAGCTTGAATCGGCGCCTGTGGCGGGGGCGTTTGTTGCGCCGCCAGAGAAAGAGCCGCTCCAGCCAGAAGAAGCGCGAGAATCGCGTGATTGCAAAGGCGCATAGGAACCGGTGCGAGCATGGCGGTAAGTAAGGCTATCCTCAGGGAGGATGAACCTTCCCCTACACTTTACGCCACTTGCCGCCGCAGGTCAGTCCCTGAACTAGCAAGCGCTGAACCACGAGGATCACTGAGATACAATCGTCGCTGAAAGAAGAACGGCCCGGAAGTCAGCGTGATGGGGCTATTGAGTGTATATTCCATCGGCTTCTTTCCCCGTTACTCAGCGGTTTGACCATCTATGCGCTGGACTAAGTGGACATTGGCGGCTCTGGTTGCCGGCGGGCTGGCTGGAGCGTCAGCCTCCGCGCAGCCTGCTCCGCCAGCCTCCCAGGCCCGATTTGTGGTTGTGCTGGATGCGGCCCATGGCGGCGACGACACCGGCGGACGCCTGAGCGATGGTCAGCCTGAAAAAACCTTCACCCTCGCGCTGAGCGTACGGCTGAGGTCGCTGTTGGCGGCGCGTGGCATCCAGGTGGTCACCACCCGCGAATCCGACGCCACCGTCGATCCAAACAAGCGCGCGGAGATCACCAACCACGCCCAGGCCCGGGCTTGCCTGAGCCTGCACGCCTCAGAGAGCGGTTCCGGCATTCATCTCTTTGCCTCTTCGCTCACTCCCGCTCAGCCCTCTCGCTTTGCCGCATGGAAGACCGCGCAGGCCTCCTCGGTCACACGCAGCCTGGCGCTGGAAGGAGTGCTCAACTCAGCGCTGCTGCAAGCTGGCATGAGCGTAACCCTGGGCCGCACCACGCTTCCCGCGCTGGACAGCATGACCTGCCCGGCGGTGGCCGTTGAAGTTGCGCCGGAGCGTAGCGCCCTCCATGAAATCACCGCCGGGCTGGACGACAAGAACTACCAGGCGCGCGTGGCCACGGCGCTGGCTGCCGCGCTTGTCGAGTGGCGCACGGAGGCCCATCAGCCGTGATTCCCCGCTATCAGAAAATTCTCTTCGTCTTTCTGCTGCTGGCCTCGCTGGCCATGGCCGTGGGCCTGTGGGAATTGCGCCAGCGCGCCCACCAGCGGTTGATCGCCGGCCAGGATTCGGCGCCCACCAGCGCTCCTGAAGTGGCGCCCGCTGAGCAGGCTACCCTGCTGGTGGCCAACGACAGCGATGGCTCCCTGCTGCCCCAGGTTCACTCCCTCCCGCTGCCCGCCGACCCCGGCGCCCGTGCGCGCGCCGTGCTGGGCAAGCTGCTGGACCTTTATGCCGCCCCCGATGCCGCCCACTCCGTCCCCGGCGGCGGAAACTCTGTGACCCAGGTTTTTTTGCTGCCTGCCCCGGAGATCGGAACCGTAGCGGACGCCGCTGTGAAGCCAAAATCCGGCGGATTCAGCATCAATCCTCCAGCCGCCCCGCCGCAGGACGCACAGCAAACCGGCCCGCAACTGGCGGTCGTCAACCTGACGGGCAGCTTTGCGGCCAGCCACCCCTCCGGCATCGAGACTGAGACGCTCACCGTGCTTTCCATCTGCGGCACCTTGCGCGCCAACCTGCCCAACGTCACCCAGGTGCGCTTTCTGGTCGACGGCCTTGAGCGCCCCACCCTCGCCGGCCACGCCGACCTGACCCGCACGTATCTGACCTCCGATACCGCACCGGCTGAGGGCGCACATCCGTAATCCGACCCGCAGCCGGCTTTATCCTGCTGCTCAATGAAGGCATATACCACTAGCGAAAGATCACGGCTTGGCGTCGCGGGCAGTTCTGCTCCTCAGCGGGCGAACAGTTCGGCGAGCAGGTCCTCTATCGCATGGTCCAGCGCCCGCTTACCGTGATCGCGCATATACTTCATCGCGGCGTCTTCAACGGGATTCCTTAGTGTCACCAACCTACCCACCATAGAACCTGAGGATCCAGCTACGAGGGTAGAGTAGGAACGTTCCGTGCCCGGCTGAGGTGGCTCGGACAGTTTCTTGATCTCGTCGGAAAGCCGTACGCCCTTCCGAACGTTCTCGCGCGCGCCAGTCAGCGCATCGGGCTGATTGCCGAGGATCCACAGGATGTTGAGCGTCTCAAGTGCGCGGCAGCCGTCGGCGACCTTTCCATCCGGCCCCGTCGCCCAGATGTTGGGAATGCTCCAAATGTTCTGAATACCGCGCGCCCACGCAAGCTGAGAACCGACATATTCGCTGTCGCGCAGCGAGTGAATCTCGGCCGCCGAAACGAACGAGTCCGGCGGCGCGCCAATCTTCTCGACGAAATCGTTCCACACATCGGCCACATGCTGTTCGGGAATCAACGCGCCGGGATCAACCGCTGCGTACTCGGCGCGCGCGATTCGATCGCGGATCCCGCGCGTCGCCCAGCGCGGCGGAAGTTCCTTCGCGAATTCCCCGGCGACCATGTTCACCAGCTTGCGCGCATCGTCGAGCGATTGGATCTGGCCGGCAAGCTCGTTGATCGCAATGGCGTGCTGCCGCCCGATCACATAAGGCGCTATAACTCGCGCGTCTTGGGCACAGAGAAACGATAAAGGCAGGAAAGCCGCCGCGAAGAGCGTCAGTTTCCGGTGGTTGGCCATCTTCCCTCCTTCGGGACGGGAATGACGAGGACCCTGAAAGTATCCTCATGGTAATTCGGCCCAGCGAAGGGCAAAAGCTCATTTTTCAGATTCTTCCTGAATCACCGGCTACCGTCAGTTACCGGTTGATCAACTTCCCAGCACGTCTTCTATTGGAAAGCGCACGACTTTTTGGGCAAGCCGAAGAGTTTTTAGGCGGAGGCCAAATTTCCCAGATTTGCCAGAAGTATGCCAAGCTAACCGGCGTAACTGCATGGTAACTGCCGGATAGACGACAAACCGGGAACCTTTACCCCGCTATCAATGCGGCCGGGCAGCATCATTTGGGTAGACACCGGAAAAACACGTTCTTCTTTATTCGCGTTTAGCGTGCGCGCGCCTTGGCGTTCTTGCGGGCGGACCCGATATTTATGGTCTCGAGCCCGTTGTCGAGCCCTTTCCCAAATGCATCTTCAGTTCGTCCGAGGTATCCGTCGCTGCCGGGACGCATACGGATAAAGCCGACAATCTCGCCGGTCTTGGCGTCGGCCATCGTGACGAAGACGACGGCGTCTTCCGTGGGACCACCAATAAGGAATGTCATCGTGGTACGACCATCGGTCAGGACTTGGCCCGCGCCCTGGACGAAGACCAGAATGTCGGAATTCTCCGAGCATGGAAGCATCCCGGCCTGATCGCCGAGAGTGTAAGCCGACTTGCCGATCCGCCCAGGCTTCTTACGTATCAATGGCGAGATGGCGTCAAACTTCTCTTGGATTTGGGAGATCACACTGCGAATTTCGTCGGCAGATGCACCAGTCGAAAGCGGATTGGTGACGGAATTGATCGCGATGCCGTCAGATTTCAGGTGGGCCTCGACAAAAACCTTAAGAGCCTCGGCCCATGCCTCGGATTCCCTGGTCATTGATTCGGGGCCTTTCACGCCAATCCTGACGAGATGGCCCTGCGGCGGCATCATGCATGCGGAACGGATGGGGAACCTGCCGGAACTCACCTTGTGCTGCACCCAGGACGAGGAATTCGGAAGCGATTGAGCAAAGGCGGTGGAAGCGGAAACGCATGCAAATACGGCGGTCGCGCAGGCCAGGAACATTCGCCAATTGAATATCATCAAGATCCCCTTTCGAGAAAATGTTGCGGCAACAGTTGCCAAAAAATGCGGCCAACGATCAATGCGGAGTATCGGCCTGAAGTTTTTCAAGTTCGGTGAGGCGCCGCGCAATGCGGAGCCGATCGAGGCTGGTGTCAGCCACGAGTTGGAGATAATGCCTGTAATTGATGGCTGCCTCAGCAAAGCGGGACTCCTCTTGATAGAGGAAACCGAGCTCGCGGTAGGCGAGCGCATACTGCGGGTTGCTCTCAATCGCGGCAAGGAAGGCCT
>CAYQSI010000027.1:0-45743 GCA_964420185.1 uncultured Occallatibacter sp. | reverse complement strand
CCACGGCGACCTGGCGCACGACTACTACAGCCGCATCAACCCCTCGGCGCGCGAGGAGATCAGCGACCTGCACCGCTGCGAGCCTTATGCCTACGCACAGATGATCGCGGGCAAGGACGCGCCCAACTTCGGAGAGGCCAAGAACTCCTGGCTGACCGGAACGGCGGCGTGGAATTACTACGCCATCGTGCAGTGGATTCTAGGCGTGCGCGCCACGCTCGACGGCCTGGAGATTGCCCCCGTGATTCCCAAGAGCTGGCCGGGCTTCACCGCTACCCGCATCTTCCGTGGCGTGGCATACAAAATCGCCATCGAGCGGAAAGGCGAGGGCAATTCGATCACTCTCATTGTGGACGGCGTCCCCATCGAAGGGAATATCGTGGCTCCTCCGGCGGACGGGCGAAAGACCATTTCGATCAAGGGGATTCTTACGTAGGGCTGCCTGCCGCACCCCTGCTTTCGAACAAGGAGGAACGAACGTGTATATGGCAGACGAACAACGCTACGACACCATGCAGTACCGCCGCTGCGGGCGGAGCGGCATTCGCCTTCCGGCCATCTCCCTTGGCCTGTGGCATAACTTCGGCGGCGTGGACACGTTTGAGAATGGCCGCGCCATGGTACGGCGAGCCTTCGATCTGGGTATCACTCACTTTGACCTGGCCAACAACTACGGCCCCCCGCCAGGAAGCGCGGAAAGAAACTTCGGCGAGATTCTGCGCCTTGATTTTGCCGCCCATCGCGACGAATTGATCATCAGCACCAAGGCCGGCTGGGATATGTGGCCCGGCCCTTATGGCAACTGGGGATCGCGCAAGTACCTGCTTGCCAGCCTGGACCAGAGCCTGAAGCGCATGGGGTTGGAGTACGTAGATATCTTCTACTCCCATCGCCCCGACCCCGAGACGCCTCTGGAGGAGACGATGTCCGCGCTGGATCAGGCCGTGCGCTCCGGCAAGGCGCTGTATGCCGGTATCTCCAGTTACAGCGCCTCACAAACCACTGCCGCCGTCAAGGTTCTGCACACTCTCGGCACACCCTGTCTCATCCACCAGCCCAAGTATTCGATGCTCGTGCGCACGGTGGAGAATGGCCTGCTGGATGTGCTGGGCGAGGAGGGCGTGGGCGCCATCGCCTTCTGTCCGCTGGCGCAGGGGCTGCTGACCGACCGTTACTTGCAAGGCATCCCAAGCGGCTCGCGTGCATCCAAGCCGCACGGATTCCTCAAGAAGGACGACATCAACGAACACCGCCTCGCCCAGATGCGCAACTTGAACGTCCTGGCCGCCAAGCGCGGACAGTCGCTGGCGCAGATGGCTCTGGCCTGGGTACTCCGCGACGGCCGCATGACCTCAGCACTTATCGGGGCCAGCCGCGTAGAGCAAATCGAGCAGAATGTCGCCGCGCTCGCCAACCTCAGTTTCACGGCGGAAGAACTTGCCGGCATAGACGCGATTCTGAGTCAGCCTGCATAGTCCAGTCGCTGCATCATTGAACCTCAACCAATATCCCGCTCATCAGGAGGTGCCCACGTGCAAGGCTTGCGGCAAAAGGTGGAAACGGAGTTACTCTCCGACATCCTGCCCTTCTGGATCAACAACACAATCGACGACCAGTATGGCGGCTTCCGCGGCCAGATTGCCAATGACCTGACCATTGACCCGCACGCCCCCAAGGGGATCATCCTCAACGCGCGCATTCTGTGGACCTTCGCGAGGGCCTTCAACGTCTATCGCGATGCGGTGTATCTGGCCACCGCACGGCGCGCCTACGATTACCTCACGCGATATTTCTGGGACCGGGAGTTTGGCGGCGTCTATTGGATGCTCGACTTTGAGGGCCGCCCCATCGACACAAAAAAACGTATCTATGGACAGGCGTTTGCCGTCTACGCGCTGGCTGAGTATTCGCACGCCAGCGGCGATTCCGAAGCGCTTGCCATGGCCCTGCGCCTGGTAGAGAAGATCGAATCCGCAAGCCACGATAACTTGCACGGCGGTTACTTCGAGACCTATGAGCGCGACTGGAAGCTGGCCGCGGACCAGCGCCTGAGCGATGTGGACCTGGACGAAAAGAAGTCAATGAACACGCACCTCCATCTTTTGGAGGCATACGCCGGGCTGCTGCGCTTCCACGAGGATGAGACAGTTCGCCTGCGGCTCGGTGAACTGATCGAAATCTGTCTGGACCACATCATCGATCCCACGACGCATCACTTCATCATGTTTTTCGACGAAGAGTGGCGCCCGCGGTCCACAAAGATATCCTTCGGCCACGACATCGAAGGAAGCTGGCTTCTCTGCGAGGCCGCTGAGATTCTCGGTGATGCCGGCCTTGTGGCGCGAGTGCGCGAGGCGGCAGTGAAGATGGCGCAGGCCGTCTTCGAGCAGGGACTCGACAGCGACGGCGGCCTGCTTTACGAAGTCGATCCGGCGGGTATCATCGACACCAACAAGCATTGGTGGCCGCAAGCCGAGGCCGTGGTCGGCTTCCTCAACACTTACCAGCTTACCGGCCAACGTCGATTCCTGGATGCCGCGGAAAGAAGCTGGGCGTTCATCGAGAAATACATCATTGATCGCGAGCATGGCGAATGGTTCTCGATGGTGTCGCGGTCTGGAGTGCCCGCCATGGAGCTCAACAAAGTCGACTCATGGAAGTGTCCTTACCATAACGGACGCGCATGCTTTGAGGTGATGAAACGGTTGGATGCCGGCAAAGCTTCTCACACCGAAGCTATGCAGCAAGGGATCGGAGAACGATCATGACTCAGGCTGAATTCAGAAAAAGCGTTCAAAGCCTATTCAAGCAGCAAGAGAAACTTCTTGCCCGCCGCAACCGCAAGTCGTCCAGCGGCAATGGCATCTTCTACCGTTACGAATTCCCTGTCCTGACTGCGGCGCACGCGCCCATTCCCTGGCGCTATGACCTCAACCGGAAATCCAATCCCTTCCTGCTGGAGCGCATGGCCGTGAACGCCGTCTTCAACGCGGGAGCAATTCTGCACGAGGGCAAGTTTCTGTTGGTGGCGCGTGTTGAGGGTGCGGACCGCAAGTCGTTCTTCGCCGTTGCCGAGAGCACGAATGGCATTGATAACTTCCGCTTCTGGAATTACCCCATTCTGCTGCCCGAGACCGACGAACCGGATACCAACGTTTATGATATGCGCGTGGTGAAGCACGAGGACGGCTGGATCTACGGCCTCTTCTGCACCGAGCGCAAAGACCCCGGAACTCCCGAGTGGGACACCTCATCGGCTGTGGCGCAGTGCGGCATTGTCCGCACCCGAGACATGAAGATATGGGAACGGCTGCCCGACCTGAAATCCAAATCTCCGCAGCAGCGCAACGTCGTTCTGCATCCCGAGTTCGTCAATGGCAAGTACGCCTTCTATACCCGCCCCCAGGATGATTTCATCCAGGCCGGCAAGGGCGGTGGCATTGGCTGGGGGCTCGCTCCGAGCATCGAGCGCGCCGTCATCGATGAAGAGATCATCATCGACAATCGCGAATACCACACTGTTCAGGAGGTCAAGAACGGCCTCGGTCCGGCGCCTATCAAGACATCGAAGGGCTGGCTACACTTGGCGCATGGCGTGCGCAACACCGCTGCCGGTCTGCGTTACGTGCTCTATCTCTTCCTTACCGAACTGGAACGGCCGTGGGTCGTCACGCACAAGCCCGCCGGCTACTTCATCGCCCCTGAAGGCGAAGAGCGCATCGGTGATGTCTCGAACGTGGTCTTTAGTGGTGGCTGGATCGAGCGCAAGAATGGCGATGTGTTCATCTACTACGCCTCGTCGGACACGCGGATGCATGTGGCCACCAGCACCGTCCCCCGCCTTTTGGACTATGTGCTGAACACGCCCGCCGATCCGCTGCGCTCCCGCGCCTGCGTTGAACAGCGATGTGCTCTCATCGAGAAGAACCGCGCCGTGCTGAACGATCTGAAGGCGCCCGGCGCACAGCGAGCCAGCAAGAAAGCCGCCCGACCCGCGAAAGCAAAGAAGCGGTAGTTGCCGACGGGCCGAGCTTGTGCTCACAGAAGCAGCGGCATCTTAAAGCGGATCGGAATGAAATGCCGGATGCTTCAACATCGCGCGAGCGCACTCATTGATTCGGCCAATGATAAGTCGCTAGCAGTTTACCGTCCGTGCCAACCATAAGCAGTGCGGCCCGTCCGCTTGGTAGCGTACCCGAAAACTTCCTGCCGCTGCGCAGGTCCTGGAATGAAACATCACTCCGGTTGGACTCAGAGGCGAGAACATACAAGGTTGCCCTGGGAAAGCGTGTCGGGCAAATGAGGATTCCAGGATCCCTCAACGTGGTGGAGTAGACCGGAGCAATGTTGGCAACCTTGAGTGCGTAGCTGTAAACATCGGCCACGGCCTGCAGATTGCCACTCAACTCCAGCGGAAGCGCGGCGAAGAGAATCCTGCCTTTTCCAAGCGGTTTCTCAACCCAATCTTCTCCATTGGGCAGGATGGCCCGGCTCAGAACTGTAGTCTTCATGCCGGAATACTCCAATACTTCTTTTCCGCCCGGGAAGTCGAAGAGGTTTTCGCGGGTAGTTAGAGGTCCATTGATGTATGGAAGCTCGACAGAGTCTTTCCTGCCCGTCGCATGAAAATGAGCATCCTCGTTAAAGGGACCGGTGACCAGAAGAACCGCTCCGGCTCGCACTCTTTGCTCGATCGCCTGCCACGCTTCATCCGTAAGTCCAAAGGGAGACGGAAGAAGAATGAGCTTTGGAGAGCCAAGCAGTTGACTCTGGTATTCGCCGACCGCATAAGCCTGGCTATGTGCGTAGTTATAAAGAGCCCGCACGGCAGTTTGTTGTGCTTCAAGGCCCAACGAGTTCGCCACAGATAACTGATAGGATTGTGGCAAAACAATGGCAACGTCGGGTTCGATAAGGGCCTCCGCTAAAGGAGCGGCCTGACGCGCAAACTCGCCCAGGTCGCGTAACATATCTTCCCAGGCTTTTTCCGAGCCGTCGCTGCGCTGCATGCCGAAATCGACTTCGCGTTCCCAGTCCCATTGCATCGCTCCGCTCGTGCCAGCAGCAAAGCCCAGCGCCCATTTCCGCTCTAACAGCCCCAAGGCTGTGAACTCATCGTAGCGCCAGCTTCCATCGGGCTCCCAGGCCGGCTGGTACCCGGTTTCACCCGTGATATTGGGCATTCCTGGCCGCTTAGCTACGACCGAGTCCCACAACAGCGAGTCGTCCTGCCAATAAGTGTGGTTTGTTGTAAAGGATACGCCTGCGCCGCTGTAAAACTGATTCAGCACCCGGTCAGTTACTCCGCCTTCGTCCTGCCCCACGTCAATCAGTTGATTGCTTCCGGACGACCGGATGAGCGAGACCATGGACTTTACCCATGCGCTGAACATATCCTGAGCGAACAAGTTATAGTCGAGGGCGCGAACCTGGTTTGCGTTGCCATATCGCTCATAGCGTAGATCTCCGATTGACGGCAATGGAACAGCGTCGAAGCCGACCAGATCCGCAACAGGCACTCGCCATGCGTCGCCCAATGCGGAAAGATTGCCATATTTTTGAGTTAGCCACTTATGCCATGCGGCTATCTCTGTGGGATCGGCATTGGGATAGTTGCCTCTGAAGATTTGCCTGGGATTAGAGAAGCTCGGCTCGTTGATCAGATCCCAGGAGAGCCAGGGAACATCTTTGAATCGCTCCACCACGGAGCGGACATAAGCCTGTTCCGCATCCACTGAGGCAGGGTCAGTGTATGGATTGGGCAGCGTTACGCTGGCATCCATGTTTCTGGAAAATCCGCCCGAGTGCGGAGCAAAGGCAAAGAAGGTGAAGTTGATCGCAATGTTATGCCGCTGAGCGCAATCGAGAAATGCTTCAAAATTGCGCAGAAACCGCTCGTTTACGCCTCCGGTATCGCTTTCAATGAACTTCCCGTTCGGCATCCAGACACCGGTGCGAACAAGGCTGACGCCGTGGGCAGCCATCTCCGCAAAGTCCTTGTCCCAGATCCATGCGTTCCTTGGGGAAGAGAAATCCCAGTTATTATCTTCGCTGGTGAAGTAGTTGGTACCCACTGGGAAGAAGGGCTTACCGTCCAGCGTAAGAAAGTCGCCATGAACACCTAGAACGGGCCCTGACGCAAGCGCACTGCGGTCTATCACCAGGAATCCGTTTTGATAGAACTCGCGTGCAAGTCCTCCTTCGCTGTAGACGGCGGAGACTTTATAGAATCCCGCCGGCAGCGGTTGATGGAACGGCGCATCGAGATCCGCGATTCCCTTACCTGTGACGGGAAGCGTAGCTGTTGCGATGACTTCCTTCTCAGACAGAAGCCGTAGTTGGATCTCGCCACTTACCGGGATGCCGAGCTTCTCCTCGCGCGGAGTGCGCAAATGCACAGTGATCAAGGGCGGCTCACCGGGACGGATGGCAGCGAAACGCGTCTCCACTGAAAAGTCGGCGGCGCCCTGTCGCGCGTACCGGGCGGCCTGCTGAACAAGCGCGATGCCGTCAGCGCTCTGCCAGTAACCGGGCTGGGGATCGAAGTCGAGCGCCACGACACGGCTGCCCAGCATCCTGCGATCCGAAGCTCCACCTATGTGGTTCGAAACAATCACCGGAGCGGCAACCAACTGACCAGTGGAATCGGCCATATACCCCAAGCCATCGAGGAGGCCTTCCACCGCGAAGAATCGCTGCGCCCGGACCTCGAGCGCGGGCAGCCACGAATAGCCATCCCTCCAGTGAAACGCGGCGCCTTTGGCGACCGGCACCTCATAGGTGTGACGAAACCCAAGTGCGCGGGAATAAGTATCCTGCGGCAAGGCGGCTACATATTGCTGATTCACCAAACTAACAGGCACACGCAGCGGCTGGCCGCCGATCACCAACAGATTTCCGCCCGAGTCGAGATAGCGCTCAATGCTCTTCCACGCCTCGACCGGGACGGCTGAACCATACGGCAGCACAAGAAGATCGACATTCGAAAGCGTTTCAGGGGCGGCAAGAGTTGCCACATCCTCGAATGCCGGTTCCAGGCTTGCGAGAGCTTTATCGAGGCTTGCTCGATCGATCGGCTGGCTGGCTACAGTGGGAAAGCCAGGCTGCCACAGCACAACCACCTTTGCCTGAAGATGCAAAGGCACGAGTAAAGCCGCGAAGAGGATCCATAGGCGTACGCGCATGAATTGTCCTCCCTTGATACTTAGACGAAAGCTGTTTTCCCAGTGCCACCGCGGCTTGCGCGTGCAATTCATTGCTTCACCGGCATTCGGCCGCGTGGTAAAACGTTGGAGTTGATGTTCAGCCCGGAGCGCAGATCAGACTCCTGCGCCGCGCCGCCGACATGATAGCGCGACCAAGCCAATTTTGAAAAGGCTAAACCAAACGAGCTGAAAGAGCCTCTTGTGGCCGAATTCATATCGGTCAAATCGCCATAACCGGCAACTTGGCCGCCACCACTGCGGGGCCACCGCGATGTGGCGCTGTTTTCAGGCGTGTATCCCCAACGCCGGACGGTATTTTCCAAACGACTGGCTGCCATGTGTCAACATGTTAGCCAGTCACGTGTGTTTGTTCCATGAAAGGACACCTGATGCATCCGTTCCGCTTTATTGCCGCTCTGGCCCTTGCGGCTCTTCTGAATGCAGCGTCCGGTCAGAGCGCGGGACCGCAATCCACCCCCACTTCCGGCCCTGCATCACCCGTTTCAACACCGGATATACCGGTATTGCACGCCAACGCCAACCTGGTGTTGGTCGATGTGGTGGCCACCGACCGCGGCATCGCCGTTCATGGCCTGGAACAGCGGCAGTTTCGCATCTTCGAGGACGACCGCGAGCAGACCATCAGCTCTTTTGACGAACACCGGCCACAGACAGGGCCGGCGGTTGCCGTCAAGCCTCTCGCGCTTTCACCCCACGTCTACAGCAACGTCCCCGTGTACGCCGAGGCCAGTGCACTCAACGTGCTGCTCCTGGATGGGTTGAACACCCCGGCGAGCAACCAGTTGGAAGTGCGCCGTCAGATGATCCAGTACCTGGGCAAGATTGCGCCGGGAACTTCACTGGCGATCTTTACGCTTTCGTCGCGGCTGCGACTGGTGGAGGGGTTCACAACCAACGTCGCCGAGCTGACCAAAGTCCTTCAAAGCCCCAAGGCCGGAGTACAGCCATCCATCGTGCTCGACCCTCTGAACGATCAGAACCTGGACACGATGAACCTCGGCGTAGGTTCTACACCGTGGATGTCCCCTGATGCTCTCCCCGCCATGCTCCAGTTCCAGGCCGATCTGACCGCTTACCAAGCCGACCAGCGGGTACGGATGACGATCGAGGCGATGGAACAACTGGCCCGCTATCTGAGCGCGATCCCGGGGCGCAAAAACCTGATCTGGCTCTCCGGCTCGTTCCCGATTGCGCTCGACCCGGACGACTCGCTGCGGAGCCCGTTCCAGGCCATGCGAAGTTATTCCGACCAGATGAAGCAGGCAAGCGAAATGCTGTCGGCCGCGCGGGTAGCCGTCTATCCCGTGGATGCGCGGGGTTTGATGACCCTGCCCGCCTCTGACGCAGCCTACTCTGGCGCCGCTCCCGCGGTAGACACCGGCGGTTCAGTCCGCACCCAAGGCATCAAGAATGTCGCGGCCAGGCAACCCTCCAGCGTGGCCAGGGACAACAAGAATTTCCTGCGGGAACTCCAGACCTCGCAGGCTGGGATGGAGCAGCTTGCCGACGAGACCGGCGGCAAGGCATACATCAACACCAACGGCCTGAAGGAGGCCGTGGCCCACGCCGTCGAGAACGGCTCAAGTTACTACACCATCGGTTATGTTCCCGCCTCGAAAGACTTCAACGGGCAGTACCGTAAGGTCAGAGTCCACCTGGACAACGGCAGTTACCAGCTCGCCTATCAGCAGGGGTACTACGCCGACCCACCGGACAAGCCCTCCGCCAGTTCGGCCGCAACCGCCGGCCCGATGACGGTCGCCGCCCTGTACGGCGCACCACCAGCAACGCAGATCCTCTTCCAGGCTCGGGTGCTGCCCGCTACCGATCCGCTCTTCCAAGGCGCAAAGTTGCCGGATGCCCATGGAGCGATGGCCGCGGCCCTGAAAAAGCCGGCACATCATTACGTTGTCGACCTGATTGTGGACGCGCGAGCCCTGGCGCTCGACGAAATGCCCGATGGCGCGCACCAGACCAAGTTGGAGATTGCGCTGGTGGCCTATGACGCGGAGGGCAACCGCGTGAACTACCTTGACCCCAGCTACGCCATCAAGATCAAGTCAGAACAATTCGCGCAGACCGTTGCCAATGGCATTCGCCTGCGCATGGCGCTCGATCTTCCCACTGGGCGCATCTCCCTGCGCATCGTGGTCCACGACATTGCCGCGGGCCGTGTCGGGGCACTCGAAGTTCCGCTGACGATTGCGGCCAGCTAGAACAATTCCCGGTTCTGCGCACTCTGCCGCGGCCAGCGCCCGCAGCGATCAGTCTTCCCTTCAGGGTGATTATGCGGTTCCATTGTTGCCCGGTTTCAGTGGAAACCGGGCAACGTGTTTCCAACTTTACTCCGCCGGATCGTCTGCCGTGAAGGGCGAGCAGCAGGGCTTTTCTGTGGCGTGGAAGTTCATTAGTTCCAGGCGGATACCATCGGGGTCATAGAGGTTGAACTGGCCCTTGCCGTCCTTGCCGATCTGGGTGTGCGCATCATGTACGCCGGTCAGTCGGTTGCCGGCCGAGAGCGCTTTGTAGACCGCGTCAACCGACACGACTCCGATGGAAAGGTGGTCGAGCACGCCGAGTTGGTGCTGAGAGATGCTGGCCGGGATGCCCGAGCCCGGCTGGCCTCTGATGAGCATGTATTCGAGCCAGTCATGGCTGTCCGGGGTCTGCTGGCTTACCCAGTCCAGTTCGCCCTCCACCATGCCGCCAAACCAGTAAGGGCGGAAGCCGAGCAGATCGCGGTAGAACTTGTCCTCGACAACCCGGCTGTGAACCAGAAGACCGACATGGATGATATGGCGGCCAACAACGTTGGGAGCGTCGATGGCTCCGGGCAGAGGGGGAGGCTGGACGAACTCGACCTTGTTGCCCTCGGGGTCGAGCACCGTGAACCAGCGGCTGCCGTCAGAGCCCTTCTCAACCTTGGCCGGGGTCTTCCATGCCTTGGCCGCGAGGTATCTGCGCATACTCTCGGCGTTGTCGGTGTTATAGGCGGTGTGATCGAGCCGATTGACGCCCGCGCCCGGAGGCAACGGGAGAACCTCAACAAACTGCTTATCATTGAACGCGTAGCGCACGCCCAGCGGATTCTCGGGGTCGGGCTGTTTGGCCGCACCGATGACCTCGCGGTAGTAGTGATCGGTGGCTGCGGGGTCAGACGTATAGGTGGCCAGATGCGAGATGCCCGTGATTCTTGGCCGGATTGGCACAGTTTGAGCAGAGGCAGTGACGCTAAAGGCAACGACACAAGCGGTGGCAAGAACCCTCAGGCGCATTCCGCACCTCCAAAGTTGTGGCGGGTCAACGATAAATTGATTTCCGCTGATGCGCAAACCGGGGCTTGTGAAAGATTTACCAGTGGTTGTGTGGCAGTCGAGTAGGTGAACCCGCACCGCAACCGGCTGGCCTCGCTGGGACGTAGCGTCTATGGATGAAGGCCGGAAAACGGCCTCAGGAGACTGCAACAAGCCAGTGCAACCTTGAATTCAGGAGAATCTTGCTCGCAAATTCACGGTAAACCGGCAGCACTCTGACGCTGCAAAATCAGGCACTTACGCAGATATTTCCTGAGGCTTATCCGGCACTGCCATGCCCTGGATCGCCATGGGGCTGGAGCTGCCGGAAAAATCAGCCGTTTGCAGGGTACTAGCCCGGTGGCCCGATGAGCCTACCTTCCAGAGCCAAGCCTCGGGTTCCTGAGGCTCCCTTTGCGACACCGTTTTCACCCCAAAAAATATTTAGATTTTCTGCTTGACAGGCTCAGCTAAAACGTTTACGTATACGAATCAGTCGAGATTGAACTTGCAGCAAGAGATCTATTGTGTCGGCACGGCCCGATGCTGTTCAGGGTCGTGCTCGCTACGAATCAGGGGTGCCATAGAGGCAAATGGAACGTAGTCGACGGAGGGTATTCGCTATGAAGTCGTTTCCTAGGATCAGGCCGAAAGCCGCGTTGCCGGTACTGCTTATCACCGTGCTCCTGCTGCTGCAGTCCCCTCTTTTTGGACAGGCGACCACCGGAAGCGTGACCGGCATCGTTGCCGATTCGACTGGCGCCGTTATTCCGCATGCGGCAGTCCTGTTGACCAATCAAAATACCGGCACTTCGCGCAGCACAGTCAGCAATGGCGTTGGATACTTCGCATTCGCATCCGTGGAGGCCAGCACCAGCTACACGGTTGGTGTTACCGTAGCGAAATTCCGCCCCTGGGAATCCCAACCTTTCGCCTTGCGCCCCGGCGATCAGATCAACATCCCGGATATCAGATTGGCAGTGGGCGAGGCCACCGAACAGGTGACTGTTGAGGCCGTTTCCACGGGCATGAAGGATCTCGACACTGGCGAGCGTGCCGATGTTATCACCTCGAAAGAGCTTGAGACGCTGGCTGTAGTCGGTCGCGACGCAACGGAACTGGTACGCATGCTGCCCGGTTTCGACATGTCTTCGGGAAACAACGGGGTCGGCAACAAACCCGGCTACAACACCGCCGTCGTCGGTTTGAGCGGCGCTACAAGCAGCTTTTCGGCCAATGGCAGCGGCACAAATGGTATCACCGTTGTTTCCGACGGCGTCTCGCTCACGGATATTTCCACCAACTCTGGAACGATCCAAAACGTGAACATCGACATGGTCCAGGAGGTCAAGGTCTCGGCCTCCTCCTACGGCGCCGAGAGTGAAAAAGGGCCTACGATTGTGAACATCATTGGCAAGTCGGGCACTTCGGCCTTTCACGGTTCGGCCTATCTTTACGCCCGCGACACCTTGTTGAATGCGAACGACTGGTATAACAACGATCTGCAACAGTCCAGACCGGATGGGCGGTATTTCTATCCCGGCGGCCAAATCGGCGGCCCGGTGCTCCTTCCTCGCACCACTTTCAACAAGAACAAAGACAAGATGTTCTTTTGGGTCGGATATGAGTATTCCAACCAGCTCTACTCGCCCCAAACCCTGGGCAGTTGGGTCCCCACACAGGCGGAACGCAAGGGAGATTTCGGCCAGTCATCGTTGAATGCCCAGCTTTGTGGCAGCCGCCCGGACGGCAAGGCCAACCCAAATGCCATTCTGCCCATGTGCCAGACGGAAAACTATCTGCCGGACGGAACTGGGGTGTTGAACGGCAATGTTGCCAGTACGGTCAATTTCTACGGCCAGCCCGCAGCCAATCCCAGTGGCGTGGCTTTGATCAACTGGCTGCCGCAGCCCAATGCCGATCCGTTCACCAATTCTTCTGGCTTCAACTACATCAAGGTGGTTATGCAGAGCCAGAACGGCTCGCAGTTCCACGCCAGACTCGACTACCACATCACCAAAAACGACACGCTGACTATGGGTTACAACCGGCAGTCGCAGATTGCGCAAGATCCCGTCAATTTCAACTATGTTCCAAACGCGGCAATCCTCTACCCCGGGGCAGTGACTACTGGCGACATTTCAAACTCCCTGTATGCCAGCTACGTTCGAACCATTAGCAACACCCTGACCAACGAAGCCTCGGCTGCCATGTCCTACGTGACCTCGCCGGGAAACATGGGAAACCCTGCGGCCGTTGACCGTTTCGACATGAACACCTATAACGGCGGCAAAGGCAACTACAACTACCTTGGCATGTACAAGAATGGCGGCGATTATTCCGTTCCGGCCCTGAACCCCGGCACAGGATTTGGTTTCCCGAGCATGCTGATGCCCGGCGGCTTTTACAACAATCAGGTCCGCATGAAGAAAGCAGTTCCGGACGTTCAGGATACTCTCACTTGGGTCAAGGGAACTCAATTGATCAAAGTCGGCTTCTACGCGGAAAAGGGCATTCTGAACGGCTTGGCGGACTACGGCGCTTATCCCCAGGGAGAGTTCACATTCAATCCCGGTAACTCGTATTACCAATATAACCCGAACAATACGCAAAACGGCCAAGGGCCCTCGATAGGCACAGTGGCCCAGTTTACCGGTTGTGAGAGTTCCGATCCGGCCGGAAATGATCGTCTATCCGGCGCCTCCTACCTTGGAGAGTGCATGAATCCGAATGCCCTGATGTACATAGGGTATGCGGATACGTTCACGCAGACGAACTTCTCTCCGACGGTCGATATGCAGTACACGACGTTCTCCGGTTTCGTGAACGATTCCATGAAACTCCACCGGTTCACGCTCAACGCGGGTGTGCGGCTGGAGCACATCGGCGCATGGGATGATCGTCATGGCAACGGTCTGGCAACGTTTTCTCCTAGCTTGTATGCCAGCGAGTGCGGCGGAGCCGGCGCCACCGGCGAAGCAGCCAGAACCTGCAGCAGTACTCAGATGCCTGGCTTGACATGGCACGGCCTCAATTCGGGCGTGTCAAATTCCGTGAATCAGCCGACAAAGGTTGTTGTTTCTCCGCGCTTTGGCTTTGCACTGGATGTCTTCGGCAAGGGGAAGACGGTACTGCGCGGCGGCTGGGGAGTGTATCGCAGTCAAGAGGAATTCAATCCGTACGCGCTGGCGGCGGCAACGGCCCAGGGCTACAAAACGAGTCTCCTTCAGGGTCAGCTCTCCTTTGCCGAGATCGACAACCAGTCGCCGATCAACCCTCCCGATTTCAGCGCCTACACCATCTCTCCATCAGATACAGCCCGCCCACTTCACATGGAGTACAACCTTACGGTTTCACAGAGTCTGCCCTGGCGTTCGCTTTTGGAGGTATCCTACGTTGCCAACGATGGCCACCACCTGAGTTCGTTTAACAATGGCAATTACAATTCCATCTCCAACCTCAACCTGATCCCCGAGGGAACCCTGTTTGCCGCCAACTTCGGCCTCCTCCCCGGGACGCTGGGTAATAACTCCGGCTTGACCATCGGGGGCATGAACACCGCGCAGCAGGACTTCTTCCGCACTTACCCCTTCTACAGCAACATTTACCAGCTCAGGCACGACTTCTACTCGACCTACAACAGTGGACAGCTCAGCTGGAACAAGCCGAGCGGCCGCGTCCAGTTTGGCTTGAACTACACCTTCTCAAAGAATTTGGGGATTGCGGCGTCCTACAACAACAATGTCGCGAACCCCTTTAACCTGCGCGACGAGTACAATCCGATGCCTTTCGATCACACTCAGGTATTCAACGTGCATTACCTGGTTGACCTCAGCTTCGGCAGGATCCACCACCTTGGGTTTAAACCGCTGAGTGAAGTGCTCAACGGATGGCAAGTCTCCGGAATTTCGACGGTGCAAAGCGGACCTCCGCTGGCATCCATCAATGGCGAGAACTTCGGTTTCGGGTATGGCCTGATTCAGCCGGTCCAGGTCGCGACCCTGAATCAGATGGGTTCCGGCATGTCGAACACTTGCGTAAACACCTATCACATTCCCAAGGATGCGAATGGAAACCGCTACTGCGTCACGCAGTTGAACCCCGCGACCTGGTTGGGCACCCCCGACATCCAACTGTTGCCGACGATCACCTGTGATCCCAGAGGGGGGCCGGCCAAGAATCAGTACATCAACGGGGCTTGCTTTGGAATTCCGCTTCCCGGGACGAATGGCCAACTGCGGCCTCCGTATCTTCGCGGACCGGCGTACATGAACCATGACCTGTCTTTGCTGAAGAACTTCGGCATGGGTGAGCAGCGAAACCTGCAATTCAGAGCGGGGGCCTTCAACTTCCTCAACCATCCCCTGGTTTCATTCAACAACAACAACACCCAATCCGACCTGTCATTGTCTCAACAGGGCGGCACGGCGGGTCAGACACTCACCCAGTCGGATCTCACCGAACAAGGATTTGGCATTGCCGGGATCAAGTACGGGAATCGGCTGATCGAACTGAGCGTGAAGTACCAGTTCTAACTCGGGTTTTCTGCTGGCAGCCTGTGTCTGCTGGAACAGGCCGCAACGAAAGTGGATAGGGAGACGACGAAACAAGAGCGCCGCCTCCCTGTTGAAAAAGAGACGGGCCCCGCGGCAGGCCGGCAAGACGCATGTTGGCTGGCCAGGTTGCCGCTCACGAGTTGCTTAGTAGAGTGTGTTTGGGAGGAACGTTATGGCCATCGAGTCCGCAGCTTTTCTTCGCCGGGTTGCCCGGATCGTGACTTTGGTTTTGATCGCCGCCTTTTTGGGGTGTGTAACTACAGCGGCGCAAGCCCCGGTGGTTACGGCCGGCTCGATCTTGAATATGCCACAGATCACCTTGGGCGGCTCTCCTCAAATCTACCGAATCGTAGTCGCGAAGAACGGGAATGTGCTCTTTCTCGACACGCCGAACGGCGCCGTTTATCAGTTGGCGCCCGGCGCTACGAGCGTGACCACGGTGTCGGCGCCAGGCACGGTGCTCAAGGGCGGCAATAGCGACTGGAACGTTGGAATGGCGCTCGATACCAACGACACCCTCTATATCGGGACCGAGTGGGCAACACCTTACTTCTACCGCGTCCCCTATGATGCCTCGACGGGAACCTGGCCTCTGACCGGTAGCAGTGACTGGTCGCCGGGGGACTTGGTCGTCCAAGGGGTAGGCACCCGCGAAATAGCATTCCTCGACAATGGCGACATGGTTGTCAGCACCGAATCCCCAGGGGACATTCTGGAGTTTTCCATCTCTGCCGATGGGACCAAGGTGGGCGCCCCTGGAACGAACGGCGCTTCGGGTAGCCCGGTAACTCTGGTCAAGACTCTGACCGCGGAAGCCGACAAGATTGCGGTCGACCATGCAGGGAATGTTTACTTCATCGAAGGTTGCTGGACTGCACGCTCATCCGTTGCGGAGGGTGTGTGGATGATCCCTGCCGGCAAAAGCGGGTTTGTGGGCGAGACAGGTCTGACGCGCATCGATCCTCCCGCAGCTAATTACAACTTTAAGGGCATTACCGTCGATGCGGCCGGCAATCTTTACCTCTCCACCGCGAACGATAGTTATGGTGGCAATGAAAGCGGCGTGCTGATGGTTCCGAACGAGAGCGGAAACCCGAAGGCGCCGACTTTCAGCCCCACTTGGGCTGACGCGGTGGTGGTGTCGCCAATCTCCACCAGTGGAGCAGTGGCCATCGATCCGCGCGGCTTCCTCTGGATCCCAACTTTTACCAACACCGGCTGGTCGTCCTTGGGCTCATCGGAAGGGACACCACCTCCTACCCCTTATACAGAAAACTGGGCAGCCTACGCTTTGGGAAGCGTCAACCTGGGCGCATCTACAGTCGGTACCGCGGGCACTGGCGCGATTGTGTACTACGCATTTAGCGGGGATGTGACGCCCAACAGTTTTGTGTTTTCGCAGCCCGGCAGCGGGTCGGATTTCAGCATCGTGACCACAAATCCCCTGATGAATCCTGCCACCAAGACGAGCCCTGCCACAGTCGATACCACCGTGGTGCCGTGTACGACCGGAAAAGCCTACACGCCATGGAGTGCATGCCCTTACTGGGTTGCCGTAAATCCGCGCGTGGCAGGAGCCGTATCGGGCCAACTGCAGATGCTGGATTCCAAGGGGGCCTTCGTTGACAATAGCGCGGTCTCCGTTTACGGCGTAGGCAACGGGCCGGAGCTGTCTTTCCTCGGGTCTTCCGCCGCCTCGCCAATCGGTTCTGGATTTTCAAAGCCGGGCCAAGTCGCGGAGGATTCTCTAGGCAACACCTATGTGGCGGATGCCGGGCTGAAGGCGGTGCTGCAATATCCCGCCGGATCGACAGGCTCAACGACACCGGTGTCGATTCTCTCCGGACTGACGGCGCCCACCGGGGTGGCCGTGGACGGATCCGGTAACGTTTATATCGGCGATACCGGCCAAGTCATTGAAGTCCCCTATTATTCAGGCGCGTTGAATCCCGCAGACAAAACCGTGCTCCAGACCGGCCTTGGCGATCACCTCAATCTGGCGGTCGATGGCGCGGGCGACCTGTACGTGGCGGACAAGGACAATGCGCAGGTCGTGAAGATTTCGAATCCGTCCCTGCGGTCCACGGTGTTCACTGGATCCACCCTCATCCTGGACGCCGGCCTCAGCGCCAACGGCTTCACCGCGCCGTCGGCTTTAGCGGTTGATGGATCGGGAGATCTTTTCGTAGCCGATGGAAACAAATTGGATGAAGTGACGCCCTCGGATTGGAATGTCCAGACTACGATCACCGATACGCTTACGGAACCCGTCACAGGGCTCGCCGTAGATGCTTCCGGGTCGGTATATATTGCACAGTCGGGAGGATTGCTTTGGATTCCCGCAGTGGCCACCTCAACCAACCCTGTCGGCACACTCAACGTCAATGACGCGATTCCCCTTGCGGTCGGCGCCATCGTCACACCAGCCGGTTTGGCGCTGGATAGAGTGGGAAACCTGTATGTCTCCATCAGCGGAGCCACTCCCGGCGTGACCGAATTGAGCGTCAATGGCAATTACGGTTTTGGGCAAGTGATCCCGAATGTCGAGACCGACCAAGAAGTTCAGGTTTACAACATCGGTAATCTTCCGTTGACGCTTTCAGCGCTGGCGAGCGACTCCACAACCTTGAGCGACTTCTACGCGGAGACTGCGGGTGATTCTCCGGCATGCGGTCCCACGAATTCCATTCCTGGGGGAACGCCCTGCTATTTGGGCGTTGGCGTGACGCCCAGCGCTCTGGGATATGAAAGCGCGACACTTACCATCCAGAGCAACGCCACGAGTGATGCTTCAGCCGCCTTGGGAATCTCGGCCAATGCGGTTAATGATACCCGCTGCACGACGACGACCACCATCACGGGAGTCGGAGCTACCACGTACCCGGGGGCGGAGGCGATAGCTGTGAAAGTTGCCCTCGCCGCGGGGGATCCATCAAGTTGTGTCGGCACCCCGCAGGGGGTAGTGAAACTGTCGCTCACCAGCCACGGGTCGATTACCGCGACATTGAATAGTGCTGGTGTCGCCAACTTCCCGTTCACAAAGCTCGGGGGCGGAAATTACAAAGTCAGCGTTGTCTACCAGGGGTCCGGTACGGCTGGGACCGCTCCGGACTTCGCAGTCAGTACTGCTTCGGCGGCGTTCAGTGTAGGCTTGGCTACCCCCAGTGTCAGCGTCCTTGTACCAACCACATACAAGGTTGGGTCGACCACATACGTGAAATACCAGGACACTGCCGAACTGACGATGAGCGTGTCCTCTAACGTGGGAACGCCGACCGGGACTCTGCGGGTCATGAATGGATCGAAGCCGGCAGATCCCACCCAGGATCCGATCGCCCTGGATAACCCGGTCTTCAACACCAGCAATCTTGCGGTGGCTGCATACTCGCTTACGATTGTCTATTCGGGCGATCAGAATTACGCGCCGGCGAGTGTAGCGGTCCCTGCCTTCGAGGTTGTCCCTGAAAGCGTGCAGATCACAGCCACACCGGCGACACTGACGGTGACCGCCGGCACACCCGGCACGGTTACTCTTACCCTGCAATCGATCGCCGGATATGGCGGGCATGATATATCGCTCGTTCCGCAGTGCATATCGGGCGTTCCCCAATACGCGGAGTGCACCTTCGACAATAACGCGATTCCGCTCGTTAGCGGCGGGTCGGCCACAATCCACATGACCATCAGCACCAATGTGCCCGTCAATGTGAGCACGGCTTCCGTTCTCAGATCGGGGACGCCGCCGTGGTCTCTTGCCGGTATCTTCGGTTTCGGCCTGATTGGTCTGGTGTTCGGCAGGAAGAGCAGATTCAACGGACGCACTCTCACCATCATCTGCTTGATGCTGCTGTTCGCGGGCGCATTCTTCGGCGTGACCGCTTGCAACAATAGCGGTTACACCCATACGCCGCCAGCGCCTGTTGTCAAGACTCCGGCAGGCTCTTACAACGTCGGTATAGCGGTGTTCCAGTACAACGCGAATGCTACGCTGCCGCTGCCGCAGCCGAACTTAATATTGCCTGTCACCGTGCAATAAGGGCCGCTGAAGTAGAGAAGCGGCCGGAACAGGGCTTTTGGGGGGCGCGAGGCAGCTCCCTGAAAGCAGCAAATGAAAAAGCCTCAATGCCCGGGTGGAACAAGGCCACTCGCGATGTTGCTCGAAGAAGATTTTGGGAGGATTGTTATGGCCACCGAGTCGATCATCTCTTTGCGCGGGTTCGCCAAGATTGCTCTAGCGCTGCTGCTCTTCAGTGTCTGTCTGTGCGAGGGAGCCTGGGCAGGTGCAAATTCGTCAGTGGTTGCAACCGGCCCGCTCAGCGCCATTGCGCCCCATCCGGCATTCGAGGAGGTATGGAACACAGCCATCTCCCCCTGGGGCGACCTTTTCGTCATGGACTTTTCAGCGAACGCCTTGTATGAATTTCCGGCTGGCGGCGGGGCGATGATCACGCTAATTCCATCGGGCAGCATACTCGGCGGCGACGGTGGCTGGACAGTCAACGGCGTCGCGGTCAATCCACTGACAGGCGATGTGCTTGTGGGAAACAACTGGTCAAACTGCTACCTCTGGGACATTCCGTATGTTCCCGCCACCAAATCATGGAATGCGGCCGCTGCCTACCAGTATGGGCAGAACGCAACGAGTGGCTCGCCAGTGGGCGGATGGTGCCATCCTGACGCCATCTCCTTCAACACCAGCGGGACGGTGGCCTTCGGGAATGAAAACTCCTTCGACGGGATCATCGAGATCCCGGCGGGCGCTCCGGCAGCGAGTGCCGTCATTATCGCTACGGGCCTAAAAAGCCGGCCGAGATCGATAGCGCTCGATGACACCGGGAACATCTACTTTCTTGAGGATGGCGGCGCGCCCGGGATCCTGATGATTGCTGCCGGCCAAAGCGGATTGACCGGCGAAGCGTCGATGACCAGGGTTGATCCCGTGGTGGGCGGGTCGGCGGTGCTGTCGAACATTGACGGCGTGACGGTGGACACGGCCGGCAATGTTTATATCAGCGATTCAGTGGTCGGTGTGGTCTTGGTTCCCAACGAAAACGGGACTCCGAATCCGAATGACGCAGTTGTGATGGCCGCTATCCCTGCCGATGCCAATGTCGACTTTGATCTCACGCGTGGAATCATGTATGTTCCCACCACCCCGACTTCGAAGAAAGGCTGGAAATCACCCAGCGGCACAGTATACGACGACGTTGTCGCAGTTGCCTTGTCAAGCGTGAGTCTTGGGACGGCTGCTAGTGGAGTACAAGGGACGGCGCAAACTGTCACTTTCGGGTTTGCCGCAAACACAACTTTAGCCAATATTGAGATTGTAGAAACAGGCACCGCTACGGATTTCACCGTTCTCAGCGGCAGTACTTGCAAGGCAAACACGTACTATGCCGCAGGCAGTACCTGCACAGTGGAAGTTGCATTGAACGCGCAGACAACTGGCGATGTTTCCGGCAAACTCGAATTGCTGGATGCAAGTGGCAATGTTCTTTCCTCGTTTGCGCTGTCTGGTCTTGGCCTGGTTCCAGCGGTGGTATCCGGCCCGCCCAGCGCCGTTGCGTCCCATCCGGCAACATGGGGGCAGGTATGGAACACAGCGATCTCCAGCAAGGGCGATCTTGTCATCGATGACTTTGAACAAGGCGCCTTGTATGAGTTTCCGGCAGGCGGCGGGGCGATGATCACGCTTGCCTCTCCCGGTAATTCCGGTCCAGCTGGTGGCTGGGGCAATATGGGCGTAGCCATCGATCCCTGGGATAATTTATGGATCGGGCAAAACTGGAACTCCGATTTGATGAGAATTCCTTATGATAATGTAAACCACACTTGGAATCTCTCAGGCTCGAACAACACCATCTATACATGGGCCAACCTTGGCGCCAGTCCGAACTGGTTCCAGGCGGGAGCTCTCGCGGTAAGCTCCAATGTGACTAATGGAACCGCGACCATGGTAGTGAGCGCGGAGAATGCGCCCGCTATCTATTCGTATTCGGTCGATTCCAACGGGAATTTTAGCAATGGCAACACGGTTGTCTCATTATCGGGCCGTGCCAAGACAATGGCCATCGACAACGCCGGCAATATCTACTTCCTCGAAGATGGCGGTAGCGCCGTTCTGCGTATTCCTGCCGGAACAACTGGCTTGGCCAATGAGAAATCCCTCATGCGTGTGGATCCGGGTCTTTCTAATCCGGCGGGCGTTGCTGTAGATGCCGCTGGGAACGTCTATGTTGGCGATAATAATGACGGGGTGTATCTGGTTCCCAACGAAAACGGCACCCCGAATCCGAATGATGCGTATCTGCTGGCTGCGATTCCAACTTATGCGAATGTCGACTTTGATCTCCTTCGTGGAATCATGTATGTCCCGACCAAGCCCGGCTCCTGGAGCGGCTGGAACGGAATCAACGACGTCGCCGCGGTTGCTTTGGCGAATGTGAACCTGGGGTCTGCCGCTCCCGGGACGCCAGGGACGGCGTCTGCTGTCAATTTCGGGTTGGGCGCGGGCGTAACTCCAGCCACCATAACAATTGAAGAAGCAGGCTCCAAGACTACGGACTTCGCCGTTGTCAGCGGCGGAACCTGCACGACAGGAACGGCCTATACAGCGCAGAGCACTTGCTCTGTGAATGTTGCTTTGAGCCCGCAGGCTGCTGGCGGGGTTTCTGGCAAACTACTGATGGCGGATGCGCGGGGCAACACTATAGCCTCGATGACGCTGTACGGCATTGGACAAGCCGCGGCTGTTTCCGTTACCCCCGCATTGGAATCCGCGATCGGATCGGGTCTAATGAAACCGGGCCAAGTGGCAGCCGACGCAGCGGGCAATTCCTATGTGGCGGATGCCGGTCTGAAAACAGTCCTGAAGTATCCTGCGGGATCCGCTGCAGCCACTGTTGGCGTTCCCGTGGGCACAGGGTTGACGGCACCGACGGGAGTTGCAGTCGATGGCGCAGGAGATGTGTTCATTGCCGATAGCGGCAGCATCTTCGAAGTGCCCATGACCTCCAACGGCCTGAACGCCGCTGGCCAGATGACGCTGAAGACAGGCTTGGGCGCCAACGCCAAGCTGGCGGCCGATGGACTGGGCAACCTCTATATTGCTGACCCAGCCAATGCGCGGGTCGTCGAACTGCGCAACGCCGGCGGAACCTTCGGTTCCACGGCTCAGACGGAAACCGATCTGACCGCCGGGTTTACCGCCCCATCGGTGGTAGCCGTTGATGGCAGCAACAATCTATACGTGGCCGACAACGCGAACCTCATCGAATTGCAACCGAACGGTACGCAGTCGGTCTTGCTGAGCTCGCTGGGCGCGGCCACCGGTTTGGCGGTTGACCCATCGGGCGCTGTCTATGTTGCCATGAGCGGCGGTGCGGTGCGCATCCCGTATCAGAACGGCGCGCTGAATCCGAGCGCCCTGACAGCCCTCGGAGCCAGCGTGACCAATCCCGCGGGCCTGGCTCTGGATAAGCAGGGCAACGTGTACCTGGCAGATGGAACGGCTTTGAACTTGCACATGGTGAGCATCAATGGGTTAGTCAGTACGGGTTCACCGGCCCTTGGGTCTGTGGGAACGGCGGTGGCCGATGTGTTGAACATTGGAAATTCCGCGCTGACCGTTACCGGCTTCCTCAGCAGCGATGCGGAGGATTTCAGCGCGGCAGGTTGCGCCAGTTCCGTGAACCCGGCAGGAACGTGCACGGTGAACGTGACCATGAATCCAGGACCTGGAATTCAAGGCCCCCTGAGCACCGTGATTACGATTCAGAGCAATGCAGCGAATTCCGCTGTTGTGGACGCCTCGGGAACTGGGGCGGCTCTGGCGAATAGCAAGACCACCATTAGCGTGGGCAGCACCGCAAATGTTATCAGTATCCCGGTAACCGTCACTGTGGTTTCGGCAAGCGGTACCGGCGTTGCTCCGACAGGGCAAGTAGTTATCTCTGTGGACGGCGTAGCGCAGGCTGCCGCTACCCTGAAGAACGGCACGGTTACGATTACCTACACTGGGATCACGGCCGTGAGCCACACATTCAGCGTTGTGTACATCGGCGACAGGGTATACGGCACGTCCACAGCCTCGACTACCGCCACGATTGGGAAAGGGGCCCCCACACTGATTCTTCCTACGCCGCCGCCGTACAGTATAAGTACGACGCAAGATGGAGATATACCCTACAACACGACTGTGTTTGGCGCGGCTTACTACACCAATTATCTGGTGACGGTGGTGGGCGCTGGTTCGGTGATTCCGACCGGGGAAATCTTTATTATGCAGGGAACAACCTCAGTGTGCGGCAACAATGCGGATGGCTCGTTTACCTTGGGTTCCGGTTCGAATGCCGCTCAGGTTCCAAATGCCCCTGGCACGATGACCTTCAACCCCGGCTGCCTTCCGATTGCACAAGACACCGTCGCACCGGACCTGGTTACGCCCCAGCTTATCTCCTCTATTGTTTACAGCGGTGATGCAAATTATTTGGCCTCGACGGCAACAACCACCAGTGCTGGCAAACCCATCCTATTTGAGGAACTCAGAAATCCAGCCGTAGCGATCACCCCCAATCCGGGAACACTTACTGTTTCCTCGTCCGGGTCGGGAAGCGCCACGCTGACCATAGCCTCAGTCTTGGGTTATGGCGGAGTGAACACAAATTCCGCTTACCCTCTATCCGGCGTAGGCCAATCGTTGAACAACTACACCCTTCCGCTGGCGTTTGCGTGCCAGGGCTTACCGGCTCGTGCAACGTGTACATTTAGCGGCGGCAATTACACGGATTCGAACGGGGTGCTCCATCCGGATGAGCTGAATGTCAACAATGATCCAGCGGTAACGCAAACGATCAAGGTCACCGTTAACACGAATGTATCCGCGGGAACCACCACCAGCCAAAACTCCCAGCCTTCACCCTACGAATTTGCAGCCATGTTCGGGGTGGGTCTGGCGGGCCTTGCGTTTGGCCGCAAGTCGGGCCGCAAGGGGCGTATCTTGATGTTGCTTTGCTTGGTGATTCTTACCGGCGCGATTGTCGGTATGACCGCCTGCAGCACCAAGATCCTTGGAACTTCCCCAGTCCTCACAACTCCGTCAGGAACATATTCGGTGATTATAACTGCGCAGGAAGTTGGCGGCGTGGTGGTTCAAGGAGCCCAGGGACCCATAACCGTATATGGAAGCCAGAACCAGATATCTCTGCCGTATACGATTAATGTGACCGTGCAATAGAACTGACGTACCCATCCGGGAAGAACAATGCGGGAGAGAGAAATCGCTCCCGCATTGTTGCAAACCCGGTCAAAAAATATGCGGGTTCATACGCGCATCGAACCACCCCCAAGACTAAGGAACGCTGCAAGGGCACATTCCAATGTAACCATGGGAAGAACTGTCTTGCATTCCGGTTTGGCTGGGGTGAGGGCTTTGAACGGATCGGGAGAATCGGCATGAGAGAGTTGCGGTGGAACGCGGCGGCTTGGATGGGAATTGGGCTGAGCGTGTTGATAACGGGCTGCGGCGGTGGTGGCGGAAGCACCCCCCCTCCCCCAGTCACGTATCTGCTTACGGTCGATTCATCCAACCCTTCCAGCAGCGTCGCTATCGGTGTGTCTCCCGCCGACACGAATGGTGCGACGAACGGTACGACGAGTTTCACGCGCACCTATGATGCAGGGGCATCCGTCACGCTGACTGCGCCCGCCACTTCCGGCAGCAACACCTTTTCCTCGTGGACAGGTTGCACCTCAGCCAGCACTGTCACCTGCACCGTGGCGATGAACGCCAATGCGACGGTCACCGCCAACTACACCGTTCCGGTGACGACGTACCTGCTCACGGTTGACTCATCCAACCCCTCCAGCGGCCTGGCTGTCGGCGTTGCACCCGCGGACATCAACGGCGCAACGAACGGCACAACGAGCTTCACGCGCACCTATGATGCAGGGGCATCCGTCACGCTGACTGCGCCCGCCACTTCCGGCAGCAACACCTTTTCCTCGTGGACAGGTTGCACCTCTGCCAGCACCGTCACCTGCACCGTGGCGATGAACGCCAACGCGACGGTCACCGCCAACTACACCGTTCCGGTGACGACGTACCTGCTCACAGTTGGTTCATCCAACCCCTCCAGCGGCCTGGCCGTCGGCGTTGCGCCCGCGGACATCAACGGCGCGACGAACGGCACAACGAGCTTCACGCGCACCTATGATGCAGGGGCATCCGTCACGCTGACTGCGCCCGCCACTTCCGGCAGCAACACCTTTTCCTCGTGGACAGGTTGCACCTCTGCCAGCACCGTCACCTGCACCGTGGCGATGAATGCCAACGCGACGGTCACCGCCAACTATACCGTTCCGGTAACGACGTACCTGCTCACGGTTGACTCGTCCAACCCTGCCAGCGGCGTGGCCGTCGGCGTGTCTCCCGCGGACACGAACGGCGCGACGAACGGCACAACGAGCTTTACGCGCACCTATGATGCCGGGACATCCGTCACGCTGACCGCGCCCGCCATGTCCGGCAGCAACACCTTTTCCTCGTGGACAGGTTGCAACTCAGCCAGCACCGTCACCTGCACAGTGGCGATGAATGCCATTGCGACAGTCACGGCCAACTACACCGTTCCTGCGGTCGCCGTAACGCCCAATCCCGCGACCGCGACCATCGGAGGAACCGTTCAGTTCACAGCCGCCGTTAACGGTACGGTCAGCTCAGCCGTGACCTGGTCAGTGGCCCCGCCTTCAGGCAGCAGCCTGAGCCCCGGCACGATCAGCGCAAGCGGCCTCTACACCACGCCCTACCCGGCTCCAGCAAGCGTAACGGTTACGGCCACCAGCACCGCAAACACGTCCAAGAGCGGCAGCGTCACCGTAACTCTCAGCCCTCCGGCCACGGCCGCGGGCCCGGCGCTGACCGTTGATGTGAGCAGCCCGGGCAATGCCATCAGCCCGCTCATCTACGGGATGAACGCATACTATCTGGACACGGCCTCGGCCACGACCGCTCACACCAGCGTAGCCCGCTGGGGCGGCGACGACATCTCCCGATACAACTACCAAAACAATATGACCAACTCCGCCAGCGACTGGTACTTTGAAAACTTCGCCGGCGCCGGCAACATGTGGGGCGGCGGCAGTTTCACCGGGCTGGTGACGAGCGCGGCCAGCATCGGCGTCAAGACGCTGGGCACCGTGCCCGTGCTCGGCTGGGTGGCGAATAGCACTGCGGGGGCCTGTAGTTTCACCCAAGCGTTGTACCCTGGCCAGGAGAGTTACAACGGCATTTGCGGCGACGGCGTTTACCCCGACGGGAGCGGTGGCTGCACGAGTTCCGGCGGCTGCGACATCATGGGCGCCGGAACGTCAGCGTTTGCGGATGTCACCAGCATCTCGGAGCCTCCTCCAACTCCACCCGCGGCTAGCGCGGCCACAACATCGTGGGCCCAGGGCACCTGGGCAGGCAGTTGGGTAAATTCCCTGGTGACCAATCCTAATTACGGCAATGCCGCCAGCGGCAAAGGGGTGGCCATCTGGGATCTGGACAACGAACCCACCTGGTGGAGCGCAGTACATCGCGACGTGCATCCCAGTCCATTCACCTATGACGAGGTGACCAAGGGTGGAATTGGCACGGCCCTAGCCATTAAGATTGCCGATCCGACCGCCGAAGTAAGCGGGCCTGTAATCGACTATTGGTGGGCATACTTCTATTCCATGGAGGATATTTGGGATGGATGGGGCGCAGGCCCCTGCTATGAGCCGTGGAGCAACCCGGTCGACCGGAAGGCACACGCGGGCGTGCCGTTCATCGAATACTATCTACAGCAGTTCGCAGCGGCTGAAACCGCTTATGGCAAGCGGCTATTGGACTATGTGGACCTGCACACCTATTTCGCGGCCGACAACACCGGCCTGACCACGGCAGGCAATACCGGCGCGCAACAGGCACGGTTGAACTCGACGCGCGTCTTCTGGGATCCGACCTATACCGACCCCACGAACAATTACCCTCAACCGAACTACATCACGGATACGAACTACACTACGAGCTGCTCGCCTCCGCAACAGGCTCCGAAACTGATTAACATGATGAAGACGTGGGTCGCTAACGACTACCCCGGCACCAAGCTAGCCATCGATGAATATAACTTCGGAGGATTGGAATCCATCAACGGCGCGGTGACGCAAGCGGATATTCTGGGTATCTTCGGACGCGAAGGCCTGGATTTGGGCGCTCTTTGGCCGACGCAGGCATACAACACTCAGGGTCCCGGCAATATGGCTTTCGCAATCTATCGCAACTACGACGGAAACAAATCGACCTTTGGCGACACGGTTCTGCCGTCCACCAGCGGCACCGCCAACGCCAACCAGGGTACGCTCTCTGTCTATGCCGCTCTGCGCGCCTCCGACAGCGCGGTAACCGTAGTGGTCATCAACAAGACCTACGGCCCGCTGACCAGCACGCTCTCGCTTTCAGGCCTCCCGGCAACCATAACCACCGCACAGGCATACCTCTACAGCAACGCCAATCTGGCTGCCATCGTCGCGCAGCCGGCAGTGACTGTTACACCACCAGTGTCGGGAGGCAAGAGCAGCACCATCGCTAACTACACTTTCCCGGCGCAATCGATCACCCTCTTTGTTGTGCCGACGCTGTAAGGTCGCTTCTGTTTCCATCACAGCGACGCAGACCTGCCGCTGAGAGCCCTCTTCGAGCAGTAAGCCCACACTGGGCGACAGTAGTTTCGGTGTCGCCCTCTTCAAGAACCGCTGTAACGGCTACGGAGGTTTGCAACAACCAGCGCGCCACGACTGCCTGGGAGGGGTGTGCATGGCCTGAAAAGGGGAGAATCATGGAAATCACACCCCCAGCGTTGCCAAGGGTGTTACAACAGGAATGTATGCCCAAACCAACAAGATCAGGGACCGAACCGGAACCAAAGCAACCCATTGGCCTGCGTACGCTGGGCGAGTATCTAAACCTGTCTCCAGCCACTATCTCGCTGGTGCTGAATAACGCTCCAGGCGTGCGCTCGATCCCGCAAGAGACCCGCGACCGGGTGAAGGAGGCGGCAGCCAGATTTGACTACCGGCCCAGCTTTTATGCGCGGTCGCTGCGCAAGCGACAGTCCTTTTCGGTGGGTGTGCTGGTACCGGAATTGAGCGACAGTTATGCCACGCAGGTGCTGGCCGGCGTGGAGGAGTTTCTCATTGAGGAAGGATACTTCTACCTGACCGCAAGCCATCGGCGCAAACCCGACCTGATTGAGGAGTACTCGAGCTTGCTGATGGACCGTTCTGTGGAGGGGTTCATTCTGATCGACACGGTGCTGAAGCACGGCATGAAGCTTCCGGTGGTCTCAGTGGCCGGTCAACGTAAGATCGAAGGCGTTACCGATGTCATACTGGATCAGCGACGGGCGGCAGAATTGACCCTGCGGCATCTTTTTCAATTGGGGCACCGCAAGATTGCCTTCATGCGCGGCGACAGCCACAGCTCCGACGCCGACGACCGCTGGGAGTGCATGATGGCCGTGGCGCGAGAACTCAAGTTGGAGGTTTCGCCCGCGCTGATCATGCAATTAAGGTCGCTGGTCTCCACGCCGGAGCTGGGCTATGGTCCGGCGACCGAGTTGCTGGCGGGCGGCGCTCCGTTCACCGCCTTGGTCTGCTATGACGATCTGGCCGCTATCGGTGCAATCCGCGCCTTTAAGGACCATGGCCTACGCGTTCCTGAAGACATTTCCGTGGTGGGCTTCGACGACATCCAGAGCGCCTCGTACCACAACCCCAGCCTGACTACCATTCGCCAGCCGCTGCACCAGATGGGCATGACGGCCGCGCGCATCCTGCTGCAACGGATTCGCGGGCAGGCAATATTTCCGCATGCAGCGGCGATCCTGCCCGAATTGGTGATTCGCGAGTCGACCTGTCCGCCCAGTCTCCAGCGCACCCGCGGGAAGCGAAGCTGATGGCTCTCAAAGGTGACAGAATTTGGGCGGCCAAGGCATAAAAAAGGAACTCTGGTATTCATCCAAAGGGCAAATCAAGTACCAATTTCCGATTATGAGAAAATCACAGAGATTATCTACTCAATCGTTTTTGCCTTTGTGCATCGCGTCGCTGCTCTCGCTGCTGCTGGGTTGCGCCCTGACTGCCTTCGCACAGGCGCCCGCGCCGGACTCGCCGCAAATTGAGGCGCGGGCCCATGCCATGGTGGCCAGGCTGACGCTCGAAGAGAAGATTGAGTTGCTGGGTGGCATCGATGAGATGTTTACCCGTCCCGCGCCGGCAATCGGCTTGCCGCGCTTCAAGATGTCCGATGGCCCGGAAGGCGTGCGCACCTGGGGGCCGACCACCGCCTATGCGGGCGGAGCCGCGCTGGCTGCCAGTTGGGATCAGGCGCTGGCGCGCAGGGTCGGCGAGGGCCTGGGCCGGGATGCCCGCGCCCGCGGTGTCCATATTCTGCTCGGCCCCGGCGTCAACATCGCCCGCTCGCCGTTGAACGGCCGCAACTTCGAGTACTTCAGTGAAGATCCCTTCCTGGCCGCAAGCATGACGGTGCCATATATCGAAGGCGTCCAGTCGCAAGGCGTGATCGCCACAGTCAAGCACTATGCCCTAAATAACCAAGAGTACAACCGGCACAACGTGAGCGTGGAAGTGGACGAGCGGACGATGCGCGAGATCTATTTGCCAGCTTTCGAGGCCGCCGTCACCCAGGCCCACGTGGATGCGGTGATGAACTCTTACAACCTGATCAACGGCGTCCATGCCACCCAAAACGAATTTCTGAATCTGAAAATACTCAAGGGGGAGTGGGGCTTCAAGGGGATTCTGATGTCGGATTGGGTCGCCACCTATGACGGCGCGGCGGCGGCCAACAACGGCCTGGACCTGGAGATGCCCAGTCCGCGCTTCATGAACGCCAAGACGCTGCTGGCCGCGGTCAAAGAGGGCTCGGTAAAAGAATCCACCATCGACGACAAGGTGCAACGGCTGTTGAGGACCATGCTGCGCTATGGCTTCCTGGATCGCCCGCAATTTGATCCGGCCGATTCAACTTACTCGGTAGCTGATCGCGCAGTTGCCATGGACGCCGCACGAGAGAGCCTCACTTTGCTCAAGAACGACGGCCGCCTGCTGCCGCTGGACCCGGCCAAGGTCAAGACCATTGCCGTAATCGGCCCCGACGCCTGGCCGGCGGTGACCAGCGGCGGAGGCGCGGCGGAAACTCCGGCCTTCGAGCCTGTCAGCATCCTCACCGGCATCGCCAACCTGGCTGGCCCCGGCGTCAGCGTACTTTACAGCCGCGGCTTGCCCAATATGAGCGATGTTTTCAAGGGAACCGCGTGGAAGGGCGGCGTCCAGGTGGCCACTTACCCCAGCAAGGACTTCACCGGCACGCCCGAAGTTATATCTTTGCCGAACATCGCCGACTGGAACGAGAGACCGTGGCAACCCGAGGCCAAGGCGCAGCGCAGCATCCGCTACACCGCCAGTTACACGCCGGCCAAGAGCGGCAGGTATCTGGTTCTAGCGTTCTCTCAGTCTTGGGGCGGCGATGAATACAAGGTGATGGTCGACGGCAATCAGGTGCTTGCCCATCCTGAGATCGATGGCCAGGTCCCGCAATCGACAACGCTCGACCTGAATGCTGGCCAGACCGTGCAGGTCGTGGCTGAGTATCTGCCCCGCTCCCCAGGCGTCCGCTTCGGCCTTGGGATCGCTTATGAGCAGGATCTCATCGCAGCCGGGGTAAAGACCTTCGCAGCCGCCGCGGATGTGGTCGTTGTGGCCGTCGGCTTCAACCCCGAGACGGAGCGCGAGGCTAGTGACCGCACCTTCGAACTGCCTTGGGGACAGGACGCGCTGATCGAGGCCGTTGCGGCAGCCAATCCGCACACTATCGTTACTCTGACCGCAGGCGGCGGCGCGGATACACGGCGCTGGCTGGATAAGGTTCCGGCACTGCTCCACACTTACTACCCCGGCCAGGAGGGCGGAACGGCCGTCGCCGAGGTTCTCTTCGGCAAGCACAATCCGGAGGGCAAGCTGCCGGTCAGCTTCGACCGCAGTTGGGAGGAGAATCCATCCTTCGCTTACTACTATCCCATCAAGGGCGCAGACACCGCGCTGCACGTGACCGAAAACGACAAGCCGCCGTTGGATTATGTCATCCCCCACGTGAAGTACGGAGACAAGCTGATGGTGGGATATCGCTACTGGACCAGCACCGGCAAGCACCCGCTCTTCCCCTTCGGCTTCGGCCTCAGCTACACCACCTTCAGCTTTTCGAAGCTCAAAGTGCCTGCCACGGCTGCATCCGGCTCGACCGTCGCGGTTAGTTTCGACGTGACCAACACCGGCCGCGTAGCCGGCGCGGATGTGGCCCAACTCTACGTCTCCGACCCTTCGGCCACGGTCAGCCGGCCGGAGCGCGAGCTGAAAGGTTTCGAGAAAGTCCGCCTGGCGCCCGGCGAAATAAAGCACGTAACCCTCAACCTGGACGCCCGCGCCTTCAGCTACTGGGATGAGGCTGCGCATAAGTGGACCATCGATCGCGGCAAATTTGTCATCCGCGTCGGCGACTCCAGCGAAAACACCCCGCTCAACGCGGATTTGACGATCAACTAAGCCCCGCTGCGAACCATCCGTTCAGCGAGTAACGTCCATTAGCGAACGGCTCTTCGCAACCCTCGTCAAGGACTTTAACGCACATCCGCATGCTTACTTCACTGGCTACGATGAGTCCGGGGTGACCTTGGCCTGCCTGTTTTTTCACCGCAAACGCGAGTTAGTCTCTTAATTCCTCTCGGGAGGAGTACAATTCCACTGAATCGGAGCCAAAAAGAAAGATTCTGGCTCAAAAAAGTATTATCCTCCGTCGAGTAAGTAAGAAGCGAAAGGCGGTTGAATAGGATGGATTTCTGGACGCGCAGTTGTCTCTTGTTTGTGTTCGGGTGTGTTTCTTTGCCGCTTTACGGAGCTGTTCGTCTTCCTGCAATCTTTGCGGATCACATGGTCATCCAGAGAGATGAGCCGGTGCATGTGTGGGGAGATGCAGCGCCCGGAGAGACAGTTACAGTGGCCTTTCGCGGAATACAACGTATATCGACCGCGGATTCGCTGGGCCGCTGGACGGTGCAACTTCCGTCTGGAGGCCCCGGCGGGCCCTTTGTACTTTCCATTCGCGGAACCAACGTAATTACATTGGCGGATGTGCTCGTCGGAGATGTGTGGGTTGCATCGGGCCAGTCGAACATGGGCTTCTCGCTGCGAGATGCGCAGAATGCAAAACAGGAAATCGCTGGAGCATCTCTCCCGCAGGTGCGGCTTCTGAACATCAAGCAGCGCTATGCCGACTATCCGCAAGAGGACTTGGCCGTGACAACGCCGTGGAGCATTTGCACCCCCGAGTCAGCCGGTGACTTTTCGGCAGTTGCCTTCTTTTTTGCTCGTGAACTTGTGCGCCGGGAACACGTTCCCATAGGCATCATCGAGTCGGCGTGGGGCGGAACACCTGCCGAAGCATGGACCAGCATGCACGCTTTGTCGCAAGATGCATCCTTGATGCCGGTATTCTCAGCATGGGCTGGCATGGCGGATGCGGAACCTGCGACTTTACGCACAGAGGCTGCGGAGCGCAAAAAGATTGAGGAGGAGAGCGGCGCAGGTGGGAATGAAAATCTCAGACTGCCATGGCATCCCGTCTTCAATTCCTGGGCGCCAGCGGCGCTCTACAACGGCATGATTGCTCCGCTGACGCGCTTTCCTATACGAGGAGTCATCTGGTATCAAGGCGAGTCGAACGCGGATTCACTACGGTATCCCGTGTACGGGCGCCTCTTTCAGACGCTCATTCAGGATTGGAGAGCTGCCTGGTCGGAGGGCGATTTTCCGTTCCTTTTTGTTCAGATCGCCAACTACCACACGGAAGAGGAGGATCACTGGCCTGAGGTTCGCGAGGCCCAGCGTGAGGCGCTGACGCTGGCGAATACCGCAATGGTTGTGACCATCGACATTGGCGATTCGCAAAATATACACCCGAAAAATAAGCAGGATGTGGGATTCAGACTTGCGCTCGCGGCGAGAGCCATGGTCTATCGAGAACCGGTCGAAGCTTCAGGCCCGCTCTACCGCTCGATGAGCCGTGAGGGTAACCTGTTGCGTTTGTACTTTGAACACGCGGATGAGGGACTCGCGGCCAAAGGAAAACAGCTTCAGGGATTTGAGATCGCCGGAGAGGACGGAAAATTCGTTCCCGCCACGGCCGATATCGATGGAGCAACGGTGGTCTTGACGAACCCAGGCGTTCCATCTCCAACTCAGGCCCGTTATGGTTGGTCAGACGATCCTGTATGCAATCTATTCAACAAAGCGGGACTGCCTGCCTCACCGTTCCGCACCTCTCACCCTTAGGATCTATCAATCAATATGCATCATGCATCGATAACCCGAATGGTCCTTTACATTCTGTATTCATCTGAGCCTGAACCGATACGCCAGTTCCCGACGTACCGCATAAAAGAGCAGCAACGCAAAAATGCTTTCTACGCCTCGACAAGAAATGCACGACCGTCACTTCCTTTCTTCATTCCGCACTGCCAGTAAGCCAACAGTGTTAACCGCTCGATTGATGCGGTGAGTTCGCCGCCGGTGGAGAACTCACCGCTTGTTATGTGCTACTCGACGATCTCCCATCCCAGGTTGCAACTGGTCTGATAGCCCGGTTGGAGCGAAGTCATGGTCACTTTTTTGGTGCCGTCCGGATTGAGTTTGAGGGTAAGAAGCCACGCCTGGCGGTCAAAGTTGAACCGGAGCCGCGCTTTGGGCAGATGATCGAAGACCACCGTTCCGTTGTGAGGCACCGGCGCTCCCGTATAGTGCAGTACGCCTGAACGCAGTGATGCAGGCGGCGGCGCCGGCGTGGGAGGAGGCGGAGGAGGCTGGGGCACGGGTGGTGTGGGTTGCGGCGCAACTGTCTTCCGCTGCGGGACAGTAGATGCAGTGGGTACAGTGGCGCCAGGAGATGGCTTGGATGGTTGCGGCGGAGTTGCCGTCGCGGCGGATTGATTCTGCGCCGTGGCAGGTTGCGAAATAACCGGCAGGTTGACCGCTGCGGGAGCGATGCGATGCGCATGAACGTGCCATGCCCAGAGGCCGCCAGCCGCTATCAACACCGCTGCTGCTATGCCGATGGCGATGCCGATCTTCTGCTTCGACAGGCCGCGCTGGGCAGCCGGCGGAATAGCGGAAACAGGCGGCGCTTGAGATTCCTCCGGCTTCACGGGGGCGGGACTGACCAGAGGCGAGTCGAAAGGTGCGGGAGGCGCAACCTCCGGCTCGACGTAAGACGCAACCTCCGGCTCGAATTGAGCGGCGGCTACGACGGGAAGCGGGGACAGTTTATCCGGCTCGGAAACCGCTGGCTCCGTTGCCGGCTTGGACTCGGCAACTGAGGCGGGCTCAGGAACCGGCGTCTGCTCCACGATGGCCCGCGCTGTGTCCTCCGCCGGCGCGACGGCGTGGCCACACTGCTTACAGAATCGCTTGCCTGGGATGAGCGCCGCCCCACACTGGACGCAGCACGAGACAGGTCCTTGCTGTGGGGCGGTTTCCGCAGGCGCTGCCGGAGCAGCGGCGGCCACCGGCAAGGCCTGACCGCAGCCCGCGCAAAAGCGCTTCCCTGCCACAATTTCCCTTCCACATTTGTTGCAAAATTTGCTTGCCATATCAATCAACCTTCTTTCCGCATTCATCGCAGAATGTAGAGCCGGCATCGAGGCTATGGCCGCACTGGCTGCATTGCAGAGTCTCCGGGCGAGGGGCGGGAGAATGCTCTGCTCTTGTGGAGGAAGCCGACGGAGCAGGCTGGGGCGAAGACACTGGAATTGCTGCCGGAGCCGCCGGAGCCGGACGCAGTCCCCGCGTGTTCAGAGCAATCTCCACCAGCACTACGCTCAACTCCGCCAATGCATAGAAGAAGACGATGCATACAAAGGCGATCAACAGAAAGAGAACGACCAGCTCGATTCCGCCCAGGAAGCCAGTGCCCGCGTGTCCGGCAAAGGGCAGCTCTTCGCCCAGCATCCCCAATGAGGAAAACGGGCTGGCGTCCGTAAACCAGACAAACAGACACCCACCCACGCCCAGTAGCGAATAGGTGACAAACGCCAGTTCGCCGTTAAGCCGGAAGAGCAAGGAGACAATCGAAAGGACAGTGAAGTGGCTATCTCCCAATTCTTCTACCGAACGTGCACGAAAGGTGAGGATGCCAGCAGATAGATATCCCCAGGCTAGAGCGAAGAGCGCGAGAAGCACGCACCCAATCAGGAGCCCGGCTGAACGCGTCCCGAGATCCCCTCCATTGGCTTTGAAGCCAACGCCAATAATCGCAATAAAACCAAACAGACCCACCAGCGCCGTGATAACTGCCAAAATCCGCAGCACCCACGCGACCGTCAGGCGGATAATCTTGCCATCGTTCAACGCATGGAAAAACGGATTGAGAATGTCGAATATCTTCATGCTCTCCTTTCATCTTTCATCTCTTCGGACTTGCCGCCGAAAAGAGCTCTTTGCCATATTTTCCGAGAGAGTTATACCCCGATGGAGGGCGCTACTCTCCAAGGCAAGCACAAACGTATACTAGGGGCTCCGTCGTTCACGAAAGGTAAGCCCGAGCAGGGCGATGCCCAGGACGACCAGCAGCGACGCCAGCCCGTAGCGCCCTATCCACTCACTCGATAGCAGCCCGGAGACCGCCAGAAAGCGAACTAGCCCGATTAGGATCATGGCCACAGCCGCCAGTCGAGCTCCCAGCACAATGACAGGAATCAGCTCCAGAAACAGATGTGGAAGCACACCGCGACTGACCAGGTGTTCAGTAAGCCTTCGTGAACTGAGCAACCCAACCGCAATGAGCAGAAGGATTACGAGTACGCCTAAAATTGCCAACTCAGGAAAGTTCATAGGCTAAAACCCCAAACGATTGATCCGTTGCGCCGAAAGAGGAGCATCGAAAAGAGACCAGATGTAGGTGATCCCAAAAGCCCAGAAGGTCACCAGCACAAAAATCCCCTTTCCGACATGACCGTTGTAGAACTGACCGCCGCCGGGGAAAATGAGCGAAAGCGCGAAAGCTATCCCCGGATTCTTGTAGATTCCCGGATGCGCGGCGACAGGCGCCTGCGTTGCCTGCACATTTTGAATGATGATCGAAGGAGCCGCCGCATAGCCCCCTCCCGATGGCATGGCAGGAACTGACGGCGCATTCAGCGTGATTCCTCCCGGCGCTTGCGCTAGCGGAGCACCGGCAGTAAGGTTGGATCCACAAAAGCGGCACTTGATAGCGGCAGTTAAAATCTGTTCGCCGCAGAAGGGACAGGGTCTGCTGGCGCGCTCAGTAACAACCGCGGTTTGGGCTGGTGGCGCCGCGGGTATCTCGACAGCGGCGGGCTTGGGCTTCGGGCTCGCTGTACCGCAATCTTCGCAAAACGCGGAGTCCGGATCTAGTAACGAGCCACATTGTGTGCAATTCATCGTGCATCCTTTCTTTCGGTGACAATGTTAGAGAAGCGTTTGGTCAACTGCTTATTGGCTGCCTCCCGGCGCGGCCTCGGCCGTCACTTCCTTTTCAGACATGTCGGCCTGTTGGGCTTGCTGCTGAATCTCGGTGGCCGCGTTGGGATCAGGAGGGGGCGCGATGGCCGCGTAGGGGGCCGGCGCCGGCTGAGGTTGGACGGTGGACGGCAACGCCGGCAACCCTCCCTTGCCCTGTTTGGCCTGTAACTCCTGAAGCCCCTGGTCGATGCTCTCCCGCATATGGTTCTGCATCTCTTGCAAGTCGGCCAGCGCCACCGATACCGTGGCTTGTTTCTGGCACTCCTGCCCGCCCTTGCTGGCCAGCACGACAAGATCGACGGCAGGCGCATCGGCGGGAGGCGCCGTTTGCAACACCAGCACATCGCCGTCGCTCAGAGAACACTCAGCCTGCGTGGCATCTACAACGTCTAACGACGCTCCGACCACAAATACGTGCGACTTGCCATTGGCGGCATCACTCATCAGGCGATCAATGCCGCTGGAGCCGGGGTCCACATCCAGCTGGTGCGATGTCCGCGTCGCCTCGTTGTTTTCCAGCGCCAACTCATTCCTCACTTCGTTGGCGATTTGCTGCTTCACCTCGGGCGTTAGCATAGGAGGACCAGCCACGGCCGGAGCCTCGCCATCCGTTTCGCCAGCCTCCGTGTGGGCTGCATAGTCGGCTTGCAAATCCGACGAGATCATATAGTCGGTCAGCCAATAAGAAGCTGATGGATAGGACTCAAACGGAGAAAAGTAGTAGCCGTAGTACCCGTACCAGGGACTGCCGGCGAACCCCCATCCAAACATAATCGGCGAAGCCCACGGGTTATACGCCCAGCCATAGAAGTAGGGCGAATAGAAGACTCCGGGGGTGTAGATGCTGAGATAGGCGCCGTGATAGGGATAGCCCATGTAACTGCGGCTGTAAACCCGACCGTGGGATACATAGGTGCGCTGAACGAATTCGTGGGGGCCGTACTTATACGGGTGCTGCACGTATCCGGCGCGGCCCTTTTGGTAGACAGTGCGGTTGTGGCTGCGGTCCTCGACCGAAACCCGGCGTCCGCCATTCAGCCCGTGGTTCACGGTCATGCCGCGCTTGGCGTCATGAATATCGCTGGGTTTGCCGTTGGCGCGCATACGAACCGTGCTGCCGCTGGGGGCATGGCGCTCGGTCGTTCCTTTGGCGACGGTCGGCCTGGGGGCGGAGGGATGCGCAATCTGCGTAGAGGGGTGATTTCCCTGCGCACCGGCGCCACCGATGTTACCGCGTGGATTGGAGGTGGATGGCTGAGAAGGCCTGACGGTAGAGGGTTGGTTTGGCCTGTTGGTGGATGGCTGGTTTGGCCTGTAAGTGGGCTGTGATGGCGCAGGCCTGGAAGCGGGCTGTGTAGGCCTGTAGGCAGGCTGTGCAGGTGCAGGCCTGGAAGCTGGCGCCGACTGCCTGGGCGGTGGCGGAGGTGGCGTGTTGTTCTTGGTGCCTGCATTGGCCAGAGTGGCTATGCCAAGAAATCCGGCAAGGATAACTCCGGTAGAGCCAATTCTCGCGGCTTTGCTATGAATGCTTAACATCATCGGATCCACTTTCCTCTCTCGAATTGCTGGTTCTGCGCTTCGTCTCGGATATGCGAAGCCTAGTCAATGCTGCTCACTTTCCCGTTGATGAAGGTAACCTTCATCTTCAGGTCCGTATAGAAGTACAGCGTTTTCGCCCCAACGACCGATTTTTTCTGCGGCTGGCCGAAGTCAGTGATCACCTGGGTCCTGCTTTCACCGACGGTAACGACAGGCGCCGGAGGGGACGGAGGCGGCGCAAGCTCGTCATAACGAGTCGGCGGCGGCGGCGGCGGTGCCACGACTTCCGGCTCGGGTGGGGGTTCCGACTGCACCACGCTCAGCACCTCGGCAATCATCGGCAGAATTACATCCGCGCTTGGCACCTGTTTTTTATTGGGAAATAGAATCTTCAGGTCGCCATGATAGCGCATCCCGTTGTCGTTGGGATCGGTGATGAGCTTGAAGACAACTCCGTCCTTCTGAACCGTAATCGCCAGAATCCAGCACTTGTCACCGGCGGCCAAAATGCGTGGCGGAGGACCGGTGGACACGGTCGTTGCCCCTGAAGGGTCTAGTCCCGCTGCCACTCCCTGAAGCAGGGAGGTTCCAAACGAACCCCATGCTCTCTTCGCCGCCCCGCCCCCTATCTTGCCATCCTTGTAGGTGTTCGACTCCGTCAGGACAGTGTTCAGGGCAGACAGCCTGATCCCGTCCTTGTGCAATTCGACCACATCGCCGGGAGTAGCTATATCCGAATTGTTGGCCGCCAAGATTGTGATCTTGAACGAGGCATTAAGTTTTTGTTGCAGGGTGGCAGGATCACCGGCCTGACCAACAATCGAAGGAACCATAATTGCCAACAGCGCAGAAACAATAAACGTTCGTTTCATGGGTCTCTTTCCTTTCATGAGCTGTGGGGGAAGGCTTTAACAAGACAGGCAACATTATCTCGTTGTCCTAACATTGTCAATTCTTCCTCGACGAAATCGGTTGTCATTGGTGATACTTCGCAAGAGCCTCACTGAGGGTCGATGCCAAACAGAAAGCCACTTTGCCCGTCCATGCTAGTTATCGCGTATTCACCCGGCTCCAGAGACACGGATGGGGCGAATTTGAGAGATTGTTCTCCATACTTGGCGAAGTTCAACGTGCATAGGGATTCTCCAGTTGTTGACTTCGAGATCATTCCCACCGAACCCACTTTCGCCATAATGATCTCGCATTGGTCCTTCGATACCATTAGGATATTCAGTTTGACCAACCTGTCCGGTTCGATCCCGGAAATGTTCAGTCGAACGACAAACTCAATATTCTGACCAGTCTTAAAACGCACATGCGACTTTGGGCCTCTGAAAACAGAAGGGCTTTGAGCTCCTCCGTAACCGAAGGCTCTCACTTTCGTTTGGATATTTTCCTGCTGTCTCTCAAGAGGCGATAGTGTGCCCGCTGGGTCAAGGACGAAGACGATTCCGACGTATTCCGGCTCTTGCACTGTTTCGGTATCTTGAGCTGCAAGCGTAACGAGCGGAAGTGCAGTCAGCATGAGAAGCGCGGCGTATTTCACAGTGTTTTGTCCTTTCAGGTTTCGGCTTAACTGGTTAGAAACTTCCCATAATCCTTCTACTAAGAAGTGGGGCCACAAATGGCGAGGCATGAGCCAAAGAATGGCCGCTGGAAGAATCGCGCGAACTTGCCTTCACGCCCTGCGGCGTTAGCCGAGCCACGCTTCAGCCAATTCTCGATTGAGTTGACCGCAGCAGAGACTGGCGTCAAGCGCAATGCCGCAATTACTGTGCCGATAATGAATGGCACCAGAAGGAGCAGCACTCCGCCGTCGAACCGATTTTGGTAAGCCAACCACAGAAGGAGGGCAATAATAAGGCCTGCTCCGCCCCGGTAAATCCACTCTTGGCGGTCCGTCTTCACTGATTGGCCTCCTGACGGCAAATTAAGTGATGGTACGGATTCTGAAACTAACATTCTTGCCTCCTTTTGGTTCGGATACAAACTCCCCACCAGCGATCTAGATCTCGATGCCGCAGACCTTACTGCGGCATAGTGAGGGAAATAATCCCACTGGTCATGCTCGGAATGTAGAGAACTTCAGGACTGCTCGACGCCACCGTGGGAAGCGATATCCCACCGCCGACACTTGCAAAATCCCCAGTTACCGTGAAGTAGGTCTGCGGCAAAACATTCTGATACCACGTCCATGTCTTTCCCCCGTCAGGTGACCAACCAACTGTGTCGAGAGAAGCAATCACCAGAAGATTATCTGCGACCTTCGGGTCTACAATTACATTCAGATATGGGCTCCCGCTCAGCACGGGTGTCATATCGATCCAAGAATTCCCGTGATCGGTTGATTTGAGTAATGTCTTGTAGGCGGCGTAGGCAACTCCAGCGTGGTTAGGATCAAATGAAACAGAAGTTATTATTGAGGAATTAGTTTGACTCCAGGTCTGACCTCCATCTTGCGATCTGTAGGTGCCCCCCCCCGTGCCAGCAATGAGGATCTGCGAGTTTGTGGGGTCAAGAGCGATCGAATATACCGACGGACTACTCAACCCAACGGTGATCGTTGACCATGTTACTCCACCATCACTCGACTTCGATATTCCTCCAAACTGGGAGCTCATATACACCGTGCCGCGGGACGTCGGATCAAAGAGGATCATAGTGGGAAGGTCGCTAAGCCCAGTCGATGCTGAGCCGTTTGACCATGTAACTCCTCCGTCGTTCGAGACCTGCAGAGCGTTTGAGTAAGTCAGGGGATCTAAACCAGCAGGAACCCCCACAAGGAGGTGATTCGAATTGAATGGATCAACCGCAACAGACGCAGCGGTCCCGTTGAACGTGCTTTTCCATGTTGAGCCGCCATCGGTACTCTTACTAATGCCTGAATTATTTGAGGCTGCGAGATATACGGTGGCTGGGGAACTCGGATCAATCGCAATCTGCCCACCGAAGTTGGCGGCCAGCCCCTTATCTATATCGCCCCATGGTGAACCATCGAATGGGATTTGCCAAAGATGCTCTGCTAGCACACCGATCAGCATGGAGGGGTTCGAGAGCCACTGGAGCGATGTCATGTAATACCCGGGCGCTGAGTTAATTACTGGATAGAGAGTTGGATAGCTGACTGGGGACCACGACAATCCGCCATCAGTCGAATGGGCAAGAACTTTAAAGTCCCATGAGTTCGTTGAGGCGACGTAGATTGAATCAGCAAAACCGTACAGCTCATCAGGATTGCTTGGGCTTATCGCAATTCCGCCGCAGCCAAATACTCCAGAGCAAAACTCTACTGATGCCGTGCGGCTGCTCCACGCCACGCCACCGTCAGAGCTGGAAAAGAACTGTTGACAATTCGATCCGCCATTGCTGCCGCAAGTGTTGACACTTGCGTACATGCGCAACGGATCACTTGGACTCTGAGCGAACTGGAGCATCTCTGTGAAAGTGCCATTCAGCAACGTCCAAGTGTTTCCAAAATCCTTTGAAGCATAAAAACCTGAGCAGGGCGATTCATAGTATAGCGTTCCCTCGGTCGATAAATCCGGAGGAGTCATTGTGCCACTGCAAGATCCTGGAAAGGTCAAGACAGACCACGTTTGAGCAGAATCTTTCGACCTGTAAACCACCCCCATAGAGTCTGTGAAATATATCACATCGCTATTAAGCGGATCGGGCAAGACCGACGAAACGCCATTACTAAACGATTCCCCAATATCGGTGAATGTGTTGCCGCTATCTGTGCTTCGGAAGACGGTTTCATTGCCATTGTTAGGTCCGCAGCCACAGAGCACATATAAAGTTCCATTCGGAGCTAAAGTAACGCCCTGCGCTCGCGTGAAGTCACTAGTAACATTTGTGGCAATCCGTTTCCAAGTACTCCCACCGTTTGTGCTTTTGAATAATCCAGATTGGAGTGCGGATGCGTATAGTGTGCCGGAAGACGAAGGGTCTGCGACGACAGCACTAATGTTGCCGCCCCCAGGTCCAACCGCCTGAAAAGCGGAACCTGAAGGGGGGACAAATACGGGGATCGAGAACTGGCCGGACTTCGTTGGGTCTTGGGCGGAAGTAGCTGTGATTGTGCTCGTGCCTCCGCTTGTCGGTGTAAAGACGCCCGAGGATGTAATCGTTCCGCTGCTTGCCGTCCAGTTGACAGTGGAACTGAAGCCTCCCGTTCCGCTAATGGTCGCCGAACAAGTGGATGAGGCCCCACTGGCCAATAGGAGGGATGCTGGAGAGCAAGTTACGGTAACAGACGTAATGGTGGGAGGCGGATTCACAGTGAACGTTGCTGTTCCAAATTTAGTCGAATCCTGCGTGCTGGTTGCGGTGATTGTTGCTTTACCGGAGGCGGGGACGGAAGAAGGCGCAGTATATAAGCCGGAGCTTGTAATCGTTCCTGAATCAGCCGACCATGTGATCGCAGAGCTGTACGCTCCGGTTCCCGACACAGTCGCTGTGCATTGGCTCGTTTGGCCGGTCTGGACGCTCGTGGGGGCGCAAGACACACTCACCGACGTAATGGTGGGGGATACTGGGGTTGTGCTGCTGCCGCCTCCTCCGCCACAACCTGCCATGAGAGATGACAGAACAGCAATAAAGGCGAACCGGACTAACCGGCTAGACGTTCTTCCTAAACTCCAACTCCGAACCAAGCCAACCATACCAGCCTCGGTTCGCGCAGTTCTGGCTCGTCAAGTCTCTTAGGCTCGCTGCCCAGCCGCAGGCCGTGGACCCGTAAGGTAATGGAGCCTGATTCTGCGCGAAAATTATCTTGTGCGATGAAAGGGCCAAGGACTAGTCTTTTGCAAGAGACAAGATGTGACTGGAATGAACTTTTGTTGACATTGCCCTTGGGGCTTCTGGCCTTACGGGCGGTCGGGTCCTCGGTTTCACGTTTTGCCCCGGATTTCAACAGCCATGACCAATCAGTCCACGGCAGACGACCGGCTAGACGGGTGGGAAGCCATCTCCGTCTACCTCGGATGGCACGTCCGAACCGTGATTCGTTGGGAAAAGCAAAAAGGGCTTCCTGTGCATCGGGTCCCAGGCGGAAAACGCCAGCCCGTCTTTGCCTACCGGCATGAAATCGACCGGTGGTTTGAAGAATCGGGTGGCGCTGGGCTCATGGCGTCATCCACGCCGGCCCAGCGCGAACAGGACGCAGCTTCCAAGCTCCCCGCAGCTTTATCGCTCAAGAGACGAATCAAGCGGCCGGTTATCTATGCAGTTGCTGCCGCATCCATCTTGTCGGCCTCTGTCCTGGGGATCGCGTGGCGTCTGTCGAGTCAACCAGCGATTCAAATCACAGGTGTCACGCAGTTGACCAGCGATGGCACGGCCAAGTGGACGCTCGTTACCGACGGCAAGCAACTCTATTTCAACGAGGACGTTGGGGACAAAGAGATCCTCTCTCGCATGGCGGTGAGTGGAGGACCCATTCTGCGGATGGCCTTGCCGCTGCCTAACCCTCAGCCGGAAGACATCAGCACGGATGGCAAGTTTCTTCTGGTTATTTCCGATGAAGGCCACGAAGATGAGCATCCGCTCTGGATTGTTCCGACGACCGGTGAGCCGCCATACCAGATAGCTGGGTTAAAATGTCACACTGCCGCGTGGTCACCAGCCGGAGACTGGATCGCTTTCGCGTCCGGGGAAGCTATTTACGTTGCATCACCAGAAGGCGGTCACATCCGTCTTCTTAGCCATCTGGGCGGGATTCCGCGGTCTCTTCAGTGGTCGTCAGACGGGAAGCATCTCTTGTATTTTCTCCAGAGTCTCCCGACCGGCGATGCTTTCCTGTGGCAAATGGACCTTGATGGCAACCTCAACGCAGAGCGTGTTACGCCATTGCGCACTGCGGGGGATAGATGCTGCAAGGTAGGTTTGTTGGCTCGGGACGCAAATGGTTATTTCTCCGTTGAGAAGGGCTCGACAGAAAATCGCCTCTTGCAATTGCGTCCGCAACCTTGGTGGCGTACAGGATCGTTTCAGACTTATTCTTTAAGCACGCACTTAGACAAGATTGGCGGGCTTGCCGCGGATGCCGGTGCGCGAAAGATCTTTGTCATTAACGGTGAAAACCAGCAAGGAGAATTGGTTCGGTACGATCTCTCCACGCGTAGCTTTACGATGCTGCTCCCTGAAGCATTCGCAACCTTTGTCGACTTTACGAAGAACAGGGAATTTGCAACGTATGTAAAGTCGCAGAACGCCTCCTTGTGGGTGAGCCGAGCCGACGGCAGCGACGCAAGGCAATTGAGTCCGGCAGGCATGGGCGTGCAGTTGCCAAGGTGGTCACCGGACGGCAAGTGGATAGCCTTCATGGGGCAGCTTCCGCACCGGCCATTCCGCATCTTTGTACTGCCGGCAGCCGGGGGCGTTTTCAAAGAAGCCTCCAGGGGCGACGACAGCCAGGGAGCACCTACCTGGTCTCCGGACGGCAGGTTCCTGGTCTACGGAAACGTCTTCTGTCAGGAAGGGGGCACCTGCGCCATTCATCGAATTGACCTGGCAAGTGGAAAAGTTATAACACTTCCTAACTCGCAAGGGCTATCCACGGCGCGCTTGTCCCCGGATGGGCGCCACATTGCCGCGCTAAATGCTGTGGAACGCGAGCTTCTCGTATTTGATCGGGGCAGCCAGAGGTGGCGCAAACTCGCGGACGGGATCAATGGAAATGACGTGAGCTGGTCCTCGGATTCCCGGTACGTATATACCAAGAGTTCGATGAGTGGCCCAACAGAGATTCTGCGTGTGGCCGTGGGCGGAGGCACTGTTGAGACCGTGTTGAACCTTGACTCATTCAGCAAGTCGGTAGGCCAACTGGACACGTGGTTCTCCCTGACGCCAGACAATGCGGTGCTCCTGAACCGCTGGCTGAATACCTCAGAGATCTATGCGCTGAACTACTGAGAAGAATAGATTTCCCAGATCGGAACCGTTCTGTCCACGACCAGTCTTCCAGAAGTGCTGGGCAGATGAGCCTGATCGGCGAGCCTTCCCGGTGCCTGCGTGGGGGTTTAGGGTATGATTTTGGCCCTCTCTGAAAAGCAGAATCATTCACTTTGGTCATGTTTACCTATATTCGTGAGTTCGCTACTCTGATTGACCGACCAGGCCCACATCATCGAGACAGGCGACGAATCGTACCGCTTCCGCAGAACGTTGGCGCGGAAAGGAGGCACAGTATAAAGTACAGGCAATCCGCTGCCAGGCTTCACCCCATAACGGCAGGGGATGAGGCGCCGCTCTGTGTTGGCCTTAGCTCCAGTCGCCTTCGGGCTCCTTCTGCTAAGGCCAACACGGAAAGACAAAATCAAACCCAAGGTGGGGCCAAATAAGACGATCAAAAGGGGCCAAATCAAGTAGACAAAATCATCCGGCGCTGGGTTTCAATCCACGCCCCCCGCGTGGGGGGCGACTCCTTATCGATGGGGTATTGACCTTGCCCACGCAAAACGTATCCCATAGCGAGCTGGTGTAATAGCGAAAGG
>CAYQSI010000026.1:0-45807 GCA_964420185.1 uncultured Occallatibacter sp. | reverse complement strand
GCTGGGAGGCGCTGGCCGTGCAGGTCTTCTATCCGGAGCACTACAACGGCGCCTTCGCCGCCTGCCCCGATCCAATCGACTTTCACGCCTACACCGACATCGACATTTATAACGACAAGAACTTCTATTACCTGGAAGGCGCGCACAAGCGTGAGGCGCAGTCGGCGATGCGCGACTACCTGGGCCATACTTTCATCACCAATGAGGAGATCAACGGCTATGAGCTGGCGTTGGGCGACCATGGCCGGAGCGGCGAACAATACGATATGTGGCAGGCGGTCTTCGGACCGGTGGGCGCGGACGGCTACCCTGCGCCCATTTACGACAAGGTGACCGGCGAGATCGACCACAAAGTCGCCGAGTATTGGCGCGAGCACTACGACCTGGAAGCGATTCTGGAGCGGAATTGGGCGAAGTTGGGGCCCGAGTTAGCGGGCAAAATCCACATCTATGTCGGTTCCGACGACACGTATTTTCTGAATAACGCCGTTTACCTCATGGAAGACTTCCTCAACTCGACGAAGAACCCGCCCTACGGCGGCGAAGTGGCCTACGGCCCACGCGCCGAGCATTGCTGGAACGGCGACCCCACGCTGCCCAACGCCTACTCGCGGCTGCACTACAACACCCTGTACCTGCCGAAGATTCTCGAGCGGATTCAGAAGACCGCGCCGAAGGGAGCCGACCTGAGCAGTTGGCGGTATTGATCAGGCTGGCCAGGCTGGAATGGGAATGTGGCTAAGTTGAGGCCTCGGCATCCAGCCGCTTTACGTAGATGAGCGCCGCACGGCGCTGGGGATAGTAGTCCTCCTGACGGCCTTCGCAGCGATAGCCATGCGCCTCATAGAGCCGGATAGCCGCCGCATTTGCCTCCTCGACATGCAGCCAGATCAAGCCAGCACCTGCAAAGCGCGCTGAGCTCTCGATGCTGCCGAGCAACTCTCGGCCAACGCCCCGGCTACGCGCCTCCGGAGCTACCTCAATGGTCTGAATGTAGGCCGTGCTTTCGCGTTCGCTCCACTCGACGATGGCAAAGCCGGCAATTTGCCGGTTCTCTTCCGCGATCCAGGTGGCCGCATTCGAGCGGCTGACAAGCAGACGCATATATCGGCGGCCAAAGCGAGAGGGCGGCTGAAAACAGCGTTCTTCGAGGGCGTAGAGCGGGTCAAAGTCCGCAGGAGTGTATGGGCGGTAAATCACAGTCCAACTCTACGGCAGGCAGCAAGCAAAGAGCCATCCCCAAGGAGAGGATGGCTCTTTTGCTTGCGAATCTATGAGCCGATCAACGGCGCCAGAGCTAGATCTTGACTTCCAGGTCCGAGATCACGTCGAAGAAGCGCTGATCGAGGCGGCGGTTGGTGGTGATGGCATCCTTGATGGGGATGTCGGTGATGTCCAGGCCCTTGAGCACGGCGATGCGGCCCCACTTCTTGTCGTGGACCATGTCAATGGCATGCAGACCGTAACGCTGGGCAAGAATGCGGTCGAAGGCCGTGGGAACGCCGCCGCGCTGGGTGTGGCCCAGGCAAACCGAGCGGGTCTCGTAGCCGGTCTTCTTCTCGATCAGGTTGGCCAACTCTTCGCCAATGCCGGCGAGGCGCGCGTGTCCGAAGGCGTCCAGGTTTGCCGATTCGTCGATCACCTGGCCCACTTCGGGCAAGGGGCAACCCTCAGCCACCACCACCACGCCATAATGCTTGCCGTGGTCGTAGTTGTATTTGAGCAGCTTGCAGACGTGGTCGATGTCAATTCCCTGCTCGGGGACCAGGATGACGTGGGCGCCGCCAGCCACGCCGGAGGCGTAAGCAATCCAGCCGGCATCGCGGCCCATCACTTCAACCACGATGACGCGGTTGTGCGAGTCGGCCGTGGTGTGGATGCGGCCAATAGCCTCTGTGGCGATCATGACGGCCGTGTCGAAGCCGAAGGTCTGGTCGGTGCCGCTGAGATCGTTGTCGATGGTCTTGGGCACGCCCACGCTGGGCACGCCATGCTCGCTCAAGTAGAGGTTCACCGACTGCGTGTCGTCGCCGCCCAGGGCGATCAGCGCATCAATCTTGTTGGCCTTCAGAACTTCCTGGGCCTTCTCGATACCGCCGGGAATCTTCTTCACGTTGGTGCGCGAGGAGTGCAGGATGGTGCCGCCCTTCAACTGAATGCCATCGACGGTCTCCAGCGTCAGCGGAATGAAGTTGTTGTCCAGCACGCCGCGCCAGCCATTGAGAAAGCCGATAAACTCATCGCCATAGTGGTTGATGCCTTTCCGCACGGCGGCATAGATCACCGCATTCAGTCCGGGGCAGTCGCCGCCACCGGTCAACAAAGCAACTCGCATCGTAAAATCTCCTCATCAGAAGGCACGGCCACTGAAGCCGAGCCGGGAATATATCCCTGGGCTGTACATTCAGAGCGGGGAAATTGCCGATCTGGACGTCTTATACAGTTTACTCCGCCTCTGTAAACACGAATCGTGACCACGCTCACGCTCTTCCAGGCCGCATTCCCTTGTTGGGAAGGCCCGGGAATGATTCAATAAGGTATGCCCGGAACTGGAGCGCTGTTTCTGCTGGCCTTCGCCAGCCTGGTCGCCGCCGTACTGCTCATCCTGCTGCAGTTGACGCGGCTGGGCTATCTGGTCCGCTCGACCATCCCGGACCGTCCGCGACGGCGTATGTTCCTCGCCTCGGTCTCCTTCCTGTTCACATTTGTGGGGGTGCGCATCCTTGTGCACCGAATCGTGAACCATGAGGGGCGGCTACAGTGGGTGGTGATCCACGGGACACACATTCATCATCTGGTCTGGGGGATTCTGATTCTGCTGCTGGTTGGATACGGCTGGCTTCTGGACCTGGGACGGTCCCACTCGCCGCTTTCCATCTTCCTGAGCCGGCTGATGTCAGTCGGCTTCGGGGTGGGCGCGGCGCTCACCCTGGACGAGTTTTCGATTTGGCTGGACCTGGAACCGAATGCTTACTGGTCGGATGCCGGGCGACTCAACATCGACGCAATCATCCTCTTCGGCGCTTTGCTGGCAGTGGGTGCCGGGGGCGCGCCATTCTTCCGCGGCTTGCACCTCATGTGGGACAAGCGCGCCCTGGTCGGCAAGGGACTGGGCCGGGGCCTTACCTTCCCGATGCGCCGTGCGCGGTTGCTTCGTCCGCATAGAGTGCATCGATCTGGGCCGCATACCGGCTCGTAATCGCGCGCCGCTTGAGCTTCATGGAGGCTGTCAGCTCGCCGGATTCCTGAGACCACTCGTCAGCCAGGACGCGGAAGCGCTTCACACTCTCGAAGTTGGCCAGGCTGCCGTTGACTACCCGCACGATCTCGCCGTAGAGGGCAATCACGCGGCTGTCAGCCACGAGTTCGGCTCGGGATGCAGCCTGGATGCCGTGCTGCCGTGCCCACTCCTCCAACACAACGAAGTTCGGCGCAAGCAGCGCGGAGATGAACTTGTGCTTGTCGCCCACCAGTGCGGCTTCCGCCACCAGCGAGTTGTACTTGAGCTTGTTTTCGATCGGCTGAGGCGCCACCAGCTTGCCGCCGGAGGTCTTCAGCAACTCCTTCTTGCGGTCGGTGATATAGAGGAAGCCATCCTGGTCCACGTGGGCGATGTCGCCGGTACGGAACCAGCCCTCCGGATCGAAAGCCTCGGCGGTTAGAGCAGGCTTTTGCCAGTACCCCGAAGTGACCGATGGCCCCCGGACCAGCAACTCCCCATCCTCAGCCAGCTTCAACTCGATGTTGGACAGGGGCATGCCCGCAGCGCCCATGCGGTGCGTGATAGGCGTGTTGAGGGCAATCAGCGGCGAGGTCTCGGTCAGCCCATAGCCCTCCCAGAGAGCAATCCCCACCGAGGCGAACCATTTCATGGTGTCTAGCCCCAACGGCGCTCCACCGGAGACAAAGACCCTCACCCGGCCGCCAAAGGCCTCGCGCACCTTCGAATAGGCCAGTTTGTTGGCCAGCTTCCACAGCGGCGAGGAAGGCTGGCGGCCATCGTACACCGCCTCTTTATGCTTGGCGCCCACGCCGAGAGCCCACGCCAGCAACCGCTTCTTGATGGGTGAAAGCGCCGCTCGCCGCTCCACTTCCTCGCGAATCTTCTCGAAGACCCGCGGCACGGCCACAAAGACGGTGGGGCGAATCTGCTGCATCGCTTCAGGCAGTTTGTCGAACTTCGAACAATAGGCCACCTGCACCCCGTAGGTGTACATCACGTAGTCCAGCGCGCGTGCCGTGACATGCGAGAGAGGCAGGAAGGAGATCAAGGCGTCAGCGGGGCTGAAGGTGAAATCCAGGGAGGCAATGTTCTGATTGGCGGCAATATTGGCGTGCGTCAGCGCTACGCCCTTGGGTTCGCCGGTGGTCCCGGAGGTGTAAATCAGCGTGGCGTTGTCTTTGGGCTCGACGGTGCGGACCAGCGCATCGAAGACCGGATCGCGCTCGGCGCCGCGCTCATCGGCCCCGGCCAGCAGTTCGCTGAAGGCGATGGCGCCCTCGGGCGGCGCGGCAGAGTCCATGATCAGTATCCGCTCGAGCTGGGTTTGGCCACGAACGGCGTACAGCTTGTCGAAGTGCTGCCGGGTGGAAACCACGGCAATCTTGCAGCCAGCGTCCGCCACCAGCGCCGCGATCTGCTCACCGGTCAGCGTGGGGTAGATGGGCACATCCACCGCGCCGATGGCCAGCGCAGCAAAGTCGGTAACGGCCCACTCCCAGCGGTTCTCGGCGATCAGGGCGATGCGGTCGCCTTTTTGAGCGCCCCAGTCGAGGAATGCCTGGGAGAGCGCACGAACCCGCTGGTAGATCTGATCGGAGGAGATGGGTTGCCACAGGCCAAACTCGTCTTCCCAGAGGATGGCGCGGGGGTTGGCGGCCGCGGCAACGCGACGGAACAAATCATTGATGGTGGAGAGCGGCATGTGTTGTGTCATTTTTGTTTGAGTGGGCCACGCGGAGATTTCTAAACCGCAATATTCGAGAGTGTACCAGCGCGGGCCAGTCATCGTCTCATAAAATCCTTTTGGCTTCCAAATTTCTGCCCGGCGCACGAATTGCCCGGCGACCTTCCGAGGGCCCCAATATCCCCCGCCAGCGGGCAGAATTTCGACGCCGAATCACTGTCCACCGGACGTTTCCAGTGTTGACCGCCATCATGCTCCAGCCGACAGGCGCGACTCAGCTTTGCATACTTATGCAGTTGTGTTGTATATTTATTCAAGCGCAATTACTGAACTACGAGGCGTGATTTTGCGCCTATTTGAAGATGATTGATGAAGACTCAACGGCACAATGCGATTCGCGAACTGGTGGCCCACTCGCTGGTGACCAACCAGGATGAGTTGCGGCGCAAGCTGCGCCGGCGCGGCTTTGCGGTGACCCAAGCGACGCTCTCGCGCGACATTCGCGAGTTGCGTTTCTCGAAAGGCCCCGGCGGCTACTCCATGCCCAGCGACAATGGCGGCGGCGCGACAGTCGAGGACAACAGCCCGCCCTCGCTGGCGGAGATGATGGAAGGCTTTGGGCTGCGCGTGCGGCGGGCAATGAACCAGGTGGTGTTGACCACGGTGGCGGGCGGCGCCCAGCCATTGGCTGCGGCCCTGGACCGTGAAGGTTGGCCTGACATTGTGGGCACTGTCGGCGGAGACGATACGGTGTTGGTAATCTGCCAGGATGTCCGCCGGGCAAACAACGTGGAATCACGTTTGAGGACGATGCTGGAATCATGACCAATAAGGTGCAAACAGCAGTAGTGGGGGTTACAGGGTACGCGGGCGCTGAATTGGCCCGGTTGCTGCTGAGGCATCCCCGTCTCAAGGGTGCGCCGCCTGTATTCGCGGGGCGCGTGGACTCGAGTGACGCAGCCAGAGGCGGAGTGCCTCTGGGCGAAATTCATCCGCAACTGGCCGATTGCAGCGGCAACGGCAACCTGAAGCTTGAACCCTTTTCGTGGGAACTGCTTGCCAGCCGGGGCGTCAGTGTTCTGTTTCTCGCCACGCCGCATGAGCAATCGCGGGAATGGGTTCCGGAAGCACTTCAGCGCGGGATACGCGTCATCGACCTGAGCGGGGCCTGGAGACTGAAGGAAGCAGCCAACCGCGCCGTCTATGGCTTCAAAGATGACAGCCCTGAGCTGGCCGCGGCAACCCAGGCGCAGGCCGTTTATGGCATGCCCGAGCTGCATCGCGCCCAGATTGCAGGCGCACGCCTGATTGCCAATCCCGGCTGCTATGCAACCTCGATCATTCTCGCCCTCCGGCCGCTGGTGGCTGCCGGACTGGTTGACCTGACGCACGGCATCGTCGCCGATGCCAAGAGCGGCGTGAGCGGCGCGGGCAAAGCGCCCACCGCCAGGACGCATTTCATGCACGCGGCGGACAATTTCTCGGCGTATGGAGCTTTCACGCATCGCCACACCGGCGAGTTGCTGGAGCAGATCGGCATTGATGCGAGCGAAATCATTTTTACGCCGCACTTGTTGCCGATTCCGCGCGGAATCCTCTCCACCATCTACGTGCATTTCCGCGAGGCGCAGACCAGGGCCAGCATCGCGCAGGTTTACCGGAAATTCTTCACTGGCAGCACGATGGTCCGGCTCTACGACAATGCGCTACCGCAGATTCAATATTCGGTCCGCACCTGCTATGCGGACATTGGCTTCCAACTCGCCGCCGACGGCCGTCGCGCGGTTGTCGTCAGTTGCCTGGATAACTTGTTGAAGGGCGCGTCCGGTCAGGCCGTGCAGAATCTGAATCTCATGCTTGGCTGGGGCGAGGCGGAGGGGTTGGAATGAAGTACATTGTCAAATTGGGTGGAGCCGGGCTTGAAACTCCGTCGCTTCTGGAAGGATGCACGCGCGCTATTGCCGAATTGGCGCGCGACGGCCATCAGGTTGCCGTGGTCCACGGGGGCGGCGTGCAGTTGACGCGCATGCTCAAGGCGCTGGGCAAGCAGAGCCAGTTCATCGACGGCCTGCGCGTCACCGACGCCGAAACCCGCGACGTGGCGCTGATGGTTCTGGCCGGCAAAGTGAACAAGAGCCTGGTGGCCGGTCTGGGCGCGCTGGGCGTTCCCGCGGTTGGTCTCTCCGGTGGCGACGGCCTGATCTTCCGTGCTCGCAAAAAGCGCACCGCGCCCGACCTCGGCTATGTAGGCGAAATCGCCGCCAGCGATACGCGCTTGCTGGATGCCATCTGGCAGTTGAACGGTGTGCCGGTACTGTCGTCGATGGCTCTCGGTTTTGACGGCGAATACTACAACATCAACGCCGACGAAATGGCCGCGGCCTGCGCCATCGCCTGCCACGCCGATGCGCTGGTCTTCCTCACCGATGTGCCCGGCGTCAAGGGCGCGAATGGCGCCGTGCTGCGCTGGCTCTCGATCGACCAGATCGCCGAGATGGCCAAGACTGCCGTCATTACCGGTGGCATGCTGCCCAAGCTCAGCGCCTGCCGCGAGGCTCTTTTGAATGGCGTCAAGCGCGTAAGAATTTTGCCCGCCGAGGCTGCCGCATCGCTTCCCGATCTGTGCAGCTCCCGCGTAGCTTACGGCACCGAAGTGATGGTGGCCTGAGGAGAAATGGAATTGACGAAACTCGATCAGATTCGCGACGCCGAAGCCCGGCTGCTGCTTTCCACTTACGACCGCAACCCTATCCTTTTTGTCGGTGGAGAGGGCGTGTACATCATCGACGAGCAGGGCGACCGCTATCTCGACCTGTTGAGCGGCATCGGCGTGAACGCGCTGGGCTACAACCATCCGGCGATTGTGGAAGCCATTGCCAAGCAGAGCCGCGCGCTTATCCACACATCGAACCTTTACTATCACGAGGGCCAGGCGGAGCTTGCGCAACTGCTCACTGAGCGCACCGGCATGGACCGCGTGTTCTTTTCCAACAGCGGCACAGAAGCCTGGGAGGGCGCGCTCAAGCTGGCCCGCGCGCACGCCGGGCTCCTGCGCAGCGAAGGCAAGCAGATCGGCACGAAGTTCCTGGCCCTGGAACACAGCTTTCACGGCCGCACCTTCGGTTCCATGGCCACAACCTACAAGGCCAAGTACCGCGAGCCCTTTGCCCCCGTTGTTCCAGGCGTCGAGTTTGTGCGCTTCAACGACGTCGCCGACCTGCGCGCAAAATTCTCGAATGAGGTGTGCGCCATCCTCGTCGAAGCGATCCAGGGCGAAGGCGGCATCCGCCCGCTCTCGCAGGAGTTCTTCGACGAAGCGCGCGCGCTGGCCAGCTCGACTGGAGCCTTGCTGATTGCGGACGAGATTCAATGCGGCATGGGCCGCACCGGCAAGTGGTGCGCCTATCAGCACTACGGCATTCAACCCGACGTGACCACGCTGGCCAAGCCGCTGGCAGGCGGCATTCCTCTGGGAGCGGTCGCCTGCTCGGAAGAAGCCGCACGCGCCATCCACGCCGGCATGCACGGCACCACCTTCGGCGGAGGTCCGCTGGCTTGCGCCGTGGCCTGTACCGTCATCGACACAATTGAGAAAGACCATCTGCTGGATCACGCGACCGAGGTCGGCAACTATTTCCTCGCGCAACTCCGCGCCCTCGCCTTGCGCCACAACGCCATCGTTGACGTTCGCGGCCGTGGCCTGATGATCGCAGCCGAACTCGATTCCGCAGACCTGGCCAAGCTCGCCGTCGCCGAGATGCTGAAGCGGAAGATCCTCATCAACTGCACCAGCGAGACGGTGCTGCGCTTTCTGCCGCCTTATATCCTGCAACGCGCCCACGTGGACACCGCCATTCGCGCGCTGGACGAAGTTTTCACCGAACATGCCGCCGCGTGTACAACGGCATAACCCGCACAACACGCCATGAGAGGACAAGCCCTTGAATAGCAACGCCATCATTGAAGACCGGGAGCCCGCGGTTCCCGTCGAAAAAGATCCAGACATCCTTGCCGCGGCCGCGCGGCTGGCAGGCGAGGATCTGTGCTCCATCGCCGATCTATCGAGCGCCGAAGTGCGCGCTATTCTCAAGCTGGGCCGCGACGTAAAGCGCGATCCCCGGAAATATCGCCATGCACTCGACGCCAAGCAAATGGTGCTGATGTTCGAGAAGGCGAGCCTGCGCACGCGGATCAGCTTTGAGACCGGCATCAATACCATGGGCGGCAATGCCCTCTTCCTCGATCAGACCAAATCCCCGCTGGGCGAGCGCGAACCCATCGCCGACGTGGGACACAACCTGGAGCGCTGGATCGACGTGATTGTGCTGCGCACTTCCGCGCACGACACGATCACCGAGATGGCCGCCAACTCCAGCGCGCCGGTCATTAACGCGCTCTCGGACTTTGAGCATCCCTGCCAGGCTCTGGCTGATTTCATGACGTTGGAGGAGCACTTCGGCTCCGCGGCCGGGCTCAACTTTACCTATGTGGGCGACGGCAACAACGTTTGCCACTCGCTGATGCTCACGGGCGCGCATCTGGGCGCCAACGTCACCGTGGCCACGCCTTGCAGTTACTCGCCGGACATCAACGTTGTCACGAAGGCGCAGGACATCGCCCATGCCAATGGCTGCGAGCTTCGTCTGCTGCAGGATCCGCAGGTTGCAGCCGTAGGCGCGGACGTGATCTACACCGACGTGTGCGTCAGCATGGGCTTCGAGCACGAGGCCGCCAAGCGCGAGCCTATCTTCCGGCCCTACCAGGTGAATGAAGCGTTGATGCAAAAGGCCGCGCCGCACGCCGTCTTCATGCACTGCCTGCCGGCGCACCGCAACTCTGAGGTCACCGACGGAGTGATTGATGGCCCGCAATCAATCGTCTTTGACGAGGCAGGAAACCGCCTTCACGCGCAGAAAGCCGTGCTGCTGCTTTTGCTCGGCGGACTGGCGAACGTAGAGAGTTTTCACGTGGCAGCTAACAGCTAAGTTTCGGACCGGATGGTTCCCTGCCATTGAATCCGCGGTTTCCCAAGTCTCAGAATCGAGACTTGGGAAACGCAGCATTGGTACAACTTCAGGCGGTCAGAGAATTCGTTGGTTTGCTGACAGTGATTCGCGGCAACGGAGGGAGATTTTCATGGCAATGAAAGTCGTTCTGACTTACTCCAGAGATCTCGACACCCCCATCATCGTTTCGCAACCATTCGCATCCAACCAGAAGCCGGATACTCCCAGAGGTTATTCACCATGTCTGTAATTCTTGAATCCCTGCCCGTCGGCCAGAAGGTCGGCATCGCCTTCTCCGGAGGGCTCGACACCTCCGCCGCCCTGCAATGGATGAAGCAGAAGGGCGCCATCCCTTACGCCTACACGGCAAACCTGGCCCAGCCTGACGAAGCCGACTACGAGGCGATTCCACGCAAGGCCCTTGAATACGGCGCGGAAAAAGCCCGTCTCATCGACTGCCGCGGCCCGCTGGTGCGCGAAGGCATCGCCGCGCTGCAGTCCGGCGCCTTTCACATCACCACCGCAGGCGTTCCCTACTTCAATACAACTCCCATCGGCCGCGCCGTCACCGGCACCATGCTCGTCGCCGCCATGAGGGAGGACGACGTCCACATCTGGGGCGACGGCTCTACCTATAAAGGCAATGATATCGAGCGCTTCTACCGCTACGGTCTGCTTGCCAATCCTTCGCTGAAGATCTACAAGCCCTGGCTCGATTCGGCTTTCATCGACGAGCTCGGCGGCCGCGCTGAGATGTCCGCGTTCATGCAGCGCTCCGGCTTCGGCTACAAGATGTCGGCCGAGAAGGCATACTCCACCGACTCCAACCTGCTCGGCGCAACCCACGAAGCAAAGGACCTCGAGTACCTCTCGTCCTCCATCAAGATCGTCGTTCCCATCATGGGCGTGGCCTTCTGGCGCAACGACGTCGAAATCAAGCCGGAAGAGATCTCCATCCGCTTTGAAGAGGGCTTCCCTGTCGCCCTCAACGGCCGCCAATTCAGCGACCCCGTCGAACTGCTTCTCGAAGCCAATCGCATCGGCGGCCGCCACGGCCTCGGCATGAGCGACCAGATCGAAAACCGCATCATTGAGGCCAAGAGCCGCGGCATCTACGAGGCGCCCGGTCTCGCCCTGCTGTACATAGCCTACGAACGCCTCGTCACCGGCATTCATAACGAGGACACCATCGAGCAGTACCGCGACAATGGCCGCAAGCTTGGCCGCCTGCTCTACCAGGGACGCTGGTTCGACTCCCAAGCCGTCATGCTCCGTGAATCCGCCCAGCGCTGGGTCGCCAAACCCATCACCGGCGAAGTCACCCTCGAGCTGCGCCGCGGCAACGACTACTCGATCCTCAACACCGAGTCGCCGAACCTCACCTACCATCCCGAGCGTCTCAGCATGGAGAAGACCGAATCCACCTTCTCTCCGCGCGACCGCATTGGGCAGCTTACTATGCGCAATCTCGACATCACCGACTCTCGTGCCAAGCTGCTGACCTACGCCGCCAGCGGCCTCCTCACCCTCAGCACAGGCAGCGAAATGCCCCTGCTAAGCAGCTCAAAGGAGAAGGAATAGCGTGAAATATGCCTGAATCCATGTCGAACCAACAACAACCCGTGAAGATGTGGTCCGGCCGCTTTCGGGAACCGCTGGATGCGGAGTTCGAAGCATGGCAGCGGTCGATTGTTTTTGACTGGCGGCTTCTCGACGAAGAGGTAGCCGCCAGCAAGGCGCATGCCTCCGCTCTTATTGCCGCGAAGATCCTCACACAGGATGAAGGAGCGGAACTGTGCGCGGCGCTCGATGCGATTGCCACCGAACACGCATCGGAGGCGGGCAAAGTGCTGGTGCGCGATCACGCCACGGCCGAGGACATTCATCACTTTGTCGAACTGAAACTGGCTGAGCGCATCGGCTCGCTGGGCCTCAAGCTGCACACGGGCCGCAGCCGCAACGAGCAGATTGCCACCGACCTTCGTCTCTACGTGCGCAAGCAAATCGGCCTGACCGTGAATGCTCTGGCAGCATGGGCAAGCGCGCTGGTCGAACAGGCTCGCGCAGCCGGCGAGGCGGTGATGCCCAGTTACACCCACATGCAGCGGGCCGAACCGGTGCTGGTTGCGCATTGGCTGCTGGCTTACGTCGAGATGGCGCTGCGCGATGCGGCTCGGCTCGGCGATTGCTCAGCGCGAATGAACTATTGCCCACTGGGTTCAGGAGCAGTGGCCGGCGCGACACTTGCTCTGGACCGCAACCTGGTCGCGCATGAGCTGGGATTCACCGCGCCCACCGCCAACTCGATTGATGCCACCAGCGATCGCGATTTTGTTTTGGAATATCTGCAAGCGCTGACCTTCGTTGGTCTGCATCTGAGCAGATTTGCAGAAGAGATTACGCTTTTCGCAACGGCGGAGTTTGGTTTTGTCACGCTGCCCGAGGCTTTTTCGACTGGCTCCAGCGCGATGCCGCAAAAGAAGAATCCCGACCTTACCGAGCTGATTCGCTCCAAAGTGGGCCGCATTCACGGGGCTGCTGAAGCGGTGACGCTGCAACTCAAAGGCCTTCCGCTGGCCTACAACAAAGACCTCCAGGAGACCCAGGAGCCGGCATTTTCAGCCGACTTTGTGCCGCAAATGCTCAACCTGGTGGCGCGATTTACCGCCGCTCTCCAGTTCAATCGCGAACGCATGAACGAGGCAGCTCAGTCAGGCTATTTGAATTCAATGGCCGCGGCCACGTATCTCGTCCACAAAGGCGTTCCCTTCCGCACAGCGCACGAGAAAATCGGCCACGCCGTGCGTTTCGCCATTGAGAAGGGCGTAGAACTCGGCGCGCTGACCCTCGACGAACTCCGCCAGTTCGGCGAAGAGTTCGAGGAAGACTTCTTCGCGGCGGTCACTCTAACGGCCACGCTCGACTGCCACAACGTGGCGGGAGGAACCGCGCGCGAGCAGGTGCGCCAGGCTCTGGCCGCCGCATCTGAACGCATCGCCGGGCTGGCCGTACAGAGCAAGGTTAAGGGGGCAGGCCATGCTGGTTCGTAAGGCCCGGCTCCAGGACGCCACCAACGTCTGCGACCTGGTGAACTCGCTCTCGCCCGACGGCACGCTGCTCAATCGCTCCTTCGCAGAGATCTGCGAGAACATCCGCGACTTCACCGTCGCCGAGTCCGATGGCGGCGTCTTCCTCGGCTGCGGCGCGCTGCATTTTTACGGGCCGCATCTCTGCGAGGTGCGCTCCATCGCGGTCAAGCCCGCAGCTAAGAACCAGGGAGCGGGCGGCCGCATTCTCGGCGCGCTGATCGCGGAGGCCGAAGAACACGGCATTCAATCCATCTGCCTCTTCACGCACATCCCTGACTTCTTCTTCAAGTACGGCTTCCGCGCCGTCGAAGACAAGACCGAGCTGCCCGACAAGATCTTCAAGGATTGCCAGAACTGCCCTCGGCTGCATCGTTGCGACGAAGTAGCCATGGTACGGGGGCGCATCCCCCGCTTTTCCATTCTCGGCCCACGCGAGGAAGCCGAGGAGTTAGTCCGGCTTGCCGGTTAACTTTGAGTTCAGCATCGCCGCGGCCACCGCAACCTGGCCATAACTCAGCCCACCATCCCCAGGACTGATGCGGCGATGCTGAAATACCTCGAAGCCCTCAGCCTCCAACTTCACCCGCAAGATCCGCGCCAGCCGGCGGTTGTGCATGCACCCGCCGCTGAGCGCGACCTGATTCACTCCAGACGCACTCCGCGCCAGCACCGCCGCACTTACAAAGCCCGCGGCCACTCCGGCATGAAAGCGCGCCGCAATCCGTGCCTTGCTGACCCCGGCGCGCAAATCCTCCACCAGCCCGCGCCACAACGGCTCAGCGCTGATCCGCGCTGGAAGCCGCTCGGCCCAGTCGCCACGAATCAATTCCATCGCATAGCCCGGTTCATCGTCCGGCTCATCCACGGCAATGCCTTCAAGCTCGATGGCCGCCTGCGCCTCGTAGTCCACCGCGCGACGCCCCAAGACGACAGCCGCAGCCGCATCGAAGAGCCGCCCCAGGCTCGACGTGAGCGGAGAGTTCACACCGCGCTCCATCATGCGCGACAGAACCCGCGCCTCTTTCTCCGTCGCGCCCACGAGGGCCAGCGTCTCGCTTGAGCCCACATCAAAGCCCGCCGCGCGCAAGTGCCCAAGCGCCATACGCCACGGCTCTTTGATCGCCGCCTCACCACCCGGCATGGACACATAGTCCAAGTGCGCAAAACGCTCGAAGCCGTCCAGCCCCGACAGCAGCACTTCCCCGCCCCAAATCTTCCCGTCGTTCCCGTAGCCTGTGCCATCGAGCGCGAGGCCAATCACCTTGCCCGTGAGGCCGTGCTCGGCCATGCAGCCGGCCACGTGCGCATGATGATGCTGCACGGCGATCAGCGGGAGGCCGCGCTCGCCTGCCCACCCTCGCGCCCACCCGGTTGACAGGTAGCCCGGATGCAGGTCATGGACTACGGTCTGCGGCTCAATCTCGAAGGTGCGCATCAGATGGTCGAGCGATTCGCGGAAGAACTCCAGGCCGGTGAGGTTTTCCAAGTCGCCCAAGTGCTGGCTCTGATAGGCAAACCGCCCCCGCGCCAGCGCAAAGACATTTTTCAAGTGTCCGCCGACAGCAAGAAGCGGAGGCGCATCGAACGGCAACTCGACCGCAAGCGGCACAAAGCCGCGCGCCCGGCGAACCAGTTGCGGCGCGCCATCCACCACGGCGGCCACCGAGTCGTCGCAGCGCTGCAAGATTTCGCGGTCGTGCATCAGGAAGGCATCGGCAATTCCACCGAGGCGCGCCAGTGCCTCATCGTTGTCGATGGCGATCGGTTCCTCGCTCAGGTTGGCGGAGGTCATCACCAGCGCCCGCACGCGAGGATCGGCAAAGAGCAGATGCTGGAGCGGCGCGTAAGGCAGATAGACGCCCAACCAGGGAATCCCCGGCGCCACGGCGTCCACAATTCCGCTGCCCTCGCGCCAGCGCGCCAGCACAATCGGCCGCGCAGGCGTCGTGAGCAGCCATTCTTCCTCTGCTGTCAACGCGCAGACCGCCCGCGCTGCTTCCAGATCGCGCACCATGACCGCCAGCGGCTTTCCATAGCGGCGCTTACGCTGGCGCAGGCGCATCACGGCCTCTTCATTGGTTGCATCCACGCTCAGATGAAAGCCGCCAATGCCTTTGATAGCTAATATCTGGCTAGCAACAAGCCGGTCAGTGCCGGCGGCTACAGCGTCGTCTGTCACAATCTCAGCGCCATCCGGGTTTACCAGCCAAACCCGCGGACCGCAATCCCAACAAGCATTGGGTTGCGCATGGAAGCGCCGGTTCAGCGGATCGTCGTACTCCCGCTGGCAGGCCGGGCACATGGGGAACTTCGCCATCGAGGTCTGCGGCCGATCGTAAGGAATCCGGCGCGTAATGGTGAAGCGCGGCCCGCAGTTGGTGCAGTTAAGGAACGGATACCGGTAGCGGCGGTCGTTGGGGTCCAGCAACTCCCGCAGGCAATCCGGGCAGGTGGCAGCATCGGCCGGAATCCCCGTGCTCACCCGCCCCACGACTTCGCTGGCAACGATCTGGAATCCAGCCCGCCCGGCCAAGGTCCCGGCTAGGGGCAACTCGCGCACCTCAACCGAGTCGATGCGCGCCAAAGGCGGCGCCTCCGCGCGCAGACGCGAGAGAAACGCGGCCATTCGCGCTGGAGGCCCCTCGATCTCAATCGTCACGCCATCGGTATCGTTCCCAATAAACCCCGCCAGCCCCTCTTCAATGGCCAACCGATAGACAAACGGACGAAACCCCACCCCTTGCACCACGCCCCGCACCAGCGCCGAACGCCGTTGCAGCCCTTGTTTTGGTTGGGTTTCTTCAGTCACGCTCGCGCCTCTCGCCGCAATTCAGGATAGCGCATCGAGATTCAATCGCCTCGGAATCCAGAAGACGGACCCCAACCTATGTCTCATACAGCACAGGTTTTCGCCAGGATGAGCTTAATCTGAGAAGGAACGGATGCGGAGAGTTTCAGCATGATGCGTTGCAGACGACTTGGCGCGGTACGGGCGGTGGCGGTTGCCTTTTTCCTGGTCCTGCCTGGAGCCACTCCGGTTCGGGCCCAGCAACCCGACAGTGCAACGGTCATTCGAGCCGTTGACGCAGCGGTCAAGGCACGGATTGACAGCATTGCGGCATACAACGTCACCGAGTACTATGCCGTGTACCGGGGCAAGGACGAAAGCCATCCTGTGGCTGAAATGAAGGTCAAAACAGAGTACCGCAAAGAGACAGGCAAGAATTACACCATCCTCTCGCAGAGCGGTTCGGCAATCATACGGAGCATGGTACTGGGCGCGATCCTGGACGCTGAAAAGAACATCAATTTGCCCGGCAAACGGGAGGCATCCTGGATTACCTCGGCGAACTACGAGATGAAGCTCAAGCCAGGAGGGACCGAACTCCAGAATGGGCGGGAGTGCTTCGCACTGGCTATCAACCCAAGATATAAAGCTCCCAATATGATCGAAGGCACCTTATGGGTCGATGCAAAGGACGGTTCCATCGTTCGCCTCGAGGGAATCGCATCCGAAAGCCCATCGGTGTTCACCGGGCCAGCCCAAGTGATGCGGCAGTACGTCAACGTGAACGGATTCGGCATGGCTACCCACGCCAGAGCCGTTTCCAACAGCCTTCTGTTCGGCAAGACAACCGTTACCATCGACTATCGCGACTACCAGATTCAGCTTTTGCCGGCTAAGTAAGGGAAAGCCCCCGCATCGAGAGCCGGCTGGCCATCGCCATCAATGGGGTTCTGTAGCTGGCCTGGCCCCTCCGCCGGTGTTGGAACCCTCAAGCCCCGCAACCCGAGCGTTTTCAGTGGATGTATAACGGGAAATCGGTCTTTCTCATCGGCATCCTGCACGGCGGGGGCGCTGAGACTCCCAGCCAATTGTTCTTCCTGACCGCCAATCTGGGCGAACTTCCAAGGGCATGATGGGACTAACGGCGCCTACAGTTGCATCCTCGGCGTCATCTTCCTGTTAGTGGTTTCCGACCGCCTGCCGTGCCGGGATAACTGGCAGATTTTCATCCTAATTTAGTTACTACTCCTAGTGACCGTGGTCACCGATAAGAATAGGCGCATGCTCCTATAAGAGGACTAGAGATGGAACCGGGCGCGGCGAAGCTATGCTGTGCTTAGAGTTCCGTGTACGGGAGGGTCCGTGTCTGCATTCACACCTCCGCCGCTGCCAAGCGACGATAAACGATGGAAGATCGTGAACGGCACTATGCGCAAGAATGGCTTTGCCCGCCACGCGCTCATTGAAACGCTCCACACTGTGCAGTCCGCATTCGGGTGCCTGGACGACGATTCGATTCGCTTTGTGGCCCGCTCACTGCGCGTGCCGTTGAGCCAGGCCTACGGAGTAGTGACCTTTTACCACTACTTCAGCCTGAAACCGCCGGGCAAGCACACCATGACCATCTGCGCCGGCACGGCCTGCTATATCAAGGGGTCCGATAAACTGTTGGCCGCGGCCCAAGAGAGGCTCGGAATTCCGCCAGGGCAGACCACCGAAGACGGGCAGATCAGCCTGATGACGGCCCGTTGCGTGGGCGCCTGCAGCCGTGCGCCCGTGATGTTGTGCGACGGCGAAGTGGCAGGCGAAACGACCGGGGCACATATGCTCGAGCAACTTGAAAGGTGGGCGGTGGAATGACAATCGAAGAGCTCGAACAGATAGCGGAGAGCGTCCGCCTGGAAAACGCTAAATACGACTTTGAAGTGAACGTCTGCATGGACCTGGCCTGTGCCAGCCAGGGCTCTGGCCAGTTGCGGGAAGCACTGGCGAGGGCCGCCGAGGACTCTGGCAAGAATGTGCTTGTCCGCCGCACCGGGTGCATGGGACCTTGCTCCGCCGGGCCGATGGTCCGGGTGGACCCGGAGGAAATCTTTTACAGCCATGTGAATGCCAGCCACGCCGGGGCAATTGTGAATAGCCTGGGCGGCGAACCCGTACCCGCGCTACAGTGCGATTTGAGCGAGCACTTCGACAAGCAGGTACGTGTGGTGCTGGAAAACGCCGGCCACATCGATCCTGAGAAGATCGACGACTACATTGCCTGCGACGGTTACAAGGCGCTGTTAACCGCGCTGACCGAAATGACGCCCAACGGCGTGATTCACCGCATCACCGAAAGCGGCCTCAGAGGACGCGGCGGCGGCGGCTATCCCACCGGTTTGAAGTGGGGAACAGTGGCCAAGGCCGGCGGCGACCTGAAGTACGTGGTCTGTAACGGCGACGAGGGCGATCCCGGCGCGTTCATGGACCGCAGCGTGATGGAAGGCGATCCGCATCGCGTGATCGAGGGCATGGCCATCGCAGCCTACGCGGTGGGAGCCACCAAAGGCTACATTTATGTCCGGGCAGAGTATCCGGTGGCTGTCTCCAGGCTGACAACCGCGTTGCGCGAGGCGCGGCGCCGTGGTCTGCTGGGCAACAGCATCTGCAACACGCCGTTCAACTTCGACGTGGAAATCCGCCTCGGCGCCGGAGCTTTTGTCTGCGGCGAGGAAACGGCATTGCTGGCCTCGATCGAGGGCCGGCGTGGGACACCCAAACCGCGGCCGCCGTATCCGGCAGTGAGCGGCCTGTGGGGCAAGCCCACGCTCATCAACAACGTAGAAACCTATGCCAACATCGCGCCCATCGTCCGCAACGGCGGCAAGTGGTTTGCCAACATGGGCTCGGAGAGAAGCAAGGGCACCAAGGTCTTCGCTCTGACCGGCAAGATCGCCAACACCGGCCTGGTTGAGGTACCCATGGGCATCAAGCTGCGCGAGATCATCGAGGTCATCGGCGGCGGCGTACCGGACGGGCATACCTTCAAGGCAGTGCAAACCGGCGGTCCTTCCGGCGGCTGCATTCCCGCCGAGATGCTGGACATCGGCGTCAGTTACGATGCGCTGCTCAAGATGGGCTCGATCATGGGCTCGGGCGGCATGATCGTCATGGACGACACCTCCTGCATGGTTAACGTGGCGCGCTTCTTCGTCGAGTTCTGCATGACCGAATCCTGCGGCAAGTGCATTCCCTGCCGCGCGGGCACGGCGCAGATGTTCACCCTGCTGAGCCGCATTTGCGAGGGCAAGGGGACCATGGAAGATCTGGACCTGCTGGTGAGCCTGTGCGAGACAATCAAGGAAACCAGCCTGTGCGGACTGGGCATGACGGCGCCCAATCCCGTGCTGAGCACGCTCAAGTACTTCAGGAACGAGTACATCGAGCACATCGTGCATAAGCGTTGTCCGGCTGGCGTCTGCAACATGGAAGCGCCCGTGGAGGTGATGGCATGACGGAAAGTATGGGCGTTAAGACTCTTATCATCGACGGCCAGGAAGTGAGCGCCCGCTCGGGCCAGACCATCCTGGAAGTGGCGCAGGAAAACGACATCAACATTCCCACCCTCTGCCATCTCGAGGGCCTGGGATCGGTGGGCGCCTGCCGCCTGTGCCTGGTGGAGATCAAGGGCAGCAACAAGCTTTTGCCCGCCTGCGTGGCCAACATCCATGAAGGCATGGAGGTCTCGACCGACACGGAGCGGCTACGCAAGCACCGCCGCATGATCCTGGAGTTGTTGTTTGCCGAGCGCAACCACATCTGCGCGGTGTGCGTTTCCAACGGCCACTGCGAATTGCAGGCATTGGCCCAGGATTTGGGCGTGACTCATATCAGTCTGCCTTATCGCAACCCCTCGCTTCCCGTGGATGCCTCCCACGAGCGGTTCAGCGTCGACCACAACCGCTGCATCCTTTGCACCCGCTGCGTGCGGGTCTGCGCCGAGATTGAGGGGGCGCACGTCTGGGATGTGATGGGCCGCGGCATCGACTCGATCGTCATCACCGATCTGCACGACGCCTGGGGAGATTCCAGTTGCACGAAGTGCGGAAAATGCGTGCAGTGCTGCCCCACCGGGGCTCTCTCCGATAAGAGCAAGATCGGCACCGAGCACCCGAAGGATCCCGATTTTCTGCCTTACCTGAATCTCATGAGGGAAGCGCAATGAGCAAACTGAAAGTGGCAACAGTATGGCTGGACGGATGTTCCGGCTGTCACATGTCGTTCCTCGACATGGACGAACGGCTCCTCGAACTGGCTGAGCTGGTCGAGGTGGTCTACAGTCCCCTCGTGGACGCCAAGGAGTTTCCCGACGAGGTGGACATCGCCTTGGTCGAGGGAGCCGTAGCCTCGGTGGACGACGAAAAGAAGATCAAGAAGGTTCGCGCCCACTCCAAACTGCTGATCGCCATGGGCGATTGCGCCATCTCGGGGAACGTGCCCTCGATGCGCAATCCCATCGGTCCGCAAGCGATTCTGGACCGGGCGTACATCGAAAACGCCAGCCTGCAGGCGCAGATTCCCTGCGTCGTGGTGCCCAAGCTGCTGAAGATCGTCCGTCCCATCCACGAATTCGTGAATGTGGACGTCTTTCTTCCCGGCTGCCCGCCCTCGGCCGATACCTTTCACACAGCGTTGACAGCGCTGGTAACCGGTGCACCGCTGGATATTCCAGCCCTCACACGCTTTGGAGCCTGAGTCATGAGCCAGACGATCACCATCGATCCGGTAACGCGCCTCGAAGGGCACGGCAAGATCACTATCCAACTGAACAGTCAGGGCGAGGTGGAGGACGCACACTTCCACGTCACGCAGGTGCGCGGCTTTGAGAAGTTCTCTGAAGGCCGGCCGTTTTACGAGATGCCCAGCCTGACGGCGCGCATCTGCGGCATCTGCCCGGTCTCCCACATGCTGGCCTCGGCCAAAGCCTGCGAAGCCATCATGTCGGTACGCATTCCACATACCGCCGCGCAGCTACGGCGGATGTTGAACTTGGCCCAGCTGGTCCAGTCCCATGCCTTGAGCTTCTTCCATCTCTCCTCGCCTGACCTGCTCCTGGGCATGGAGTCGGACCCCAGGACGCGCAACATCTTTGGAGTGGCAGCCGCCCGACCCGATCTGGGCCTGGCAGGCATCGGCCTGCGCCGCTTCGGCCAGCACATCATCGAGTTGCTGGGTAGCAAGCGCATCCATACCGGTTGGGTGGTCCCAGGCGGCGTTACGGAGCCGCTCGCACTTGCCAACCGCGACGAGATTCTGTCCATGCTGCCCGAGGCCTACGCCAACCTCAGGCTGGCGCTGACCACGTACAAGCAGATCGCCAGCACCTTCAAGCCGGAGATCAAGGTCTTCGCCAACTTCCCGTCGAACTACCTGGGGCTGATCAACGAAGACGAGTCGATCGAGTTCACCGATGGCGCTCTGCGGCTGATCGATCCCAAGGGCGCGATCATCGAGGACGGCATCACCGCCAGCCACTTCGCGGAAGTGATCGGCGAGGCCGTGGAGAACTACAGCTACACAAAGTTCGTCTACTACAAGCCGCTCGGCTATCCTCAGGGCAGCTATCGCGTGGGACCACTGGCGCGGCTCAATATCGTCAAGTCCATGGGCACGCCGCTGGCCGACAAGGAACTGGCCGAGTTCAAGCAGTTGGCAGACGGACCGGTGGAGAGTTCCTTCTTCTATCATCACGCGCGGCTGGTCGAGGCTCTTTACGGTCTAGAGAAGATCGAAGAGATCCTCACCGATCCGCTCATTCTGGACAAGCACGTGCGCGCCACAGCAGGCGTCAACCGGCTGGACGGCGCGGGCCAGATCGAGGCTCCGCGCGGCACGCTGAATCACCACTACAAGGTGGACGAGAACGGCAAGATTGTCTGGGCGAACCTGGTTGTCGCCACCGGACATAACAACAACGCCATGAACAAGGGCGTTCTTCAGGCGGCCAAGGCCTACGTGAAGGACGGCAAGTTCACCGAGGGCGCTCTCAATCGCGTCGAGGCCGTGATCCGCACCTTCGATCCCTGCCTCAGTTGCTCAACGCACGCTTTCGGGCAGATGCCCCTGGTTCTCACGCTCGTCTCGGCTGACGGCGCGGTTGTGGATCAGGTCGTCCGCTAGCTGAACTTATGAGCCTTACTCCGGCCCGATGCCTCATTCTCGCCTGCGGTAATACGCTGCGCACGGATGATGGCGTCGGGCTTTGGCTTGCTGACTGGGCTGAGCAGCGTTTCATTGAGCAAGCCGATCTGCGCGTCATCGCCGATCACCAATGGACTCCAGAACTGGCCGACGACGTCGCCCACGCCCAGTCTGTCCTCTTCATTGATTGCTCCATCGAGGCTCTACCCGGATCGGTCAGGCTGAGGCCCGTCGAGCCAGCCGCTGGCAGCCGGGTACTGGGCACCCACCACCTGAACGCCGCGGAACTGCTCGCGCTGGGCCACGAACTCTATGGTTCCCTGCCCTTGCGTGCGCAACAACTGACCATCGGCGCCGGCTCAATCGAGTTAGGCGAAGGTCTCACCGCGCCGGTGAAAGCGGCTCTTCCTGAGGCCTGCCGATTGCTCGAAGAGACTGTTCTTCGTTTCCTCTCAGGCCAGTAACTCTCGAAATATTCTCAGTAACAGTAGCGCGAAAGCAGTTAGTACTATTCCGAAAAGCGATTTGTTGCAGACAAACAGGGACTTACCCCCTGGCAGTCCAACAAATATGCCACAGCTTGCGAATGGCTCTGCCAATCAGCCAGAGAAGAATCATCGCCACAAACAGTAGGCCGAGGAGTTGCCATCTCAACTGATCCACAATCTGGCGGATCACTCGATATTTGTCGAAGGCAGTCCATTCCTCGCGTATTCTGCCGTCGACAATACGCCATACTGTGATGCCCTTAAACTCAACCTTTACGCCGGTTGCCGGCAACGGGCTTGCCGCTGCGGTGTTGGTTCCGCGCCCTCTCCACACCACGGTCACCAGGTCGCCTTCGGCTACCATCAGATCCACGGTCATTTTCAGGTCCGGAAGAGCCTGTTTCTCCCAGCGAGCCCATCCCTGGTCCTCCCGTAGGCTGGCATCCCGGTGCAATCCATGATTGACGAAATCGGGAGCGTAAATTTCATCCGCAACCTGGAAGTTCCCCTGATTGAATATCTCTTCAAAGACCCGCCGTGCGACGGCCTTATTCATCTCCTGCTGAGTGATTTGAGTTGGAACAGTGCGTGCCGGAGTGGATGCGATTGCCGCCAATGCAGGCGCACAAACCAGGAGTACAAATGCCATGGCATTTTTCATGGACTTCCTCCTTGCCGGAAGAAGTTACGGACTTGCAGGAGGATAAGTTCCCGTATCGCGCGCCAAACGCAGCAAGCGAGCTATTCTCTGGAACGACTGAAGTCGTGCCCTTTCAATACATCAACTTGCGCCGAGGTTCCTTAGAAAGCGCCCACCGTTTGGCGCAGACTGTAGGAGCTGAGCGTCTTGATGTAGTTGCCGCGGTCGAACGCGGAGGTATCAGGGACGGAGCGGCGGCTGAGGCAGCCGCGCGTCTCCCACAGAGAGGTGTACTCGCGCTTCTCCAGCCAGTAGTGCATATCGTCCAGCACCCTCTTGATGTGCTCGATACCGTGAATGTGCAAGGCTGACGCCATCAACACCACGCCCCCGCCCGCCATGATGCTCTTGAGCACGTCTTCGGCGGAATGGACGCCGCCCGTGATGCCCACGTCGAGGTTCACGTGGCCGTAAAGGATCGCCGCCCAGTGCAACCGTGGCAGCAACTCCGAGGGCTTGGAGAAGTGGAGAGTGGGCCGGACTTCCAGAGTCTCGATATCGAAGTCGGGCTGATAGAAGCGGTTGAAGAGCACCACGCCGCGCGCTCCCGCATCCTCAAGCCGGGCGACCAGGTTCGGCAGGCTGGTGAACGATTGCGACAACTTCACCGATACTGGCACCTTGACCGCGGCGGTGATCGCAGAGACCAGCTCCAGCAGTTGCGACTCAAGATCCGCAGAGGTTTGGCTCTTGTCAGTGGCCAGCGCGTAGGTATTCAACTCGATGGCGTCGGCGCCGGCCTGCTCCATATCCTTGGCAAACCTCACCCAGCCACCAGGGGTGGCTCCGTTGAGGCTGCCCAGGATAGGAATCTTCACGGCTGACTTGCAATGGCGCAGGTGCTCCAGATAGACGTCCTGCGTCATGCGGTAGTCGCTCAGATCAGGTAAGTATCCGAGCGACTCCGCAAAGGACTCCGTGCCCCTGGACAGATCATCGTCCAGGGTCCGCGACTCCAGGGCCAACTGCTCCTCGAAGAGCGAATGAAGCACGATTGCTGAGGCGCCGGAGTCCTCCATGCGGCGAACATTATCGATCGACTCCGAAAGCGGTGTGGAGGAGACCACAATCGGTCCGCTCAGCTTCAAGCCAAGATACTGCGTGGAAAAATCGATCATTCCGCACCTCCGGCAGCCTCAGCCGCCGCTATTGTTAGGACTTATCCTCCGGCTTCTCCGCCGGAGCGATATTCGGTGTATCCCCACGGCCCGGCATTCCGGCCCGCGCCGAGTAGACGCGCCACTGGCGCTCGACATCGTCCTGCGCTTCCAGGAGCAACTGGGCCGCCAACTCCGGATTGCTACGCGCCAACATAGTGTAACGCGCCTCGCGGTAGCTGTATTCCTTGAGCCGGATCGACGGCGCCTTGGAGTCGAGCTGGAAGGGATTCTTGCCCTCGTCGCGCAACCCCGGGTTGTAGCGCATCAGCGGCCAGTAACCCGCCTGCACGGCCAGTTTCTGCTGCTCCAGGCCATGCACTAGGTCGTAACCGTGGGCGATACAACTTGCGTAGGCGATGATGATTGACGGCCCCTCGTGCGCTTCAGCCTCCTGGAAGGCCTTGACCACGTGGCTGTCATTGCCGCCCAGCGCCACCTGCGCCACATATACGGAACCGTAACTCACCGCTTCCATGGCCAGGTCTTTTCTGCTGTTGCCCTTGCCGCTGGCGGCAAACTTGGCCACCGCACCGCGCGGGGTCGCCTTGGACATCTGGCCGCCGGTATTCGAGTAGACCTCGGTATCCAGCACCAGTACGTTCACATTCTTGCCCGAGCCGAGCACATGGTCCAGTCCGCCGAAGCCGATGTCGAAGGCCCAGCCGTCGCCACCCAGAATCCATACGCTCTTGCGGACCAGCGAGTCAGCCACAGCCAACAGGTTACGCGCGTCGGAACTCTCGTTGGAGGCCAGCCGCTCGCGCAGCGCCTTCACGCGCTCACGCTGCTGATCGATCTCCGTTTCAGTCTTCTGAGAGGCTCCCAACAGAGCGGTCACCAGCTCCTCGCCAATGGCCGGAGCCAGGCGCGTCGTCAGCAGCTCGGCAAATTCCTTCTGCTGATCGAGAGCAATTCTCATGCCGAAGCCGAACTCGGCGTTATCTTCAAACAGCGAGTTGGCCCACGTCGGCCCGCGGCCCGCGGCATTGCTGGCGTAAGGCGTGGTGGGCAGATTGCCGCCGTAGATTGACGAGCAGCCTGTGGCGTTGGCGATATACAACCGGTCGCCGAAGAGCTGGGTAAGCAGCTTGATGTACGCCGTCTCACCGCAGCCCGCGCAAGCGCCCGAAAACTCGAAGAGCGGCTGCAACAATTGCAGGTCCTTCACTTGGGTGTGCGAGATCTTGGAGCGATCCACCTCGGGAAGCCCGAGGAAGAAGTCCCAGTTATCGCGCTCGGCCTCGCGCAACGGCGCCTGAGGCGCCATGTTGATGGCCTTGTGGCTGGCGTCGCTCTTGCTCTTGACCGGGCAGACCTCGATGCAAACCCCGCAGCCGGTGCAATCCTCGGGCGCAACCTGGAGCGTGTAACGGTCCTGCTCCATGCCCTTCCACTTGGGCTTGGCCCACTGGAAGGTCGCGGGCGCCTTTTCGGCAGCTTCCGGGCTATAAACTTTGGCGCGAATCACAGCGTGCGGGCAAACCATCACGCACTTGCCGCACTGGATGCACAGGTCCTTGTCCCAGACGGGGATGAACTGCGCGATATTGCGCTTCTCCCACTGGGCCGTGCCCGTGGGGAAGGCGCCGCCGGCCGGAATCGCGCTGACCGGAAGCAGATCGCCGCGACCGGCGGCAATCTCGCCCAGCACGGTGCGCACAAACTCGGGCGCCTTGCCGGAGATGGAAGGAATCAGATCGAAGTCCGACGAAGCCGCAGAGGGCAGCTCAACCTTTTCCAGGTGCGCCAACGCATGATCCACGGCGGCAAAGTTCTTGGCTACAACGGCCTCGCCACGCTTGCCATAGGTCTTCTGAATGGACTTCTTGATCTGCGCGATGGCTTCGTCGCGCGGCAAGACGCCGCTGATGGCGAAGAAGCAGGTCTGCATGATGGTATTGATGCGCGTGCCCATTCCGGCTTCGCGCGCCACCTTGTAGCCGTCGATCACATAAAACTCGATCTTCTTGCGCAACATCTCCTGCTGCGTAGTCTTGGGCAGGTGCTCCCAGACCTCAGCCGCCGGGTAAGGCGAGTTGAGCAGGAAGACCGCGCCGGGCATGGCCGCCTCGACCGCATCCATCTTCTCCAGGAAGCTGAAGTTGTGGCAAGCCACAAAGCTGGCCTGGGTAATCAGGTAGCTCGAGCGGATCGGGTTGGGACCGAAGCGCAAATGAGAAGTGGTCATCGAGCCGGACTTCTTCGAGTCATAAACGAAGTAGCCTTGCGCGTAGTTCGGCGTCTCGCTGCCGATGATCTTGATGGAGTTCTTGTTGGCGCCCACGGTGCCGTCGGAACCCAAGCCATAAAACAGAGCGCGCACGGTCTTCGGATCTTCGGTGGAGAACTTCGGATCGTAGCTCAGGCTGGAATGCGAAACATCGTCGTTAATGCCAATCGTAAAGTGGTTCTTCGGGGCCGGCTTGGACAGCTCGTCATAGATGCCCTTGACCATGGCCGGAGTAAACTCCTTCGAAGAAAGACCGTAGCGGCCACCAATGACGGTCGGCTTGGCGGCAAAGGGCAGAGTGGCAGAATTCTCGGCCAGCACGGTCACGATGTCCTGATAGAGCGGCTCGCCATTTGCGCCCGGCTCCTTGCAGCGATCGAGAACGGCAATCGACTTCACGGTTGAAGGCAGCGCGGCCAGGAAAGCGCTCGCGTCAAAGGGCCGATAGAGGCGGACCTTGAGCAGACCAATCTTTTCGCCCTGCTTCCGCAGCGCGTCAACAGCCTCCTCAGTAACCTCTGCTCCGGAGCCCATCACCACGATCACTCGCTCCGCGTCGGGCGCGCCGTAGTAGTCAAACAGGTGATAGGCACGGCCGGTTTGCGCGGCAAAACGGTTCATCACCGACTGCACGATGCCCGGAACTGCGGCATGGAAAGGAGTGCAGGCCTCGCGGGCCTGGAAGAACACGTCAGGATTCTGCGCCGTGCCGCGGATGATCGGACGATCCGAGCTGAGGGCGTTTTTGCGGTACTCGATAATGTATTTGTCATCCAGCAATGCGCGAATGGTCTCGTCGTTGATGGGCAGGATCTTGCCCACTTCATGCGAAGTGCGGAAGCCGTCGAAGAAGTGCATCATCGGAACGCGGGATTCCAGCGTGGCGATCTGCGCCACCAAGGCCATATCAGCGCATTCCTGGACGGAATTGGAGGCCAGCATGGCCCAGCCCGTCGTCCGGCAGGCCATTACGTCGGAGTGATCTCCAAAGATCGACAGCGCATGGGTGGCCACTGTGCGAGCCGTCACGTGCATCGTCGCCGGAGTCAGCTCGCCGGCAATCTTGAACATATTGGGAATCATCAACAGCAGGCCCTGAGAAGCCGTGAAGGTGGTCCCGAAGGCTCCGGCCTGCAAAGCGCCATGCAAAGCGCCTGCGGCGCCGCCCTCGCTCTGAAGCTCTTCCACGATGGGCAATGCGCCCCAAATATTCCTCTTTCCCTCAGAGCGCCACTGATCGGCCCACTCGGCCATCGGCGACGAGGGGGTGATGGGGTAGATGGCGACAACTTCGGAAAGACGATAGGCAACCGAGGCGGCAGCCTCGTTCCCATCCAGGATTACCATTTTCTTTTCACTCATTCGCTTATGCCTCATAACGCGGTGGAAGTAAAATCAGCCGCTACTTCAAGTCTCTTCTCTGGGGGGTCAAGCGGCTGTGATGCAAGACACAAACCGGGGACCGTTTCCCAGATTGTGCAATCAAGTTCGTATAATGGAGGCCGTTCCCGCCTCTTCCTCCTGCGCTGAGTCAAGCCATGCGTGAGCCGTTGTGCTTCTTTATTAGGAAATAGCACATCGCTGCGATCATGCTCCTGCCAAGCCGGACCATCTCCTCTTCGGTGAAGCCGACCGGCAAATGATTTTCATCCAGAAACAGTTCAGAGCCGGGATTTCCAATCCCCGTTGCACGCCGTAGCCATTTTGGCTACACTCTTGAAAGGAGGTCTTCCATGCGTCAAGTTTCATTGCGGGAGTTCAGAACTCGTGGGGCCAAATCTCTGGCGGACGTGCCTCCGGGAGAGACAACTCTACTCGTAGGTCAGAATGGCCCTGCCTTCTTCCTGGTCCCTGTCTTTGGCGATGTCATCAAGGAAGATCGGGAACTCCGGCGGGCAATGGCGTTGGCCAGCCTGCGCGAGAGTTGGCGTCTTGCCGAAGCGTCGGGGGTCAACCTGGTAAGCGAAGAGGAGATTGAAGAGGAAATCAGCCGCATCCGCAGATCTCCTGAGCGCGGGCAAGCCTCCGAGCGCGGTGAGGAAAGATGCGCCTAATCGTACTCGATACCAACGTAATCGTCTCTGCCAGCATCAACTCTGCTGGGCCACCGGCAAAGATCATTACGGATTGGGTATTGAGCGGGATGGTGCAGACAGTAACCAGTCTACGAGTTGTCTCCGAGTACCGGGAGGTCATCCGGCGGGCCAAATTCCTCCGTTACAAATTCCCTCCGCTTTGGTTGGAGGACTTGATTGAAGAAAGCATTCGGCTTCCAGACTCTGATTTGTGGCCTTTTCCCTGCCCCGACCCGAAAGATACGCCTTTTCTCGCGCTTGCCCATGCGGCTGGAGCTTGGCTCGTGACCGGAAATCTTAAGCACTTCCCGGAGACCGTGCGAAATGGAGTGAACGCTCTCTCGCCTGCCGATTATTTGGCGCATCTCACCGGCCCAGCCAGTTGAGAGGGTTTTGCTATCCACTGTTCATCGCCCACTTCACTGTCAATGCTCAGCCCAGCAGCGCGGTGACCTTGGGCATCTGCTCGCTGATAGCGATTTTCTGCGGGCACAATTCCTCGCAGATGCCACAGGCGATGCAGGAACTGGAGCGCTGCGCCTCATTGAGAAAGATCTGGTACTTGTAGCGCGCATCCGCAACATTGTCGTACAAGTGGGCGTAGTTGAAGAACTCGAAGTTAGCGGGAATGTTTACGCCATTGGGGCAGGGCATGCAGTAGTTGCACTTGCTGCATGGAATCGCAATGCGCGCGCCGTATTTTTCCTTGACTTTGGCAATCAGCGCCTGGTCGGCAGGAGTGAAACTCCCAATGCGCGAACGATCAGCGGCGTCCAGGTTCTCTTCCACCTGAGTCATGTTGCTCATGCCGCTCAGAATCACCGAGACCTCCGGCTGGTCCCATAACCACTGAAGCGCCCACTCCGCGGCAGATCGCTGTACGGGATAGCTCTCCATGGCTTCCCGGACATCTTTTGGAGGATCGGCCAGCCTGCCGCCCATCAGCGGCTCCATAATCACCACGGCCAAGCCCTTGCTGGCCGCCAGTTTCAGGCCGCGGACGCCCGCCTGATTCTCCGTGTCCATGTAGTTGTATTGAATCTGGCAGAAACTCCACAGGTCGCTGCCGTTCACAATCTCCTCGAAAGCGTCGTACTCGTCGTGAAAAGAGAAGCCGAGATGCCGGATGCGCCCATCGGCGAGCGCGGCCCTGGCCCGATCCAGCAGCTTGTGCTTCAGGACAATATCCTGCCAACGGTCGTGGCTCAGCGCATGCAAAAGGTAAAAGTCAATGTAACTGGTCTGAAGCTTTTCCAACTGCTCGTTGAGCAGCCGGTCGAAATCCGCCTCGCTCTCGATCAGCCAGACGGGCAGCTTGGTGGCCAACCTGACCTTTTCGCGATAGCCGTCTTTCAGCGCCTTGCCCACCACCACTTCACTCCGGCCCTCGTGATACGGGTAGGCTGTGTCGATGTAATTGACTCCGTTGTCGATGGCGTGGCGAACCATGCGCAGCGCTTCGGCCTCGTCGATGTTGGGACTGAGACGGCTCCCATCCGAGGTGGGAAAACGCATGCAGCCAAAACCCAGCGCCGAAACCTTCCAATCAAGCTTTCCAAAATTGCGATATTGCATCGTTTCCCCCCGCTTCTCTTGCTTCTCAGAATGGATTTTACTCCGGGCACGCGCCCAATTCCCTTCGGCCTCGATGGCGCACCAGAATTCCCCGCCCTTCTGCTTAAAATCCGTCCGCATAGAGCCCGACGTGAGTTAAATCACATCGTAAATGTGCCTGTGCTGATAAAAATAATTCATTGACACGATCAGTTCAGCCAGTGGGGTCCATCAAGGAATCGGGGAAGAATTGGCAGGTGAGCGGCCAGCCATCTTACTCCAGAGGTCGAGGCCAGCGCGCAGGCCGGGCGAAAGAAGTGAAACCCGAGTTTGCGGCTCCGCTGGAATTGGTCGTATACTGAAATCAGACCAATATGGTCGTAATTACGGGGCCCAGGTGTTGCGCGGCCCATTGGAGCCTTACGTTTGAGTGTGTTGAGCAAATTGAATCTGGGAGAAAGCGGGGTTCTGGTGGACCTCGACCTGCCTGAATCCGTGCAGAATCACCTGATGCATATGGGCTTTGTTCCCGATGCGCTGGTGACGGTCCTGCGCCGCGCACCAGCCGGCGACCCCACCGTCTACGGCGTGGACGGCATGGAGATTGCCCTTCGGCGCGAAACCGCCGGGGCCATTCGCATGCGGGCAGTTGACGCAGAGCCCCAGAGATCTGCTGAAAAGGGCCAGGAAATCGTCATTGACAAGGACCTTTCCGAGCTGATTGAGGCCGCGCGATGAGCGCCTGCTGCACCACTCCGGCCTTTATACCGCCCAAATCCTCGCCGCCTGCGGGGACACTCCGGACCGTGGTGCTGATCGGGCCGCCGAACTCCGGCAAGTCCACCCTTTTCAACCGGCTCACCGGCCTGCGCCAGAAAGTGGCCAACTTTCCGGGCGTCACCGTCGAACAACGGCTGGGCCTGATGGCCGGTGTGGGCCGCCCTGACCTGACGCTGATCGACCTTCCCGGTGTCTACTCGCTCGATCCGTACAGCGAGGACGCCCGCGTCTCCATCGACGTGCTGCGCGGCAAGATGGCGGGCACACCCAAGCCGGACGCGGTGTTGCTGGTGCTGGATTCCCTGCACCTGACGCGTCAGTTAATGCTGGCCGCGCCGGTGCTGGCGCTGGGGCTGCCGACGCTGGTACTGCTGAATATGAGCGACCTGATGGAGGCCCGCGGCGGCCACATCGACGCGCTCAAACTGGCTCGCGAACTGGGTACTCCCGTCGCGCAGATCAGCGCCGTGCATGGAACCGGCCTGGACGCAGTTCCGCTCTTCCTCAACCAGCAAACCGCCCGGACGGCCGCCAAGCCGCTGGCGCTGCCTGTGCTGGGTAACGCCGCCAGCGCGCACAATTGGGCCGCGCAGGTCAGCCGCAGCACCGGCTATCGCGCTCCGCTCTCGGTGGAGGGCACACGCAAGATCGACGACGTCCTGCTGCACCGCATCTGGGGACCGCTGCTCTTTCTGGTCGTCGTGGTGGGCGTCTTTGAAGTGGTCTTCTCTGTCGGCCAACCGCTCTCTGACGGTTTTGGCGTCATTCTGGCCCGCCTCGGCGGCCTGATGCGCGACGTATTGCCCGCCGGATGGGTGCAATCGCTGATTCTTGACGGCGCATGGAAAGGCATCTCGTCTGTACTGGTCTTTCTGCCCCAGATCCTGCTGTTGTTTCTCTTTATTGGCGTTCTGGAAGACTCCGGCTACCTGTCAAGAGCCGCACTCATCGCCGACCGCGTGATGCGGTCGATTGGGTTGAACGGCAAGGCCTTCATTCCCCTGCTCTCGGCCTACGCCTGCGCGGTCCCGGCCATCATGGCCACGCGCACCATCGCGAACAAGCGCGACCGGCTGGCGACCATTCTGGTTACGCCCTTCATGACCTGCTCGGCGCGGTTGCCGGTGTATATGCTGCTGATCGCCGCCTTCATCCCCAACATCGTTTACCTGCATGGCTTTCTCGGGCTGCGCACAATCGTCATGCTGAGCCTTTATCTGGCCGGCCTGCTGGCTGCGATGGTCACCGCTCGGCTGCTCAAGAGCTCGATTCTCAAGTCCAGCGACGCGCCGTTCATTTTGGAATTGCCGCAGTACCGCATGCCCACGCTGCGCTCGCTTGCCCTGCGCGTCATCGATCGCGCGCGCATCTTTCTGCGCAATGCCGGAACGATCATTCTCTGCGTCACGCTTGCGCTGTGGGTCATGGCCCACTTGCCGGTGATGCACACCGCAACCGGCGCCTATGCCGCTCCCGAGTTGGCTGACAGCCTGATCGGCCGGCTGGGACACTTCATCGAGCCGGCCATTGCGCCGCTGGGCTTCAACTGGAAGATCGGCATCGGCCTTCTGTCCAGCGTGCTGGCCCGCGAGGTGATGGTCAGCACCATGGGCACCCTCTACGGCGCGGAAGCCGATACCCATGCCCTGAGCCTGCAAACCGCGTTGCACCACGACATGACGCTGGGCGGCTCACTGGCGCTGATGATCTTCTTTGCCTTCGCCATGCAGTGCACCTCGACAATGGCCGTGGTCCGCCGCGAAACCAACAGTTGGAAGTGGCCCGCTGTCCAGTTTCTCTATATGCTGGCGATGGCCTGGGTCGCGGCCTTCACGGTGAATCACATCGCTATGGCGTTCCTGGGGTAAGAGGTTAAAGCGATGGCTCACAGATTCACGGCGTGCGTGTTTCCGTGAAGACTGTTTATATAATCCATTTATTTTGAATGAGTAAGTATCCTCCGGCGAGCCGGAGGCTTTATGGTTGGTGACCCCTCAAAGGGGCCTGTAGAAACGCTCCATGCCGGTAGCAGCCCATCGTCCGCGCCGTAGGCGCAGTGGTTGCCAGCCCCGCGCTTCAGCGTGGGGTTGGCGAAACCAACCATTCATACAGAGTCCCGTAGGGACAGCGCTCATCGCCCGCGCCCTTCCAATGTTTTTGCGAGAAGAATGGAAAACTCACACCGGGATCGACTCCTGTAAATGTCTAACTGCTGCTGCCACCCCGGCAAAGCCGGGGTTCTCCCTTGGGGAGTAGATCGAGATGCGGGCCGCAAGCCAAGACCCACGTGGACTTGACAGGCTGCGGAAAAACTCGTGGAACGTGTCTCAGAAGGCTGTTTTGTATCAGGGCACGACTTTAGTCGTGGCGTAAATGGCTGAAAATAAACGGTGGGCTTTAGCCCCTGAGGGAAGCTTTCCGTCAATTTCACCCGGAACTCCGAGTTTATCCGCAGTCTGCTGAGCCCCTGAGGGAGATCCCATTCAAACTGACCCGCTAACCGGCCTTTTAAGGGCTATTTAGGGCTTAATTCGCCTTAAAAACCGCTTATTTTGGCCTTTTTTACAACATTTATTTCACTTTTCGCTGTACTTCTATGTGCGCGGTGCGCGGCCCTTCCCACGCCGCAAGGTGCATCTCGAGCGTCACCCCTGGCGGGTGGCCGAGGTCTGAAAATCCAGACCTCGGGCGCCCTATTCCCTCGGCGGCTCTATGCTCCGGACTTCTTCTCGATCCGGGCCCAGGAGTCTCTGAGCGGGAGGGTGCGGTTGAAGACCAGATGGGCTGGAGTCGAATCGGGAGTCGAATCGGGGGTCGAATCGGGGGTCGAATCGGAGTCAAGGCAAAAGTAACCGACGCGCTCGAACTGGAAACGGTCCTCAAGCGTGGCGTTGGCAAGAGAGGGTTCGAGCTTAGCTTCGGTGAGGATCTCCAGCGAGTTGGGGTTGAGATTGTTGAGGACGTCCTGACCTTCTTCCAGGTCGTAGGGATCGGCCTTGGCGAATAGCTTGTCGTAGAGACGGATTTCAGCGGAGATGGCGTGGGCGGCTGAGACCCAGTGCATGGTGGACTTGACCTTGCGGCCGTCGGGAGAGTTGCCGCCGCGGCTGGCGGGATCGTAAGTGCAGTGGACCTCGACGATGTTACCGGCTGCGTCTTTCACCACGTCATGAGCGGTGACGAAGTAGGCGTTGCGCAGGCGGACCTCCTTGCCAGGAGAGAGGCGGTAGTACTTGGGCGGAGGAATCTCGCGGAAGTCATCTTGCTCGATATAAAGCTCGCGGGAAAAGGGCACCTGACGAGTGCCGGCGGAGGGATCTTCGGGGTTGTTCAGGACCTCTACAAATTCCTCCTGACCTTCAGAGTAGTTGTCAATGACCAGCTTGAGGGGGCGCAGGACAGCCATGGCGCGAGAGGAGTGGCGGTTCAACTCTTCGCGCTGAAAGTGCTCAAGCATTTCAATGTCGGTAGTCCCGTTGGTGCGCGAAGCGCCGATTTGGGCACAGAAGGCGCGGAGGGCCTCAGGGGAAAAGCCGCGGCGACGAATGCCGCAGAGGGTGGGCATACGAGGATCATCCCAGCCGTTGACGCGGTTTTCCTGCACGAGCTGGAGGAGCTTGCGCTTGCTGAGCAGGGTGTAAGTGAGGTTGAGACGGTCGAACTCATATTGCCGCGTGGGAAAGATGCCGAGGTGCTCGATATACCAGCGGTAGAGGGGCTGGTGGTCAGTGAACTCAAGGGTACACATGGAGTGGGTGACGCACTCCAACGAATCTGACTGGCCATGGGCGTAATCGTACATGGGGTAGATGCACCATTTATCGCCGGTGCGCTGATGAGTGGCGTGGAGGATGCGATACATGACCGGATCGCGCATGTTCAGATTGGGCGAGGCCATGTCGATCTTGGCGCGCAAAACGCGAGTGCCATCAGGGAATTCGCCAGCCTTCATGCGGGTGAAAAGGTCGAGGTTCTCATCAATGGTACGGTTGCGAAAGGGCGAGTCTTTGCCGGGCTCGGTGAGCGTGCCGCGATGCTGGCGAATCTCGTCGGCGGTGAGGTCATCGACGTAAGCCTTGCCTGCCTTGATGAGCTGCAAAGCCCACTCATAGAGCTGACCGAAGTAGTCGGAGGCGTAGCAGAGGCGCTCCCACTCAAAGCCGAGCCAGCGCACGTCCGCCATGATGGAATCGACATACTCCTGCTCTTCTTTTTCAGGGTTGGTGTCGTCGAAGCGCAGGTTGGTCTTGCCACCGAACTCATCGGCAAGGCCGAAGTCGATGCAGATGGCCTTGGCGTGGCCGATGTGCAGGTAGCCGTTGGGCTCGGGGGGAAAGCGAGTCTGTATGACGGCGTCGCCGTACTTTTTGGTGCGCACATCCTCGGCAATGATGTCATGGAGGAAGTTGTTGGAGGAAGTGCTGGCGGCTTGGCTTTCCGGATTTGGGTTGGTCATGGCTGATTTCATTATTCCACGGGAGGGTAGTCCACATCTCAATCTAAAACCATGATGAGGTTCGTCAGGAAAACGAAAAACGGCCGGTTGAGGTTCATCGTCTCCCACATCTCAAAATCGAGATGTGATCCACCCGCCAGGTGTGACGCTTGAGATGCACTTTGCGGCGTGCGGAAGGGCCGCGCCCCGTGCACATAGAAGTACAGCGAAAAGTGATATAAATGGTGTAAAAAAGGCCCAAAAAAGCCGTTTTTAAGGCGAATTGGGCCGAAAATAGCCCCTAAAGGCCGGTTAGCGGGTCAGTTTGAGTGGGATCTCCCTCAGGGGCTCAAGCGCACGTGGATCTTGGCTTGCTGCTCGCATCTCGATCTACTCCCACGATTGGTCTCCCAGGTCTCAAAGCTAGACCTGGTGCACCTAATCATTTATGGATAGTCAGACATGAGCCACCCGCCCACGAACGCCAGACGAGTATCCGTTTGGAACGGCATACCTTAAGAAGCAAAAGCACGCAGGGGCTAAAGCCCAAGGCCTATTGGGGGCATCTATTGGCACGACTGAAGTCGTGCCCTGACGCTTCTTGGCTCGTTATCGAGTTTTTCCGACGAGAACTCTGGCTTGGCGCGTTATCTAGTATTTACGACAAGAACTCCGGCAGGAAAACGAAAAGCAGCCCATCGAGGCCCGTGGTTTCCCAGGTCTCAAAAGCGAGACCTGGGGCACCCAGTCATTTTGGATGGTCAGACTTGGGCCACGCGTCCTCAGACTAGCGATTGAAGGTTGGCTTCGGCTTGGCGGATGCGGGCGAGGCAGAGGTCGCGGCCGAGGACGGCCATGGTTCCAAAAAGCGGCGGCGCGTTTAACCTTCCGCAGACGGCAACCCGGATGGGTTGGAAAGCCTGCCCAGCCTTCAAGCCAAGTTGCGAGGCTGCGGCTCGAAGTGCCTGGTCGAGCGAATCATGATCGAAGGGGGTGGTGGCCAGAACTTCCTGAGCATATTGCAGGACGCGGAGAGCCATGGCCGCATCGCCCTTTTTGGGGATCAGGCCGGTTGGGTCGTAGGGCGCTAGCTGGGCGAGAAAGAAGAAGTCAGCGGCGGAGACAGCATCGTGCAGAAGCTTGATGCGCTCGCGGATGAGCGGAGTGACAGCGAGGAGTTTTTCCGGCGTGGCGGGAAGGCCGGCAGCCGCGAAGAAGGGCGCAAGCGAAGAACTGAGCTCGTCGACGGGCAAGGCGCGGATATGCTCGGCGTTGAGCCAGACAGCTTTGGGGTCGAAGGGATCTTCTTCAGTGAAATTGACGACAGCGTTGGAGCGGTTGACACCCTCCAGCGTGAAGGCGGCTGTGAGCTCAGGATACGAGAGGAACTCGCGGTCGTCTTTGGGCGACCAGCCGAGGAGGCAGAGGAAGTTGACGAAGGCCTGGGGAAGAAAGCCCGCGTCTCGATAGGTCGTCACGCTGACGACGGGGCCGTGCTTGCGCTTGGAGAGCTTGGCTCCATCCGGGGCGACGAGCAGGGGGAGATGCGCGAATTGAGGCGACTGGACGCCGAGGGCCTCGAAGATGAGCAGATGCTTGAAGGTGTTGGTGAGGTGATCCTGGCCACGGATGATGTGGGTGATGCGCAGATCGGCGTCGTCGACGCAGGAGGCCAGGTGGTAAGTGGGAAAGCCGTCTGAACGCAGCAGGGCGAAGTCTTCGACTTCGTCGGCTGACTTGGACTGCTCGCCGTAGACGCTGTCAGTAAAGCTCAGGGTGCGGTTTTGGCCGCGGGGGACGCGATATCGAAGGGCGAAGGGCTCGCCGGCGGCGGCGCGACGGTCGGACTCTTCCCTGGACAGCTCGGGCATACCGGGATTGAAGAGCCAAGCGCCCTGGGCGCTGGAGTGCTCGTCGTCGGCTGCGTGGGCGGGGGTGAAATCGCGATAGGCAAGGCCCTTGGCGAAGATGGCCTCGGCCTGCTGGCGGTGGAGCGCGAGGCGTTCAGACTGCTTGTACTCTTCGTCCCAGTCGAGACCCAGCCAGCGCAGTCCCTCGAAGATGGATTGAACGCTGGCGTCGGTGTTGCGCTCGACATCGGTGTCGTCCAAACGCAGGACCATGGTTCCATGATTGTGGCGCGCATAGAGCCAGTTGAAGATAAAGGTGCGGGCGCTGCCAACGTGCAGGAAGCCGGTGGGCGAAGGCGCAAAACGAACGCGGGGAGTCTTTTGAGAAGTGGGCGTCGAATCAGACATCGTAACTTTATGTTATCAATCGCGAGTCAGCCGCGCTCTTCTGGAGCGGACTCGGAGCAAGCCATCCGCCTTTCAATTCCCTGCCTTAGCAGCCTGTGGTGAAAGTCGATACAACCGAAAATCTTGCCTCAGGGGCTAAAACAGGCTGCGAAAAAACTCCAGATTTTGGCGAAATTGGCAGAAAGTGTTCTTCCGTGGCTAAAGCCAGCGTTGATTCTATTGGCTTTATGCGGGGATTGAAACCCCCGCCTCCCTCCGGAATGAGTTTTTCCGCAGCCTGTAAAGCCCAACTCATTTTGCTGGGTTTACGTACGGGCTGAAGCCCGTACCCTTCACCAAGTACCAAGTCATTGGACAGATTCTTAGGTGATGTCCTCGGTGTCGTAGACCAGGCCACCGCGCTTTTTGGGGACGCCATGGACCGAACTGAGCAGGTCTTCGACGACGTCTTCCAGTTGGCGCTGGCTTTCGATGACGGCGCTCATGCTTTTCAGGTCATCGGGCTCGATGACGCGCTCAACCAGAGCGACTGCGTGACACTGGGCGACGTGATCGAGGTTCAGCCCCTCGGGAGTCTTGGCTTTGATGCTGACCTGATCCGTGCCCAGGCCGAGCAGGTCGGCGACGCGGGCGCGCATCTGGAGGGAGATGGGTCCTATTTTTGGCGCGGCCAGAATCAGCGTGGTATCAATGTTCACGATGCGGTAGCCGGCATGTTGCAGGGTTTCCAGAGCCAGTTTGAGGAAGATGGCCGAATCGGCATCCTTCCAGCGCGGGTCGCCCGGCGGGAAAAAGCTGCCAATGTCGCCGGCGGCGATGGCACCTAAAAGGGCATCCGTGATGGCGTGCAGGAGCACATCGCCGTCGGAGTGGCCGGCCAAGCCCTCCGGATGGTCAAGCGAGAGTCCGCCGATGTGCAGCGGAATGCCTGGCTGGAAGACGTGCGAGTCATAGCCAAATCCGATCCGTATTTCCATGGTCTCCGTGCCTGTTCTTTAGACTCAACCAGCGGCGATTTTGATTATGTCCAGCCGGAATCAGCGGTTGCGCTGACGCAGATAGAACTCGGCCAACTCCAGGTCGCCCGGCTGGGTGATCTTCAGATTCACCTGAGAGCCATGAACGACGGCCACCGGAAGACCTGCGCGCTCGACGACCGAAGCCTCGTCGGTGCCCACAAATCCGTCTGCCATGGCCTCAGCGAAGGCGCTCTGCAGCAGCCCGAAGCGGAAGCCCTGCGGCGTCTGCGCCAGCACCACAAACTCACGCGGGATGGTGGAGGTGATCAGCGCTCCGTGCGCGGTCCGCTCCACCTGCTTGATGGTGTCAACGGCCGGCAGCCCCACGATGGCTGCACCGTGCTCAATGACCGCGTCGATGGTCCGGTCGATGGTGGCCGCATCGATGAGCGGGCGCACCGCGTCGTGTACCAGAACAATGTCGTCGGGCTCGGCAGGCAAAGCGGCCAGCGCGTGGGAGACAGACTCCTGGCGATTGCTGCCACCTTCCACCACGCGAACCCGGCCGGCAAAGCCGTACTCTGCGGCGTACTCGGCGATTTGAGCCTGGACACGCTCGATCTCGCTGGCGCGCGCGGCCACATAGATCGCGGTTACGCGCGCCACAGATGCAAAGGCGCGCAACGAATGAATCAGGATGGGAACCCCATCGAGCGCGAGAAACTGCTTGGGCTGCGGCCCGGCCATCCGAGTGCCCAGCCCCGCTGCGGGAAGAATCGCAAATACTTGCATACCCGGTGGAGTATACAACGGCGGGGCATACCGTGCAGCAGGCATTGTGCGCGGCAGCCCCGAAGTGGAACCTTCTCAGGCAAGACGCCGCATAGCCGCTTTATGATTCTGGAATGCGCATGACGCCGCTTCCGACGCTGCCAATGGACACCACGCTGCTGAAGCCCGGCTTGCGCCTGGCCGTGGGCCTCTCTGGTGGCGCCGACTCCGTGGCCCTGGTGCGCGCTCTGGCGGGGCGGAGCAAGGAACTGGGCCTGGTGTTGCACGCCGCCCACCTGCACCATGGCCTGCGCGGCGAGGAGGCCGACGGCGATCTGGCCTTTGCGCGCGCGCTGGCAGCCGAACTAGATCTGCCCTTTCACGAAGCGCGGGTGGATGCCGGAGCGGAGGCCATAGAAAACAAAGAAACCATTGAGGAGGCCGCGCGCCACCTGCGCTACCGGTGGTTCAGGCAACTGATGGCCTCGGGCGAGGTGGAGGCCGTGGCCACCGCTCACACACGCGACGACCAGGCCGAAACCGTTCTGGCCAAATTCCTGCGCGGAGCCTGGACTGAGGGCTTGAGCGGTATTCACCCGGTGGTCGAATTTCCCGAGGGCCGCATTCTGCGTCCGATGCTGGGAACTACTCGGGCTGATGTGGAGGCCTATCTCGGCGCGCTGGGCCAGGGCTGGCGCGAAGACTCCTCGAACCGTCACCTCACCTACACACGCAACCGCATCCGCCACGAGCTGCTGCCGCTGCTGGAGGGCTGGAATCCGCAACTGCGCGAGCACTTGGCGCAGATGGCCGCGCTGGCCCGCGACGAGGAGGCCTGGTGGCAAGCCGAAGTGGCCCGGATGGGGCCTCAAATTGTGTTGCCAGGCCGCCCGGTTCGGGGCGGAGGCCGCGCCACAGGCGATGGCATGGCCCCGTCTCTGGCGATTGATGTTACCCGGCTGGCCGCGCTCAACATGGCCTTCCAGCGGCGGCTTTTGCGCTACGCCGCGGAACAATTGGGTGCCGCAGTCGATTTTCCCTCGACCGAGGCGCTGCGCACGCTGGCCCTGGCTGGGCGCGCCGGGCAGAAACTCGAGTTGGCCCAGGGGCTCCTGGCCGAACGAACCCACCGCGAAGTGCGGATGGCGATTCTGCCGGTTGCGCCAGCCGGCTCGACGACTGTGGAGGCTGCTCCCGAGTACACGGTTGCTGTTCCCGGCGAGGTGACGGCTCCGGCCTTCGGCCTGCGGCTTCGGATTGAAGTCTCCGAGCCAGCCAGTGCGGCGGTGGGGCAGTTCGCGACGCTGCGCAACTGGAGGCCAGGCGACCGCGTACGGCTGCGTTACTCCTCCGGACCGCGCAAGGTGAAAGAAGTCCTGGAGCGTCTGCGGGTTACGGGCTCCAGCCGCGCCCGGTGGCCGGTTCTTGAACTCGATGGCCGGATCGTCTGGATGCGGGGAGTCGAAGTGGAGCCGGAGCCGGGAATCCGCGTTGAGTCAGTCAGCCTGACAGAGGACGGGCCATGCCCCAAGGAACGCTTCAGGGAAGGTTGACCTGCGGATGCCGCCATGGATTCGCGGGCTGCGGGAAAACTCGGGATTTCGGGTGAAATTGGCGGAAAGTGCCCCTCCGTGGCTAAAGCCAGCGTTTATTCTGTTGGCTTTATGCGGGGGTTGAAACCCCCGCCTCCCTCCGTATCGAGTTGTTCCGCAGCATGTAAAGGCCCGGTTGCTATTGCGGCACTTATGGCCCCCTGCGACAGGCTCAGGGCAGGCTACAAGTCGTGTCCAGACACAAAACGCCTTTACGAAACACATTCCACGAGTTGTTCTGGAGCCTGTTCGGCCCACGGATTGCTACAAGTTCTCCACCCTTGAGCGTACAATCGGAGTTATAGCTCTTCCGGGCGATAGGATTGGTGTGTCTGTCGCCAAGACTTCGCGCCTTTTTGTGACTTTGTGGAAGGTAGCGGCGTCTAAAGAGGGAATGCAGGCCGTGCTGGATACCCGCTTGGCGGCTTCTCCAACACCTGAAGAGAGGAATCCTGGTGAATTCTACCGTCAAATCGATCATGGTCTGGGCGTGCATCATCGCCTTCGGCATGGTTCTTATCAGCTGGGTGTCGAAAGGCACCGGCATGGGCAAGGACGCGGAGATTCCCTACTCCGACCTGTACAACCTGGTGAAGTCGCAGCAAGTGCTCGATGCAGAGATTCAGGGCACGGAGCTGCACGGTCATTTGAAGGCCAAGCCCAAGGAGCAGTTCCACACCCACGTGGGGGAACACTGCGAAGCGATCGAGACGGCGCTGCTGGCCTCTGACGCCCACTTCTCCAAGAAGGAACAGCAGAGCAACTTCCCGTTGCAATTGCTGATCAACCTGGGTCCGTTCGTTCTTCTGATCGGCATCTGGTTCTTCTTCATGCGCCAGATGCAATCGGGCGGCAACAAGGCGATGTCGTTCGGCAAGAGCCGCGCGCGCCTGCTCTCCATGCAACAGAAAAAGATCACCTTCAAAGACGTGGCCGGCGTAGATGAGGCCAAAGAAGAGCTGAAGGAGATTATCGAGTACCTGCGCGAGCCGGCGAAATTTCAGAAGCTGGGCGGACGCATTCCCAAGGGCGTGCTGCTCGTCGGACCTCCGGGAACCGGCAAAACCCTGCTGGCCCGCGCGGTGGCTGGCGAGGCCAATGTTCCGTTCTTCTCGATCTCCGGCTCCGATTTTGTGGAGATGTTCGTCGGCGTGGGCGCAAGCCGCGTTCGCGACCTCTTCGAACAGGGCAAGAAGAATGCTCCCTGCATCATCTTTATCGACGAAATCGACGCTGTAGGCCGCCATCGTGGCGCAGGCCTGGGCGGCGGACACGACGAGCGGGAACAGACTCTCAACCAGTTGCTGGTGGAGATGGACGGGTTTGAATCGAACGACGGCGTGATCCTGGTGGCGGCAACCAACCGCCCCGACGTGCTGGACCCCGCGCTGCTGCGTCCTGGCCGCTTTGACCGCCGCGTGGTGGTGGGCTTGCCCGATGTGCGCGGCCGCGAGGAGATTCTGCGCGTCCACGTCAAGAAGGTTCCGGTCTCCGAGGACACCAACCTCAACGTCCTGGCTCGCGGAACCCCCGGCTTCAGCGGCGCTGACCTGGCGAATATGGTCAACGAAGCGGCTCTGAGCGCCGCGCGCATGAACCGCAAGCAGGTCGTGATGTACGACTTCGAGTTGGCCAAGGACAAGGTGCTCATGGGCGCCGAGAGAAAGTCCATGCTGCTGACCGAGGAGGAGAAGCGGGTAACCGCCTATCACGAAGCGGGCCATGCGCTGGTGTCGTTCAAGCACGAGCACTCCGACCCGATTCACAAGGTCACCATCATTCCCCGCGGCATGGCCCTGGGCGTGACCATCTTCCTTCCCGGCGACCGGCACAATTACACCAAGGAGTACCTGGAAGCCAATCTGGCTATCGCTTACGGCGGGCGCGTCTCCGAGGAGATCTTCCTCAACCAGATGTCCACCGGAGCGGGGAGCGATATTGAAAGCGCCACCGATCTGGCCCGGCGGATGGTCTGCGAGTACGGCATGAGCCGCCTCGGTCCACTCACCTTCGGCAAGAAGGAGGAGCAGATCTTCCTGGGCCGCGAGATCTCTCAGCATCGCGACTTCAGCGAGGAGACGGCCCGGCAGATCGACCTGGAAGTGCGCCGCCTGATCGATGAGGCCTACCAATCGGCACATGGGATCGTGGAGTCAAACGCTAACGTCATGCACCGCATCGCCGCGGCCCTGCTGGAGCGCGAAACGATCGACGCCGAAGAGGTGAAGATGCTGATCGAGGGCAAGGAATTGCCTCCGATGCGCTCGAATCTGGCCACGCCCAGCGACACCGGCAGCCCTGACGTGCAGCAGGTTCTCAAACCGGAGAGCCGCAGCGGACCGAATTATCCCGAGGGCTCGCCTTCACCGGCATAAACGCTAACGCAATTCATAGAAGAAAGAGGGCCACTCCATTGGAGTGGCCCTCTTTTGATTTACAAATGATCGATTGTCTCACATGCAGCACGGCTGCACAGGCTGGGGCAAAAAGCCTGGAACTTATCAGAATTCCCTGAAAACATCCCTCAGGGGCTAAACAGGCTGCGGAAAAACTCCAGATTTTGGCGAAATTGGCGGAGAGTGATCTTCCGTGGCTAAAGCCGGTGTTGATTCTATTGGCTTTATGCGGGGGTTGAAACCCCCGTCTCCCTCCGGAATAAGTTTTTCCGCAGCATGTAAAGTCGTGCCCTGACACAATCAGGAGCGGAAATGAGATTTTCTGCAGCCGGCGAAGCTGTGCCCTATCAATGCCGTCGATGTCCCTACGGTCTACAGGTCGGCTGAGGCAATGGCGCGATAGCGTTGCCCTTAGAAGATCTTGTAGCCGATGCCGACGCTGGCCCCATAGGGCGACAGCGAGGAGGAATTCCACCAGGGCCAATACTGATACTCGACGTCCACCGCACGAAGGCTGAGCCGCCTGGTCAGCTTCACATCCATGCCACCGCCGAAGGCGAAGGAGGTGTACTGGCCGTTGTCGCCGGAGGAGTCGAATTGCATCTTCGAAAACCCGCCCAGCGCCTTGCCATAGACGGTCGCCTTCCGAACACGGAAGATCGGGAGTCTTGGGCCGATGAGATAGTTGTCCTGGTAGATGCCCTGATACTGGTTGAAGCGCTGCCAGCGGCCTTCGGCCTCGATCTGCAGCCAGCGCTTCAGCCTCACGTCCACATAAGCGCCCGCGCCGAAGAGCGGCTGGTTGCTGGATTGCGCGACGGGGTACCAGGACCCCGGGGAGGGTAGGCATGTCCCCGCGCAGACCCAACCACCGGTATAATCAGGCTGAAAAATGGAGACCATCCCGCCGGCAGTGATTGAAAGCTGCCGTCCGGTGGCCGAGGGAACCACTTGCGAGCGGACAGCAACGGCTCCGGCGGCAAGCAGGATCGAGAACAAAAATGCGCCAAATCGTCTCATAAGCAGAAGGTACTTTCAGTCCGTGCGAATTTTCACTGCCAGTGGAGAGAATTCAATCGAACGCGTTTTGGAATCCCTGAACCTGAATGCAACGTGTGGCTCATTCCGGCCCAGAGATTCCCGATAAGAGCTACTGCCCTGCCGGGTGCGCTGTGCCCGTGGCCTGCTGGGGCGTGTCGCCGGCGGCGGGCTGCGCCGCGGGCGGAGCAGCGGCAGGCGCGGCGGCTGGAGGAACGGGCTGCAGCAGCTTCGAGGCATCATAGCGCTGCAGCTTGTAGAAGATCGGCGTCAGTTCCAGCGGCATCTTGTCGCGGGGGTTCATGTAGGCGTAGATCTTCGCGTTGAGCTGATGCACACGGTCGTCCCAAGGATCGGTCTTCAGCCAACTGCCCAGCGGCAAGGCCGGACGCTGGGTGAGGTCGTCCCAGTTGAGCTTGGGCGCCATGCGCTGCAAATCGGCCATCCACGGGGTTCCATCGGACTTGAGCAGCGAGTCGCCGAGCCGGGGCGTATTCAGGGCCTTCAACACCTTTTCCCGATCAACCAACTGCGCATAATAAAGGCCCGCCGAGGGCAGTCTGTCCTTGTACATGGAGTTCTGCAAGTACTCCAAAGCGCGCTTGGAGGCCTCCGCGTTGTCGTGGTCCGTGTGGTACATATCGATTTTCTGGAAGGTCGCCTCGTCGGGAAAGAGCAGCCGGTCGTTGAAGGCGTAGCGCGTGTCAATGTGGTGGCCCATGGCGATGTGGGCCAATTCCATGGCCACCACCGAGGCGATCGCTTCCTCGTTGGGCAGGGTATCGAGAAGCCCTTTGCTGATCAGGATGGTGTTGCCGACCGTGGTGGCTTCCACGGTGGTCGAGAGCAGAATGCGGGTATGCACCTGGTCAGTAAAGGCCAGGTTGTTGGGCACTTGCAGGTTGATGACGATCTGGTCCAGCACTGTGTTTTCATAGCCGCCAGCGGTGAGCGGCGCCACCAGGCCGGCTTCCACCAGCCTGTCGATCACGTTGTTTTCAGCCTGCGTCACCCAGGCGCGCGAAGCCTGCAACGGCCCCACATCCTGCGAGTCGTCGCTCTTGTCCACCGCGTCATCCACCTTCACGCTCACGTTCTCGCTCTCGCGCGTGGGCAGCTTGAGCGAGTAGCCCCAGAAGTGCGTCTGAGCCCTGAGCCCGACCTTTTCGCGTTCAGTGCGTTCGGTCTCCTCCACGTAAACGGCCACCGGCAGCCAGATTCCCGGCTGCACGTTCATCCGCCAACTGTCGAAGTGGAAGTACAAGCGCGAGTCGTCCCCGGAGGTGGGCGAGGTAAATGTGCCGTTGAAGCGGACTATGTTGCCGTCTTCATCCTCGATCCAAATGCGCCCATAGAACCGGCCCATGCCGGAAACCTTGGGTTGCACGTCGTAAACCC
>CAYQSI010000025.1:0-46328 GCA_964420185.1 uncultured Occallatibacter sp. | reverse complement strand
GATTCGCCGTCGTCGCCGGCGAGGTTCGCCGCCTGGCCGAGCGCACCAAGGGCGCCACCGAGGAGATTGCCGGCACCATCCGCAGCATCCAGGAAGAGACGCGCGCAACCCTCCAGGTGATGCAGGACAGCCGCGCGGCCGTGGAAACCGGCATGGAAGAAACCGCCCACGCCCGCAAGAGCCTAGAGGCCATTATCGAGTCCTCTCAGCAGGTGGAGCACCAGATCGAATTGATCGCCACCGCTGCCACGGAGCAGACCGCAGCCTCCGGCGAAATCTCCGAGGCCGCCGGCCATATTTCGCAGTTGTCGGTCGAGAACGCGCAAGGCGCCGAGGAAGCCGTGGAAGCGCTCAAGAATCTCGCCTCGCTGGCCAGTGACCTGGACGGGATGATCCACCAGTTCCGCCTGGAGGGCGACCGGCAGACCGGCGCGAAATTCGCCGGCAGAAGCCAGCCGGTCAGGAAGCCCGCATTGCGGACCGCGCACACATAAACCTTGAACAGATGGCGGCAGCCTTTCCCAGATCTGCGGGCTCCGGCGATAAAAGTTCATCGCTGGGCCCCAGGGCTGCCGCCTGTTTTTCTTCACGCTGCCGGAACCAATTCCGGCAGCGTTTTTGTCCAGAGCGGTTCTCCAACTGGAGCTACCTTGCCAGAAGTGAAATTTTTTGCGGCATAAATGTGCAAAATCCTGCGTATTGCCCAACAAATATCCTCGTAAGTCGCTGAATTTAATATCTAAGAATTTAGTGCTTGACGTGCGCAAAACGGGAGCACAGAATGATTTTCTGATGGCGAATGGGGCGGTCGACAGCCCCGAACCGGTGTTTACGTTTGTTCGAAAGGGTTTTCCGCCGGCTCCATCAACGATTCATCAGCCCTAAGGAGGATTTGGAATGAAGTTTCCCGGGATCAAGGTTCTCGCATTTTCCATACCGGCTTTATTGCTGATGGGCGCGAGCGCGGTCGCCTCTGCCGATTCGATCACCAACGGCGCCTTCACTACGCCCGGATCATCCACAACTTACGGTGGTGGAACCGTGAATTGGACAGGGGGCCAGTACGGATATGAGCCCACAGGCTTTGGCTGGACCTTCGTAGGGGGTGTTGGCGTCCAACAGGACGGCTCGCCGTGGGGCTTTTCGAATGCTCCGAACGGCGCCGGCCAGTCTGCCTTCATGCAGAGCTACACTGGTTCCCTTGCCAGCTACCCGCTGGTGTCCACCGCGAACCCGTCCACCATTTCGCAGGTGCTTACCGGACTGACAGTTGGTGATCAGTACACACTGTCGTTTTATCTGGAGCAGCGCCCCGGCATGGGAGCAAATCCGGTAACCGTCTCCATTGACGACCTCAGAGGGCTCGACCCCACGTTTGCGGCCGTCGCTCCGCCCGATAACGATACCTGGACCCTCTACAGCGATACATTCATCGCCACCAATACTTCAGAGGCTCTCATTTTTGCGGTCTCTTACCCCGATGGTGGAACGCCCACCGACAGCGATACCGGCCTTGCTGGCGTCTCGCTAGCTCAAACCCCCGAACCGGGAACTTTGATGCTTCTCGGCACCGGTCTTCTGGCACTTGCCGGGCTAGGAAAACAGAGACTCGGCAAGAAGAACGTCTAAGTCTTCGCGCAAGCCCAGATCTGCGTAGAAACTTCCCAAGTGCGAAAAGCCCCGGCGGCGAGCCGGGGCTTTTCCATTCCATGGCAGCTTCGGCCCAGAGACCGATAGGCTTGCGTAGGCGCTGACCAGCGCTGCTGCAACAGGCCAATGCTCACGCGCCCCCAAGCAGAGTTAACGACCTTCTTGCAGAAGGCTGTCAAGTGGTCGCGCAGCCGCTCCAGTTGCTCTTGTCGCGGGCCTTGGCCTTCCCTCAAGCGGGTTTCCAGACAGGTTCTCAGCACTTCCGCAAGTAGGTTTTCGACAGCCGGTCGTGCCAGCACAGGTGATCTTCGTCGAAGAGTATCCAGGCCAAGCCCAGGCCCACTGGAAGCACGGAGAGGAACAGCGCGCCCAGCCGCCAGCGCAACTGCGCGCGGGTGGGGTTCTGGCCGTCGAAAGTGCACAGGGAGATGCGGGCGCACCTCATGCCTGGCGTGGCCTTGGCCAGAGTGAGGAAGAGCGTCTGGTAGAGCAGGCCGGCGAGAAGGAGCGCCGAAACCGCGCTGAATTCCACGATTTTTGCCGGGAGAGGATGACCGATGTTGGCCACGGCTACCAGAGCCGATGCAAAAAAGGCGCCGGCAATGAGCACGCAATCTACCACGACCGCCGCCAGACGGCGGCCAAGGGGCGCCAATGGCAGGATCAACTGCGGACCCGGCGCATCCGGGGACTCCGGTTCGTCCAGGGGTTGAGCCTCGAGCTCGATGTCTGACCAATCAGACTCGGCCCAGGCAGCGGCTGGCGCAGAGCCGGCTGTCTCAGGCTGGACGGGGAGGTCGTCAGGGTCCACTTCAAAGATGCTGAGCGGCTTCTCCAAACTTTCCGCCGCGAGTGGTCCCTCAGCCAGCCGAGGACGCCTCTTACAAGGGGCTACAAGCTCACGCGGAAACTCGATGAGGTTGGCGGGGATGGGCAGAACCGGCTCGACCGGCTCAATAGCTGCCGCGTCCCTGGGCTCCTCAAGCGGAGACGACTGCTCCCATCCGTCTTCCACCGAAGGCGCAGAGTCCTTGGCGGGTTGTAACGCGAGGGCAGGGGCCGGTTCAGGGTGGTGCAAGGTAAAATCCGGCTCCCGGCCGAGAAGGGAGTATTCGCTTTCCCAGGCATCGAGCGTGGAAGGCGCGGCTGGCTGAGCTGGCACAATGGTGGGCTCCAAATCCGGTGCGGCGGGCTGCACGGGCACCATGGTCTGTGCGGCTTCAGGCTCACACAGGCGCGGTCCTTCGGAGGCCGCCTGCGGGCTTGGCACAGCGGCTACGGCGGCACGCTGGGCAGCCTGGGCTTCGGCAGCCTGCATCTGGCTGAAGCTGGGGACTTGGGCATAATGCGCGGCCACGCGGGCGGCGGCCTGAGCAGCGCGGCTGCTGGCCTCCTGCCGGCTCGGGGCGGGTGGGGCTGGCTTCGGCGTGGACAAGCCCTCGCGGCTCTGGTGCGCAGCAATGCGCCGGCTCACTTCCTGCTTCCAGGAGGATGCGGAGTCGGGCTGGCCTTCAGATGTATTCAAGATTCCAGTATCCCTTCTGACGCGCCATCCGGGCCAATTGTCGGCGCCCAGAGCGGCAGTTCAGGTCCTCGCAGCCCGATGCAACCGGGATTCTCGGACGTTACTTTCAAGACAGAAGGGCAGTCGCGCGGGAAAAGACAGGCAGAGCCCGGATCGCGGGATCCGAGCACGGTCGAAACGATCCTAATTTTTAGCCTATTGCCAGAGCCGCGCGGCGTGTGACTGATGCCAAGGCGGCCAGTTTTGCTATGCTGACCTTGGTCTCGGAATGCACCCTCGCACCTTTGTGTTTATCACGATGCTGGCCCTCTGTCACCTGCAACTTCAGGGACAGGCGTTGACCAATGCGGCACCCCCGGCAGCGCAAGACGCTGACAGAGCGGGTGCGCCCGCCACGAATGGCCCCGGCCAAAGCAGTGCTGACGCCGAGCTTTCGTCCACCCTGCCGAACGACCCCGGCCAGGAGATTCTGCCCATAGCCCAGCCAGAACCAGCGCCGGCAAGCAGCGTTCCCGTCGAATGGGAAGCCAGGAATCAGAGCCGCGTGGGCGAGACATGGACCCTCAGCGGCGAGGTAGTGGTCCACTACCGCGACTACATTCTGCGCGCCGACAAGGTCGTTTATCACCAGTCCACCACGGAGTTGGAGGCGGAAGGCAACCTGCAAGTCGCGGGCGGACCCAACGACGTACTCATTTACGCCTCGCGCGGCGACATGCGCCTGAATATGCACACCGCGCGCTATTACAACGTGCATGGCTCACAAGGAGTCCGCAGCCTCGGTCGCACGATGGTCTATTCCACGACGAACCCGTTCTTTTTTACCGGCAGGGTTGTGCTGGAGAACGGCGAGGGCCACTACGAGATCATCGACGGCACGATGACCAACTGCCGTCTGCCCCGGCCTGACTGGCAGGTAATCTCCCGGTCCATCAAAATGCAGGATGGTAAGGCTTCCACGGCCAATGCCCTGTTCAAATTCCTCGGCGTACCCATCTTTTACCTGCCCTACCTCCGCCACCCGGTGGACGATACCGGCCGCGAGAGCGGGTTTCTGATCCCTGTCATCAGCACGGGATCGTCGATCAGGGGTTACACCTTCGGCGAGCAGGTCTACTGGGTAATCAGCCGCAGCATGGACATGACCGCCGGCTCGGAGTACTACAGCAAACGCGGCTGGGCGCCTAGCGGCGACTTCCGTTACAAAGGCCCTGGGCTCGACCACCTGACCGCGCGCTGGAATGCCCTGCTGGATCGCGGCGCTGAGCTGCCCAGCCCAACCAATCCGGCCACTCTGGTGCTGACCAACCAGGGCGGTGTGGACGTCAATGCCCTGGGCCGCAAGGACCTCGGTTCCGAGACGCGCCTGGCTGGCAATGTCGAATACCTCTCCAGCTACATCTACCGCCTGGTCTTCAACGACAACTTCTCGCAGGCGGTCAGCTCCGAGGTGCAGAGCGACGTTTCTCTCACCCGCGCGCACAAGGGCTTCGTTCCCTCCGTCTCGCTGGACCGCTTCCAGACTTTTGCCAGTTCCGCCAACGGCAACGAGGTAAGGATTATCCACCTGCCCAGCCTGCGGTTTGACGTACTGGACCGGCCGCTGGGCGCGTCGCCACTTTATTTGGGGGGAGGATCATCGCTCGGCTATCTGAGCCGCTCAGAACCCGGTTTCCACGCCCGCAACGCCGGCCGTATCGATTTTTATCCGCATCTCGCCCTGCCGCTCTCGGCAGGCGGCTGGAACATTGTTGCCGAAGCCGCGCTGCGCGAAACCGCCTATACCATCAGCCAGATTCCTGACCTCACGGGCACACACGGCGGCACTCCTCGCATCAGCCACGACTCGCTCAACCGGACCGATTTTGAAGCCTCTGTGGACCTGCGGGCACCAGCCATGGAGCGGGACTTTGCGCTCACGCGCTGGAACCGCGAACTGCGCCACGTCATCGAACCCGAGATCACCTACCGCTACGTGGCCGGCATCGGCACGCAGGCGCAGAACGTGCTCCTGATGGACACCACAGACATCGCCACCAACACCAACGAAGTGGGCTTCTCGCTCACCCAGCGCTTTTATCTGCGCGCCGCCGGCGACCGGCCCTGCAACAACGAGGACGCAGCAGCGGCTCCCGGCGACTGCCCGGACAAGCAGAACAAGCCGCGCGAGTGGGCCAGTTGGCAAATTGCGCAAAAATTCTTCATCGACCCCAACTTCGGCGGGGCGTTGATCTCCGGCCAGCGCAATGTCTTCGATTCCACCCTGGACCTGAGCGGGATCGCCTTTCTCACTTCACCGCGCAATCTTGCGCCCATCACCTCGCGCCTGCGCTTCGAGGCTATCGACAACCTGCGTGTCGAGTGGGACATGGACTACGACCCCAAGGTTGGGCAATTTGGCGCCGACAATCTCTATGCCGGCTACAGTTGGGGCCGCACCACCGTTGGCATAGGCCATGCCATGCTCAATGCCGTCGACGAGAACGGAAGCGCCGCTACCACCATCAAGAGCCAGCAGGCACAGCCCTTCCTCAGCATTGGCAAGCCCAGCGGCAGCGGCTTTAACCTGGCCGCCAACGGCGGTTACGACTTTACCCATAGCACGCTGCAATACGCCGGTGTGCAGGCCGTCTATAACTGGGACTGTTGCGGCCTTACCTTCGGCTATCGGCGCTTCAATCTCGGTTCGATCCGCAACGAGACCCAGTGGCTCTACAGCTTTACCCTGGCCAACTTCGGTTCGGTGGGCGACATTCGCCGCTCCAACACGGCCTTCCGCGACCCCAGCCTGCCACCTGCTTACTAACAATCGGCGGCAGCATGCAAATACACCGTGGCCCATCCACGCGTCTTCTTCCTGGCGCATGGGCGGAAATCCATGAAACAACCGGCTGCCCGGCCCCCACTGGAGTATTCTTTCCTGAGAGGATTTACCCTTGTCACGCATTCATTTTCTGGCTGGCCTGCTCGCCGTGAGCATGGCAGTGGGCTGCAAGGCCCAACCCGCCCCGCAGTTGACCGACCTGGCGCTTAACCGTCACATCGAGGTCCTGGTCCGCTCCCAGTTCAATATTTCGCCGGAGATCAATGTGGCCATCGGCACGCGCAAACCAAGCCAGATCTCCGGTTATGACGCGCTGCCCGTCACACTTTCAAACGGCGCCAAAACTCAGGTGGTCGACTTTTTGATCTCGACCGACGGCAAGACCCTGGCCCGCCTGGATAAGTTCGACCTGGCCAACGACCCAATCTTCTCGATTGACGTGGCCGGCCGCCCCATCCGCGGTAATCCCGCAGCCAAGGTCACGGTCATCAACTTTGACGATCTTGAGTGCCCTTACTGCGCCCGAATGCACCAGGCGCTCTTTCCGGCGACGATGGAGCACTACAATGGCTCGGTGCGCTTCGTCTACAAGGACAATCCGCTGGTAGAGATTCATCCCTGGGCCATGCGGGCCGCCGTGGACGCCAATTGCCTGGCAGCGCAGAGCAGCCAAGTCTATTGGATGTACGTGGATTACATCCACTCCCACGGCCAGGAGGTCAACGGCGAAACTCGGAACAATGCCAGAAGCTTTGACGCACTGGACCGCATCGCCCGCCAACAGGCCACTCTAGGGAAACTCGACGCCGCCCGGCTGGACACGTGTCTGGCCAGGCAGGATGAAAGCCAGGTTCGCGCCTCGATGAAGGAAGCCGAGTCGTTGGGACTGGAAGGAGCGCCCGCAGTGTTTGTAGAGGGTGAGCAGGTCAGGGGCGGCGCAGTTCCCGAAGGACAGATTCGGATCGTGATAGACCGCGCCCTGCGCGCCGCCGGAGTGGAACTGCCGGCTGCTCCAGCCGTTTCTGCGCCTTCCCAGCCTCCCGCGCCGACCAAATAGCCGGCCGGCACTCGCATCTTCGCTTCGGCCGCCCGAAAGGCGGCTGGAGCGATTCCTGGTGGTCGCGTCTGTGAAATTGCGTATCGCCACATCGGCTTTGGGGTTTATTCTTGATTTCCAGAGAACTTTTGCGTTCCCCAGGAGATATCAGGTTGCAAATCAAAGCTTTTTCCCGCACGCCTTTCCGCTTGACAGTCCTCATTCTTTGTGGCGCAACCTTGGCTGCCACCGTAAGCGGGTGTCACCGCTCGCCCTCTCCGGACGTGATGGCGACGGTAAATGGCAAGGACATTTTGCGCTCTGAGCTGGAGAAATATTACAAGGCTAATCTTGGCGACAATGCCCCGAAGCCCTCTCCCGAGCAGGCCGACATTGTCCGCCTCAATATCCTGCGCGGGATGATCGAGGACGAGATTCTCTGGCAGCGTGCCGCCAAGCTCAATCTAGCCGCCAGCGACGAGGACGTGAACGCCAAGTTGACGGAGATGAAGGCGCCGTACACGCAGGAGGAGTTCGACAAGCAGCTCCAGGCCCGCAACCTCACTGTGGATGACCTTCGGCGCGAATTGCGCCGCTCGTTGACCAAGACCAAGCTGCTGAACAAGGAGATCGAGTCGAAGATCAACATCACCGACGCGGAGATCGCCAGCTACTATGCGGCGCACAAGTCGGAGTTCAACCTGATCGAGCCACAGTACCACCTGGCGCAGATCGCGGTCACCAGCGGGCCCGCAAAGCCGACCGGTAACCTGCAGAACAACAAGGCCTCCGGCGACGCCGACGCGAAGAAGAAAATCCTGGAGTTGCACAAGCGCCTTCAAAGCGGCGAGGACTTCGGCGCGGTGGCGATGAACTTCTCAGAGAACCCAAACACGAATTCGAATGGTGGCGACATGGGCTTCATCCCAGAGTCGCAACTGCGCAGCGAGTCCGATGTCTACAACGCCGTTGGCAAGCTCAAACCGGGAGAGATCACTGAGATTCTTCCCGCCTATGACGGGGCCGGCCCCGGCCACCGCATCGTCGGGTACGCGATCTACAAGCTGATCGCGCGGGAGCCCGCCGGTCAGCGCGAGTTGAACGACCCGCGTGTACAGCAAGCCATCCGCCAGGGCCTGCGCGAGGGCCACGCGCAATTGCTCAAGAACGCCTACTTCGAGATGCTCCACAACGACGCCAAAGTCCACAACTACTTTGCCGACCAGATTATCAAGCAGGGCGCGCAATAGAGCACGCCGCCTGACTGGCCCTTATGGGCCGCTGTGAACTTCGCTCCCTTGAACTAGCACGGCTTTGGTGCCGTCAGTGCTGGAGCGGATTTAGAGGCAACCGGACCTTGCCAAGTGTATTCGAGGTGGCTTTCTGCTGAGGATGAAGCCACCTGACGGGTTGTCTCCAGGCAACGCTACTATCGTTTGGCTATAAGGCCCAAGCCCACCAACTGCGCCTTTTCAAAGCCGTGAAATGCCCCCCTGTAGTGGAGTACAGTTCCCTCCGCAGCACGCCGAGAGAACGGCCATCCTACCCTCCAGCACAAGCGGCGCATCTGCCCACCCCTTCCGCAAAGAGGCTTCTACTCAAAGCCGTCAGCCGGAAGGCAGGGGTGGGTTCAAGGTTCGAGTACATCAGACGCCGAAGTGTACTTCCTGGCCCAAGCAATTGATCGCAGTACCGCCAGGGCTATGAATCACCAGGAAACGTACCGCCCCCTCAGCATTTCCCCTATCCCTTGACGCTATTCCATCTACATATTGCCCAACCGGCAGATGGCGAAACTACTTGATACTGTTCTGGTTGCCTTTATTGCACTCGAGCTTTGAGTGCGGCGGGCTTCTCCTGTTTCCGAGTGCTTCTGGCGCACTCGGCGTGCTCGAGCGAAGGCGCGCCGGAATCCAAGTCTGACAGACAAGAAACGGCCCCCGCGAGTGGCGGAGGCCGTTTTTGCGTGCGCGTGTAAGCCGGTGGTTTACTTCAATTCGCCGTTGTCGCCCATGGTGATGCCGCTGGGGCCACTGTTCTTCTTCGCTTCATTGGCCTTGCGTACGCCCATCGCCTTGGTGCGCCAATCCTCTGCCTTGGCGAGGTCGTCCTTGCGGGCCCCCTCGTTGCCAAAGTCCACATCGGCCTTGCGCCGATAGATCAGGTTCAGATAAGCCATGGCATCGTCATAGTTAGGCCGATTTGCCACTGCCTGGCTGAGATACTGTAGGGCTTCCTCGACCAGTGGGGCATTCTTCGCCCTGAGCGGATCCATGACCTTCTTGGGCGCCTTGACGTTTCCTTCGCCGTCGTCGTTCAAGCCTGCTGGTGCGAGCGCCGACAAAGTATTCTGGTGCGCCTGCATCCAGTCAATCACGCCGACCGTATAGGCTGCCTCGGGATCTTTCGGATCCTCCTGCAGCACTTTCTTTTGCCACGCCTTGGCATCGTCCAGCCTCTTGATGCTGAATTCAATGCCCGCGACCTGCTTCATGCTGTTCACGTCGTGCGGGTCCTTGGACAGAACTTCCTGGAACATACCGATGGCCTGCTGCGCCGTGTCCAGGTTGTCCTTCGTATCCAGTCCAGGCACCACGTTCTGGGCCAGCGCGGTAGCCAGGTAGCTCTTCGCCATGGGCAGGCTCGGATCAAGCTGCGTGGCCCTCTGGAAGTGGTTGATGGCGTCTTCATAATGGGCGCCCTTGTACGCTTCCACTCCCTTATTCAACTGGTCACGGGCTGCGAGGCGGTTGCACCCGCTCATGGAAAGCACCATGCCGGCCAAGACAACCGCGAGCGCCGTAATACGTGCGGGTCCATTCATGTTCGTATCCTTCTCCTTCAGACGAGGCCTATCGGTCGCGCGCCTGGAATCTCAAGTACAGCTGGCCGCGGGCGGGAGGTACCGAAACCAGGATGCAAAAATTGTACTCCACTTTCCCGCCGGATGAACCGCCTCCATGCGGGGCTGGCAGCCCTGGAGTTTGCTGGGGATTCTGAACCTCCCCAGCCGCCCAGTTGGCCAGCCTGAACTCTGTGCGTCCTCTCGCCGCCGCAGCCGGTATCCGCCCCAGGGCCGACTCCGATAGCTTGCGCCACACATCCCTTCAGGGAAGCGGCTCCGGAGCAGCGGGCTACTGACCTTCCATGATCTTGGGCGTCATCAACCCGATGTGATCCACGTTCGCTGAACGTCCGATATCGATGACTTCGGCCACATAGCGGAAGTCAAGATTGTCGTCGCCCTTGACGAACATGATGCGCTCGGCGCGGTTGGCGTAGATCTCGGTCAGCTTCGGAAGCAGCTCTGCCTTGGTCACGTCAGTGTCGTTGATCTTATATTGCGGGGCACCGGCAGTGGCGCGGATAACCTGCACAACGATAGTGCGATCGTTAGGCTCCTTCTGCTGCGCCGCATTCTTAGGCGGCTGAGGCACCATCGCGTCCAAGCCCTTGGGCGTAACCGGCACAATGACCATGAAAATGATCAGCAGCACCAGAAGAATGTCGATCATCGGCGTCATGTTGATGTCGGACGAGTAGCCGCCCCCGCCCCCAGTTGTCATTGACATCGCTTAGAACTCCTCGTTTGCTCGAAATCGTTAAAAGGAACTGCACAAGAAAAACTTTAAGCGCCGCCCGCGAGATTGCCTTCGCGCTTCTGCGTCAGCAAGCCCACGTCTTCCACGCCAGCGGTGCGCACGGCATCAATGGCGTCTTCCACTGCCCGGTACTGCGCGCGGGCATCGGCGCGGACATAAATCGTTTTGCCTGGCTTGTCTGCCAGCTTCTCGCGAACCTGAGTGCCGAGCTCACTGACAGCTGTCTTGTTTTGCCCCAAAAAGACTCCCCCGTCGCGGGTGATAGCCACGACAATGGCGTCTTCCTTATCGGCGTCTGGCATATTGGTCGGGTTATCCACCTTGGCCATATCGACAACCACTTTGTTCTGGAGCATGGGGGTGATGACCATGAAAATGATCAGCAGCACCAGCATCACGTCGACCATGGGGGTGACGTTGATGTTGGAACTGACCTTCTTGCTTTCGTTGCGAACTGAGATTCCCATTTTTTGGGCTCCGTTGCCTTAAAATTTTTATTCCGGATGGCTTCCGGCGGCGTTAAGGAACCACCAAGCCGTCGCGAGGTTGAAACCGGCGGGCAGGAGAGAGTGTTCACTCTCCCGCCCTCCGCGAATTCCCGCTTCGCCGAATGGCGCTTCGCTTAGCGCTTGCTGCTCTGCTTGATGAAATAGTCGATCAATTCGCTGGAGGAGTTATCCATCTCCACATCGAATGATTCGACACGCCCGGTGAAGTAGTTGAAGGCCATAACGGCCGGGATGGCTACAAACAAGCCAGCCGCCGTGGTGACCAGGGCTTCTGAAATGCCGCCGGCAACCGCGCCGATGCCCGAAGTCTTCTGGGTGGCGATCTGCTGGAAGGCGTTCAGAATGCCGATGACGGTGCCGAGCAGTCCGACGAACGGAGCCGTGGCGCCGATGGTGGCCAGAACAGCGAGGCCCCTCTTCAGCTTGGCGTGAACAATGGCCTCGGCCCGATCCAGAGCGCGACCCGAGCTGGCGATGGTCTGCTCAGTGGCAACGCCGCCGGAGGAGCGAAACTCCTGCAGGCCAGCCGTCACAACCTCGGCCAAGTGGGACTTCTTGTTGCGATCGGCGATCTTGATCGCTTCTTCAAGCTTGCTGTCCTTCAGTGCGCCGGCAACCTTGGGCGCGAACTCGCGCGACTGCTTGCGGGCAGCAGAGAAGTACAGGTAACGGTCGATCATTACGGCCAAAGACCAGATCGACTCGACAAAGAGGATGCAGGCGATGCAACGTGCCAGCACTCCCATGTGACTCCACAGCCCCATGGGGCTGAAGCTGACCGTCTGCTCTTCATCGAAGAAGAATGCCAGATTGGCGGCCGTATGCGAAGCGAGGTGTGTGAGCTGAGCGAGAATCACTGAATCGTTCCTCCTAAGGAGTTTTCTTGTGGACTGCGACTACCTTGCGGGTGCTGTGAATGCGTTTCCTTTCGGATTCGCATTCAGGTCAAATGCGCGGCTCTTCCCCGAAACTGCGGGAAGAGCCAAAAACATTCCTCATCCGCCCAGGGTGAAGATCACGTTCACCGTGGTCTCCACTTCCACCGGCTCGTTGTTGAGCAGGTAGGGCCTGTAGCGCCAGGACTTGACAGCGTCGAGAGCAGATTGCTGCAACATGGCAGGGCCACTTACGACGCGGAGATTTTCGATCGAACCCGTCTTGGAGATGGTCGCTTGCAGGACCACCGTGCCAGAGACGCGCGCGGCCTTGGCGATGGGCGGGTAGACAGGCTGTGTCTTCTGGAGCAACATGCCCACCGCAACGCCGGCCGAGATGTTAACCTTCTTCGGCACAGCAGCCTTCACCTTGGGCGCGTTGTCGCTGTTGAAGATGCCGCCCATTACGCCGTTCGCGCTGCCGCCAAAGTCAGACCCGGCCACGCCGAAACTAGCTTGGGCAGGTTCCTTCTCGGCAACCATCTTGATGCTGGTCGGAATCCGGGTGGGCGCCGTGAGTTGATTGTTCATCATCTCCGACCGCACGTGGACCACCTGTACTGCCGACGGCGGAGGCGGCGGGGGCGGTGGGGGCGGCGGCGGCGGCGGGGCTACCAAGGCCATCTGCATGGCGGCCTTGGGCAGCGCCTCGGGATAGATCAGCGGAATAAGGATCAGCAGAACCAAGAACGAAACCTCAATGATGCTCGTCGCGAGCATCCAAGGTCCGCTCTTGCTCTTGATCCTGCCTCCGGATTCAAACGTGGAATCTTCAAACATGGCCAGCCTCGAATCGGGTGTTTGCTTACCTCTATTTAGACACCGGGGGAAGTGAAAATGTTCCCGGCATCAAAACCTTACCACAAATGCGCTGTTCACCTCGGGCAGAACCGCGCTACACCTCAAAAACAGCACAAAACAAAACGGCAAAATTGCCGCCATCCCTACATTCTGGAGCGCTTTGCCGCCGGAAGAGCGGCGACCTTGCCCTGCCGGACGCGCCACTCTTGCCACGCCACCAGCATGGGCGCGGCCACGGCAATGGATGAGTACGTCCCTATAAGAATACCCACCACGAGCGCAAATGAAAAGCCATTCAGCACCTGGCCGCCGAAAATATACAAAGACAGGACGGTCAGGAAGGTCAACCCCGACGTCAGAACGGTCCGGCTCAGGGTCTGGTTAATGCTGCGATTGACCACATCGGGCAGGGATTCGCGCCGGCTTAGGCGCAGATTCTCGCGGATGCGGTCGAAGACCACGATAGTATCGTTCATCGAGTAGCCGACCAGCGTCAGGATGGCCGCAATGACGGTCAGGCTGATCTCCTTGTCCAGCAGCGCAAAGGCGCCGACGGTGATCAGCGTGTCGTGGAAGCATGCCACCACCGCCGCCACGCCATAGATCAACTGGAAGCGGAACCAGAGATAGACCAGCATGCCCGCCATCGAGTACAGGGTGGCCAGCAGGGCCTGCTTTTCCAACTGCTTGCCCACCGTGGGACCTACCACCTGCACGTTGCGCAGGGGCAAGACGACGGGGTTGGCATAGTGCGCCTGGAGAGCTTCGACAATCCGGGTGCGGTCTGCGTCGAGGTGCGTCTCGTCCGTCTGCTCCGGCAGACTGATGAGCACCTCATTGTTCGAAGGCACATCGTAGTTCTGGATGCGCGCATCCTTGATGCCCGCCGCATCCATGGCTTGGCGAATCCGGTTGGTATCCGGAGCCTGCTGGAACTGCGCCTGAATCTGCGTGCCGCCGCGGAAGTCCACGCCAAGCGGCACCGGGCTGCCGATCTGCGCATAATGCATGCACATCGAGATCACGCCAGCCACGCTGAAGATCAAGGAAAAGCCAAGGAAATACCACTTTAACCTCAGCCAATCCACATTTACGCCGCGAAACAATTCCACTGGTTCTCTCCGCTTCCTGGGAGGCTGAAGCCCTTGCGGGCCCCAGCGTTCTTGTTTTTCCTGCTGCCAGACAGAATTCGCTATCGGGCAGCCGTCGTGCCGAAATCTAGATGGACACCATATCGCCTGGCTTCATCCTGTTCAAGTGCCAATCGAAGATGACCCGCGAGACGTAGACCGCCGTGAACAGGTTGGCGAGCAGGCCGAAGGTCAGCGTGACCGCAAAACCCTTCACCGGGCCGCTGCCAAACATGAACAGGATGGCCGCCGAGACGATGGTGGTGACGTGGGTGTCAACGATGGTGACCCAGGCATGGGCAAAGCCCTGGTCCACAGCCGCCGAGGGCGCCTTGCCGGCACGCACCTCTTCTCGGATGCGCTCGAAGATCAGCACGTTCGAGTCCACGCCCATGCCAATGGTCAGAATTACTCCGGCGATGCCCGGCAGCGTCAACGTAGCCCCGGAAGCACCCATAAAGCCCAACAGAATCACCAGGTTCAGGAACAGCGCCAAATCGGCGTTGATGCCCGAGCCACGGTAATAAAAGAGCATGAAGGCCATAACCACCAGCACGCCTACGATGGCTGCCGTAATGCCCTTGTGAATCGAATCAGCGCCCAAAGATGCGCCTACAGTGCGATTCTCAAGAGGCTTGAGCGAGGCAGGCAGCGCTCCAGTGCGCAACATCTTCGACAGGACTTCGACTTCATCGGGAGTAAAGCTGCCGGTGATCTCGCCTGAGTCGCGGATGGCGCTCTGGATGGTGGCCACTTCCTTTACCCGGCCGCCCATCACCACGGCCATGCTCTGGCCCACATTCTTGCTGGTGTAGTCGTAAAACTTGTCGCCTGCCTCATTGGTCAGCGTAAAGCGGACATTGCGGCGGCCGTTCTGATCAGTTCCCTGATCGGCGGAGCGGAAGTCCTGGCCGGAGACGACTGAGATGCGGTGCACAATATAAACGCTATCGGCGTCAGAACCTGCGCCGACCGAGCCGGAACCATGGACGAGCTGCTGGTCGGGCGGAACCACGCCACCGACGCTGGCTAGAGCTTCCTGGTCGTCCTTGTAGGGACCGCCAACCACGGCGTGAATCTCAAGCCGGGCCGTGGACTGAATGATATACATCACGCGGTCCAGGTCGTCGATGCCGGGCAGTTCGACCAGAATCTGGTTGTCGCCCAGGCCGTACTCCTGAATCACGGGCTCGCTGACGCCCAGCGTGTCCACGCGGTCGCGGATGGTCTCGATGGCCTGCTGGACGGTCTTCTTCTCAAGAGCCGTTTCAATCATCGGCTTCATGGTCAGCGTAAAGCTGGAATCCGCGCCACCGCCGGACACATCGTATTCGTTCGCATACTTCCCCTCCAGCGCGGAGCGCACGTCGCTGGCCTTGTCAGACGACGTTCCCTCCACCCGGATTGTCTGGGGTCTGTTCTCCGGATCGGGCTTGTAGACCTGCGAGAAGCTCAGGTTGGCCGTCTTCAGGTCTTGCTGAATGCGCCCCACCGTGTTGTCGGTTTCGGCGCTGACCGCCTCTTGCACCTCCACCTGCAAAATCAGGTGAGCGCCACCGCGCAAGTCGAGGCCAAGGTGAATGCGCTTGGTCAGGGATTCCCTCAGGGCATTGCCGGTGATGCCCGAAGGCACCCCGAAGATGCCGTAGACGAAAATCACCAGGACCGCAACAATCAGGGCAATTTTGTTCTTGAGATTCTTCTTCATCGTCCCGTTTCTCTAGTTCGATACAGTGAACAGTGATCAGTGTACAGTGGTCAGAACGGATCACTGTTCGCTGCCTGATGTTCGCTGCTTAATGTTCACTGTTCATACTGTCCGCTGTTCACTGTCTTTACGACCCCGAAGTGGAGTCCTGGGTAGTCACCGACGCAATCGCATTCTTGGCCACTTCCAGCTTGATGCCATCCGGCGCCACGCGAATCACGATTCCATCGTCCTTGATAGAGACAATGATGCCGCGAATGCCGCCAGCGGTGGTTACCCGGTCGCCTGTCTTGATGCCGGCAAGCATTGCCTGCCACTGCTTCTGCCGCTTCTGCTGCGGGCGGATCATCACCAGATACAGAACCGGAATGATCAACAAGATCGGAAGCATGGTGAGACCGCTTCCGCCTCCGGCGGCCTGCAGGAATGCCAACAAAGCAAAACTCATTACCACGCTCATCCTTTACTCGCCCCTGGGCTGGAAAACCGCTCAGCCCTTCAGGGCACAGGCACACCCGGCCATCTGCCGGAAGCCCGCGAAAAAATTTGTCTCCGGGAACGATCCAGACCGGTCCGGGCCGCTAAATGCTCTGGCCCAAACGCTCGGGAGGAGGGTCCGGTTGCCGCTCGCCTGGGACTGAACTGCTACCCACCGACCGCATACCTACCTGCGACCCAACTGCCGTCTGCTTCCTGTTCGACATAGCCTTCCCCTGGAAGCCAGTACCCGAAGGCCGCGCACATATTCATGCGCACACTCCACCCGGGTTCCAAAAGAATGCCTGAATAGATAAGATACGCGCAGCCGGGGGCATGTCAAGGAGCACCGCATACAGTCTCGCAAAGCGCCGCCGCCGCCGGGAGTCCGAATGGGGATTTCCCTCCGCTTATAAAGCCCTTACAGCTTCTCTACCCCCTTCTTACGCCCGCTGGATTCTGCTGGAGATCAGATGCTGTTCGGCTGAAGCGCGCCTTCCAACCGTGCGCTCCGCACGCCGGAAAGCGTGAAAGGGCGGCTTGGATGGGCATCTCTTATCGCGACTTATTCTTGATCATTCCAATCGGTTTCGCCGAAGCTTTTATGCTCTGGGTCCTCTGGAATTTCCACAAGGCCGGCCGCAAACGGTAGTGATTCCATGGTCTCTGTCCACTGACCACTGTTCACTGTCCACTATTTCGTCTTGGCTTCCGGGGCGGATGCCGGGGTTTCCGGCTCGTCGCCCGAGTCCTCGACCAGCACCGCCGAACCGGGAACGATGTCGAAACTCGCCGTCTCCTTGCCGGTGGGGTGAAAACTGACGCGCAGGGGCTCGCGCTGCCACTCAGCGGGGCCGCAAATCGGCTGGGGATGATTTTCAGGGTCGAAGGCGGACAATTTTTTGGTCAGCACCGGCTTGCGCGCCGCCACTTGCGCCACCACGGCATAGAGGCTCTTGCCGCTGGCGGTCAATCCGCAATAGGCGCCATAGTCACGGAACCAGCTTACCTGGCTCACGCCGGGGTCGTAGTCCGGCAGCTTGAGGGCAACAACGTGGCCAGTGACGCGGTCCACCAGCAGCCACGGCCCCCGCTGCCAGACCCAATGCTTGTCGGCGGGAACTGGCTTGTCTCCGGGCAAGGCGTCATTGAGCCGGATTACGCGCCGCACCACGAAGCTGCGGTCGGTCACGTCGTGGGCTTCGCCAGTGGTCCACTCCTTCAGAACGCCATCCACAAGCAGGGCGCGAATCCTGAGCGCATCCTCGCCTGCAGCCGCCCCAGCCGGGTCACCGACCCTTGAGTACGACACGCGTTTCGCCGCACCCAACCCGACGGTATGCACTTTGCGCGGCGACGCAGCCGCTGGAAGAGCGGCAAAGATCGCCGCCAGAACCACAACCCAAAACCTGGCACCCTTGTTCATCCTGTTTGCTCCTAGAGATTCGCAGCCTCGACGGCACGCGCCACACGGAAGGCCGTTCCCTCGTTCAGGTGGCGGGCGAGCACCTGCATACCCACAGGCAGGCCGGCAGCCGACGCGCCGCAGGGCACGCTTACGCCGCAAATACCCGCCAGACTGGCCGGCACCGTGAAGATATCGGCCAGATACATGGCCAACGGGTCGCCTGTCTTTTCGTTCAGCTTGAAGGCCGGAGTGGGCGCGGTGGGGGTGACAATGGCGTCCACCTCGGCGAAGGCGCGCAGAAATTCCTCGGCCAGCAGCCGCCGAACCTGCTGCGCCTTCCGGTAGTAGGCGTCGTAGTAGCCCGCCGAAAGCGCGTAGGTTCCCAGCAGGATGCGGCGCTTGACCTCGGCGCCAAAGCCCTCGTCGCGGGAGTGACTATACATGGCGGCCAGATTTTCCGGTTTGGGCGTGCGATAGCCGTAGCGGACGCCGTCAAAGCGGGCCAGGTTGGCGCTAGCCTCGGCCGTGGCCACCAGGTAGTAAACAGGGATGGCGTAGCGGGTGTGCGGCAGCGAAATCGGCTTGAGGATGCAACCGGCGGCCTTCAGCGCGGCGATGCCCTTTTCAATGGAGGCGCGCACTTCCGGGTCGAGCCCCTCGCCGAAGTACTCGGCGGGAATGCCGATGCGCAATCCATCGGCCGGCTTATCGCTCTCGGCGGCATAGTCGGGCACCGGGGCCGGAGAGCTGGTAGCATCCTTCGGGTCATGGCCGGCAATCACGCCCAGCAGCGTGGCGGCATCACGCACATTGGCCGCAAACGGTCCTACACGATCCAGCGACGAAGCAAAGGCGATCAGCCCATAGCGCGAGACACGGCCGTAGGTGGGCAATACGCCCACTACGCCGCAAAAGCTGGCTGGTTGGCGAATCGAACCGCCCGTGTCGGAACCCAGCGTAGCCACGGCTAGGTTGGCCGCAACCGCCGCTGCCGAGCCGCCGCTGGAACCGCCCGGAACCCGCTCCGTATCCGCGGGGTTGCGCACCAGCCCGTAAGCCGAGTTCTCGTTCGAAGAACCCATGGCAAACTCGTCGCAATTCAGCTTGCCCAGCAGCACAGCGCCTGCCGCTTCCAGCTTGGAAACCACCGTGGCATCGTAAGGAGGGCGATAACCCTCCAGAATTTTTGAGCCTGCCGTGGCCGGAGCGCCCGTCATCACCAGCACGTCCTTGATGCCCACCGGAATGCCGGCCAGTGGAGGCAAGGGATCTCCCTTGGCGGCCAGCGCGTCCACGCGGGCGGCCTGTGCGAGGGCGCGCTCTTTGGTGAGGCTCAGGTAGGCGTTCAGCCGCGGATTTTTCTTTCCAATCCGCTCATAATAGCTGGCGGCCAGATCGACGGCCCTGGTGCTGCCGCTGGCGATCCCGGCGCGCAACTCGGCCAGAGTTTTCGGCTTTTCTACAAAGTTTTCGGCTGGTTTGGCTTCGCTGGACAATCGAGCTTTCCTCGTTTCTTGGCCTGTTGGCGGCCTCTTTGCAGCCTGTTTCCCTTGCCCCTTTTGCGCCCGCGTTGGTGGGGCGAAATCCGGTCGAGTGAAACGCTACCGCTCAATCACTTTGGGGACCTTGAAGAAGACCTGATCGGTCTCCGGCGCCTGAGACATCACGGCAGCGCGATCCAGCGAGGGCGAGGGCAGATCGGCACGCAGTACACCCGCGCCCGCCTCATCCAGCAACTCGCTGACCTGCGCCAGCGGCGCCACGCCCGCGGTATCCAGTTCGTTCAATTCCGCCATGTAGTCCAGAATGGCATTCAAGTCGTGCAGCATGGCTGGAGTTTCCTCCGGCTTGAGCTCGAGGTGGGCCAGTTCGGCCACGCGCTCCACGTCTTCCACGGTTACTTTGGCGGTCATTCTCTGCTCTTCCCCATTCGATGCCTTCTGAACGGCTGATTGAGCGCGTTCCCAGTGAAAGCCCGAAGACAAAGTATAGCGGTTTTCACTTGCGCCTCGGCTCCGCGCCGCTCAGTCCACGATGAGCGTCAGGGTGACCTGATGCTGGACGCCGTTCGAGGTCGCGGTGACGACAACCGGGAAGGTCCCCGGTGAGGTCATGCCGGGTCCAGTGCTCGGAACATTTCCTGCCGGGATGACGCCCGACGTAGTGCAACTGGAGACGCCGCTCACCAGGATCGCCAGCAACGCAACCAGCAATAGCATTTTGCAGCGACGACGCAGGCCAAACGGTACGAGTACCAGCCCACAGACCAACGGAAGAACAGGCCACACGGACGGACGCGAGGAGCGGGCCGAGGTCTGGGAAAGCCCGGTGGCAATCTCCACCACCAGGTTGCCGCTGAGGTTGGCAGGAACGCCTTCGCTGGTGGGGTTGAAGGTGCACGACGCGTATGGGGGCAGCAAGCCGCACTGGAAAGTGAAAACGCCCTGAGAGCCCAGGAGCGGCGCAATCGCCAACTTGTAGTCGGCGGTCTGGCCGTTGGCGATGGTCTGGCTGGACGAGCCGGAGGGCGCAATGGAGAAGTCGAAGCCCATGCCCGACAGGGGCACAAACGCGCCCGTCGGCAGCGCGCCGCTGCTCACGGTCAGGCTCCCGCTCTGCGGTCCAGCGCTGGTGGGCGCAAATTCCACCCCAACCGTGCAACTGGCGCCAGCCGCCAACGTGGATGCGCAGGTGTTGTTCACCACATTGAAACCCGCCGTGGCCGCGACCGTAAAGCCTGTGAGGCTGGCGTTCCCGATGGGGTTGGTGAGGGTCACCGTGACGGGGCTGCTGACGAGGCCCACCCCGGTTTGAGAAAAGGCAATCAGGCTGGGCAGCGCCTGAATCGAACCCGGCGTTCCACCTGTTCCGCTGAGCGGCACGCTGGCCGAGGCCGCCAGCGAGGGGGATGCGATGGTCAGCGTCCCCGCGTACGGCCCGTTGAGCGAAGGCGAGAAGACCACCCCGGTGGAGCAGCTTGCCCCGGCGGCCAGGCTGGCGGGGCAGGCGTTCTGCACCAGGCTGAAGGGCAGCGTGGCCGTAAGCGTGAGCGAGTTGGCCGCCGAACCGCCGGTGTTGGTGATGGTCACTGCCTGGGAGGGGCTGGACTGGCCGGAAGAGACGACGGGAAAGGCAAGCTGCGCCGGGTTCACATTGAGTCCGGCCGCGGTCTGCCCCGTGCCGGTGAGCGGCACACTGATCATATTCGGCACCGCGTTGGACGAGGAGATCACCAGCGCCGCCGTCTCTCCGCCCGCCGCGGACGGGGTGAAGACCACCTGTACCGTGCAACTGTTCTGGCCGCTCACGTTGCTCAGCGTCGTCCCGCAGGTGGTGGCGCTGCAGACAGTGGCGCCGCAGGAAAAACTCGATGCTGAAGCTCCGGTAATCTGGAACCCGGAAATGTTCATTGGCACGCCGCCGGTATTCGTCACCGTCAGCGTCTGCGGCGCACTGGCAACGCCCACCTGCTGCCCCGCAAAGGTCAGGCTCGACGGATTGATGCCAAAGGCCGGCGGAGCGATACCTGTGCCGCTGAGGGTCACCGTCTGCGTTTGCAGCTCATCCCGAATGGTCAGCGTGCCGGTCAGGTATCCCGCCGCAGCGGGGTAGAACTGCACGCTGACGGTGCAGCTTGCGTTCGGCCCCAGAATGGTGCCGCAGCCGTTCGTCACTTGGAATGCTCCGCTCACCGAGACGGCAATGGAAGTCAGATTCACGCCGCCGCTATTGGTCAGCGTCACGGTCTGCATAGCCGTGAGCTGCTTGACGACTGTGTTGGGGAAGCTCAGCGAGGTTGCGGAAAGAGTATCAGTGGGCAGGGCCAGCCCGGTCCCGCTGAGTTGCACCGTCTGCGTTCCGTCCGCGTCGGTAAGGGTCAGCGTTCCGCCGACCGCGCCGGGCTGGGTGGGCGTGAACATCAACTCCAACTGGCATGAGCCGGAAGCCTCCGCCGGGAGCGAACTGCCGCACGAATTGCTGGCGATGGAAAACGGTCCGGTAATGACGCTGGTAAAGGGCACAACTGATGAAGTGCTGTTGGTGACCGTCACCTGCAACGGCGTCGATGTGCTTCCCTGCTCCCAACTGCCAAAGCTGATAGCGGACGGGGTCAGACTGATCGCACCCGAGGAAGCGCCAATTCCGCTGAGCGAAACTGTCAGTTGGCCGCCGGTGACGTTGGCGCTGACGGTCAAAAGGCCCGTACGGCTGCCGAGTTGCGTAGGCGCAAAGGTAACCTGAATCGTGCAACTGCCGCCGGGAGCCACCGTCGCGCCTTGGCAGTTGCCGGTCATGTTGAAGTCTCCGCTCGCGGAGTTGAAAGTTGGCGTCAGGGCAATGCCTCCCGTGTTCTGGAGGGTCACCGTCTCTGCGCTGCTGGAGCTTCCGTACGCCTGGCTGGCAAAGATCAATGAGGTGGGAGTTACCGTGGCCGTTGTGCCGCTCACTGTCGCTGTCAAAAGGGGAATCGCCCAAATGCCGCGTCCGTAGGTGGCCGCAACGAGATCATGCACGCTGGCGGATACGGGAGAAGCGCTGAGTTCAACCACCGGCGCCTCCGGCAGTCCGCTTCCATAGGCCGACCAGCAGCCGGAAGTTCCGCTCGTGCAGGAACCAATCTGTTGCGTGGCATAGACTCCGTCGTCCGTGGCAACGTAAACCGTACTGGCGCTCTGCGGGTCCACGACCAGGCTGTTGGCGGGAGACGCGGGCAGGTTGCACAGCAAAGAAGTCCAGTGCACCCCGCCATCGGTTGAGCCATACACTGTCTGCACATTTTCCCATGGCGCCGGAATCCCGGCGACGGTGGCGTAGACCGTCTTCCCTGTGGTGTCGTGGGAGTCGATGAAGATGCTGGAGATGTCCAACCCGTAGTAGTTCATCGTGTGGGGGTCGTTGGCGACCGGGTTCAGCGCCGTCAGATCCGTCCATTCAGACCAACTGCCGGTAGCCGTGTTGTAGGTCGCGCTCTTCACGTGGCCGGGCAGCGTCGCGCCTCCATTCGACTTGCCATACATTCCCACATAAACCACTTCCCCGCCGCTGGGCAATGCGGTGGAAGCGGGCAGCGCCATCGCGGCCATCGAACGAATGAGGGCATTGACTGCGCAGTTATCATCGCCGGTGATGCCGTCCAGGATGTTGCTGATGGCGTTGGCCGCGCTCCAGCCTATGCCGTTGGCTGGCCCGCGCCACACCCGGCAGGTTCCGATCAGTAACTGCGTACTGTCCAGCGGGTCCATCAGAAAGGGCGCCGGCGCGTAAGGCGGCTCCACGGCCATGGACAGTCCATCCCTGACCACATCCGCGTTTAAAGTCGTAAACGCGCCTGGATCGGTGGTCACGTTGAGGACGGGGCTGAACGCGCCCGGTGTGCTTCCAGCCGGCGGTGTGCCCCGATAGATGGAGACTCCCGCTCCATTGTTCGCATACCAGTTTGAAGAAATGTTCGGATCGATCGCCACCGGTCCGCCCTCGCCGCTGAGGATTTCCGGCCACTCCGCCGTCGTTCCGGTACTGTTCACGCCGGCCGTCCCGTTTGCCCCCAGGCCAGCCATCATCCGGTACGGCGTGGCGCCCGCCTGCGAGATGCTGACCACCTCGGCCAGCGAACCCAGGCTCCCATTCAGGTTCTGGAAGTGAGAGGCATCGCTCGACGAGCACATCGTTCCGCTTTCGCTGATGGCGTCCAGTGAGCGCCAAAGCCCGCTGTCGTTGCCCACAAAAATCTCCAGCGGATTGCTCCCATTCCATGCCATCGCATGCTGGTATTCGCCCACCCCGGCGCAGAAGCCAACCGTGGAATTCGTAGTGTTGCGCCACTGGCAGCCCTGTGAGTAGGGACAGGTGGTCTTCCACAGGTCGTTGGCCCCGGCCAGCAAGATGGTTCCCTGCCCGGACGGGACCGCGGCCAGCGTCAGATTGTAGTCGCCGTTCTCGATGGTGGCGGAACCCAGCGATGTGTTTGTCTCCAGGGCCGCCGTGCCCCATTGCTGAGCAAAGGTCATCGTCTGGTTGGCGCAGGCGCCGGCGCTTGCCGCGCACTGGTCCTGCCACAGCCCTTGGTCCTGGTTGTCCTCGTCCACCGTCCAGGCAAAGGTGTCACCGGTCAGCGGATTCACCGCCAGCGTTCCGCGAAAGATGGGACAGCCGAGCGATCCCGTAGAACCGGAATTCGTAGGACAGAGCCCCGCCGAAGCCGTCAGACGGGAGCCAGGCTGCGCGGCCATCCGCGTCCAGGTGATGCCGTCCGCGGACTGATAGTAGCCGTGGTAACGCACTGCGGCCACAAAGAGTTGCCGCACCGGATTCCACACCACCGATGTGGCCGCATTCCCGTCGGGGACCGCAAACACATCGTTTGGCCCCTGCACGTCCGCCCCAGCGCCGTCCGTAATAGTAGCCAGCGACCAGGTGGCCCCGCTGTCGGAGGAGTAGTACAGCCCCTCGTAGCTCGTGCCCGGCCAGGCCGCATTCACCAACGCGCCTTCGTAGGCCTGCGAGACCGCGGCAACCACTCGCTGCGGATTCATCGTGCTCCAGGCAAAGCCGGCAAAACCCTCGCCGGCAAAGCCGTAGATGGGGCTTGATGCGATGGATGTGGTGGAGATCAGGCTCCAGGTCGTTCCGCCGTCGATGGAGCGCAGGATTCCGCCGCCATAGTAGGAGTCGAGGGCGTCGTTCGGGTCGCCGGTGCCGGCCAGGATCACTCCCGTTCCGCCCGGCTGCACGGTGAGCGCGCCAATGCTGATGGAGGCGTCCGCGACGCCGCTCAGGACCGACAAGTCGTCCGTGAGGGCTGTAAAGGTGATATTGGCGGGGCTGAAGCTGTTCGCATTCTGCGACCGCCAGACTCCGCCGCCGGTGGTGCCCACGTAGAGCGTGTTGCCGGTGGTGTCCGACGGGTCCAGCGCCAGCGCGGAGATGCGGCCGGTCACCAGGCCATAGTTCTGCGACTGGACGGCTGCGGGACCTAGCGGCTGCCAGGTTGCAGTTCCCTGCGTTTCGGCTTGTGCCTGCACTTGGGCCGCGGTTGCATTGGCGCGCCGGCTGAGATGTCCTGCTCCCGCCCAAGCTTGACTCCCGCCGTCCGTCGAGCCTCTCGCCCGGTCTCGATTCCAGCCGCGCTGGGCCAGAAAACGCTCCGCTGCTACCACCTGCGGAGGCAGATTGGCCCGCCGCGCCGCCGCCTTGGCCCCCTCTGCCGCGGTTGTCTGCTGTGCATCGCCGAGCGCGACTATCATCGCCGCCAAGGCCAGCATGACCAGCCATTTGCCGGCCCGGAGAGCGCCGCGCCCGCTTCTCCGCCGGGCAAACACACTCTTCCCTACCCCGTCGCAAAGCGCAGGTTCACCGTGAATCCGCTGAATGGCACACATGCTCACACGCGACCTGAATACGATTCCAGGATTCGATTCCGGGATAGGATTCCTTCATCCCCTCTCTGTCATCATCCTTGGGGGACGTAGTCGAAATCCAATGGAATGGAACGTGCGAAACACGCAGTTTCCGGGATTGGAATTGGTCTGGATTATAGGTCAGGAACGGAACAGTTGCATAGAGGTGGTTGACGCGAGGCGGCTTTCCCTTTGCCGCTCCGCCTCAGAAGAGCGATTTCTCTCCTCGGCGCTGTTCTGGCGAATGTACCGCGCAGCATCGAACTTCTTCGCCGTCGAGGCGCCCGACATGGTTCGCACCAACCCGAAGACGGGGCGGTTGAACCAGGGGCGGTCATGCCGGCCCACGATGGCCCAGGCAATTCCCGCGTAGCCGTTCGGGTCGCGCCCGTCCAGCTCGTATCTGTCGTTCAGCTCGACCGCCCAATCGAAGGCCTTGGCCGGGTCCGGCGCCCATTCCAGAATCTTCTTCGCCCAATACATCCGCATATAGTTGTGCATCCAGCCGGTCTGCACCATCTCCCGCTGGGCCGCATTCCACAGCTCATCGGCAGTCTCGGCTTGCTCCAATTGCTTCAGACTGTAGCGGTGGGGCCGCGGGTCGCCGGCGTGCTCAACAAGCGTCTTCCTGGCCCACGGCGCGGCGCACTCCCAGTTGTCGTAGTTTGGCTCGTGGCGCACAAACAGCACCGCTAGCTCCCGCCAGCCAATCAGCTGATCCAGAAATCTGTCGCGGGCGCTGGCCGAGGCCTTGCCCTGCTTCACGGTCTCTTCCACCGCCAGCGCAATAGTCAGTGGGCCGATGTTGCCGAAGTGCAGGTAAGGCGAAAGGCGGCTGGTTCCGCGCACTTCGGGGTGGTTGCGCGTTTCCTCATAGCTCGCTAACTCCAGATTGACAAACTCGCGCAGCCGCTTGAGCGCGGCGTGCGTCCCTCCGGTAAAGCTGTCCACCGGCCCTGCGGTGCGATCCAGCTTCTTGAATCCTGCGGTCATGTCTTCGGTGAGTGAAAAGCTCTGAAGAATCCTCCACGGCTTCCACAGAATGAGCGGCGAAATCTTCTCGGGAGGGACGAGGTACTTGGGCAACTGCGCCTTGAGGCGTGGGCGAAGGTGATGCAGCAGCACAAAGCTGCGGTTGAAGACCGCCGACGGCACCACTACATCGGCGTCCACTGTCCAATAGGGCAGCCGTAGCCTTCTGGCCAGCACCTTGCGCCAGTGTTCCGGCTCGCGGGCTGCGTTTTCGTCGCCAATCAGCAGCGCCGCCTGCACCTCCGCCAGAAACGCCTCAACAGAGTTGTCTGGAGGCCGCCGCAGCACAAAGCCCACCCCGCGCTCCGCCGCATCTTCAGCCACATCGCGCAAACCCTGCGCCATGAAGTGATAATGCCGCAGATTGGCATGGGGATAGTTTGGAATCACCGAGAAAAAGACCACTACAGGCAGACCCAGCAGATTCCCCGCCTCGATAGCCACGTCGAGCGCCGGATTGTCTACGATGCGCATCGCCCGCTGCATCCAGTAGACAACGCATCGACCTCCTTCAAGCGGCGCACCGCCGCGGCGAACCGTAACGCGGGGCTGATCCGCCAGCCGACGAAGCCCTTCCGGAATTTTGGAGTTGTCGAGAATAAATCTCACCTCCACTGATTCATAGCTTCTAATCTCTTCCCTTCCCGCACATAGAAGTGTCGCGCCCCACCCATGCTCCATTCTTCTGGCGTATAAGTGGGAAACCATGTATCTCGAACCAGCACTTCAAACACCACAAAGGGCCACCCATCGGCAGCCCTCTCACTCGAATCAATGGAATTCTTACCAGCTTCCCCAGGCCCGGCTAAAGTAGTCCGCCAGGGTTAGCGAAATCAGAATCAGAAACGTGAAAATTCCGGCGCAGACGGTTAACTTGGTCAGCTTTGTGCTGTACTTCACGTGCATGAAAAACAACACCACCAGCACGGCCTTGGTGGTGGCGATAACCAGCGCGATGATGGGATTCCAGAAGCCCAGATCGATGAATGACGCCCATACCGTGAGCGCGGTGCCCAGTAGCAACGCAAAGAGAATCGTCGTGTAGACCCTGGGGCCGACGATGGTGTGCGCGTGTTCGATTTGTCCGCTCATGCTGTTGTTCCTTGAACTGCTAACAACTGTTCACTGTTCACTGTCCACTGTCAGTGCCTGCTGATCAGATAGAGCAACGCGAAGAGATAGATCCAGATGATGTCGATGAAGTGCCAATAGAGGCCGAAGTTTTCAACAAACGTCACGTGGCCCGCGGTGTAAGCCCCCGCGCGGGCGCGGAAGATCATGAATCCCAGAATGCCGATGCCGATGATCATGTGCAGGGCGTGCATTCCCGTCATGAGGAAGTAGAGCGAGAAGTAGATTTCTGTCTTGCGCGCCATGTCCAGAAGCAGCGGATTGTCACCAGCGACACTGGCGGCTTCGTCGTGCGCCGGATCGAGAAACGAGCTGAGGCTGTAGTGAAGGCCGGGGACGTGGTGCTTTTCAATTTTCTCGGAATACTCGATGGCCTTGATGCCCAGAAATCCCAGGCCCAGAATGAAGGTAAGCGCCAGGCAGAGCACCAGGCCGCGCCTGCGGCGGGTTTCAGCGCACCAGACGGCCATGGCCATGGTGAAGCTGGAGAAGATCAGCACCAGTGTGTTCGTGGCGCCCCACACCACATTCAACTGGTGAGAGCCGGAGACAAAGGCCGGGTAATACCAGTTGCGATAGATCAGATAGGCGGTAAAAAGACCGCCGAAGAACATGACTTCAGTCAGCAGAAAGAGCCACATGGCAAAATTGCTGGCGTCCGCCTGCTGCTCCGTCGAATTGAAGTGGTGGCGCAGATAAGACGGGTGCTCGGCGCCAGCGGAGTTGGCGGTGCAAGCGGCGTTAGCGGCCTCCACATCTTCATGGGCAATTGCATGGCTATCCGGCACTGGACACCTCCGTTTCTTTCTTCCGCTCCTGAGGCTGGCGATCCTGTTGCTGGCCAATCTGTTGCTGCTTCTCCAGCCACTCGTAGTCGTAGGCTTCGTGGTCCATGATGGGCATCACGGCAAAGTTTTCTGTCAGCGGCGGCGACTGTGTTTGCCATTCGAGGCCCGTCGCCTGCCAAGGATTGTTACCTGCAACAGCGCCGTACTTCAACGACCAGACCAGATAGAGTACCGGCAGCAGGTAGCCCACGCCCAGAATGGTTGCGCCCGCGGTCGAGAAGACATTCAACACCTGAAACTCCGGCGGATAGGATGCGTAGCGCCGCGGCATGCCCAACGTGCCCAGAATGAACTGCGGAAAGAAGGTGAAGTTGAAACCAATAAATGTGACCACCGCTGCCAGTTGCGAAAGCTTCTCCGGATACATGCGGCCCGTGATCTTGGGCCACCAGAAGTGAATTCCGGCGAGAAACGCCATTAACATGCCACCCACCATGACAAAGTGAAAGTGGGCTACGATAAAGTAAGTCTCCGTCAAGTGAATGTCGGTGCCCGAACTGCCGAGAAATACGCCGGTCATGCCGCCGATGGTGAACAGGCCCATGAATCCGAAGGCGTAGAGCAACGGCGTCTCAAAGGTGATGGAACCCTTGTAAAGCGTAAAGGTCCAGTTGAAGATTTTGATGGCAGAGGGCACCGCGACCAGCATGGTGAGGAGCGAGAAGACCAGAACGGCATAGTTCGAGATACCCATGATGAACATATGGTGGGCCCAGACGAAGAATCCGAAGACAGCGATGGCCACCGACGAAAAGGCTACTGCCGTGTAGCCGAAGATGCGCTTGCGGCTAAAGGTCGATATAACTTCAGAGATAACTCCCATGCCAGGCAGAATCATGATGTAAACGGCGGGGTGGGAGTAGAACCAGAACAAATGTTGAAATAACAGCGGATCGCCGCCTTTGGCAGGGTCGAAGACGCCAATGCCGAAGGTGCGCTCCAGCATCACAAGGACGATGGCGATGGCCACCACCGGCGTGGCCAGAACCATGAGAATACTGGCCGCATAGTGTGCCCAAATAAACAAGGGCAGCCTAAACCATGTCATACCCGGCGCGCGCATCTTGTGGATGGTTACGATGAAGTTCAGCCCGGTCAAGATGGAGCTGAAACCGGCCACGAAGACCGCCAGGCCGGTGGTAAGCACATTGGTGTTGACATAGTGAGTGGAGAGCGGCGTGGTGAAGGTCCAGCCCGTATCGACTCCGCCAACCATCATGGTGTAGAGAGCCAACAGGCCGCCCGTCATGTAGAGATACCAACTCAGCAGGTTGACCTTGGGAAGCGCCAGGTCTTTGGCGCCGATCATCATCGGGATAAGAAAGTTTCCCAGCGTGGCCGGTACGGATGGCACCAGAAAGAAAAAGACCATGATGACGCCATGCATGGTGAACACCTTGTTATAGGTATCTGTGGCCATCAGATCCGTCTGCGGCGTGAGCAACTCCAGGCGGATGAGCCCTGCCAAGGCTCCGCCAATGAAGAAGAAGAAGCTCAGTGAAATCAAGTAGAGAATCGCAATCCGCTTGTGGTCGCTGGTCAGTAGCCAACTCAGCAAGCCGTTCTCCCTGGTGATGTAGTTATCCTTCGGAATCCTGGCCGTCGATTGATCGGAATGGTTGACGATGGTGTTCGTGCTCATGGTTTCACCGTTCCTTTTGAGACGGATCCTTTTGCGGCCGGCGTTTTGCCTTCGCTCCCCGGCGGCAGATCGGTGGTATTCACGGTCTGCTGGATGCGGTAGTCGGAGTCGAGATTCTTGATGTATTCAATCAACGCAATGACGCCCTCTTCGCTGATCTGCCCCTGATAAGTGGGCATGATGGGCGCATAGCCCTGAGTTACATGCTGTGAGGGATTCAGGATCGCTTCGCGCAGGTAAGCGTCGTCGGCGATAACCGTCCCACCGGCCGAGAGCGCGAGTTTGGCGCCGTAGACATTGGCCAGCGAGGGTCCGCGCGCATCGGGCCGGGTGTTATGGCAAGCGGCGCAACTGAGGCTGGCGAAGAGCCGTTCGCCGTTCTGTGCCAGCGAGGAGCCACTGGTGGAGCTAAGCAACCACTTTCTGTACTCCTCCGGCGTCATCACCACCACGTCGCCAATCATCTGCGAGTGGTTCGTGCCGCAGTACTGAGTACAGAAAAGGTGATAAGTGCCAGTCTTGGTGGCTTCAAACCACACCGTCGTATAGCGGCCGGGAATCGCCTCGCGCTTTACGCGGAAGGCTGGAATGGAAAAGCTGTGAAAGACATCCTGTGAGATCAGCGTCAACTGCACGGCGCGGCCCGTAGGCACATGCAGCGCGTTGATCTCGTGCTGCCCGCCCGGATGTTCCACCTTCCACATCCACTGCTTGCCCACCACGTAAATATTCATGGCGTTGGCCGGCGGCGTAAAAACGCGGAAATAAATCAGCGCGCCCCAGACGAACATCACCAGAAACAGCCCCAGCGGAATGATGGTCCAGGTGGCTTCGAGCAGCGTGGAACCTTCAATCTGCACGGCAACCGGATGGCGCTTCTTGTTGTAGAGAATGGAGAAGCTGGTAACCAGCAAAACCACAATCGTCAGCCCGATCAAACTCACCAGCACCATGAAGAAGTAAAGCGCATCCATCTGAGGCGCAATCTTCGATGCCTCCGGCGGAAACAGCGCGAAGTTCGTCATCCACTTGACGAGAAACTGCCAGATTACTGGACTTATGTGGTTCATTCCGTTTTTCCGTCCACTTTCTTGCCTGTCCCTGGCTGATCGTCCTTCCGCGCGTCCCGGCGGAACATCGCCAGCATGAAACCACCCAGCAGTAACACCGTTATCAGTCCGCCTAACTGCACCACCCGCGCCACAATCAGCGAGTGCTTGTTGGTCTGCGGATCGTAGTGGTAGCAGTAAGTCAGAATGTTATCCACCGGCGAGCCGATGCGATTGGCTGACGCCTCCACCAGCCCCAGCCGCAGATCCTTGGGCGAGTACTCGACGCCCATGTAGTACTGCGCCAGCCTGCCCTCGGGAGTTATGATCTGAATCGAGCTTGCGTGAGCAAACTGCGTGAGCTTTCCGTCTGGCCCGGGAATCTTCACGTAGCCAAAGCCCACCGCCTTTGTAAGTGCGTCGATGTTCGGCTGCGTACCGGTCATGAAGTGCCAACCCGCAGCCGTTTCCGGATGGCCGTAGCGCTTCAGGTAGCCGCGCTTCTTGGCCGCTGCCAGATCCGTTCCCTCGGTGGGATCGATGCTGACAACAATCACGCTGAAGTCCTTGCCAGGAACGAAGCTCACCATCTGCAAGGCGCTCGTCAGCCCGTTCAACTCTTCCGAGCAGAGCATGGGGCACTGATAGTAAACCAGCGCCAGAATCGCCGGCCGCTTGCCGAAGTAACTGGCCAGTTGCACCTGCTGGCCTTGATCGTCGGTAAAAGTGAGCGCGAGCGGCAGTTGCTCATTCAGACGCTGCGCAATCCCCACCTTGTTCAGGATCGACGGCGGCTTGTCGCTCACCGGCGCCATCTGCTTCTCGTCGTAGCGCGAGACCTGTGCCAACAGCGACGGAGACGCCGCGAGCAGGCACGCCGCAATCGCACTGGCCACCGTCACACCGCGCCAACTTCCCCGGATTGCGCCTGCACCTTGCATAACTCCCTCTTTCCTTCGACTGCCGCTAACACTGGGTGCCCGGTGCCCCATCCTTTTCACGCTTTTTGCGGAAAGGATGGGAAGCCTCAAACCTAAAATCGCCCGCCGTCTCGTACTCTCTACTTGTGTTGCTCCGGACGCTTGCTTTCCACTCGCTCTGCCGCTGCTTGATCCAACTCATAGCTGGTGCGCGCAAATCCGTTGGTCAGAGGCACGGCGATCGCAGGCCGCTGGACTCCGGTCATAAGCGGCGCCTGCTCCACCGCCGGCGCTACCGGCAATCCGCGCTGGGCAATAAGTTCCATGGCGCGCTCGATGGGAATTCTCACCTTGCCCTGCGACGAGTCGGCCCAACTGTAATTCTCCAGCAGCAGATCCTCGCGCGCGTGCAGGTCGGCCACATCCTGGCTACCGTCGTCGGTCTGCAGTCGCGGCGCGGGAAAGCGCTCAGTTAGCTCTGTCATCTTGTTCTGTAACTCTGGATTAGAGGGCATGTTACCCAGCGGGCGCACATCCACAGGCCGTGCCCATTTGCTGGGAGGCCCGTCTTCCTTGGCCATGCGCGCGTTGAGAACCTTGCCTACCCCGTAGGCCATCACCCCCACCACCACGGCAAAGATGCTGAGCGCGACCAGAAAAATCACGACGCCGGAGACGCGAGCGTCGGTCTGCTCAAAGCCCTTGGAAGCGTCAAGCTCTTCCCGCTTTCTCTGTTCCGGCTTCTCGTGATTATGCGTAGACATGCTCAGGCTCCAATATCTCCGCAAGGTGCGGATCGTTGGTCTGCACCAGTGGGCGCGCCTTCAACTGCATGCAGAAGTAGGCAATCCAAAAGGCCGTCATCGCCACCGGCACAGCCGCATATTCGAGAATTCCCCAACTAAAATGGAGGTTGCGCGCCGCGTCCTTGAAGTTAGGCTCGATCAGCCAGAACAAGTCGAATGCTTTGGCGAAGACCATCCACTGGCAGACCAGCACAAGCCGCTTCTTGTTGCGCTTCAGGTCGCGCGAGAGCAGCAGCGTGAACGGAATCAGCCAGTGAAAGACAAAGTCGAGCGTGACGATGACGCCCCAGCCGCCGCGAACGCGGTCGAGGTACCAGGGAATTTCTTCCGGCAGATTCCCCGACCAAATGATAAGAAACTGCGAGAAGGCAAGATAGATGTTCAGCATTACAAAGGCGAAGGTGAACTTGCCCAAATCATGCTGTTCGGTCTGGCGCAGAATGGTTTTGAATGGCTCGGCCTTCGCGAGGGAGAGAACGACGATGATCGCAAGCGCCAGCACCGAATACGCCTGCCCAACCAGGAATAGCAAGCCGTAGACCGACGAGTACCACGTGGGATCAAGCGACATGATCCAATAAATGGCAGCAGCGGAGATGGTGATGGCATATACCACAATGCCAGGACCGCTGATGTTTTCAAGTCGCTTGATCCACTCGGGCGTGGTAGCGGGGGAAGCCGCATCCCGTTGAAGTCCTAGAGCGTTGAGCCGCCATGTGTAAAAGCCCCAGATGGCGAAACAGAACAGGCTGACGCAGATGAACGCGACAGGGTTCAGCATCGGCCGCTTGAATTCGATTGCGTGCGCCTGGACCTCGTTGATCCATCCGGATTTGAGCGCCGCGCTCACGTCATCCACCGCGACCCACAGGTAGAGCTTCTTGAGCGAGAGCGCAACCACGACCCAGTAGACAAAGACCAGCGGCAGCGTGCGGCTCATGGCCTCCAGAGGCCGGCGCAGCAGCAAGCCCCACTTGCCACCCGTGCAGTACTGCACCATCAGCAGGGCCAGCCCACCCACCGCAAAACCAAAGGTAAGCATGAGGCCGAGCAGCCATGCGCGCAACACGTGGTCGATGTCAAAACCGCGCCCATCCAAAAAGCCCAGACCGACTGCAATCGCAGAAAAAGCCAGCCCGATGGCCAACGCGCGTCTCTGCCAGCCATCTACAAAGGCCGGTGCGTCGAGGTCGGCGGGGAGCGTTTTGGCGTGCGTCTGGTGAGTCATTCCGTAAGTCCTTACTTAGTGGCCACTGCGGCCGGTTTGCTGAGGGGAATCTTGATCTTCGGGGCAGCCGGACTAGCTGGAGCCAGCGCCGGTGTTCCCTCTTTGGTCACCGGCGGATACGCCTGGACAGCCGTTGAAGGCAGCGTCCACGGCCCGGCAAATTCCGGGTGTCCGCCCTGGGCGGCAATCTCCTTCAGGCTTCTCACTTGAATGCCCGGGGGAACATCCGCCACCTTCGCCGCCTGGCTCAACTGCAAGGCGCGAAGATAAGCCGCCACTGCCCAGCGATCCACTGGGGCCAGTTGCGCCGAGTAATCCGGCATAGCCCCGTAGCCGTGGGTCATCACGTAGAAGTAGTGCGAGATGGGCTGCGAGAGCCGCACCTGGTCGTGATAATTGGCGGCCGGCTTGTAACCGCGCTGCACAATTTCGCCCAGCCCGTTGCCCACCCGCGAGTGACACGGCGCGCAGTAGATGTTGAACCGCTCCTGCCCGCGCTTCAGCACGCCAAGCGTCACCGGAAAAGGTATCTCGTTCTTCTCTTCGCGATAGCCGTTGGCGCCCTGAACCACGCCGGTATAAAAGTAGCTGTCCTCGTGCAACTGGCCACGGGCCACGGTGTTGGCCACCTGCGGACGCGCACCGCGATGGTCGGCAAAGAACTCCGAACCGCGCTGTGAGCGGATTTTTGGCTGGTTCTGCATGTCTTGTCGGCATCCGGCGACGAGCAACAGAACGGCCAAACCTGCCAGTATTGCCGGGTGCCCCAGGTCTCGTTTTTGAGACCTGGGAAACCACGAACCTCGTAGGTTCGTCGAAACCCGGTCATACGAATTGAGGCGGTCGGCTTGCATCAGTACTCCACCTCCACCACCGAGACCGGCTGAAAACTCTCCAAATACTTTTTCGCTTCCACTAACTCGAACTTGGGGTCCAGCGCCTCCAGGCACAGGAAGAACTTATCCGTCGTTGCTCCATCGCGGAAGTTAGGCGCGTTGAAGAGCGGGTGATAGAGCGCCGGCAACCCATTCAGCGCCAACATGCCAAAGGCCGCAGACAATCCAGCAAACAGAATCGTCCATTCATACGCGGGCACAATGAAGGCCGGCCATGAATAAGTTGGCCGTCCGCCGATATTCAGCGGATACGCCAACACCGAGACCCACACCTCCAGCAGAAACATCGCCGCCAGTCCCATCAGCCCGCCGACAAGCGTCAGCAGCGGCACCTTGTTGCGATGAAAGCCGATGGCTTCGGCCGCCTCTTCCACCGGATAAGGCGTGTAACAGTCCAGCCTCCGCCAGCCGTCCAACCGCGCCTGTCGCGCGGCGCGGATCAGGTCGCCCGGTGTATCGAATTCGGCCAGCAGGCCGTAGATCCCTTCGCGTGGGGGCATCAGAGCAGTTCCTCCAATTCACACGCCCTTACTAACTTCTTCAACTGCATCAGTCGCCAGCCTCCGTAACTTTTTTGGGCATAATCTTCGCCCCCGGCAGCATGGTGCGAATTTCAGACATGGGAATCATGGGCAGAAAGCGGACAAAGAGCAGAAACAGAGCCGTAAACAATCCCAGCGTACCCACATAAGTCATGTAGTCCCACCTGGTCGCGCGGTAAGTTCCCCACGACGAAGGCAAGAAGTCGCGGTAAAGGCTGGTCACCACAATGACGAAGCGCTCAAACCACATCCCCGTGTTGACCACGATGGAGATAAAGAACATGAACGGAATCGAAGTGCGCAGCTTACGCGACCACAACGTCGTCAGCGGAATCGCCAAGTTGCAGGTAACTAAAACCCAATATGCCCAGCCCATCGGGCCGAACATGCGGTTCCACATCATGAATGCTTCCCAGTGCGAGGCCGAGTACCAGGCCATGAAGACTTCCATGGCGTAGCCGTAAGCCACGATGAAGCCCGTAGCTAGCATGACCTTGCCCATGTTATCGATGTGGCGCTCGGTAACTAGCGCCTCCAGGTGATAGAACTTGCGCAGCGGAATGGCCAGGGTCAGCACCATGGCAAAGCCGGAATAAATTGCACCAGCAACAAAGTAAGGCGGAAAGATGGTTGTGTGCCATCCCGGCAGCACGGCCACGGCAAAGTCGAAGCTGATGACCGTGTGCACCGAGAGCACCAGCGGCGTGGCCAGACCAGCCAGCAGCAGCGAGGCCGTCTCATAGCGCGCCCAGTGGCGTACCGACCCGCGCCAGCCCAGCGAGCAAAGGCCATACGCAAACTTGGCGAAATTCGATTCGGCACGGTCGCGCATAGTGCCAAAGTCGGGAACCATGCCGATATACCAGAAGACTATCGAGATAATTGCATAAGTAGAAACCGCGAAGACGTCCCACATCAGCGGCGAGCGGAACTGTGGCCAGACATTCATCGTGCTGGGATACGGCAGCATCCAGTAAGCCAGCCAGGGACGGCCTACGTGAATCAGCGGGAACATGCCGGCGCAGACCACGGCAAAAATCGTCATCGCCTCGGCAAAGCGGTTAATCGAGTTACGCCAGCTCTGCTTGAACAGCAGCAGAATGGCCGAGATCAGCGTGCCCGCGTGGCCGATGCCGATCCACCAAACGAAATTGATAATCGCAAAGCCCCAGGCCACCGGCTGCGTGATGCCCCAGATGCCTGTGCCGACAAGAAAGAGCCAGGTCAGCGCCACCAGCAGCATGGTCGCCAGCGCGCCGCCCACGCCGAAGAGCGCAAACCAGCCCAGCGGAGTCACGGGCGTAAGCACAATGCGCGTGATCTTCTCTGTGACCGACCGGAAGGTCTGCCCCGGCGCGATGACGCGGTATTCACCGGTCGCGGGATCAATCCTCGGGTTGTCTTTCACTTCGCTGGTTGCCATCGTGACTCCGCTAACTTGCTAACTCCACAGAACGCGAGCTAACTCGCTGCACTGGATCAACCCTTCGCCGGCAAGTGATCCACCGGTACTGCTTCAAGTTCAGGATTCGGATTCAGGACCGCGGCCACATACTTCGTCCGCGGACGGGTATTCAGATCGGCGAGCACCTGATAACTGCGCCCATCGGCTTGCAGTTTGGCCACCTTGCTCTGCTTGTCGTTGATGTTGCCAAAACTGATGGCCGAAGCAGGACAAGCCTGCTGGCAGGCGGTCACAATCTCGCCATCGCGAACTGGCCTGTTCTCCTTGTCGGCCTCTATTTTGGCCGCCGAGATGCGCTGCACGCAGTAAGTGCACTTTTCCATCACGCCGCGCGAACGCACCGTAACATCAGGGTTGCGCATCAGCTTCAGGCTCTCCGTCTCGAAGTCCGAATAAAGCAGGAAGTTGAAGCGCCGCACCTTGTACGGGCAGTTATTCGAACAGTAGCGCGTGCCTACGCAGCGGTTATAGACCATCGCGTTGAGCCCCTCGGGCGTGTGCACCGTGGCGCCGACCGGGCAAACCTGCTCGCAGGGTGCGTTCTCGCAGTGTTGGCAGGCCATCGGCTGAAAGTGGGCACGCGGCGCGGCCAGGTCGCCCTCGAAGTACGTGTCAATGCGCAGCCACTGCATATTGCGGCCAATGCGCACCTGCTGCTTGCCCACGACCGCGATATTATTTTCCGCATAACAGCCGACGATACAAGCGTTACAGCCGGTGCAACTGTTCATGTCGATCGACATTCCCCAAGCATTGTCCTTGTACTCCCAGTTGGGAAACATCGTATTGTCTTTGTCGGTCTTCTCGTGGCCTGGACCTTCGTTGGCAAAGCCGGGATTGGCTTTGAACTCGGCCAGCGTTGCATAGCGAATGATGCCGCGCTCGCTGATGGCTTCGTTGGCTTCCATCGAGTTATTGCCGTTGCCCTGACCTCCGAATAACTTCGGCCGGTGGTCTTGATAGTGGCTTTTGGTAACAGCCAAGCCCCACTTGCCTTCCACTTTCTTGATCGTTCCCACGGCGTAAAACGGGGCGTCCGCAGTTCGAATCAGATAAGCGTTGAATCCCGCGCCTGAGCCTACGCGCCCGGCGAATTCGCGGCCATATCCCAAATAAACAGTTACCGAATTATCCGGGTGTCCGGGCGCCACAATCACCGGCGCCTTCACCTTGCGGCCCTGCACAGATAACTCGACGATGTCGTCTTCTTCCAGTCCATACTTGGCCAGCGTAGCGCCAGAGACAATCGCCGCGTTGTCCCAGCTAAGATTGGTCACCGGCTTGGGAAGTTCCTGCAGCCAGCCCACGTTGGACCAGCGTCCGTCATAGATATTAGGGTCGGGCAGGAAGATGATCTCGAGCGAGTCCTTCGGCGAAGGCGTGGGTGCTTTCATTAGTTGACCCACGCCGGTCGCAACCTGTCCCGAAAAAAGCGTAGATGCCGTGCCGTCAATCCAGCCCTGATGCAGCGCCTTGCGCCAGCCTGTCTCGAAGTCACCCTTGATGACCGGCTTCCATGTCTCGCGGACCGCGTCATAGGGACTCACCATGGGCTCAGTCAGTAATGTCTGAAAAACATGGTGCGCCGTCTTGCCGCCATAAAGCGGATCAATCATCGGCTGCACTATTGAAACGGTCCCGTCGTAGGCTCGCGCATCCGACCACGACTCCAGAAAGTGCGCCGCCGGAATGTGCCACTGAGCAACCTGCCCCGTCTCGTCCACGTGCGAGCCGAAGTGCACAGTCATCTTCGCCTTCTCAAAGGCCGCCGCAAATTCCAGATCGGCAGGAGCGCTGTAAATCGGATTGGCATTGAGAATCACCAGCCAGTCCACCTTGCCCGCATTCAGATCAGCAACCAGCCGTTTCATATCTTCGATCTGATCGAAGCCCAGTGGATTCAATGTGTCACTAGCAATCAGAACCGTCTTGCCAATGTTGCCTAGTGCATTGTTTATCGCCAATGACAGCCATTGTACGGTTGGATGTTGATACAGCCCCGGAATAACTACGCACTTGCCCCTATGAGCTTTCAAGTCTTTGGCCAGAGCTGCAAGGAACTTCTTCTGCTCGTCGGTCCATGCATATGTCGGCGGCTCAAGGCTCACGGCTCCCACCGCCTTGGCTAATTCCGCCGCAAACGCCGGGATCTCGCTTGCGCGCAACCCCAGCCGATGCTCGGCCTTGAGGCCCGTCGTCGTTGGTGTGCTCTCAATCGCGTAGAGCCTATTCAGCTTCTCCGGAGTCTTGCGCCGCTCAGCATACTCACGGACTAACTTATGAAAGCCGGGAAAGGACGCACCAGAGAGAAAATCCGCACTTAGCGAGACGATGACGTCCGCCTCGCGCAGGTCGTATTGAACCATCAAATCATGCGATGGCGCCGTCCCCGCAATTGCAGGGTCATACTGCACCAGCGTTGCCTTCGGGAACTTCGCTTGCACCTCGCGCCACTGCCGCGCCAGCGTCGGCGAAGTAATCGTCTCGCTGAAGAAGTAGATTCCCGTCCCATCCTTGGTTGAGACCACCTTGTTGCGCAACTCGACGGCAAACTCCGCCCACTCGCGGTTCTCGCCACGATAAGTCACATGCTGCGAGCGGTCCGGATCGTATAAGTCAAGCAACGTAGCCTGCGTGAACGGGTCCGACGAGCCCTGGTTATAAGGATGCTCCGGGTTGCCGTCGATCTTGATGGGCCGGAACTGGTCGCTCTTGACCAGCAGCGGCACCGCGCCGGTAACGAAGGGATGCGCTGTGGCAAAGTACATCGGCTTGCCCAGAATCAAATCTTCCGGCTGCTTGACGTAGGGATAGATCGGCTCGTCGGGCTGCTTGGTGCAGCCAGCCAGCCCGGCCAGCGCCATCGACGCGCCCATGAATTTGAGGAATCCCCGCCGCGATACGTCATCGCCCCACGAATGCGGCGATCCGGGAAACTCCCGATCCACCGCCGCCTGAAACTCCGGCGTATTCGCCAGCTCATCCACCGAGCGCCAATATCGTTTGCCCTTCGCGCCCTTCAACTCTTGGCGAATCTGGACCAACGTCACCGGCGCTCCGGTTTCGTTCATCTTTTGCCCACCCATCTTTTCGCTCATCGGTGGCAGACCTCGCAACTGGCTAACTCGTTGGGGGTGCGAATCTTGTAGTGGACGACAAGGAAGCGGCCCAGCTCGTCTTGGCTGGTGAATTTCTGATAGGAGGAGCCCTGCGCCGCGGGCAGGCTCAACGAAACCAGCTTGACCCCCTCGGCCGGCTCTTTCGTCACGCAGTTCACGCTCTCGGCCGTGGGCACGCCGCTCTTCTCATCACCCACCGCGCACCACACCGGCCGGTCGCTCGACGGCTTCTCCCAGGCATTGTTGTAAATCTCGCTGGTGGGCCGCAGATTCTTGGCCGGGTTCCGATGGCAGTCCAGGCACCACTCCATCTGCAAGGTGTTCTCGGCGTACATCAGCGGCATCTGGTCCACGCGGCCGTGGCAACTGGCGCAGCCAATGCCCTTGTGCACGTGAATCTCGTGGCTGAAGTACACATAATCGGGCAAGTCATGCACCTTGATCCACACCAGCGATTGCCCCGTCAACCAACTCTGGCGCACCGGTTCCAGAAGTTGGGCGTTGGTCCAGATCTGCGAGTGGCAGTTCCTACAAGTTTTAGTAGGAGGGATTCCGGCGTAGCTCGATTTCTCCACAGTTACGTGGCAGTATTGGCACTGCACGCCCAGCCCCTGTACGTGATGCTTGTGGCTGAAGGGCACCGGCTGGTCCGGGCGTTGGCCTTGCCGCGTTACCCAGGGCGAGCGCTGCAACTGGTCCAGCGTGACCCCCAGGGCAATCACGATCAGCCCTGTCAAAACCAGGCTTGCGCGAGCCAAGGCGTTGGAGCTGCGATCAAAAATCTGGGCCATGCGTTCTTTCCCTGCCTGGTCTTTTTCCCTTGGATGTGCGCACTGTGCTGGCGGTCACATTTGTTGTGTGCAAAAGTGGTTCCTGGGCAGGAATCACCCGGGAGGTGGAGAACTCCAAAAAATGAATCAGCAGCTGAGGCCCGCTCCTGGAGAGCAATAAGTCAAAACAATTTGCCAAAAATTCGTGCCGTCCAGCCCGCGTAATTCGCTGAAAGAATGCTACTTGCGCAACTTTGGAAGGAGAACCCACCCCTCCTTCTCCCTGGCAGCGCGCGTCCCAGGGGGCAAGATTTCACGATCAAAATATCACATGCATTATGGACTACGCCAGTCCAAAATGAAGAAATCGCTTCTTTTTTGTTGTCCCCGGCCCTCCCCGAACGGCAAAACCCGGCCCGGCAACTCCTCGCAGCGCGGGTATAGTGGGATGAGACTTCCTTATGCTTCAATTTCTGCGATTCCTGACTGCCGGCCTCTGGCTTGCCTGCGCGATTGCGCCTGTGCAGGCGCAGGCATTTCATAGCTTCGGCCATCACCGGCCGGCGCCGGCGCAGGAGACTGGCTTTCTGAATCGCACCGTTGAGATGCATGGCGCGACCTACCGTTTCCAGGTCTACCTGCCGGAAGGCTTCCGCCGGGACGACCACAAGTCATGGCCGGTCATCCTTTTCCTGCATGGACGCGGCGAGCGCGGCTCGGAGGGGATGTGGCAGACGCAGATCGGGCTGCCCCAGGCGGTTCGCGACCACCCGGAGCGCTGGCCGTTTGTCATTGTGATGCCGCAGTGCCCGCTGACCGCTTACTGGACCGACCCGCAGATGCTGTCAATGGCCATGGCCACCCTGGACCAGGAGACAGCGGAGTTCCATCTCGACACGGAGCGCACTTACCTGACCGGGCTTTCGCTGGGCGGATACGGCGCTTGGGAGTTGGCGCGGCGCCATCCCCGGCGCTGGGCCGCGGTAGCCATTGCGGCCGGAGGCGTCTTCTGGAGCTATGCGCCGGAGCGCTGGCAGCAAGCGTCCACGCTGCCAGCCGAGTACGCCCACGCGCTGGGCCGCACGCCGGTCTGGCTCTTCCACGGCAGCGAGGACAACATGGTGTCGCCACGGGAGAGCGAGTTGATGTTCGAAGCCCTCAAGGCCTCCGGCGGGCGTGTGCGGCTATGGGTCTACCAGGGGCTCAAGCACGACTGCTGGACCCGTGCTTACGGCGAGCCGGAGTTCCCGCGCTGGCTGCTTTCGCACCGCGTCAGGACACCGGCCTCGCCGGAGTTGCCGGCCTTTGCTGAGCGGCTGATGATTCCGCTGCACCCGCCCGCGATCAAGCTGGCTCCCGCCGTACTCGACTCGCTGGCCGGGGAGTATCGTGACAGAGATGGTCATCTCCGGGCGACTCTTTTCCGCCAGGGCGACCAGCTCTACGAAAAGAACGCGCAGGGCGAGATCGCCGAGTTGGAAGCCGAGTCGCCGGCCGTCTTCTTTTATCCCAACGGCTCCAGCCTGATGCGGCTCACCTTCGAGCGCGAAGCCGAGGGCCGCGTGACCGTAGCCATCTTCCACGACGACCGGCACGAGGAGCGATGGGAGAAGCGAGCTTCCGGCCGCTAATGCATCTTGAATAGATGGCGTAAGTGAGGCAAGAGGATTTGAGTCGGAGCGATCAGCTGCTTTGGGATCCCGGCAACTCACGGAACACAGCGCACCACGGTTGCGTAGTAGACTCAGAACGATTCCTTCGAGGAGGCAGTCATGTATTGCAGCGGATGTGGTCTGGCTTTAGCTCCCGGGCAGGGAATCTGCCCTCAGTGTGGCCACACGGCCGCGGCGCCTGTCCCTCCCGTGCCCGGCTTGGAGTTCCAACTGCAAAGCTATGCGGGCAAAATCAAGACGCTCGGCATTGTCTGGTTCATCTATGCGGGATTCTCCATGCTGTGGGGATTCGTCGGGCTGGCCTTTGCCGGCGCACTTCTCTCCGGCCGCTTCGGCCCCTGGATGCAATCGCCGCAAGGCCCTTGGGGGAGCGGTGCTCCGCCGCCGATGTGGTTCGGGCCCGCGCTGCTGCATTTTGCATGGATGTTCCTGGTGGTACGCGCCTGCCTGGCCTTGGTGGCCGGATGGGGCCTGCTGCAGCATGCGCAGTGGGGGCGAATCGTAGCCATTGTAGCGGCCTTTCTGATCCTGCTGAAGTTCCCCCTCGGAACCGCTCTGGGGATCTGGACTCTGGTTGTGCTGCTCGGCTACCGGAATGCGACGCTCTATGAGCAGTTGTAAAAGCTGTCGCCAGAGATTCACAGCCGTTGGCGACCGGACAACAGGCTCTATGCCCCGTCCTTTCGCCATTCCGAGCGAGGCGTAGCGGAGTCGAAAGCCTGCCCTGAGATTGTGGAAAGGAAGCTGAAAGCTGGCTTTTCGCAGTACAATCTGAACCATGAGCTTCCCTGAAACGCGGATGCGCCGGCTGCGGCACACAGAATCCATGCGGGCGCTGGTGCGCGAAACCGCCGTCAACCCCGGCGACCTGATCTATCCCCTCTTTATTTGTCCTGGCGAGGGCGTGCGCCACGCGGTCGGCTCCATGCCGGGCGTCTTCAACCTCTCCGTTGACGAGGCGGTGCGCGAAGCCGAGGAGGCCGCGCGTCTGGGCCTCGGCGGCCTCTTGCTCTTCGGCCTGCCTGAAGCCAAGGACGAGCAAGGCTCCGGCGCATACGACGACAACGGCATTGTGCAGCAGGGATTGCGCGCGCTCAAAGCGTCACCTGCGGCCAAGAAGCTGGTGCTCATCGCCGACGTCTGCCTCTGCGAGTACACCAGCCACGGCCACTGCGGCAGGATCGTCGAAACCCCCGACGGCTGGACCGTGGACAACGATCCATCCCTCGAACTGCTGGCCCGCACGGCCGTCAGCCAGGCCAAAGCCGGCGCTGACGTCGTCGCCCCCAGCGACATGATGGACGGCCGCGTTGCCGCCATCCGCCAAGCCCTCGACGCCGCGGGCTGCAAGGATACGCCCATCCTCAGCTACGCCTCCAAGTTCGCCTCGGCCTTCTACGGTCCCTTCCGCGAGGCAGCCGACTCCGCACCCCAGTTTGGCGACCGCAAGACCTACCAGATGGATGGCGCCAACCTGCGCGAGGCCATGCGCGAGATCGATCTCGACCTGGAAGAGGGCGCGGACATGATTCTGATGAAGCCAGCCATGCCCTATCTGGACGTGATTCTTGCTGCCCGCGAGCGGGTGGACGTGCCCATGGGCGCTTACCAGGTCTCCGGCGAGTACTCCATGCTCCAGGCAGCCTTCGCAAAGGGCTGGCTGGATCGAGATCGCGCCATCCTGGAATCGCTCGTAGGCATTCGCCGCGCCGGCGCGGACTTCATCGTCACCTACTTCGCCAAGGACGCCGCCAAGCTGCTGGGCTAAGCACGATTGCCGGGCGGCAATGACGCTCCAACGACACGATTTTGCGGATGAGGAGGCTTTGCGGGCAGAAAAAGGTGTACTTAGAACTACATCGAATTCCGAGATAATCGGTGGAAAAACGCGGTAATTCAGCGGTTTTTAAGGTGAATTCGGGTGCAATTGCGTGTGTTCTGGCGTGTGGGGCTGTGAGCCTGTGGTGTGAGCCGCTCAGCCCGTAAGGAAAAATTGCAGATAGGACTTGTCTCAGGGGTTCAATTTTGTCTCTGGGGGACTCGGCCATTCTCTCCCGTTCACCTTGTTTGGAATTGAAAATGGACAGATCGGGGTTTGTGGTGCCCCACCCATTCCGCAGAAAAACGCGGAATGGATGGGGCACCCAGCTTATTGGTTAGTTTATGGGTGTGCCACCTGCCCCCCACAACTTGATAAAACGATGTATGAGACTAGGGCCACCTGCCCGTCAACTGTTGGGTAAACGCCTCACTTCACTCCGCTCATTGCTCTTTCAAATTCCTCGACAAGCAGTCGATGTGTATCGGAATCTGTGGGAGTGAGCACATAGTACATATTCTCTTTCGGGTCTGATCCAACGCGCGGTTCGATGGTAAGCACCTTAGGAAGCAGTGCATATACGTCGGTATTTGGAGTGTACCTAACCTGAAAAGAGAGATTCGACAGATGGATTTCAGCGGCAGATGAATCATCGGGCCGCAGGACATCGGTCTTCGATCTGAGAAAGTTCATGAATTCCGGTGCGACAAGGCGCTCGTATGGAATCGACAGCTTAACAGAGCTTTGTGTCTGATAGGCAGTCGTATAAAGCTTCGGCTTTTCCATGCGCCGTTTAGAATCAATCTCGGTTAAAAACTTGCGCAGAACCTCATAAGAATTATTGAGATCAGCCTGACCTCCCACGACCGTCAAATTAATGGATACTGCGTCAATTACTAATTGCTGGATAGCCACACCGTTCATTTCTCCCATACCAGCAATCAATTGAAATTGGTTGAAGTCTGCACCAACCTGCATACCCTGAAAGGAAAACATCGTCTCAAGAGCCTTTTTATTCGAATTCATGAGAAGGTTCGTGAGAGGCAGTGTGTTGGGTGCGAAAAGATAACGCGCCATGCTAATCATGTCGACAAAATCAAGCATTTATAATCTCCTTTTCGCAGTTTGCGATAAACGGCGACTGCGGTGGCAGTTGGCCTGAGATTGGGATGACGTTGCCAAAAGTAGTTTCTCTTTGTTTTTGAACTAGAGGAACTTGCAAGCTAGGCCAATAAGTCAATGGGGCAGCTTGCTGAACATATGCGGCCTGTTCCTTCCGTGCATGTCGGCTGGACAATATATTGCTGACAAGGCTATTTAGGCTGACTCCCTCCGCCTCTGCCTCATTGGATAGGTCTCGATGCAGGCTCTTGGGAATGCGAAGCACAAACCTGCCGCTGTATTCAGGCACCTCTTGAGGTTCGGGAACCTCAAGGCCAGTGGCTAGGCGGCTTTGAATCCACAACTCTCTGGAAACATCCAGAGAAGACAACGCTTCTTGAGCGGTTTCCCCATCGGCCTTGCAGCCTGGCAATTCAGGATGTTCAGCGATCCAATAGCCATCAGAATCGTATTGCAGCGCAACACGGTAATTCTTGTTCATGAAATTCTCAGCATCTTTCATTGGCGTGACCTCTACTCGTAGAGGTTGATCTGCTCCATCGCTTCAAGGAAGGAATCCACGTATGGTTTCTTCAATAGCGATGTTCCATGTGGTTTCGCGAGGTTAAAGGTCTTTGATCCCACTGTGAATACGTGGTGGCTGCCGCCAGAATTTCGATGGTCATAGCTCAGACCTCTGGCCTCGCAAAGTGGCTTGATGTGGTTGTCAAGCAAGATGCAGAGATCCTCAAACCGAACGTTCTTAACACTCTCGGCGATCTTCTGTACCCGTTGCTTCAGTCGAGCATCATCCATCTGTAGAGATGATACTGCATGTAGTATCAAATTTTCGGCATGGATGGCAAAAATATTTTACTGATGGCTGAAAAATCTGTGGATTTCTCCCAAAATGAGAGCACTCAACAAGGTGCGCTGGAAATATAACCAATTTAGGATCAGTATATTTAGTCGATGATTTTCGATTGAGCCAGATGCCCCATCCTTCGCTTTTTTCTAGCGAAGGGCGGGAATCTGAAACCCTTCGTTCTGCCTGCCGAAAACCAGCCCTGAGCGAAGTCGAAATCAGTCTGCTTGGACGGGCAGTCCCTCACCGCCGGTGGTTTGCTGAAAACATCCTTCCATTGGCGAACAATCCAAATAGGCGATCTGCAGAGAAACAAAACTGCACCGCCGGATTGGACGCTCATGAAAAACATCCCTCAGGGCCTAAAGTGTCTGCGTGAGAACGCCCGCAGTTTCGGCTTAGCGAGGTGTTCTGGTTAAA
>CAYQSI010000024.1:10852-46410 GCA_964420185.1 uncultured Occallatibacter sp. | reverse complement strand
TCCGCATCATCCGCAAGCGCGACGCCGCAGCCTGGCCGGCTTGGCGCAACGCCACTGCCGCCACTCCATTCGTCAACTTCACCAAGCACTTGTGCCGGGACAAAGCTGCTTTCTTTGCTGCTCTCGAAAACCCCTGGAGCAACGGTCCCGTCGAGGGCCAGATCCATAGACTGAAGCTCATCAAGCGGTCCATGTACGGTCGCGCCAAGTTCGACCTGCTGCGGATTCGCGTGCTCAACGCCGCCTGAACTTCAACTTCGAAAACAAACCACGGAGCCTTGCACCGCCTTCACCAAATTTGAGGAAGAACCCTAAAAATCCCCAGTCGGGGGCGAGCGAAGCTGGCATTCTGCTGCCGGAGGGTGGCGGATGCTGGGACTGGAGGATTGGATGGACATCCGAAGTTTGCATCAGCAGGGCTTGAGCATCAGTGAGATCGCGCGGCGCGAGGGTTTGGATCGCAAGACGGTGCGAAAGTATCTGCACGAGGGGCCGGCCGAGTATCGGCGGGAAGCATCCACCGCGAAGCGACCTTCCAACACCACGCGAGCATCACATCCCAAGGTTCATTCCACATTCAGTCCGAGGTGAGAAAGCTTGGCACGCGTGGAAACGCAGTCTGTATGGAGGACGCCTTGAATTCCCAGCCCCGCGGCGATCTGAACGAACATTAGGGTATTGTCGATGAAGACGGCCCGCGCGGGCCGCACTTGAGCTATATCTAAAGCAAGCCTAAAAATATCCGCGTCGGGCTTGCGAATGTGAACGAAGCAGGAGGATATGAAGCAGTCAACCAGCCTATCCAGGCCGAACTTGTCAATCCGATATGCATTCAGTTCACGCGCTTCGTTGCTGACTATCGCAATCTTCAACCCCAGATTCAGCTTCAGTTGAGCGACAAGATCGATCATATCCGGAAAGGCCTTCGACTGCTCGAACATATAGCGCCTAAACTGGCTGCGTGTGAAGTTCCGCTTTTGGTGGAATACGACCAGGCTTAAATACTCTTCCAGCGAGATCTTGCCCTCCTCGAAGATCTCGAATGTGAGGCGATGGCGATCCTCCATCTCGGCCCACTCCAGTTTGAAATTCTTCGCCGCCCGTCTGCGGGCCAGATGATCCCACCCATCAGTCAGAAGAACGCCGCCTACATCCAGAAATACGCATGTAATTTCCGTTGCTTTCTTCATCAGCTTTCCTTCCGCCAGCCTATTTGAAGGGGTATTCTTCAAGTTTTCATCCGTCAATAACCCGCGATTTACACCTTTGCCTTGGGCGCGTCTGCGACTGCCCCCGCCGGTAACTTCTCCGGCAAGTCAAGGCGCGCCACACCAATCCGGTTGTCCGCCATCCCGTAGTAGACGTCGAAGCGATCTGGAGTTCCAAGATCGTCGCGCCGGTCGATGCCTGTAGGAAACACAACATTGTCAACCTTCCCGTCGCGTTCCTGTGGTAACTGCGGCGTTAACACCGGCTCTGCCGAACGGTAGCTAATCACAAGCGGATGCTCCTTGGAAAAGATCATGACTCCCGCCGAATAGCGCAACATATGCTGTTCTGAGTCAGGCTCTTCAATTTCGCTGACACCGTGGTAAACGATCAGCCAACCGTACCGGGTCAAGATGGGTGGAGTGCCGCCGCCGATCTTGAGCCGTTCCCAAGGCGAGACTGGAGAAGCCAGGCGATGATGAAAGGTGAACTTGCCGGCGTGGAAGGGCTTACGGTCAAGTGTCATTTGGCAGTAAGAAATCCAGATGCTCTCCCGGTCGATATCCACATGGCGGGTCGCAGGGCTACAGGCAGTTTCCTCAGGGCGGGTGCCTGGAAAAAGCGGCCGGTGGAGCAAGGCCAACTCCGGCTGCCCAGATGGATCGGGAATCACGGCCGGGAAAAGGCTGGCATCTTTGTCGTCTACGTTGCCGAATTCGATGCCGTCTGCCGAGGCAAAGGTAGCGAGCCCCAGGCGTCTCCAGTGGAAGATATCTTCTGATACCGCCAGGGCAATCCGCGGGCCATGCGACGACCATGCCGTGTAAGTCATCAGGTATCGTTGAAGAGGCCGAACAAACGCGACACGAGGATCCTCGCAACCGCCGCTGCCGTCGGGCCGCCGTTCATAATCGGCCTCCGGCTCGAGGGCGATGCCAAGCCTGTCCACGCCCACCGGATCGCCAGTTCCATTGAAACGCACACGCGCAATGCCGATGCGCGAGTAATTCCCTTTTGCGACCAACCGCGGGAAGAGATACAGTGCGCCATCACGGCCGCGTACAGCTCCAGGATTCAAAACCCCTTCCACTTCATGCGGATTACCTGGCTCGGGCTCCATAACTATCCCCAGGCGTTGCAACTTGAATCCGCTCATCGAATCTCCTCGCTCGCTTGCTCCATCTGCCTGGCTCACTTGTCGCCGAGGCAAGCAAGGATCGTCTTGATCACCACGTTGGTATCTTCGGGCCCTTTGACAGGGATCGACACAACACCAGATTCTTCCGCCGGATAATCGTTACCGCCTGGAAACAAAGCATCTCCTATGTAGACCATTTCTTTCAATGAGAGATGGAGTGTGTCCCGCAGCTTCCCTATGCCATAGGCTTTATCAATGCCAGGCTTGGTCACATCGATTGAGGTTGTACCGCCCATTCGGACGGAAAACTCCGGGATAAGAGTCTCCAGTATCGCCGTGATCTTCTTCCGTTTCGAAAAATCAGGATCCCACCTTTCCTTTTCTACCAAAGGCGCTTGCTGACCTAACGCGGAGAATGTCACCTGGCTTCCCCGGTCCTCAACCACCTTTCCCCAAATCTTCTCAGCGCGATTGCCAGCCTCTCCAGCCGCCTTATCCAGAGAGTCGATGATCTTCATTTTCTGCTCCGGTGTAAGATCTTCTGAATAAAGTTCCGTCCACTTGCCGTTGTATTGAAACATCTTTGTTCCACAGGTTGGAAGCAAGGATAAATTCGCGAGGCAACTATCTTGGGGAAGATCGGCAAGAAGCTGCTTTTCAAACTGCGCCCACCCGCCTCCAGAGATCACTGCCACTTTGATGATGCCCATGAGGTCACGCAACAACCCCGCAGTCTCTGGAGCGAGAGACGACTTGCTGGGCGCGAGGGTACCGTCCAAATCGAACACGATGAGCTTTTTCATTCATCTCCCAGTCTGAGGTCCTGTTGCACGGATTATTTCTTGCACCATCAAGGGATCGCGATCTCCAGCAGAGTTACTTCTCCACTGGATTGAAAAGCGCACTCTCCGGCCTCCGCCGGCAAGAGCCAAATATCTCCCTTGCCTACCGCGTAGGGAGTGCCATCGTGCATGATCTGGCCCGATCCCTCGATGCCAACCAACACGCGCGGCTCTGCCGCCGCTCCAACAGTGAATAAGTTTTTCCCGAGCAATCGCCATAACACGAATACATGGCAATCGAAGAGTCTCTCGCGCTCAACAGGCGTGGTAATTTCGACGCGGGGCTCTGCCAGGCCACAGTCGCTCGCTCCGAACTTTATGCAGGCAAAAGCCTGATCCATCTGGAGCGGCCGCAACTCCTTGGTCTCCGGGTCGATATGGCCCCAATCGTATAGTCGAAATGTCACATCGCTGTTTTGCTGAATCTCGAAAACCACGGCATCGTTGCCCAGCGTGTGAACCGTTCCCGCAGGAATGAATACTGCATCACCCGGCTTCGGGACAATGCTCAAAAGGTGGTCCGCAATGGTTCCATCACCGAGAGACTGCCGCAGACTGCCAGCAGTTGTGCCTGATTTTAGGCCGGCATAGATATGACTTCCTTTCGCAGCTTCAATCACAACCCAAGCTTCGGTCTTTGCCGTATCGCCTACTGGAATCAGATCAGGGTGCGCGTCACTGGGATGTACCTGAACAGAAAGCATCTCGTGCGCGTCTAGAAACTTGAGCAACAATGGAAAGCGGCGGAAGCGCGAAGACAGCTTTCCCATCAGCTGTTCTCGGAACTGCTCCATCACTTGTCCAAGCGCCTGGCCCTTAAGCGGTCCATTCGCGACCAGGCTTTGGTGGTCGGTGCGGTCGCTCAGCACCCACGCTTCGCCGACAGGTCCATCACCCGGCAACGGTGCGGAGAGCAAACCAGACAAGCGCCGGCCACCCCACAACCGATACTGATAGATCGGGTCGAACCGGAGAGGATACAAGTGTGCTTTGCCCACTGTTTGCTGTCCGTCTCTTGTCATCGAAAACTCAATTCGCAGAACTCGCAGGCATCGCAGGTTGCCGATGGCCATTAGGAACCCACGCCAGATCGCCACTCATAACATAGATAGCAAGCGCGGCAGCCATGAGGATTGCGCCTACCCAGAAGCGCCAGTCACGATGCATTCGCCTCCAGTAAGGACCAGGATCTGGTTCACCCGTGTCACTGCTATTTCCTTCCAAGTTGTGCTTGCTTCCTGTCATTTTGTCTCCATCTCCTGGGAGTATTCGCCGCGCCGCGCCGCCTGATTGCAACGAGCCCGATGATACAAAGCCTCTTGTGCAACCGGCACATTGGTTTCCTGCCCCTTCCAAAGCTCCAAGGCCGGCTGCTGGATGGCGCGGGCAAACGAGAATGCCAGCGCCCATGGCAGCCGCGTCCTGAATCTCACGTTCATCGCATTCAAACGGGCCGAAGCCAATTCCGCGGGTTGGCCGCCCGACAAGAACGCAATCGCCGGCATAGCGGCGGGGACAGCTCGCAGGAAACAGTTCACGGTGGCGTCGGCTACCTCGTCCAATGTCGGCTGGCTGCTACAGGCAATTCCGGGAAGCACCATATTTGGCTTCAGGACCATGCCTTCCAGAACCACCCTTTGTGCGAACAGCTCGCTGAATACCGCGCGCAGCACTTCGTCGGTAACTTCGCAACACCGTTCCAACGTATGCTGTCCATCCATGATGACCTCAGGTTCGACAACAGGGACAAGTCCTGCTTCCTGGCATAGCGCCGCATAGCGAGCCAGCGCATGTGCATTGGCGTCGATCGAACCCCAACTCGGGATCCTATCGCCGATTGCAATCACCGCGCGCCACTTGGCAAAGCGCGCGCCCATTTGAAAATATTCCTGAAGGCGATCACGCAATCCGTCCAAGCCTTCTGTAACCTTTTCTCCGGGATGCCCGGCCAACTCCTTGGCGCCTGTGTCCACCTTGATGCCGGGAATGATACCCGCCTCAATGAGGATTTTGACAAAAGGTGTGCCGTCGTCCTTCTGCTGACGGATCGTTTCATCGTAGAGGATTGCGCCGCCTATCGACTCACTGAGCCCTGGAGTGGTCACAATCAATTCGCGATAAGCTCTTCGAGCGTCGATAGTCTGCGGAATTCCAAGTTTTGCAAAACGCTTGTTACAGGTCCCGGTGCTCTCATCCATGGCAAGCAGACCCTTGTGATCTGCGAAGAGCAACTTCACGGTGTCTTTCAGCAATTGCAAATTCATTTGAGCCTGCTCGCTTTCTGTTTCAGTTCCGGATAGCTTCATCTGTCCGTTCAAAGTCAATTCAGCTTGTAAGGCTATTGAGCCGGAGTGGCCAGCAACTGTTTAAGTGCGCTGATTGCTTTCTGCACCTCTGCAAGTTGGGCCTCAACTTGGTCCCGCGTCGCCTTCGACAGCGGAGCCTGCGCTCCTGCCTGTTTTCCGGGCAAAGCACTACCCTGATGTTCCGATGTTGTTCCAAACAACGAGGCGAGCGCTTCATCGAGCGTTGGCTCCATGACTACCTTGTCTCCGGTCGCAACGATCACCCGTTTCAGTTGAGGGAAGTTCGTCCCTTCAGCCTTCAGATACAGCGGAACGACGTAGAGGAATGAGTTCTCGATCGGAATGACGATGAGCTTGCCGCGAATGACTCCCGATCCCTTCTGATCCCAGAGAGTAAGCTGCTGCGAGATGGTCGTGCTCTGGTCGATCATCGCGCTGATCTGGTTCGGTCCAAAGATCAGTTTGTCTTTCGGAAGCTCGTAGAACAGCATCTTCCCGTAGTCGGGGAAGTCGCACCGGGCGGCCAGCCAGGCGATCATGTTGTCCCTCTTTTGCGGCGTGAAAGGAGTCATGATCAGGTACTCAAGCTGTCCGCTTCCCGGAAGTTTCATCAGCATGTAGTAAGGATCCATGGGGTTAACCGACCCGTCGTACTTCTCCTGCGGAGGAACCCATAGATCTTCGCGGTTGTAAAATACCTGCGGGTCGGTCATATGGAAAGTCTCGTACTGGGCCGCTTGGATTCCGAAAAGGTCTTCGGGGTAGCGCAGATGAGCCTTCAGGTCCGCTGGTAGATCGGTCATGTCTTTGAAGACCCCAGGGAATGCCCGCTCGTACATTGCAAGAACAGGATCCTTGGAATCCATCGCATAAAGGGAAACCGTTCCGTCATACATATTCACAACGGCCTTTACTGAGTTGCGAATATAGTTCATCCCTTGGGCTGAACCTGTTGCCTGCGGGTTTGAATAAGGGAAACGATCCGAGACCGTATAGGCGTCCTGAATCCAATACAGCTTTCCCTCGCTCAATACGGCATATGGGTCATGATCGAGTAGCAGAAAAGGCGCAACCTGGGAGACCCGCTCTTGAACGCTTCTCCATATCTGAATTCGGCTTTGCGGCGTCAGATAGGAGGTCAGCAGAACATTGATGTCTTTCTGCGTCCAGGCAAACAGGAGCCTCTTCCAAATGCTGTCGAGCGGGATTCCGCCCTTTCCCTGGTAGCTCGCATAGACGTTTTCATTGCCCTTGGGATAGTCGAACTCCTTTATCCCGGTTGAGACGATCTTGTACCCAGGCGCGACCTCTCCGAAGTAAATGGCGGGCTGCGTTATGTTCAAGCCGAATTGTGATTCGGCAGGGACATTGTCAACAAGGTACAGCGGAAGGCCTCCCCCTGTTGTCTTCGACACAGAGTTCATTACCAGCCCCTCCCCATGGGTGAACTCAAGATTCTCGTTCACCCAGGTCCGCGCTTCTGAGGGCAGTTGCGATGAAAGTTCTCTGGACGCAAGCATTACCTGTTGGTAGCCATCCGGCAGACGGTACCGATCCACATCCACGTTATTGAACTGGTAGTAAAGACGAATCGCCTGGGTCTGCTGATAAGTCTGTAGCAGTGGCCGTGAATCCCAGAGGCGAATGTTCTGGATCGTATCCTGATTTCTTGCAATCACTTCGGGAGTCAGATCAGAGAGGGCTGGGTAAGCAGTCTCCTGAATGCCGTCCAGCTTATAGGCCTTGCGCGTGAATTCGATGTAGTGATTCAGAAAGGGCGTCTCGAGGCTGAGTTCGTTGGGTTTCACCACGAACGCCTCAACAACGCGTGGCATTGCCATCACGCCAACAACATAGAGCGCTGCGTAAACCACAACGCCGGCGACAATGTGCTTGGTGCGCGGGCGGAAGAACCCAATAGCCAGGAGCGCACACGCCAGCACCGAGGCGCCGGTCATCATCGAAAGCGCGAATCTTGTGACGTGCGCGGCCGCATAGCCGGCTCCGTGGACCACGCCGAGGGTCGAATAGACCAGCTCGTAATGATCCAGGACGAAGCCCCATCCAAAGTTGGCCGCGAGGATGAATAGAAGCACCATGAAGTGCTTCCGTGTGCCGTCGCCAAGCGTGATCTTCCCGCTGGACTTCGACTGCCGCATCCCGAAGAAAGAACAGAAGGCAAGAACCGCAAGCGCCGACAGCGTCAATACGGTAATGCTTCCCTGCAGCAATTCATAAAAAGGAAGACGGAAAACATAGAAGCCGAGGTCAACTCCAAAAAGCGGGTCCGCGACTCCAAACGAGCCGCCATACCTGAAACGGAGAAAGGTGTCCCATTGGCCGGAAACGCTCAGCGCAAAGATGAGCGAAAGAACCACAATGGCGAAATCGATAGCAAAGACCAGTTGTCTGGGGCTAATGTCGACATCGATTGTCTTGTTTCTGTCAGCGGGGTGTCTAAAGGCCTTGGTGAAGAAGCTTTCTCCATCCAGAATGTCAATGTTTCTCTCCGCAAAGCGAAGATTAAGCCATAGATAAAACGCTGAAGCGATCGATGTAACGCCGAAGATTCCCCACTTGACCGAGAGAAGAGTCCAGAATATGCCGACGTAATCAAGCTGCCGCATCCAGAGCCACTTTTGGACAAGGCCCAAAACAACCGAGAGGACGATGCCAATTCCAACCAGAGCAATGAGACCCCACATGAGCAGAGGCCCGACTGATTGTGAAATATCCCAATGTACGCGGTTGGATGATTCTGTTTCCAATGGCGTAATTCTCTTCACGGCTGTTGTGTCCATAGTTCACTCCCCAGTAGGAACATGTTCGGCCCAGGATCGAGGGACCGCTATGAGTACTATCCAAGAGAACGCAACGGGGAGTCCGGTCAATTATGGACAGAAGAATGGCTGCTCATTGTTTAGATTCAAAACACCGGGTCTAAACCCTCCGCCTTTAGGCGGACAGCTTCAGCATCCGTTCTTTTTCCGTGATGCCTGCCCGAAGTACGAACCCAAAGGTGTGGCCTGCTAATGGGAGCAACGGTCAGTCGCAGTACGATGATGCCAAACGCGAAGCGTTTCGGTCGGCTTCAGCCGCATTGGCGACTTCCAGTCGCAACCCAAACCTACCAACTTTCAGATGGTGGTCGTTGAGAAAATAGACGGTAGTTCGACTACTCCAGCGAGGGGCATAGGCCTGTTTGTCAACGCCGGTTGAAAATTGGTTCTTCGTCACTCTTGGTGAACCATGGCTGACACTTTGTCCGTGCAACGGTTGGCGTTACAACGGGATAGGGTTTTGGCGATGCTCCGCGACGGCTATGGGATAACGGACGTTGTTGCCGGATGCCGTGAAGGGGTTTTGGACCGGTTGTAGGTCTGTGAGCGGGACCGGCTCGTTATGGTGCTGCGGCTGGTTGCGGAGGGAAGCCGTTGCCCAGCCTGCCAACGGATTTCTCCCCGGACGCATAGCTGGTACAGCGCGGCTTGTGTGGCACGCCTTCCCTTAATCTCCTGCTTGCCGGCGCAGCGTCCTGCCCAATCCAGGAGCATCCGTGCCGTGCCGACTCCATGATTAAGAGGATGGTCCTCAGTGCTGCCAAATAATCTGTCCCGCTTCGAGCGGCACAGATGCATTCAAGTGGTAGGGGACAATACGCGCGGTGTAGTCGCTGGCGGGGCGCGTTGCGGAAACCTGAGCTGAATAAATGAATTCTCCAGGCGAATCTGCGCTAGGCCCGGATAAGTTCATCACTTCGCAAGAAACGCCCTGCCCGTGGACTGAGTCTGCATAGAGTTCAACTCTCAGGTGATCGGGAGTGAGGGAACCAGGAGCGACGTCGGTTTGAAAATAATGCCGCCCATCGTGAGTATTGACTCCTACCTTGACGAAACGCACAGCGCTCCAATACCGTTCAAGGTCCTGCATCCACTGGATCAGACTCAAGCCGATGGCGCCATCGTCCGCTGCACGCTGGCTATAGCCAGAAGCAGCAGGTAGATAATGACTCTCGGTATATTCACGGATGGCGCGCGTCGCGGAAAACTCCGGCGTGAGCCGCGCCATGCTTTCGCGAATGCGCCCTAGCCACTTGCCCGGCATTCCGGAGTCATCGCGCTCGTAGAACTCCGGAATCACTTCGGCCTCCAGCAGCGTATACAGAGCGTCTGCCTCTTTGGCATCCCACCCTGGGTCTTCGCCATGTTCCTGACCGTCGCCGATGGCCCAACCGACCTCGGGCGAATAGGCCTCTGCCCACCAGCCATCCAACTCGGAGAGATTGAGGCCGCCATTGACGAGAACCTTCATGCCACTGGTTCCGCAGGCCTCCCACGGACGGCGAGGCGTGTTGATCCAAAGATCGATTCCCTGGACCAACTCCTGGGCCAGCATCATGTCGTAGTCATTGAGGAAGACCACGTGTCCCTGCACTTCGGGGCGCTTGATGAAATTCTTCCACTGCTTGATGAGATCCTGTCCAGGAAGATCCTGAGGATGAGCTTTTCCGGCGAGGATTAACTGAACCGGGAATCGTGGATTGGAGAGCAGCCGCACCAGCCGCTCCGTATCGTGCAAGAGAAGATTGGGGCGCTTATAGGTGGCAAAGCGACGCGCAAAACCGAGTGTCAGCACTTTTTCATTAAAGATGCCGGAAGCCTGCGATGGCTTACCGCCTTCCGCGGCAAGCTGGCACTGGTACCGCTTGCGCATCTGCTCGAGGAGACCCGTTCGCCCCGCTGTGCGCATTTGCCACAGTTGCGGGTTGGAGAGTTGGCGGATGTCCTCTTCGACCGGACGATCCCCACGCCAACGCTTCTTGCCGCAAGCAGAGGTCCATAGCGCATCGGCTCCTACTGAATCCCAGGTCGGAACATGGATGCCGTTGGTTACCGACCCAATCGGGACATCCTCCTGCGGCCAGCGGGGAAACAAGGTCTGGAAAATCTGTTTGCTCACTTTTCCATGGAGCTTGCTTACGCCGTTGATCTGGCCGCTGCCATGAACCGCAAGGTAAGCCATATTGAAAGGCTCCGAATAATCTTCCGGATTCTGCCTTCCCATGGCGAGCAGATCGTCCACTGAGATGGCGAGTTCATCGACCGCATAGTGGCTCAGATAGGTGCGAATGAGAGCGGGATCGAAGCGGTCAAAACCGGCACGAACGGCCGTATGCGTTGTGAATAAATTCCCAGCTCGCGTGATATTCATGGCAAGGTCGAACGGCTTCTTGTGATCCTCCATGTAGCAGCGGGCTCGTTCGAGCACAGCAAACGCAGCGTGCCCTTCGTTAAGGTGACAGACCTCAGGCGTGAGACCCAACGCTCGCAACAAACGCCATCCTCCGATGCCGAGGATCATCTCCTGCTTCAGGCGCATCTCTGCGTCGCCACCATAGAGTTCGCTGGTAATCCCACGGTGAGCTGCGGTATTGGCAAAGTCGTTGGTATCGAGAAGATACAACTTTGCTCTTCCCACCGACACCTCCCAACAGCGCAGCCAAATCTTTGAGCCAGGAAGCTGAATCTGCAATCGTAACCATTCGCCATTCGGCTGACGCAGCGGCCGGATCGGCAACTGACCAGGATCGTTGACAGGATAGAGCGCCTGCTGCTGGCCTTCCGAATCAAAGTCCTGGCGGAAATATCCCTGGCCGTAGAGCAAGCCGACTCCGACTACCGGAACACCCAGGTCGCTGGCAGCCTTGATCTGGTCGCCGGCTACATTCCCAAGTCCGCCCGAATAAATCGGCAGCGCTTCGCTCAGCATGAACTCCATGCTGAAGTATGCGATCGTGGACAGTGCGGCGCCGGGATGCTTGTGTTGGAACCATGCGTCGGCTCGATAGGATTCCCGATTCTGCTGGAGCAGACTGTCAAGGCGATGGCGGAACTCCACATCGCCCAAGGCAGCCTTGATCTTTTCTTGGGAAACCGTCCGCAAGATGACCCATGGGTTTTGCGTGGTTTCCCAAAGTCCCTTGTCGAGCGCTTTCCATAACTCGTCGGCGGCATGGTTCCAGGACCAGTGGAGATTGAGCGCCAGCTCAACCAGCGCATCGATACCATCAACCTTTAGCCACTCGGATGGTGCCTTGGGATCGTTCAATGTCTTCTCCTGAGTGCCTGAGTCCAGAAAGCGGAGGCAGGCTATCGCAAATTTTGCACGATAACGGCCTCCGCTTCGATTTCAACTGTCTTCCGCTTAGCTGTCGGTGAACATAGCCTTCTCTGGATGACCCTTGGCCAGTGGAGCCGGTGCGGCGGCATCGCTGAAGTCCTTCGTCCACTGCCAGTTTCTGATCTCCGGCATATCCTCCAGATTCTCGCGGATGTAGTCGTGGTGGCGTTGCAATTCCTGATTGAAGAAGTTGATTGCATTCTCAGCTTGCAAACGAAGACGAGGGATATGCTTCAATGCGTCGAGCGCAAGGTGGAACCGGCTCATTTCATTCAATACCACCATGTCGAAAGGCGTGGTGGTTGTTCCCTGATCCATATAACCGTGCACATGGAAGCGGCCTTCATTGCTGCGTCCATGCACCAGCGTATGAATAAGCCAGCGATTGTTGTGGAAAGCGAAGATCACCGGTGCTTGCTCTGTGAAGAGCGCATTGAACGACATTTCGTCCATACCATGCGTATGTTTGTCTGGAAACATCAACGTCATCAGGTCCACAACGTTGACGACGCGTACTTTTATGTCCGGCACGTATTTCTGGAGCAGCCACGAGGCCGCGCAAGTTTCGATGGTTGGTACATCGCCGGCGCAGGCCAGCACCACATCCGGCTCTCCGCCTTCATCGTTGGTGGCAAACTTCCATGTGGACGCGCCGCGCGAGCAGTGTTCGAGCGCTTCCTCCATGTTCAACCACTGGAGCTGAGGTTGCTTTCCACAAGTGACGACATTCACATAATTTCGGCTGCGCAGGCAATGGTCGAACACGCTCAACAGGCAGTTGGAATCGGGTGGATAATACACGCGGATCACTTCACTCCGGCGCGCCAGTGCATTGTCCACGTACCCGGTTGCCTGATGACTGAAACCATTGTGATCGTTGCGCCAGGCATGACTTGTGAGCAGAACATTGAGAGACGCGAGCGGTCTGCGCCATGGAAAGTCGCGGCATTGCTCAAGCCACTTGGCGTGTTGAGTGGTCATCGAATCAACAACCTGCGCGAAGGCCTCGTACGAGGACCACATGCCATGACGTCCTGTAAGCAGGTATCCTTCGAGCCATCCCTGGCAGAGATGCTCGCTCAGCACTTCCATCACACGGCCGTCCGGACCGAGTTCGTCGTCGATGGAAACAATCTCTGCCATCGAGCATCGCTTTGTGGCCTCGAAGATGGAGTTCAAGCGATTGGAATTCGATTCATCGGGACAGAACATGCGGAAGTTCGTCGGGTTCATCTTGAAGATGTCGCGGAAGAAATCGCCAAGTTTGCGCGGAGCCTCGGCAAGAACCTGGCCTGGTCCAGGAATTTCGAGCGCGTAATTCGTGAAGTCGGGCAAGGCGAGGGTGATCAACTCGCGTCCGCCATTCACATGAGGATTTCCGCCCATGCGCCGATTGCCCACAGGGGCGAGAGACGCCAATTCTTCAAGGAACTTGCCGCTCTTGTCGAAGAGTTCCTCTGGCTTGTAGCTTTTCATCCAGGCTTCAAGGATCTTGAGATGCTCGGGATTGTCTTTGACCGATGCGAGCGGAACCTGATGCGCGCGGAATGTGCCTTCGATGGGGATTCCATCCACTTCTTTCGGGCAGGTCCATCCCTTGGGCGTGCGAAATATGATCATTGGCCAAATAGGCTGTTTTTTGAACCCGTTCTTGCGAGCCTCCCGTTGAATCCCACGAATCTCGGCATAACAATCGTCGAGTGTTTGAGCCAATAGTTGGTGCACGACTTGCGGATCGTCGCCCTCTACAAAGCAGGGCTTGTAACCCCGGCCCACATAAAGTGCTCTCAGGTCGGCATCGCTCGTGCGTCCTTGGGCCGTCGGCCCCGAGATCTTGTATCCATTCAGATGAAGAATTGGCAGGACCGCACCGTCTCGAACCGGATTTACGAAGTTGACTGACTTCCAGCTTCCTTCCAGTGGGCAGGTCTCCGACTCACCATCCCCTATGACGCAGGCAACAATCAGGTCAGGATTGTCGAAGGCTGCGCCAAATGCATGGACCAGTGAATAGCCAAGCTCTCCGCCTTCGTGCATGGAATTCGGCACGTGCGGCCCGCAGTGGCTGGGCACGCCGCCCGGAGTCGAGAACTTGCGGAACATGAGCCGCAAGCCGTCTTCGTCGTGTGTGATCTCCGGGTGGACTTCGGTGTATGAACCTTCCAGATAAGAACAGGCGTTCAGCGAAGGCCCCCCGTGACCCGGTCCGGAGATGTAAATGATGTCCGCATCATGCTCTTTGATGAGCCGGTTCAAATGAATGTAGATGAAGTTCTGTCCCGGCGAAGTACCCCAGTGACCGAGCAGCCTTGGCTTGATCTGCTCTGCCTTGAGTGGTTCGCGAAGCAGGGGATTGTCAAACAAGTAGATCTGGCCGATGCAGAGATAGTTCGCAGCGCGCCAGTAGCGATTCATCTTGTCCAGCATCTCAGGCGAGAGCGGCCCCTTGGGCTGTGGTGCTCTCTCTTCAGTCTTGCCGTCAGCCGCAATCGCGGTCGACAGGCTCACGTCGAAGATGAACCCGGAAGAATTGCCGTACTGATCGAAGTTCTTGACGAAGGGTTGAGGCGTGTCGTTCTTCTCGAGTTTGATGGGCAGTTTGGTGGTGGCCATCGTAGTGTATCCTTTCTCGTTCTCCGCAACTGCTCACATCCTGGCAGCGGCTTTCAAACTTCAGATTGTTTCGCTTCGACTGTGATAAGGTACGGCTTCACTTCGCAAGCATCTTGCGGATTGATTTCAGCTCAGCCCGGTGCTTGGCGCTGGATACCGGGTACGACATATTCAATCCCTTCAGCGCGTCAAGAACGATTTGAGAGACAATCAGGCGGGCGTCGTCCTTATTGTCGGCGGGAACAATAAACCAGGGGGCATGATGCGTGCTGGTTGCGCTGAGGCACTCCTCGTAAGCCTTCCCGTATTGCTTCCATAACTTTCTCTCGTGAATGTCGGCAAGACTCAACTTCCAGTTCTTTTCCGGATCGTCGATGCGCGCCAGAAACCTCTTGCGCTGCTCATCCTTTGAAAGGTGCAGAAATATCTTGACGATGCGCGTGCCGTTACGGTCAAGATGCTTCTCGAAATCCACAATGGAGCGATACCGATCCTCCCATTTCGACTTATCGTCAAGTAGCTGTTTTGACAGCCCTTCGTTGCGAAGGTCCTCCGGATGGACGCGGACGACCAGCACCTCTTCGTAGTAAGAGCGATTGAAGATTCCGATGCGGCCGCGCTCCGGAAGCCGGCAGGTGGTACGCCATAGAAAATCATGCTCCAGTTCTTCGGCGCTGGGCTGTTTAAAGCTGAAGACCTCGCATCCCTGCGGATTGATCCCGGACATGACGTGTCTTATGGCGCCATCTTTGCCGGCAGCGTCCATGCCCTGAAAGATGAGTAGGAGCGCATGGCGGTTGGATGCGTAGTGAAGCTGCTGCAACGCGCTGAGATCATTCACGTGCTCTTCAAGCAGTTTTTGATCGTGCTTCTTCGACTTGGTCAGTGCCGGACCGACCGTCGGCCACTCGCTCAGGTCCAACTTCTTGCCGGGCGGAACGCGGTACGTCTTCGAATCGATCATCATTCTGTCCCTTTTGTCTTGCCGATGCGCCAAGCCGCCTTGTACTCATGCCATCGGGTGATGCAATTGGATAATGAAATCAGCCCAGGATACGGACTGCACCCAGCGAGTGGGAACTAGCACTGATCGATTCTGAAGCCAGTCTCCACTTTTTACATCGAGGTAACCGAGGTGCCAGCTAGCCTCATCCATGACAAAGTCCTCGAGGATTCCAAAGTCGCCATCCGTGGCCTGCACGTGATAACCCAGCATGTGGCTGCTGCTGCGCAGATGAAGGACCTCGGCGGTATGCACCGGGTATTCCATTCCAGTCGGCATGGGCGGGATGCCGGATATGCTATCTATCCAACTTGCAAGTGGGCCAAAGTAATCATGCATGGCAATTTCCTGCTGACGTGAGACTGGCTTTTCCGTATCAACGTCGGGACTGTTGCGCACTTGATCTTTGGTCAAATGCACGCAACAGGTTTTGTTTGCCCAGTCCGGCTTTTCGAGCGCGGCAATCGGAAGAACCACATCGCGCCGTTTCAACCAGTTCCCTACGTCTACCACCAGATAGCGAACCTTCCAGGACTGGTCATCGAAGAGAAAAGTACGGACACTCCCCATTTTGCCATCGGTCGCTACAACGGGAGATCCGATTAAGGACTCGAGTTCGTACAGCATATTTCTTCCTCTCAGGTAGTCTTGATGACTCGTTCCAACCCCATGGCTTTCTTGCCAGCCAAGGCCTTGATCTTTCAACCGCGAACCGCGGCCTATCACTTTGGATGTTTACGAAGAAGTTCACACAGCCTTCGAATGTCCTGCCGGTTTCTTCTTGTTTGGCGGCACGTGGTCGGTCTTCGAAACGATCGTCATGGTGTCCCCGTATCCTGCGACTCTGGTTGCCGACAGACAATTCGCCCATGGCCTAGCGGCAGGCAATGAGTCAGGCCAGTGGATGAAACTCTCCGAATCAGTATCGTCGCGGATGGATCGGGAATCTGAGCAGTTGTGCTCAAGACAGGAGAAGGAATATCGTGATGGCATGGGTTCAAGATGGTTCAATTGCGGTGTCAGCCGGGAAGAGCAGAGGGAAAGGTCGCAAGCGCACATGCCGCGGCATCAGACGGACCGGCGAGCGCCGGTCAAGGCCTCATAACCCGATATGACATCGAAGAGTTCCTCGTCTATCGACTCCTGGCGAATGCGGTGCAGCATGAGATTCAAGTCTTCCAGGATTCCGTCAATGTTCTTCTCCGCTCGCTGCATCGCCGCCAGGCGGCTGGCATTTTCGCTGGCAAGCGACTCAGCGCACGCTTGAAACAGCAGGACAAACAGGTATTCGCGTATGAATGCGCGCAACGGCGACCTGGTTCCCTGGATGACTTCCGGCGGCAGTTTGGTTGGCCACGGAGCAGTTGCAATCTGTTTTTGCCAAGCGAGATCCAGAGGCAGCAACCGCTTGCCGATTGGCTCGTAGACCGATCCGGATTTGGGGTGGTTGTGGAATAGATACACCTCGACCACATCTCCGCGTTCCAGCGTTGTCTCGACATCGATCAGAATCTGTCCGACGAGCCCAGCAATGGCATTGACCGAGACGGGTACGGGCAAAATCCCGGCAGTCGGCTGTCCGGCATCGGTCAGAAGGGCGTGGATGCGCTCTCCGAAGGGCCATATCTTCGTGATTGTGCCGGGTAGACCCTTGAGTGTGTTGACGGCGTAATCCACGACCTCTTCATTGAACCTTCCAACGAGCCCCTGGTCCGAGCCGAAGACAATTGCTCCGATGCCGTGCTGCTTCTTCGCGCCTGTTTCCGCTGTATCGTAGCCCGGTCCGGATTGGCGCAGGCAAGCGGTCAAGGCGAGTTCCACAGTGCTTGCATATTCATCAAGCGAGCGGACTGCTTTTTGATACTGTCCAATGCTCGACGCGGCAAGCGCCTTCATCGAACGAACGACGGCCTCCAGATCGGCAGCTCCGGAGATCTTGCGTGTCAGGCTTTGGATGGTTCCACTCATGGCGCCTGCTTCGTAGCGGGCTTAGCCGCTGCAACCGGCTGGAGCGAAGCCAACGCGCGCTTGGCGATTGCGAGGATCGCCTCCCGGTCGGCGTCGCTGAACTTGTCAGCGGAGGCCAGCCGCTCCGCCACATCCGCTGGAATATCAGTTGTGGCTTTCTGAAGCGCCTGCTCGGCGTCACTCACTTTGTCGAGCGGAAGTGGATCGAAGAGTCCCGCCGTCAAAGCCAGGAGCACGATGATCTGTTCGATCATGGACACGGGGTGAGATTCGGATTGTTTGAGACACGCGCGAATGCGACGTCCGTGGTCAATCGACTTTTGCGTCGAGTCGTCGAGTCGCGTTCCAAATTTTGCGAAGGCTTCCAACTCCTCGAACTGCGAGTAAGCGAGCTTCAGGCTGCCGGCAACTGCGCGATATGCGGCTCTCTGCGCCGCTCCACCGACGCGCGAAACCGACTTGCCAACGTCGACTGCCGGGAGGATGCCGAGTTGAAACAAGGTGGGCGAAAGGTATACCTGCCCGTCGGTGATGGAGATCAGGTTGGTCGGGATGTAAGCAGAAATGTCCTGCGCTTCGGTCTCGATGATGGGCAGCGCCGTGAGAGATCCGCCTCCCCGCTCCTTGCTGAGGTGAGTCGATCGTTCCAGCATTCGCGAATGAATATAGAATATGTCGCCGGGAAAAGCTTCCCGCCCGGGAGGACGGCGGAGCAGAAGTGAAAGTTCGCGATAGGCGCGAGCATGATGAGTGAGATCGTCGTAAACGATGAGAACATCGCGACCATTTTCCATGAAGTGTTCCGCAATGCTGGTCGCCGCGTAAGGCGTAATGTAGACCAGACCAGGCGCATTGTTGTCTTCGACAACGACGACAACGGTATAGTCCATTGCTCCCTGTTTATCGAGGTTGGCCACTACTTTGGCTACAGAGGCCGCGCGTTGGCCAATGGCACAATAGACACACACCACATTCTGTCCGCGCTGATTCAGGATGGTATCGATGGCAATGGCAGTCTTGCCTGTTTGCCGATCGCCGAGAATCAATTCACGCTGGCCACGGCCGATGGGGACAAGCGCGTCGACCGCCTTCAGGCCGGTCTGCAAAGGCACGCTCACCGCTGCGCGATCCATGATGGGTGCGGCAGGACGTTCAACCGGGAGACGCTTTTCCGCAGTGATCGAACCCTTGCCGTCCAACGGATTGCCCAATGGGTCGATCACGCGTCCGAGCAGGCCGTCTCCTACGGGCACGTCCATCACACGGCCGGTCCGCTGCACCTCGTCGCCTGCGTGCAGGTTCTGGTAGTCCCCGAGCAGGATGACGCCGACCTCCGCTTCATCCAGGTTGAATGCGATACCGAGCAGGCCGCCAGGGAAAGTCACGATCTCCTCATAGCCCACGCTGGAAAGGCCTGTGAATGTCGCAATCCCGTTGGAGACTTTTGTGACAATGCCGACTTCATGCGGAGTCAGCTTCGCCGTGAAATCCTCGCGACCTTGATGCAGCATCGTGAAGGCGCGCTCGATTACGGGTTGCAAGATTCCTGCTGATGAATTCATTTGGCCCCGCTGGGCGCAACAGGTTCGGGCTCCGGCGCTTTCGCAACTTCTGGCTCGGCCGCTTTCGCAGCCTCCGGCTCAGGCGCTTTCGCAGTCTCCGGCTTTGGTGTGGATTTGATGGCCGCGAGGGATTGTGCGTCTACGAGGTCGCTGACTTTCTTGCTCAACCCGGTGAGATAGCTCGAGATGCTCCACGCAACCTTCTGGCCATTGGCGGCTAATTCGATGCCGCAGATTGCATCCTGCGAATCTTCGAATTTGATCCGGACCTCTGCTGAAAATGTTTCGTTGAGGGCGTTTTGAATTGCGGCCTTCTGCTCTGGGGGCAGATCGAATGCGCTGCGCACGAGAGCCGGTTGTGGCGAGTTCCTGAGAGCGGCGCCTAGCGATTCTTTTGCCTTCGGGTCCAATTCCTGCAGACGGCGTGTGAATACTTCGCCAATGCGTTCTTCAAGGCTGACGGTGGCGAGATCCGCGAGTGCCTTTCGCGCAATAGCAAAGACCTCTTTCTCGGCCAGAAGGGTGATTTCACTACTCAGCCGCACTTGATCTCCGCGGAGCGCATCAGCATGGTTAGTCCGCAAGCTTTCCGCATCCTTTTTGGCCTGATCGATGAGGCGCTCGCGTTCGGCCTTCGCTTCGTCCGAGGCTTTGCCGAGCAGGGCGCTCCGCTGTTGATCGAATGCCTTGTTCTTATCCTCGAAATCGGCACGCTCCTTTTCAGCCTCCGCCTTCTTTGCATCTGCGTCTGCAAGTTCAGCGGCGATTCGCTTCTCTCGCGCATCGATGGCATCGATGATGGGTTTGTAGAGAAAGTGCTTCAACAACCACACCAGGATGAGGAAGTTGACAATCTGAGCTCCGACAGTGAACCAGTCGATGAGCATCGCTTACTTCCCTCCGACTTGCGACAGGAAATGATTCCAGAAGGGGTTGGCGAAAATGAGAATCATGGAAACGACAAAGGTGTAGATCGCCGTGGACTCGATCATTGCCAGACCTACAAACAGGGTGCGGGTGATGGTGGGCGCGGCGTCGGGCTGTTGCGCGAGGGAGGTCATGGCGGAGGCCACCGAACGGCCTTCTCCAAGCGCCGGCCCCATGCAGCCAAAACCCGTGGTGATGCCGGCGGTGGCGATGGATACTACTGCAACGATGGTGGCGCTATCCATTGGAAATCCTTTTTTTGCAGGAGCCGTTATGCAGGCCTCGGTTCCGGATGAGCCTCAACAGCAGGCTTGGGTTTGGTTACACGTGTGGCAGCTGCAATGTAAACCGCAGCGAGAATACTGAAGATATAGGCCTGCACCGAACCGGTGAGCAGGCCGAGGAGAGTCATAACGATGGGGAATATGAAGGGCGTGATGGTAAGGAGAATCCCGACAATCATGACTCCGCTCATCATGTTTCCGAAGAGACGTATTGCCAGAGCAAGCGTGCGTGAGAGCTCGCTGATGATATTGAACGGCAGCATGATCGGGGTCGGTTTGATGTATGTCCTGAGATAGCCGGCCATCCCCTGCTCCCGGATTCCGAACAGAGGAACCGCAATGAACACACATAGCGCGAGGGCTGCCGTGGTTGAGAGTGAACCTGTCGGCGGCGTGAAACCTGGAATGACAATGCACACGCTGCAGGTTCCGATGAACAGAAAGAGCGTGCCCAGAAATGCGAGATACTTTCTTGGCTCGCTGAGACCAACCTCTTTGATTTGTCCCTCAATGCCGGTCACAACCATCTCAAGCGCGCTTTGCCAGCGTGAGATGGTTCGCTCGGTGGCGAGCTTTCGGGTAATCAGCATGGAGCCCAACGTCATCGCGATCATCATGGCCCAGGTTGTCACGATGGTTCCGTTGAGCTTGATAAAGCCATATTGCCAGAAGAGCTGCTGATCGGATGAAATATGCACACTGGCGATCATCATTGTCCACCCCTTTGCAGAATGCGGGTACTCCTGGCGTGCGGGAAACGTATGAGCTTCGTTACGGCAATGCGCGCCAGCAAGAAACCTGCCAGGCAAGCGACCAGCTTCCGCCATTCTCCATGAGACACAAGGTAGAATCCGGTGACGGCAACGGCCATTCGGAGTAGAAGACTCCCGGCGAACAGGAGACCAGACCATTCCGAGGGAGGAGTCGATCGAATCGTCCACCAAAGTCCGCCGAAGAAGAATGTCCCAAGCAGAACCCCGGCGAACAGACTCCCGGCCATAATCAACGCCTCATTCATGCTTATCCTCCTGCCCCTCTTGGATAGCTTTGTTCTCCTGATCTACCCAATGCCAGGCATTTGCGCAACCAATACAAAGTCCAATGGCCAGCAACATGAGTGTCCATGAATGGGCTCCTGGATGATGGTTGTCCCACCAAAGGCCGATCATGGCGCCAACGACGGTGGGCACTGCTACCGACCAACCGATCAGCCCGGACATGCCGAGGCCGAACCAGACAGTCTGTTCACCATCCTTCTGCACACGGAGTTTGCGGGCAGCCTTTGCGGTAACCTGCCGGACAAAGTCTCTGTCCGAAGGAGAGGATTCATCCGCTCTCTTATCGGTCATGTTCAAACTCCGCCAGACGCTCCATCAAACCACTCTCCATCTTTGCGACCGCGGTGCGAACGTTACGCTCCTGCTCGTCCAGTTTCAAGAAGTCTCTCTCGACTGCGTCCTTGAGCTGTTCCAGATCCGTTCCGGCAATGGCGCGACGCACCGATACGGTGACCTGAGCGCCCGCCTTTACCAGCACACCTTGATCAATTCCGACATAGACCGTCCCAGTGTCCTTCGCTTCGTACATGAGAATCCCGGGCACAAGAGCGGCAACGCAGTCGAGCCGGTGAGGCAACAGGCAGTAAGATCCATCGGTCGTGTCTGCGACGACGCGCAAGACATTGTCCTTTTCGGCGAAGACCCCAAAGGGGAGCAGGATTCTAAGATTCATGGGTACTCGCAGTCGCGGTCTTTGGTTGCGGATCAATCTCCTGGTCTTCCGGCTTGTTCTCGTTCGGCTTTTTTGTCTCTGGCTGCGTGGTCTCCGGTTTTGTCGCTTCAGAATTTATTGTTTCCGGCTGCTTCGCTTCAGGCTTCTTCGCCTCAGGCTTCTTTGGTTCCGGTTTCTTGGCCTCCCCAATCGCGCCGATCATATAGAGTGCGCTCTCCGGGTACTCTTTGAACTCGTCGTGGAGAATGCGTTCACAGCCGTCCAGTGAGTCTTTCAGGCTCACAAGCTTGCCCTTCATCCCGCTGAATTGTTCGGTAGTGAAGAACGGTTGCGTCAGGAAGCGTTCCAAGCGTCGAGCCCGTGCAACGGCATTCCGATCTTCCAGGGAAAGCTGTTCCATCCCAAGCATGGCGACAATGTCCTTGAGGGATTCGTACTGCGCCAGAGTCCGGCGAATCTCCTGCGCCAGGTTGTAATGCCGGTCACCAACGATGCCTGGTGTGGCCATTTTCGAACTGGACTGAAGCAGATCGATCGCGGGATAGAGTCCTTCGCTCGCCCGCTTGCGCGACAAGACAATGGAGGCGGAAAGGTGAGAGAAGACATGTACCGCGGCAGGGTCGGTCAAATCATCAGCGGGCACGTAGACCGCCTGGATCGAAGTAATGGCCCCGGCATGAGTATTGGCAATGCGCTCCTCGATACCCGATAGATCGGTACCCATGGTTGACTGGTAACCGAGTCTTGAAGGCATTTCGCCCAGAAGGCCGGAGACTTCCATTCCGGCTTGAATAAAGCGGAAGATGTTGTCGACCAATAGAAGGACATCGCGATGCTCATCGTCGCGGAAATACTCGGCCATGGTCAGAGCCGCTGCGCCGACACGAAACCGGCTGCCCGGCGGTTCGTTCATCTGGCCGTAGACCATCACCATGTTGTTCAGGACGCCGGCATCTTTCATTCCGCGATAGAGTTCTTCGCCTTCCCGGCAACGCTCGCCGATTCCACAAAAAATGCTCATGCCCTGCTGATGGCCGATCATGTTGTGGATCATCTCGGTGAGAAGCACTGTTTTGCCCACTCCCGCGCCGCCGAACAATCCGGCCTTGCCTCCACGCTCCAGCGGCACAAGCACGTCGATCGCTTTGATACCTGTCTCGAAGATCTCGGACTTTGTCGAACGCTCCGATAGCGGCGGGGGAGTCCGATGGATGGTCCGCCATTCGACATTCTGCGGCGCAGGTTTGCGGTCGATGGCAGAGCCGAATACGTCGAACATCCGTGACATGATTTCCTTGCCGACCGGCACCTCGAGCGGCTTGCCTGAATCTTCAACCTGCATTCCTCTGGCAAGGCCTTCAGTCGGCGTTAGAGCAACGCCCCGAACCCGGGTAGCGTCGAGCTGGGACATGACTTCGACGATGATCTTGCCTTCTGCTCCAGCGTGTAGAACGGAGAAGATGGGAGGCAGGCGGCGATCAAATCTCACATCGACCACACTTCCGCGCACCGAGACGATCGTCCCGAGATTCGAGGAATCCGCTTCATTCTGAAGTCCGACTGCCACAGTAGCCTCGATTCAGGACATCCAACTCGAATGAGGAGGCCTTTGATCGTTGACAAAGGCAACTGCCGAGGACGCCAGGAGGAACATTGATGACGCAACGCTTGATCAGAGTGAATGCATCATGCGGGTCTTAATGTTGAAGATCGAGAAGCCCTACCACCATTCCATGGAGCGGCCCGAAGGAGTCTTGACGTCGGTTTCTGGCTTGGCGGAGTGAAGAAGCAAGAGGGGGCACTGCACGAGCTTAATGACCTTCTCGGCGATCGATCCAAATACCAGTGGATGCCAACCGGATATTCCATGCGTAGAGATCACGACGAAGTCGATATTCTCGCGCTCAACCACATCCGTAATGCACCCCGCTACGTCATTCGCGACTTCGACACTGAAACCTGCTTTAACTCCTTTGGTTGTGAGGACTGCACAGGACTTCGCCAGATGCTGCTCGGAACGCGTCTTCTCCTCCTTTTGAAATTGCACCTGGGGAGTAGCATATTCGGACGTGAAGGTCGAGAAGAGCGGAATGACATTCACAAAGAAGAGCTCGGCATGGAAGTGCAGCGCGAGGTCGGCCGCCGTCTCTAAGGCCGCTTGGGACGACGGACTGAAGTCGATGGGCAACAGAATCTTTGTCGGGATGGACTGAAAAGCGTGGCGTTCGGACATGACGATCTCCTCGGCGGACCATAGTCTCGGCATGTGCCATTGTTCCCCCCAGGGAAAACAAAGACTGTTCTCTCTTGCACAGTGCCGGTCCAATTCTTCGAATGCTTTCTCTGGCCGGCATGGTTGCGCCCGCCGCCGAAAAGTGGACCGCCCTGATGAGCAATTGTGACCTGCGTTCCCGATCCGGCTTGTTCGATACTCGCAATGCAAGAGCATTTGCCTAGACTTCGAAAAGGCGTCACGTCGATGGGCGATACCGCAACTAATTCTTCCATCTGCGAGTACCGGCGTGCGGTCGGGAAGCCCATTGCTTGTGAAGAAAGAGGAATCATGAGGGTCTTGATAGCAGTCGATGATTCGGCATTCTCTGCAAGCGTGCTTCGTGCTGTGGAGACCGGGGTCCGGCACGAAAATACCGAGGTTCTGGTCTTACATGTACTGCAGCCTGTTGAGCCAGTGGCTCCGCCTGAGATGGCCCGAGACTACGCTCCTGAGTTGGAAGACGAGCAGCAGCCAGCTCGTGCCTTGGTCGAGCGGATGGCAGGCCAACTGCGCAGAACTGGATTTAAAACACAGGTCGATGTCCGGATTGGAGACGTAACAGAGACCATTCTCAACAGAGCAGCCGAATGGCGCGCGGATCTCATAGCGGTCGGTTCGCACGGGCAGAGGAGCCTCCAGGACTTCTTTCTGGGCAGCGTGGCGGAGTCGGTCGCTCGTCGAGCCGGATGTTCCGTGGTCATCATTCGGACTCCAGCAACAAGTAAATAACGCCCTCACGCAGGCATGCAAGATGCATGAGCAATAAGCGGCAGATATACCATCGCGGTGCTCGGGATGAGAATGCGAATCGTATTTTAGGGACTGTGAATAGTTCCTGGATAACATAGCCTTCAAGAGAGCGAAGGCATGTTCGGGCAAAAGGAGCCTTTATGACCACCACGCAAAAGTGCGAAAACCCTGGCTGCAACTGCAAGGCCGAAAGCGGCAAAAAGCATTGCAGCACCGCATGTGCAGAAGCCAAGAAAAGTCCAAAGACACCCTGCCAATGCAAGCATCCGGAGTGTGTTGGGGATATCGGCCTGAAGATGTAGGTTGGCTTGAGTCCCGGCTCAGCCTGGAGTCTAGAATCCAGCGCGGTGTTTAACTCAATTCAACAGTGAAAGGTAAAACACGCCATGGCGCCGTTTGCAACATTCGGAACAACAATCGCTTCGCCTGCATTGGATGAGCTATGCATCAATACGCTCCGCTTTCTGGCGGTAGACATGGTGCAGAAGGCCAACTCGGGTCATCCTGGGTTGCCAATGGGGTCGGCGGCCATGGCGTATGCTCTCTGGGACAGATCACTCAAGTTTAACCCGCGCGATCCGCACTGGCCGGACCGCGACCGTTTCATTTTGTCGGCCGGCCACGGATGCGCGTTGCTCTATGCTCTGCTTCACCTCACGGGGTTCGATCTCCCTCTCGAAGAGCTGAAGATGTTTCGCCAGTGGGGCAGCCGCACACCGGGTCATCCGGAGTATGGCAAGACTCCAGGCGTCGAGGCTACCACGGGTCCTTTAGGGCAGGGGCTTGCCAACGGCGTGGGCATGGCCATTGCCGAGGTTGCGCTTGGGGCGCGTTTTAATCGGCCAGGCCACCAAATCGTGGACCATTGCACATACGTCCTTGTCAGCGATGGCGATCTTGAGGAAGGAATTTCCTCAGAGGCTGGCTCGATCGCCGGCCACCAGCATCTTGGAAAACTGATCGTTCTCTACGCAGACAACCACATTACGATTGAAGGCAGCACAGAGTTGACGTTCACCGAAGATCGTATGGCCCGGTTTGCCGCTTTCGGCTGGCATGTGCAAAGAGTGGAACAGAGCAACGACGTCGATGCAGTGGCGCTCGCCCTGAAGAACGCGCGGGAGGAAAAAGACCGCCCGTCGTTGATTGCCGTACGCACACACATTGGCTTTGGCAGCCCACACAAACAGGACACCGCCGCCGCACATGGCGAAGCTCTTGGCGTGGAGGAGGCGCGTCTTACCAAGAAGGGGATGAACTGGCCAGTATCGCCTTCTTTTCATATTCCCGAGGAGGCGCTGAAGCACTTTCGAAGAGCAGTCGCTCGCGGAAGCGCAGCGCAGGCAGAATGGGAGTTGCGCTTCAAAGCCTACGCGCAAGAATACCCGGATCTTGCATCTGAGTTTCAGAGAGTCATCGACAGACGCCTGTCTGCGAATTGGGATGCTGGCCTGCCGGCGTTTAACTCGGCGGATGGACCGATGGCCACCCGCGTCGCTTCAGGAAAAGTAATCGAGATCCTCGGTTCCTGTCTGCCGGAGATGATGGGAGGATCGGCGGACCTTGGTCCCAGTACTCATACCAATATTGACGGAGCGGGCAACTTCGAACCGCAGGATTGGGCGGGACGCAACATGCACTTCGGCATTCGCGAGAATGCGATGGGCGCCATCTTGAATGGAATGGCGTTGCATCGCGGCCTGATTCCATACGGCGGCACCTTCTTCGTCTTCAGCGATTACATGCGTCCTCCCATGCGCCTTGCGGCCATGAACGCCCTGCCGGTGATTTATATCCTTACTCACGACAGCATTGGCATGGGCGAGGACGGCCCAACTCACCAACCGGTAGAACAACTCATCGGATTGCGATCAATTCCAGGCATGGTTGTCCTGCGGCCCGCGGATGCCAACGAAACTGTTGCCGCATGGCGAGTTGCGATTGGAAGAGAGCAAGGGCCTGTTGCATTAGTGCTCACACGACAGGGTCTTCCAGTGCTCGACCTGAAATCCTATCCAGCCATTCCTGCTGGAGTTCCGCTCGGCGGTTATATCCTTGCGGATTCTCCGGCAACGAAACATCCGGACATCATCCTTATCGCTACAGGATCCGAAGTGCATCTGGCACTCGATGGCCGTGACCGGCTGCTGACAGAGGGTGTGCATGCGCGAGTGGTGAGCATGCCGAGCACAAACCTGTTTGCGGCGCAATCGGACGATTACCGGGAAAAGATCCTTCCCACGAATGTGCCGCTCCTGGTCATTGAGGCTGGTTCTCCTGTGGGATGGCAGTCCTTTGTTGGTCCCCGGATCGCCGTTATTGGGATTGACACCTTCGGCTCATCGGCTCCCGGACCGGTGGTGATGGAGCACTACGGCTTCACTGTTGAGAACGTCTGCAAACAGGCTCATCATGTGCTCGACCAACCAAAGGAGAAAGCACCATGCGCGTCGGCATCGCCTCAGACCATGGAGGGTTCGTTCTGAAAGAGCAGATCGCGGATTTGCTGCGCGGTGCTGCCCATGAGGTCGTAGACTTCGGTGCGTTCACACCTGCTAGCGCGCAACACCGCTGCCACCCTTGCCGCTGCCAGGGCTTTCCACAACCTCGCGGCACGGCCCAATCTCTTCATCAAGATCCCTGGTACCAGCGAGGGTCTTCCAGTCATTGAGGAAGCGATCTTCCGGGGTGTGCCCGTGAATGCAAATCCTCTATTCTCGGGCGAGCAATATATGGCCGCTGCCGAAGCTTACATGCGCGGCATCGAGCGGCGCATGCCTGAGGCAACCTTGAATGCGCTTGCCGCTCATTTGGAATTCGGCGAAGCTCTACCCGAGGATTACGACAAAATCTTCACTGAATTTGCAATAGCTGGTATTGATACGGATGCCGTCGCCACCCAGTTGCTCGAAGAAGGAATCGCTTCGTTCGCCAAATCATGGAACGATCTATTGAATTGCATCGCATCGAAGAGCGAGGCGCTCAAAGCAGCAGTTGCCTGAGTCCATAGCCAGACGCGCTCTGATCCGTGTTCGCATTTGCCTAGAACCCTTCGCATGTGCGCCGTGGTGGCATGTCAAAGACATGCGGTGATCAAATGGGAGCTGTCCCAAAAGTAACAGATTTGGATTGGGATGACATGCCATCCTTAGCTAAGCGGGCGTGTCTCCCTGCCTAAGAATTGAACCGTAGAAGATGCCTGGCATCGTCGCATTAGCTGTCAAGACGGATATGCGAGGCCCCGATATATCGCGCACGATATGTCGAATGAACACGATTTTATTTTCGCAATCCAAGGCTTGAAAGCTGCGGTCGAATCACGAATCGGACGTGAGTCCGTCTCACAATAGCAGAGGTTAAAAGTCCTGTATGGTTTTACGCCTATGCATTTGTTGCTTGATTTTTCTTTTGGTGCCTTGTACCCTTTGTGCCGACCCCGCCCAATTTGATTTGGCTGGGACCGAGCTGGTAGTCAAGGTTATTCATGCAGGCAAGACACTGCCGATCTCTGAGGTGTCCAACCTTTCGGCTGGCGATCTACTGTCGATCAAAGCTGACCTTCCTCCGGGTCAGTCCGTGCATTACCTTCTTATAGTGGCGTTTGTGAGCTCCGGAGCAAAAATAGACCACATCGCGCCGCGGCAGCGGCGTGAAGTGACCGCTCTCAAATCCTGGTAACCTCTCGTTCGAGGCGGATGTGGCACATGGGGCTTCCGACGAGTTCTGTCATTCACATTCAGAGTACCTTCGGCAAGCTGGATGCCGGAGCCGGGAACGCGAAGAACAGAAGTTCCGTCTTGAAGAGTTTGTGCGTTTTGGAGAGGCCAGCATCCCCGGCCTTCAGGCTGTGTTGGAGGCATTTCACCGCTCGGGCAACTGGAGGGAAACGGCGATGATATTCAGTCGGCCAAGGCGTGACACCATCCAGCGGTGTGCTCGGCAGCAAGGCAAAGCGTTAGCGAAAAAAGTGATATTTGTAGCACTAAATGCTTGCATTGTCATATATAGTGATATATAAATCACTCATGCAAACTTTGGCGGAACTCGGCGAAGCAGTCGCGGCTAAACGCAAGGCTCTCAAGTTGAGCCAGAGCGAGGTCGCCAGCCGTACCGCGCTTACACGGGAGACTCTCGTGCGCTTTGAGCGTGGGCAACTATCAGAGTTTGGCTCACGCAAGCTGCTGGCCGTCCTCGCCGTCCTTGGACTGGAAATAAGCTTCACCGAAGTTGGGGCGGCTGGCACTCTCGATGAATTGCGCCGTGAACGGGGTGGAGCATGAAGCTGAATGTCCATGTTCTCAACAAGCACGTCGGCGTGCTCGAACAGGTCGGCGACTTCCGCAGTGTGATGGCCTACACGCCGGATGCAGCGCCAGAGAACCTTGTCTCACTGACGATGCCCGTTCGCACTGAGTCCTATCCATGGGACGACGAACTTCATCCTATCTTCCGCATGAACCTGCCGGAGGGTTACCTGCTGCAAGTTTTGCAGGAGGAGTTCGGGCCGCACATCGGAGCCAGCCCGGTTGCTCTGCTCTCGGTCATTGGGCGCAACATGGTAGGAAGACTGAAGGTCGCTCCTCCGGGCGCGGTGCTGGATGAACCGGCCAAGTCCATCGAGGTAGCGGAACTGCTGAAGGGTGACAACTCTGAGGAGGCGTTCTCCCAGCTTGTTCGTGAGCACGCAAGGAGCGGCGTCTCGGGCGTCCTGCCAAAGTTTCTCGACACAGAAAAGCAGAAGATGCTCGGACTGGGGCGGCATCCCAAGGCGACCCTGCTGACCCACCAGCACATCGTCAAGGGCTCGTCCTCGCGGCTCCCGTTTGCGACGGCCAACGAGCATCTGTGTATGCAGGTCGTGGCGAAGGTGCTGCCCACGGCGAAGACGGAACTCTCCGAGGATGGCAACGTCCTCGTGGTGCATCGCTTCGACGTGGATGAGAATGGCAAGCCCTTCCGTGCTCTGGAGGATTTTTGTTCGCTGCTGGGGTTGCGCCCCGCTCAGAAGTACGAAACCACATGGGAGAGAGTCGCCAAAGCGGTACGGGCGCACGTACCGGGGCGAGACCACTATGAGACCTTTCAGAAGCTGTCCGCGATACTGCTGCTGACATACGCTCTGCGGAACGCCGATTGTCACGCCAAGAACATCGCGCTGCTCTACACTTCTCGGGACGATGCCAGCCTTGCTCCCGCCTACGATTTTTTCACGACCTCGGTCTACACCGGGTACCAGCACAACCCACCCGGCATCGGCCTGATGGGCAAGAAGACGTGGCTTCCCGGCAAGACACTCTCCCGGTTCATCACCGCCAACTTCGGCATCCCGGAGAAGGAACAGAGAGTGATGGTCGAGCGCATCAGCGATGCCGTCGCCGACACTGCCCCTGCAGTTCGCGAAATGATGGACAGCTTGGTTGGCTTCAGGGACACAGGAAAGCGGATGCTGGCCGCGTGGAGCGAGGGCGTGAACTCGCTGCGGGATTCCCGGATGTACAGCCTGAGCCCGTGGAAGTCGAATCCTGCTTTTGATGGCGTCTCCGACCCACCGAAGCTTGAGACCCAGCGAACGGTCGTCGGGAGGTCGGAACTCCTCGCTGGCCGAGGGCAGCGGAAGACAAAGTGAACCCCGTGGGTGTATTGCGCCCGTCCGGGAGGAAATGCGCGGCCACGTGCGCTACCGCTTCAAAAAGCCTTCTGTCCTAAAGACTGTCCTAAGAAAATATGAAACAGGCGAAATGTACTAAATATGCGAAATTCTTGAGCAAGTAATTTCAATAACATACGTGTTTTCAATAGCTTGCAAAGCTGCTTCGGAGAACGAGTCGCCTGAGGAGCCAATATATATTTAGAATCAATAATTTAGATACAATTAAAATCGAGATACCATCAAAAATGCCCTCAAATCTGTTCTGTGACTCAGCCTCAAAACCCAAGAGCATTGTGTGTGCCTGATCGTCGATCGGGAAATTGCCTGGCCTCTCACCCTTCTCCACTAGCGCTTCTCGCCATATGCAACCCGAAGTCCCGGTTCCAGCGCTCATTGTTTTTCTTCCCCCGGTGAGAATCGGCGTAGTGAGGAAGCACGGTCGCGAGCCCGACTGATAGCGACGTACGAGATGCGCTGTTCTTCGTCACTTTTGGCTCCTGGGTAGAGGGTATGGTTGAGATGTCCCTGGTTCTCGGTTTCATCACGGCTGCTCAATCGCACCAAGACATGCCCTTATTCTGTTCTTAACCTTACCCAGTTAACCACTCTTAGCAAGAGGGGAAGCCCCCCGGCTCTGTCGGGGGACCGGTCAAGTTTGACAAATACGGGAGGCCATCCAAGAAACTCCATGCCGTGAGCCGGCAAAGCCACGACGAGGAAGGAGCTTTTGGATGGACGAGTATGAGAGCTTAAGTCACACGCAACGGGAATGCGAGTACCATGTGATTTTCATTCCGAAGTGTCACCGCAAGAAGTTGTACGGGGAACTACGTAAGCCCCTGGGAGAAGTATTTCGGAATCTTGCTGCGCAGAAAGAGAGCCGGATCGAGGAGGGGCATCTGATGTCCGATCATGTGCACATGATGATATCGATTCCGCCCAAGTATGCAGTCAGTCAGGTGATTGGCTTTATCAAAGGCAAGAGTGCGATCCACCTGGCGAGAGTGTACGGAGAGCGGAAGCGGAATTTCGTGGGGCAGCACTTCTGGGCACGGGGCTACCTGGTGTCGACCGTAGGCCGGGACGAGAGAACGATCCGGGAATACATCCGTAACCAGGAAACCGAGGATAAGCGCATCGATCAGATGCAGATCCGGAACTGACTGGCCGCCTGCAGGCGGCGTCACCCAACTGGGGCCGCGTCAGCGACCCCACATAAGATGGGATGAGACGGCTGGCCTCGCGTACAGCTAAGCTGTTCGCAACGCATTCAAGGATGCTCAAAGGAGACCAGCCAATGAAGAAGGTTAGCAGAGAGTTGCCGAAGATGGAAGCAGGAATCGCCAAACCGGAGATGACCGTGGGCCTGGATCTGGGCGACCGGTATAGCCACTATTGCCTCTTGAACAGCGATGGAGAGGTAGTCGAGGAAGGGCGCGTACAAAGCACCGAGGCTGCGCTGCGGCGGCATTTCGAGGGCGAAGATTGTCTGCGCATCGCCCTGGAGTGTGGCACTCACTCTCCCTGGGTCAGCCGTTTGTTGAATGCTCTGGGCCATCAGGTCATCGTGGCCAATGCCCGCAAGATTCCCGCCATCACGGGCAGCGAATCGAAGAACGACCGCAACGACGCCGAGAAACTGGCTCGCTTTGCCGCCTTCGATCCCAAGTTGCTCTCCCCGCTCGAGCATCGCAGCGAAGAGCGCCAGGTGGATTTGAACCTAATCCATGCGCGTAGCACGCTGGTACGGGCGCGGACGATGATTGTCAACGCGCTGCGCGGTCTGGTCAAGAGCGCCGGAGGCCGTCTGCCTGCCTGCTCGACCGAATTTCTTCCGGCTCGTGCGCTGGCGGCTATACCGCCCGCCCTCAGCGCGGTCGCCACCCCGTTGGTCGAGCAGATCGGGATGCTCAATGCACAGGTTGATGGCATGGACAAGCAGATTGAAAAGCTTTCTGCCAAGTATCCCGAGATCGTTCTGCTGCGCACCGCGCCCGGCGTGGGACCGATCGTCGCCGCCGCGTATGTGCTGACGCTGGGCCAGCCCGATGCGGCCAGCAACCGTTCCGCCGGAGCGTTTCTCGGTTTGCGTCCCGCGCAGAGCCAATCGGGCGCTGCCGACCCGCAACGGCGTATCTCCAAGGCCGGCGACAGTTTCCTGCGCAGCCTGCTGGTGCAATCGGCGCAATACGTCCTGGGACGCTTCGGTCCCGATTCCGAGCTGCGGCGTTGGGGACTGAAGCTGGCGGCCACGGGCGGCAAGCGGGGCAAAAAGCGAGCCATCGTCGCGGTGGCCCGTAAATTGGCGGTTGTGCTGCACGCCCTATGGCGCAGCGGCCAACGCTTCCAACCCTTCCCGCAACAGGCGGCGGTGGCGGCATAGCGCCGTGCCTCAGCCGCGGTACAACTTGCAAGACGGCAGTGAAGCAGCAAGGTTCTGAACAGGTTTCCAAGCAGAGGTTTTCAATCGAAGTGGCAAGCGCCAATCAATCTCGTGTCCGGGTGACTGCGTAAAGCAGCTGGGTCGTCATAGGCCGAGCTCAAGATAGCAGCCCCGATTCATCCCTATCGGGCCCCATCAGGCACCGAGCCCAGAGCGGCTCCAAGCGAGTGCGTATAAAAGCCCGAGATGAACCTTCAAAACACGAACGAAAGGCACGTGCAAAAACAACAGCAACAACAGCAAAAACGCCACTAAGAAAAAAACAAATGCAAAAGCAACGACAAAAACCTTGACAATGCCAGTCGTCTCATAGAAGCGGCTCACACAATAAGGCCCCCGGCTCTGCCCTTTCAATTACCCACATCTTTGTGCAAGTGCGATTTTGGCGGGGATTTGGGCCTCTTTCGGCGTTGGATGGCAGAGGTGTTCCCAAGTAGAAGGGGCGGGAAATGGGCATTTCTAGCGACCATTTCGTAAGTGTCTGAAAAGGAAGACGGAATTGTGGGTAATTGAGAGCGCTCTGCCGGAGGATATTTACCGAGGTCAGCGCCAATGGCATTGTGCTTTTGAATGGCATTACGGGCGGTGGGGTGCTGCATCCTCAGGGCATTGCGGTCGATGGCGCTGGTACAGTCTGGGTGGCCAACTACCGTGGCAGCTCCATCTCGGAGCTCAGCGGCGCTTCCAGGGCTTCTCCTGGAACATTCCTCTCGCCGGCCAGCGTCTTCGGCACGGACGCGGCGCTGCTGGAACCCTACGGGCTAGCGCTCGACGCCAGCGGCGATGCACGGATCTCGAACTTCGGCAAACAACACTATCACGCAGTTTCTCGGTATCGCTACGCCCATCAGGACACCATTCGCAGGCCCTCCCAGCCTTCCCTAGCTATGGCAGATTTCCTGGGCGGAGAGCGAAGTAATTGAGCGGCAGAGCACATCAACGTGGATTGTCCAAGTGCACTACTCTGCTGTACCGGGATTGCCTGTGCGCATCTCGTCGAAGTACGGGGTGCCCCGCTTCTGCACACACTCGGCAGCGTAAAGGTACATGGCGGCCGACCAGGTCTGCCAATCCCGTCCGCTTGGCTTTCCGTTTTGCGCGTGAATCCACTCGTTGAAACCCCACTCCGCCTCGTTCTCGTGCCACGGCTTGACCAGTTCGGTCAGCGCCAACAGCTTGTGCTCCGCTAAATCCATCTGCCCCGCCGCTACACATGCCGCTATATAGAAGCCGCAGATAAATGGCCACACTCCCCCATTGTGATAGTCGCCGGGCCGGTTATATCGCTCGTATCGCGGCAGCCAATCCTCGTGGTGGGGCAGAATATACGGAAACAAACAGGGCGGCAAATTCACGGCAAGTTCTCCGCGGCCACGCATGGCTTCGCACTCGGCTTCAATCCATGCCACCAGGTTTTCTGCCCACTGAGGCGAAGCAATTCCCGTAAGAATCGCCAGGCTGTTGCCCAGCAGATCGAAACGGTCGCTGCTCATAACCTTGTAGGAGTAGAGCGCATAGTACGGCGCGGAAGGCTCTACAAGCGCCTCTTGCTCGTAACGGTTTTTCTCCTCGCCACGAACCTCCAGACGGCTCATCGACCCACGCAGTTGATCGGCGGACTCGTGATCGCCATAAAGACGAAGATACGCATAAACCAGCATATTCACGTAGAGCCCATAGCCCATGACGTACTGCTCGTCACGCCAGTCGCTGGTCGGCAACTGGCATACCATCACCCTGTCGTCAGGACTCTGGTACTGCATCCACTTCAGGGCTTTCTCTGCTGCTTCGCTGAGGAACTCCGGCTGATTCGTCGATATTCTGTAGAGGGCCAGCCCAAATAAAAAGAGCGGCGTTGAATCGCTGGAGCCGCGATTCGCCGGATCGTGCGCGAGGGATGGGATGTGGCCGTGCGGCGTCTGATTGCTGGCCAGCGCCACCAATGTGCGCCGCAGAGCGTCCGCAAGCTGCTCGTTGCCGGTGGCCAGAATTCCCAGGGATGAAATCATCAGGTCCCGTGTGTAAGGCTCCGGGTATCCCCACCCCGCTGTACGAGGCAGGCCTTGATACGGTCCCTGTGCGTTATGGAGCAGGATTTGAAGAGCCGCCTCTTTGGCTTGTTCAATGGAAGCGAGTGATTTCTCATCTAACGACATTGCCACCTCGATGGCGTGCATGGTTCGGTCTACGAGCACTCTTGCTCGTCGCGGTATTCTCTAGTGAATTCCCAACCGGTCGGACACGATCTCAACGAAGCGCTTGGCAACCTGACGATAGTCGAACAATTCAACCACATGCTTTCGCCCCGCTTTGCCCATCTTCTGCCGCAGTGCGCTGTCCTGCATGAGAGTCAAAAGGTACTTGGCGATATCGGGCACGCTAGCCCGGTACTCCGCTGTACGCGGGTTCGGAAACACGATACGCTGGCTACTCTCGTAATCGTGGCCTTCTCCGAATTTCCCCTCAGTGATCTTCCTCTCTTCGGCCACTTTCGCAAGGAATGCCGTTTCACCGTGAACCATGGTGTCGCGAAATGCCATGGCATCGATCGCGATTACCGGCCTTTCGCAGGCGTTTGCCTCCACCTGAATCATCCCAAAACCCTCCAGGCGCGACGGTGCTGCGTAGATATCGCAGGCGGCCAGCAAGTAGGGCATGAAATCCTGCGAGACCACAT
>CAYQSI010000024.1:0-10752 GCA_964420185.1 uncultured Occallatibacter sp. | reverse complement strand
GCGTAGATATCGCAGGCGGCCAGCAAGTAGGGCATGAAATCCTGCGAGACCACATTGGTCGAGTAGATGACCTTCTTGCCGATGCCCAGATCCGCCGCCAGTTTGAGGTCGATCAGGTTCTGTTTTACTGTGCGGGGTTGAGGCCAGACCTTGCAGACATATCTCCAGTCAGGCGCCTCGTCATCAATCAGCGCCAGCGCCTGCATAACTTCTTGTGCGCCCTTGGACGCTCCGTCGCCGCCGGCGGTCAAGATCATCAACTGGTCATCCGATATTCCCAACGCCTCGCGGATCGCCTTGACCTTCACGTCATCGCGGCTGTGCGGTGCGTAGCGGTCCGTGCCGCAACCCACTGGAAGCACAACGATGTTGTCTGCCCTGATGCCATCCCGGACATACACCTCCTTCACCCAGGTAGAGGTGACCAGAATCAGCGGCAGAGCGTTGAGTACATCGCGGTGTTCCGCGATATAGCCATCGGCCACGAGCCATGGCACGGCTGTCATCCCAAACTTCTGCGGGTGCAGAACCAAATTTGGAAGGTGGCCCCAGAACCCCACGCCGACCACGACGTCCGGCTTGAACCAGCGATAGTACCATTCCTTTTCCAGGGGCGATTCCAAATGTACCGGGTGGACATCCACACCCATCTCGCGCAGGCCTCTGCACAACAGTTCGCCCTGCAGCGCCAGGCCGGAAGCCGGCGCCGGATATTCTGTCAGCACAAGTACTTTCACGATTGTTGCTCCCATAATGCCGTTCGCTTTGCCGCGGCTTGTGCCGAGTCAAAGCACCAGAACCCCTCTTCTCGCGGAGTAGTCAGTGCTTCCCAGCTATCGGCGCCATATTCGTAAACATCCGTAATCAATTTCCGCTTTTCAAGCCAGATACCGTCACTCAACACGTCGCGCCGATCAGCATCGTCGCGAACCCGAGGCAGGTACGCACGCCCTCCATCTTCGTAGGCAAACATCCATAGCCGTTCTGTGTTAATGCTCCCAGTTTGCCAAAGCTCGACCGCGGCACGGCAGCATTCCTGATGGCGGCGGTGCCGTGTGTACTCGCCCAGCGGGCCGTGGGTCAGAATCAACTTGTAGCTGCACGCAGGCAATAAGCGCGCGATGGTTTGCTGAACCAGTTCGATGAGCAGCGGCGCCTGATCGGGTCCGTCATCCAGATCCGCCATCTCGCCATCCGCTCCCAATTGCTGCAAGACTCGGCGGAACTTTGGCGCACGGTCGGGATCCGATGCTCGACATAAGGTCACGACATGCCAAAGAAACTCAGGATGGGTTAGTATGTAGCCGCCGCACCAGAGCGTCTCGTCATCCGGGTGAGCGACGACAACAGCGGCCCGAGGCCGCGATTTTGACCTCGCCCCATCGAGCGGAACGGCGGTCATTGTTTTCCTCGATAGAAGTAAGAGCATGGGTGGTGCTCATGCACCAAACCAGCTCGCGCTGAGCCAAGCTCATCTGAATCGATCAAACTCATCTCCTTTGCATTCGTGCACAAGGACTGAATCTCGCCGCAATTTGCTAGTTGTTGGCCCGGATCTGCAACTTACGCCCGAATGAATGTCAGCAGGTCCGCATTCACTTGGTCTTTGTGGGTCGAGCACAGTCCATGCGATGCGCCCTTATAGACCTTCAACGTGGCGCCTTGAATCAGCTTGGCCGACAGCTTTGCGGTATCCGCGATGGGCACAATCTGATCGTCGTCCCCGTGGATAATGAGTGTCGGCACATCGAACTTCTTCAAGTCTTCAGTAAAGTCGGTCTCAGAGAAGGCCTTGATGCAATCAAGAACGCCCTTGAATCCCGACCGCATCCCTTGCAACCAGAATGACTCCTGCAGACCTTGCGAAACTTTCGATCCCGACCGGTTAGCTCCATAAAAGGTCACGGCGAGGTCTTTGAAGAACTGCGAGCGGTCGGCTAGTACGCCCGCGCGGATTCCATCGAAGACCGCAATCGGTAGTCCAAGGGGATTGGCTGTCGTCTTCAGCATCAATGGGGGCACGGCGCCAATCAGCACTGCCTTGGCTACACGCTTTGTGCCATGGCGACCGATATAGCGCGCGACTTCTCCGCCTCCGGCCGAGTGGCCAACATGGATTGCCTTTTTCAGGTCCAGCGCCTCGGTCAACGCCGCGAGGTCGTCGGCGTACGTGTCCATATCGTTGCCGTTCCAGGGCTGGCTCGACCGGCCGTGGCCGCGGCGGTCATGCGCAATCGCGCGATATCCATGAGAGGCAAGAAACACCATCTGGTCCTCCCAGGCGTCGGCGCTTAGAGGCCAACCGTGGCTGAAAACCACGGGCTGACCTGTGCCCCAGTCCTTGTAGTAGATTTCGGTTCCGTCTTTGGTCGTGATCGTGGGCATAAGAATCCTCCGTATCTGGTTATTGATCCGGCATAAAAGCACTGCAATCCCGTGCCCCATCCTTTCCGCGTTTCTTGCGGAAAGGGTGGGAAAGCACGATGTAAATCTTTCATGCCGAATCAGTAAGAAACTGAGCGGTGAGCGGGACCTGGCGCAAATCGTTCTACCGGAAAAGCCCCAGCAAATAGCACACCAGCAAGATCAGCAGCACTGTACCAAGTCCCATGCCCGCGCCGCCGCCGGCTCCCCACCGGCCGTAGCCGTAGTAGCCTCCGCCACCACCGAAAACGAGTACCAGCACAATAACCAGAACAATGATGAGCATTTCAAATCTCCTTCACTTTGAGTTGCAATTCTCGGGTTGTGTCGCATGCTGGATTGCGCCCTCGGATACGCAACCAGTCACGGCGAATGGCGCGGCCTCTTCGCATTCGTTTCCACATTCGCGCTGGGCTGGCGCCTAGGCAATCAAGAACCGCTCTGCCGGGTTCCTCTCGACAGATTCGACCGGGAACATCAAAGGCGCGGTCTTCGTCCGATGGATGCTGGCGCGCACAAACGAACGCATATAGGACTGCGCCACCCGGTTCCAAACCATCTGGCGCCCGTAGGAGTAAGCACGCTTGCGCATGGCCTGACGCGCCGCATCGTTTTCCAGAAGTTCAATTGCCGCGACCGCAATTGCAGCTGCGTCTTCAAAGGGAACCAGGACTCCGCGGCCATCATCCAGAAGTTCAGCAGCGTGCCAGTACGGAGTAGAAATGATCGCCTTCCCAGCGCCCATGGCATATGCAAGAGTCCCCGATACAGCCTGTGCCTCGTGGCAATAGGGTGTGATGTAAATGTCGGCAGAACCAACCAGCGCCGCCATTTCCTGAGGACTGACGAACCGGTTGTGGAAGATCACTTCCTTTTCAACTCCCAGTTCCCTGGCCAGGGCCTGCAACTGATCCCGGTACCGGTCTCCCTCGCGGGCCTTGACGTGCGGGTGGGTAGCTCCTGCGATCAGGTAGACAGCGTTGCTGTGCCAGGACAAGATCTGCGGCATGGCATGAATTACAGTCTCGAATCCCTTGTTGGGAGACAACAAACCGAACGTGAGCAATACGGACTTTCCCGTGAGCGAGAGTGAATTCTTGTAAGCATCCGGCTCCACAAAGGGCAGGTCGGGAATGCCATGAGGAATCACGTCAATCTTTTCTTCCGGGACTCCAAATGTATCCTGAAGTACGCGAGAAGAGTGCTCACTCATCACAATCATGCGATCGGCACGTGCGCAGATCTGTTGCATAACCATTCGCTGGTCGCGGTCCGGCTCGCGAAGAACTGTATGGAGCGTTGTGACTACTGGCATCGTGAGGTGCTTTAGAAACTGCAGAACATGGCTGCCGGCATCGCCTCCATATATTCCATACTCATGCTGCAAGCAGACCAGATCAACATTGCTGGCGTTGAGATAATTGGCGGCTACTCGATAGGAGGAGATGTCGCCTTCGCTGATCTGAAAACGCACCCGGGTTGGGTATGTGTACGAAGATTGCGGGTCATTGACGGCTACCACCGACAGTCCACCGGCTCCGTACTTCGCAGTGATCGCATCACACAAATCTGTCGTGAAGGTTGCAATTCCACACTGTCGAGGAAGATGGTTCCCGATAACCGCCACCCGCAGTGGTAATGACCGGCTGGTTATCCGTTGCAAGGCCGGCTCTGATTGGCACTCCGGAGGCCGCGACTCGCGCAGCATCATGGGGTTAAATTGCACATTCAAGGAGATGTTCGGTGCGGACATTGCATGCTCCTGACGATAAGCTTGTGAGAGACGGTAGCCTCTATGGAAGTGCTGCAAACAGGTTTCAGTAGCGACACGCACGAATCATCGCCGGGACTTCATGCAGGTCAATAGGCAGCAGGACCATGTCTCTGACCGCTTGAAGTTGTACCAACTTGGGTGCCCTAGGTCTCGCTTCAGAGCCCTGGGAAAGCATGAACTCAAGGTACGAACTGCAATGCGGATGGATTCCGCTGTGTTCTATCTGCCTTCTCCTATTACGAGCGCCCTGAAGGAATGCATGAATACGAAGCATCCGACCGCGGATAGCAACAGGTCCAACATCGATATCCCGAGTTTTCGAATGCGAACGACAATGGAACTCATTACTGTCTGAAAGTACGCCAACCAGAGTGGGCTTGGATGTGCATTCTTGCTCGTCGCGAGAGAGTTGAATTGGAATGGGTCAAGGAGGAAATGCCAGGAGAGAAGAGGGGAGAGACGTACCGTGACGTGACGCATGATCCTGTATCGCGGCGACTGCTTTTGACGTGTGCGCCGTTAAGAATGATGCAGTTGCAACCCGATGAACACTATTGCATCTGGAATCCGACGACAGGCGCCGTGGTTGAAACGGGCGTCTGTCTGTGCCTGTCCATAAACCATGCCGACAACTTCGGGCTTACCGTCTACCGCCCGAAATCTGCGACGCGGGAGCGCCGATGATCGAACTTCTCTGATTGAATCAGGGTTGGCGGACGGGCGGAATACGGGGCCGAACATCCACGATCTCTTCGTCGGATTCAGATTCAGCCAGATATTTCTTTCCGTTGGAAATCGATAAAAACCACCGTTCGGCCATTCTCTGCGATACGCTCGAACGGAGCAGCATAAGGTGTTGTCTCAGGCCTTTGGATCGATTACCGCCTCTTGCTCTTCCTTCAGTTTGGGTCGGTCCAGATACACGGGAATACCGCTGATAAGCGCCTGATAATTTGTGAGGCGTTTGCCGAGGATCACCACGCCATTGGACGTAATTTCATACTCGCGAATATCCTTGGCATGATTCCCGCCGCGCATTTTGATCACCACCATGATCTTGCGAAGCTGGCCATCGATGGATACATACCGTAGGCGGATGATGTCATCGGTAAGAAAAGAGATCGAGTAGGTACTGAATGGAAACTCGGTGAAAGACTCATCCACCTCAACCGTGCTCAGAATCGTCACCCCGATTCCCGTCAAGGCGAAAATCATCCGGTAGAGCGATTCGCGAAAGTCGGCGCGGAAGCCGGGAGACAGCGCCATCTCAAAACCCGCCAGGGAATCAATCACCAGGCGTTTCGCGCCAATCTTCTGCACTGCGTCGAGAATCGAATGCATGGTTTCATCCACCGAAAGATCGAGGGGACGGAGATAGAGAATTTCGAGTTTCCCATCTTTCTGCGGCGTTTCCAGATCCAAACCTAAACTGGCGGCCCGCTCCGTATAGGCTTGCGGGCGTTCTTCAAAAACCGCCACGATTCCCGGCTCCCCCTGGCGTATGCCTTCGGCAATGAATTGAGTTGCAAGGACGGATTTTCCTGTTCCAGAAGATCCCGCGATGAGAACGCTGTCGCCTTCGCGAACGCCCCCATCCAGCATCTTGTCCAACTCCTGAATACCGAAAGAAAGGCGTCGATAGCTAGGCGGATTCTTTACGTGTCCGGTCAACCCAAAAGTGCGCGAAAAGGCCTGCACTCCGGCATCGGTTATGCGGAATGTGTGCAACCCCGGCACGGAATCCTGGCCGCGCAGTTTTATGATCTGCAACTTCCGCACAATCGAATTTCGCTCCGCTGTTTGACGCAGCCAGAAAAGGCCATCGGCAACGGTAAAAATGGGGTTATCGCGTAACTCATCCTCTGCATATTCACCGATCAGAAATGTTGTCGCTTGCCAACTGGCCAGAAATAGGGCCAGCCGCTGAATGAAAGATTGCAGGTCCATGTCGCTTTGCGGCTTCCGCACCATGGTTCGGAAGGAGTCCACAACCACGACGGCTGGGTTGACCTTTTCAACTTCCTTGGTAATCTCCTCCAAGACCGCGCCCAGGTCCTTCTCCAGGACAACTTGGCTTAGGTTGATAAAGCGGATGGAGTCGGGCAGCTTGGCCGGATCAAAGAATGTGTACTGTTGCTGGTACCGCAGCATCTTCAAGGCGGATTCGCCAAGGACGGTGAAATAGAGCGCGGGACGCTCCGGGGTCGCATTGGCAAATACGAACTGGTGTGCCAGCGTCGTCTTCCCGCTTCCGGGGGCGCCAGCGATGATGTTGAACGAGAATTCGGGAAGACCACCGCCCACAATTTCGTCGAGGCCCGGAACTCCAGTCGGTAATTGGTGTATCGTCACTTTTCCTTGAGTGCTCACGATTTTCTCCCACTCCCCGAATTGCGATCATCAAAGGATGCGCCCGGCCACGCGTTTCGCAGCAGGCTTACTGTTAGAGCTTCGCCAAGAAAGATAAGAAGCAGGCCGAGTAAGTAGTCGATGAAAATGATTCCTCCATCGCCAGCTCGATCCTTGTCTACGTCGATTTGAGGTTCACACTCGCCCAGGCCCTGTAAACGTCCATCCGCTGTAAACCGCACCACGCCAAGACTGGGAACTTCCGCTCTGGCCAGCGCCAAGGCACGAGAAGCCAGGGACTGAAAGGCTGCTGCTCCAGCAACTGCGCCAAGGCACTGATGCAGCTTTTCATATACGCGAAGGGTCGTTTGCTCCATGGACGCGGATGTTTTGCCTTCAGTGGCTTCGTAAGCAAGAAGACGCTGGACCAAATCTCGCGTTTCTGGGGGAGTTATCATGTTCAATCCTGCAGCGCTCCTTCTGTATCCGTGACACGCTTCCTGCTGGAATCGAGGCAACAATTCCGCCTGCTCGCAAGCATCTATCAGCTCAAGTGTTTTCCATTCAGAGTCTCACGGCATGCCTCTGGATAAAGCGTTGATGGAATTCACATTACATAGTTTGGCGTCTCTTGGATAATCGGGTCGTCTTCATGCGGTCCATCCGACCTGCGTTTAATGACGGCGAAAACGTCCAAAATGGCAGCAATATCGCGAATGTTTCCGGAAATGCCTACAAGGCCATCTTCCACAGTAGGATGACTGTCCGCCAAGGATTGAAGGCGATCGCTCACGCTCCTGAGCTGGTTCACTTCCTGAAGCATATTCTCGAAGGGCGTGGATATTCCCGATTCTTTTGCAGCCTCAAGGTGAGGAAATACATCCTGAACCAGCCGCAGCGTTGTTGCTGGGCCAAGGAAGGTAAGAAATAGTTCGAACAAGTGTGCAATCAGGATGACTCCCGCCTCGCCATCCTTGGCTTTGTCCGAGTCCGTCCGCGGCTCAGGTTCGCCGAAACCACACAAGCTTCCCTCCGCCGTGACCTGCACGGCGCCGAGTCTGGGAGCTTCAGACTGGGCCAACGTCAGAGCACGGGCAGCGAGCACCTGAAAACCGTCAACTCCGACGAGCGGGCGTAGCCCTTGGCGCATCTTCTCATAGACAAGGAGGGTCGGAGATTCCCTTTGCAGGGAGGTGGTGGCAGCATCAGCCTCATCGGCAAGCAGATGTCGAGCCCAATCGCGCATCATCGGTGAAGCAAGCATCGATTCTGTTCTTTCTATGCACGCTATACTTCGCCCTGAGCGTGAAGCGCCTTTCGGCATAGTACTCTCTTGGCTGTTGAATTGGCTGCGAGATCTCACGAGCGCCTCACCAGGCTTCGTTTTTGGCATTTCATCATAAAGAGTATATGGAACGCCTCCGGAAGTATGAGCAGGATTGAACAGAATCGTCCCGCCATCCGTGCGGCTTTATGCTACAATCCGTTCCAAGTGTACGTTCGGACGTGTGCAACGAACGCTTCCTCAAAAGAAGAGCATCCTGCATCCGGCGGGTTCTCTAGCAACCGATGATTCTTTACTCATCGCACACCGTATTGTCCACTAGATGGCAATGCGGTCGCGTGCTTCTCCAGCGGCCATTCCGCAAAAACCGCAACAGGCAGGAGGTACTTCATTGGTTGTACTTGAAAAACCAGGATTCAATGTCGCGGCCTTTCTGGCGGAGGCTGGCCTGGGGCGAAGAATCATTCAACTGGCGCCGAAAGAGGCCTTCTTCTCGCAGGGAGATCCCGCGGACTCGGTTTTTTATCTTCAGAAAGGGCGCGCCACAGTCACGGTTGTTTCCGCCTCAGGGAAGGAAGCTACCATAGCGTTTTTCTCCTCGGGTGAATTTGTCGGGGAGGCAGCGCTTTCGGCCGTGCCGGGACTGCGCTTGGCCACGGCTACCGCCATTACCCCCTGCACCGCGCTCAAGATTACGCGGGACGAGATGGTCCGCGTGATGCACGAGGAGCATGAGTTCTCAGAGCTGTTCATGAAGTACTTGCTGGCGCGCAGCATGCGCATCCAGGCCGATCTTGTCGATCAACTCTTCAACTCGAGCGAAAAGAGGCTGGCGCGGCTTCTGCTGCTGATGGCCCAGTTCGGCCAGCCGGGCGAACCGCAACCACTCATTCCCTCGATCTCTCAGGAGACGCTGGCGGAGATGATCGGCACCACCCGCTCCCGAGTAAGCTTTTTCATGAACCGGTTCCGCAAGCTCGGCTTTATCGAATACAGCGGCCGCATCCGGGTCCACAAGTCGCTGCTGAATGTGGTTCTGCACGATCACTTCCCCGGCCGTAACTCCGAGGAACCCGCAGATTCCGACACGCCACAAAGTGCCTTGAAAGCGACCGACCTCCTGCTGTGAATGCGATTCATGCGCCGTGCACATGCTGCGTTGGCGCATGCTCGGGGGATTCGCTTACCGCTTGCCACCTTCCCGGAATTTCGATCTCAGTAGATTTGGCGATTCTTGGCGCTATATATATTCAGTTGGACAGGTCCGCGCGGAATGACCATTGCCGGCGACTACGAGCCGCATAAGGCAATTGGGAATTCCTTGGTGTGCCTGGGAGGACGGATTTGGACCAGAGCCGCACGCAGTGAGCAACATTGAGCAGTCCGCAACCAGCAGACCGCGTCAACCTTATCTCAATTCGCTGAAGATGCAATCGGGCTCAAGATCCTGCCCGATGAAGTGGTGATTGAGATGGAAGACTCCCGGTATAGAATCGTGGCGATTGAGATGGAAGACCTGCGCTGCCGGAGCCTGCTCAGTGGCGTGGTGATTGAGATGGAAGACCATCGCTGCAAAAGCCTGCTCAATCGCGTGGTGCCTGAGATGGAAGACTCTCGCTACAATCGCGTGGCGCTGAAAATGGAAGATCCTCGGTGCCAAAACCTGTTCATGCCCTGGTGATCGCACCATCAAATGGATCGCCGGCCTCCGCTTTTCAAGCAGACCAACCGCGCCCACCATTCCACAGATGGCAAGGCTCAGCCAGATATTCCCCACGTCCCGTCTGAAACTGCGCGCCCGCCGCGCACAGTTGGACGAGCAATTCCGACCAGCTTTCAGCAATCTGATCGATGAATACTGATGGACAGAAGGCTCTACGCCAGCCAGGATACTTTACAAGCTGATCTGCTTGGCTGCGGGCGCTCATGGAGCAAGGAGATCTCGATGGATCTCGACTTGTTGAAACCAGCCACTGAACAGAGGAGCGAGTCACGATGAAACCGAGCACAGACGATAAGGCAATAGGCAGGCTACACGAGGTCAAGGGCTCAATCAAGCAAAGAATTGGCGAACTTACCAAGAGCCCCAACCTGGAAGCTGATGGCCAGGCCGAGAAGAATGCCGGAAAAGTCCAGAAGGTTGTCGGCAAGATTGAAAAGCTTGTAGGCAAATAAGCGAATCCATATCAAACTCGGAGACGAGAAAGGTCAAGAGATCATGACGGAGTCAATGTTCGAACAAGCAAGTGAGCAAATTGCCGATACAGCGCACAAAGCCTCTCGGACTGCATCTGCTGTCGTGGATGCACTCGAGGATGGCGTAGGCGCAGCGCGGCGTGCCACTAAACAAGGCTGCTATGCCGCCGAAGAATTCTACGATGGCACAAAAAGGCGGGTACAACAGCATCCGGTTGAATCAGTCGTGGCCACATTCGCGGCAGGCATAGCGGCTGGAGCCATGATCAGTTGGATCATGAAGCGTATGCACGTCTGCAACAAAACAGCAGGTGCAGAGGAGAAGGTCCAGTAACCTTATTCCTTCTCGCTGAATGTCTCAAGATTACAGGGCCTGTTTACACTACTGGGGCCATTCGCCTCATTAGCGTAAACAGGCCCTGTGGTTGCTGCGTCACCCCTGCGTGGGCTCCGAGGAAAGACTCCCGATAAACATTGAATCAAACTTCTGCGGTGAGTATAAGTGAGGGTAGCAGCAGGCTGATCGCGCTCGGCCTGTGGGTGGCGCCTGCCTGGGAGTGGTGGTAAGAATCATGACGATATCTGACCAGAATCATGCCGCTATGAATCCAGCCAAAAATACTCCACTAGGGGCATCCGGCACGGCAAAAACTCTGCCGCCTCCGGATGTCTCACCTATTCCTGCGAAGGCAAAGGAACGTAACATCCGCGTTTCCCCATCGGT
>CAYQSI010000023.1:0-47070 GCA_964420185.1 uncultured Occallatibacter sp. | reverse complement strand
GGTCTGCGTCATTTGAAAAAGTGGACTTTTGAACTGCCGCTGCGCTTCAACCTGAGACATGCATCCTCCAACTAATGCACACGTGTGCAGAAAAACCGTATCACCACGCGGCAATTTTGGTCAAGAGGGCCAATCACAGCCGTTCTACTGAAGGCCCGCGCGCACCAGCAGGATTTTTGGGGTTGACAGAACAGCGTGCCGAAGGCGATTATATGGTGTTTGTTGCACACGTGTGCATTTAGCTGGTGGAGATGATGATGAGTGACTTGCTGGTCCGCCCGGAAGCTTTCCGGAACCGGATAGAAAATTTTGGTTATGAGTACCTGTCCTTCCAGGTTCGCAAGATGGCGCAGGGCGAGAAATACGACGCCGAGATTGAAGACGCCGAGTTGGCAATCGTGGTGCTAGGCGGCGTCTGCTCGGTGAAGAGCTCGCGCGGCGAGTGGCAGCGCTTCGGTGGGCGGAAAACGGTATTCGGCGGTCTTCCCTACACGCTGTATCTGCCGCTGAAGACCCGCTTCACCATTACCGCCGAGACCGATTGCGACCTCGCCCTCTGTTATAGCCGCGCCGAGGAGGAACATCCGGCGTGCCTGGTGACGCCTGACCAGGTGGGCATCGAGATTCGCGGCGGCGGCAACGCCACGCGCCAGATCAACAGCATGGTGCCGCCGAAGTTTCCCGCGCATCGCCTGATTGTGGTTGAGGTTTTCACGCCCGCGGGCAACTGGTCCAGCTTTCCGCCCCACAAGCACGACGTGCATAACCCTCCCGCGGAAGTGGACCTGGAGGAGATTTACTACTACCGGATCGAGCGCCCGGAGGGCTTTGCCATTCAGAAGGTGTACACCCCCGACCGTCACATCGACGAGACGATTACGGTTCACGATGGTGAACTGGTTCTGGTGCCGGAAGGCTATCACCCGATGGTGGCGGCGCATGGCTACAACGCGTATTACCTGAACGCGCTGGCGGGCTCGGCGCGTTCGCTGGCCGCCTCTGACGACCCCGATTATGCGTGGGTGAAGGAGACCTGGAACGAAACGGATCCCAGAGTACCGATGGTGAAAAGGTAAGCGCCAAAGATCACATTGATTCGCTGAACTGAGGAGGCACATGGCAACGCTTCGCATGACGATGGCTCAGGCACTGATTCGCTTTTTGAAGAACCAGTATGTCGAGCGGGATGGACAGGAACATTTATTCTTCGCGGGAGTGCTGGGCATCTTCGGACACGGAAACGTGGCGGGGATCGGACAGGCCCTGCAACAGAATCCGGATTTCCCTTATTACCTGGTGCGCAACGAACAGGCCGGCGTCCACCTGGCGGCGGGGTTTGCCAAGGCCAGCAACCGCATGCGCGCCTTTGCCTGCACCTCGTCCATCGGACCCGGCGCGACCAACATGATCACCGGCGCGGCGCTGGCCACCATCAATCGCCTGCCGGTACTGCTGCTGCCGGGCGACATCTTTGCTCGCCGCAACGTGGCGCCGGTGCTCCAGCAATTGGAGTCGCCCACCACGCAGGATATCGGCGTCAACGATTGCTTCAAGCCGGTCTCCCGCTACTGGGATCGCATCTACCGGCCTGAGCAACTGATCACCGCGCTGCCCGAAGCGATGCGCGTGCTCACCTCTCCATCCGACTGCGGCGCCGTAACGCTGTCGCTGCCGCAGGATGTGCAGGCTGAAGCCTACGACTATCCGGAAGAGTTGTTCCGCAAGCGGGTGTGGCTGATTCGCCGCGGCCAACCCGATGAAGTCTCCATGAGCCGAGCGGTAGCGGCGATCCGTTCGAGCCGCAAGCCGCTGATTGTGGCCGGCGGCGGCGTACTGATGAGCGAAGCTTGTGCCGAGCTTAACAAATTTGTAGCGCAAACCGGCATTCCAGTGGCGGAGACTCAGGCGGGCAAAGGCTCGCTGCCGTGGGACCATCCGCAGTCGATGGGGGCCATCGGCGCCACAGGCACCCTGGCAGCCAACCGCCTGGCGCACTCGGCTGATCTGGTCATCGGCATCGGCACCCGCTATGCCGATTTCACCACGGCCTCGATGACCGCGTTCCAGAATCCGCAGGTACGGTTTGTGAATATCAACACGGCGGAGTTTGACGCTTACAAGGTCTCCGCAATTCCCGTGGTGGCCGACGCCCGCGTTGCCCTTGAGCAACTGGGCGCGGCGCTCGCCGGCTTCCGGGTCGGCAAGGAGTATGAGGCCGAGGCGGCCGCGCTGAAACTCCAATGGGAAGCAGAAGTAGACCGGCTCTTCCACCTGAACAACCCCGGACGGCCGGCGCAGAGCGAAGTCATCGGCGCCATCTGGGAGGCATCGGGGCCGCGCGACGTGCTGCTTTCTGCCGCGGGCAGCCACCCCGGCGACTTGCACAAGCTGTGGCGCACGCGCACTCCCAACGGCTATCACATGGAGTACGGCTACTCCTGCATGGGCTATGAGATTCCCGGGGCCCTCGGCGCAAAGATCGCCGACCCCAGCCGCGAAGTTTATGTCTTCCTGGGCGACGGCACCTATCAGATGATGCCCAGCGAAATTGTGACCTCCGTGCAGGAGGGCGTGAAGATCATCATTGTGCTGGTGGACAATCACGGCTTTGCCAGCATCGGCGCCCTCAGCCGCTCGCTGGGAATGAGCGGATTTGGAACCAGCTATCGCTTCCGCTCGCCAGCCTCCGGGCAGTTGGACGGCGATCCGCTTAGAGTGGACTTCGCCGCCAATGCGCGCAGCTTGGGCGCTCATGCCTTGAAGGCCGCCACGCTGGACGAATTGAAGGAAGCCTTGCGCACGGCCAAAACACTGGATCGCACCACGGTCATCGTTGTGGAGACAGATCCGGCAGTGAGCGTACCGGGATACGAATCCTGGTGGGATGTCGCGGCGGCCGAAGTCTCCGAGATGGAGAGCGTGCGCGCCGCAAGGGTTAACTACGAAAAAGCGCGCAAGCGCGAACGCCATCATTTGTGAAGCACTCAGGAAATCGGAAAGAGGAGAAATCATGAAGAAGTTATTGGTTGGCAATGCCCCGTGTTCCTGGGGCACGCTGGAAAACCAGGACAAGAGCAAGCAAATCCCGTTTAACCGCATGCTGGACGAGTTGGTGGAAACCGGCTACACCGCAACGGAGTTGGGCGACTGGGGCTATATGCCCACAGATCCGGCCACGCTGAGCGCGGAACTGACGCGGCGCAACCTGGTCATGCTGGGCGCATTTGTGCCGGTGGCGATGAAGTATCCCTCAGCCCATGCAGCCGGCGTCGCAACCGCGGTGAAGACGGCGCGCCTGCTGGCCGCTGTGGCCACCTCCCCGGCGCCCTACCTGGTGCTCTCTGACAACAACGGCACCGACCCCGTAAGAACAAAAATGGCCGGACGCATCACCCCGGAGTTGGGGCTGAGCGCGGCGGAGTGGAAGACCTTTGCTGGCGGCGCGGACCAGATCGCGCACGCGGTCTTTGAGGAGACAGGCCTGCTGACGGTCCTCCACCACCACTGCGCGGGCTATGTGGAGACACCCGATGAGATTGCTACCTTCCTGGGCTTGACTGACCCGCGCTACCTGGGGCTGGTCTTCGATGTGGGCCACTATTATCACGGAACCGGCAAAGAAGATTGCGATGTTACGGCGGCTCTCGACCGCTTTGCCGACCGGGTCTGGTACATCCACCTCAAGGACCTCGAGCCCACGGTCGCCAGGCGCAGCCGGGACGAGGAGTGGGACTACTTCACCGCCATGCGCAACGGCCTCTACCCCGAGTTGGGCAAAGGCTGCGTTGACTTCCCGGCCATGCTCCGCTGGCTGAGCGCGCACGACTACAAGGGCTATATGCTGGTCGAGCAGGACATTCTGCCCGGCATGGGCACGCCCAAGGAGAGCGCGGCTCGCAGCCGTGAGTACCTGCGCTCCGTCGAAAAGTATTTCGCCTGAGCCAATAGAGGATGCAGCGGCAAGGACACGCCGCTGGTGACGTAGGATTTGAAAGGGCCCGGCTTCTTAATTGACCATGTGGCGGCGCGGCTAAAGCCGCGCCCTTTCAAAGCATTGGAATATGGGACGAAGCAGGCTTTAACATTCACATGATTTCTGGACAGATACCAAGGGGGCACAATGAGCACATCAAGGCTGAACATCGGAATCATCGGCGCCGGACGCATCGGGCGGGTTCATGCGGATACACTGGCCTTTCGCTTGCCGGAAGCAAAGATCGTTGCCATCACGGACGTCAACCGCCAGGCCGCGGAAGCGCTGGCTGCCCGCTGCAACATTCCCAGGGTTGCCGCGTCGAGCGACGAGATCCTCGCCGATCCGCAGATCGAGGCGGTGCTGATCTGCTCCTCGACCAACACCCACGCCGATCTGATCGTGCAGGCCGCTCAGGCCGGCAAGCACATCTTCTGCGAGAAGCCGATCGCCTTCAGCCTGGAGCAGATCGACCGCGCCCTGGCCGCGGTGAAAACGGCGGGAGTGCAACTGCAGCTCGGCTTTAACCGGCGCTTCGACGCCAACTTCGCCCGGGTCCGCCAGGCGGTGGCCAGCGGCGAAATCGGCGCACCCAGCTTGATGCATATCATCAGCCGCGACCCCGCGCCTCCGCCGCTCTCTTACGTTAAAGTCTCCGGCGGCATCTTCATGGACATGACCATTCACGACTTCGATATGGCCCGTTTCCTCATCGGCGACGAGGTGGAAGAAATCTACACCGCGGCTGGCGTGCGGGTTGACCCGGAGATTGGCAAGGCCGGCGATCTGGACACCGCGCTGATCGTGCTGCGCTTCCGCAACGGCGTCATCGGGACCATCGACAACAGCCGCAAGGCCGCCTATGGCTATGACCAGCGCGTGGAAATTCTGGGCAGCGAAGGAAAGATCGCAACCGAGAACTGTTATCCGAATCAGGCCGTGGTCAGCGACGGAAAATCCGTGCACAAGGACCTGCCTCTCAATTTCTTCATGGAGCGCTATACGGAGAGCTTTGCCACGGAGTTGCAATCCTTTGTTGCCGCCGTGCGCGAGAAGCGGACGACCGTGGTGACCGGCATTGATGGCCGGATTCCCGTGGTCATGGCGCTGGCCGCGCGCAAGTCGTACGATGAGCGCCGTCCCGTCCGCCTGGACGAGGTAAACGCATGACGCGGGCAAAGCTGATTTCCATCTTCACCGACGTGCATCTTTGGGTGCCCGTCGGTGTCTTGATTCTTGGCATATTCCTTCTGATGAGCCTGAGGTGAATTCGTGAGCGACACTGTGGTTGCCGCACGAGGGCGATCGACCCTTTCCTTGCACAAGCTCGGCGTCTTCTGCGGATTGGCCGCGGCCGTCTGGCTGGGCACCGCCGAAGCGCCCACCAAACTGGTGAACGCTGGATTTTCACCGTTTCTCATCTCGATGGGCATGGTGATGGGCGCCTTCGTGGCGCGCTGGACAGTTCCAACGCTGCTGAAAGGCACCGGCTTTCTCTTCGCCGATCTGCGCGACAAACCCCACCTGATTGTGTGGGCGCTTTTGGCGGGAATGTTGTGGGCCGTGGCCAACACGCTGACCATCTTCGCGGTGCGCAACGTGGGCCTGGCCATTGCCTTTCCGCTGTGGAACACCAATAGCCTGGTGGGCCTCTTCTGGGGCTGGCTGCTCTTTAACGAGCTGCGCGGCTCCAGCATCAAGGAATGGGCAAAGGTGTTGGGAGGCGCCAGCGCCATTGTCGGGGGCGCGGCAGTGCTTGCCTTTGCCACTGCGCGCCAGTCCGATACGCCGGGCAAGGCGGCCGTGGGCATCGTGGCCGCGCTGGGCGCCGGCGTCCTGCTGGGCACCATGTATATTCCCTACCGCAAGGCCTACATCAGCGGCATGAACCCGCTCTCCTTCGTGACCATCTTCACCTTCGGCGAGTTAGGCACCGTCCTCACCCTGAGTGCGATCTATATGGGTGGTTTCAGCCAGGTAGTCAGCGAGTTGCACCGCGCCCGGCCCATGCTCTTCTGGCCCTTCGTCGGCGGCTTCTGCTGGGTGATGGGCGACCTCTTCCAGAACTTTGCGGCAAAGTATATCGGCATCGGACGCGGAATCCCTCTTTCCAACACCAATCAGCTTTGGGGATTGGCGTGGGGCGCGCTGGTCTTCGGCGAACTGGCCGGGTTGGGCCTGTACTCGAAAGGGCTGGTCATCACCGGATCGCTGGTGATGATCGCCGGCGCTGTATCCATCAGCATGGCCGATCCGGGCGCTTCGGAACTGGTGAATTGGCGGAAGGCCATGCACCGGGAGTGCGACCGCTACGGTCTGGACACCCAAAAGGTGGCCTTGGTGGTGGCGGGCGACGACCCGCTGGCCGAGCATCCTCCCGTGCGGCGCTGGTGGGAAGCAGTAATCGTTACGGTCGCGGTGGGAATCTTCGTCTGGCTGGCCATCGGCACGCGCAGTCAGCACCTCTCCATCAGCATGCCCTGGATGATTGTCCTGGTAATCGGCACCATCCTGCCCCTGGGAATATGCGGAACTCTGTTGTGGCGGCGAACCCGCTTCTCCTAGAAGCTTTTCACCTTTGTTTACAGGAATCTTGATTCCCTCTTCGCGCTCTTTGCGAAGGGGGGATCGAGTCTCAGGCCGTCTTCACCCGCGCCGTCGACTCCCGCACAATCAGCTCTGCCTCCACCTTGATCCTGATCTCCAATTCATCCCCCGACAGCAACTTGAAGAGATTCTCCATCGCCAGTTCTCCCATGCGCCGCATGGGCTGGCGAACTGTGGTCAGCGGCGGCTGAGTGTACGAGGCGAAGAAAAGATCGTCAAAGCCTACCACGGAAATATCTTCCGGCACGCGCAGCCCGTGCAGGCAAATCGACCGTAGCGCTCCCAGCGCCGACATATCGTTGTAACAGCACACCGCGGTCGGTGGATGGGGCAGCGCCAGCAATTGATCCATAGCGCGCATGGCGGCTTCCGGCTTGCCATCGCCATGGACCAGCAGCTCCGGGGCGAACGGAATCCCGGCCGCATCCAGAGCCTCCCGGTAGCCCGCCATTCGTTCCGCGTCCGATTGATAACCGAACTGGTCGCCCATATAGGCAATCCGCCGATGCCCCAACCCGATCAGGTGGTTGGCCGCCGTCCGGCCGCCTTCGAGGTTGCAGATCATGACCGAGTGCACAAACGTTCCGGGGTGCTGGTTATTGACCAGAACGATTGGGACCATCAGTTCCGACAGCAGCGGAAGATACAACGCGCCCACGCGCGAAGAGGTGACGATGATTCCGTCCACCCGCCGCTCCGCGAATGTCCGCACCACTTCTCTCTCGCGCTGCGGATCCGCATTCGATTCGGCCAGAAACACGCAATACCCGCGGTCATGCGCAGCTTGCTCGATTCCGCTGAATACTTCGCTGGTAAATGGATCGGCGACCGTCGTAACCACCAGTCCGATGGTCCGCGTCTGCCGGGTCACCAGGCCGCGTGCTACGGCGCTGGCGCGATAGCCAGCCTGGTCCGCGATCTTCTGGATTTTCGCGGCGGTCCGTGGATTCACCAGCGGGCTGTTCTGCAGAGCGCGGGAAACCGTGGGGTGCGATACATGGGCGAGCCGTGCAATGTCTTTGATCGACGGCCGGCGAGCGGATCGCTTCAAGCCGTCAGGACGCGCAACATCCGGAACTCTTCCAGTATCTTCGTCGGACATAGTCGAAGATATTATCCCACATCCCCATTTAAGCCGCACTTCCGCACTAAGCTGCACTTCCGCAACCTGGGATCGCCGCCCTCGCTGATATTCATGCGCGTGTGAATCCAATGCGGCAGCCGGTCTTGGTCGCCAAGGGCTTTTGATGAAGAAGCATCCGGAAAAGTGCTTCAAAATGGGGCAAATCCTGCTTGATTGGTCCGCTAAAGGCCCTCCAGGCACGCCCGGTCTTGGGGATGGAAACGAATGCAAGAAAGGACCCGGAGAAAGCATGTGGATGTATATTGGTTAGCAGCCGAGAGGCAACACGGAAATCCTGGCTGAGTTGGTTATGGATTACGGAACTTTGTTCTTCACCAATATCGCGTCAGTAGCCGTGTTTACGGTGTGCATCGGTCTTCTTGCGTTGTACAACCGCCGCGTGACGGGAATGAAGTGGTTTGCCGGCGGGCTGATTGTGGGATTGGCCAAGATGATTCTCCAGGCCCTGGAAGGAAAAGCGCCCCCAGGACTCAGCAACATGCCGGCCAACGAGCTTTACCTGATTTCCTTCATGATGCAGTTGATGGGCCTGCGCTGGTTTGTCGTGCGCAAACCGCTGCGGAGCCGGTGGCCCTGGATAGCACTCGGGCTTGTGCTGGCGGCTTATACCATCCTGTTTCTCGAAAGAATCCCGTACAGCGCCAACGTCATCAATATTCCTTTTGTCGCGGTGTGCGGCGCATCCGCGTGGATTCTATTGAAACATGGGAGTGGGCCGTTCACCGCGGTATCGCGAGTCTCCGCGGCAATTCTATGCGGAGAGATGGGCTTGGCGGCGTACCGTGCCGTCTTGACCAACCTGCGCTATATGCGGCCGTGGGCGACTAAACTTGCCGAGCGCGACCCGCAGTGGCTGTATTCGCTGGCCGCCATGGCCTTTCTTGCCACCTTCATGGTGATGTGCTATCTGTGGTTCCTGGTGACAGAGTTGCAGAAAGAACTGGCCGAGCAGGCAAGCACGGACCCTCTCACCGGAGCGCTGAATCGCCGCGCGATGGAAGAAGCGGCCCTGCGTGAGACGGCGCGAAGCCTACGGTATGGTAACCCGCTCTGCATGATCATGATTGACATTGACTATTTCAAGCGCCTGAACGACACGCGCGGGCATGCCGCGGGAGACTGCGCGCTGAAGGCCTTTGTGCGCAAGGTGAAAACCTTGCTGCGCGGCGAAGATTTGTTTGCGCGCACGGGAGGCGAGGAGTTTACCATCCTGCTGCCGGACACGCCTGAGTCCGCCGGCATCCTCACTGCGGAGCGGGTGAGGCAGGCCATTGAAGCGCTGGAAATACCTTTCGAGAAAAAGCCCATCAAACTTACCATCAGCGCGGGCGTGGCCCAGCTTGATCCGGAAGGCGGCGGCTGGGAAGGGATGATGCAACGCGCCGATGCCGCGCTGTACAAGGCCAAAGAACATGGCCGTAACTCCGTGGCCGCACTATCTCCGAAAACTGCCGCTGGCGAGGCAACTTAGAACGGATATTTATTCCTGCCTTGTGCCGATTCAGGAAAAACCCCCGAATTGGTTACCATTTGTCCCGATTCATAAGCTTCTTACGCGCCGCAATTATGGTCCTTTCCGCCAGTAGCCCGCGAATCGCCAGTCTTGAGCCTGTCCATAATGTCAGACTCTTTCCGCGTTGAATATAGAAGAGACTCTTGACAGCCGGCAGTCCCATGCTATGATTTTTCTAGCGCGGCAGATATGAAGAGAGCCGCCCTCCAGTGCGCAGATGATATCTGTGTCCTGGAGGGCGGCTTTTTTGCGCGCGGTCGGCAAGATATCCGCTAGAGCGATGACCGGCAAAATTGGGCAGTGACGCCGCGGTGATTGGCTATGCCAAACACTGCCCGCTCAATCTTTGCCCTGAACTCAGCGCCGAACGGCCTCAACAGCGCAACAAGATAATTGGAACGGAAGAGATGGCTACAGGCAATCAGAGCCAAACGATAGCGGACCATATAGAAGCTAGCGGAGTCTCGCGCCGGAGATTTCTAGAACTCTGCGCAATGTTGGTGGCTACGGCTCCTGCTGGATTGGCGCTGACAAAGCCGGCTTCGGCTCTTCAGGTTGCGCGGAAGATTGGCGCATCAAGGCGTCCCTCGGTGATCTGGCTGCACTTTCAGGACTGCACCGGGTGCACGGAATCGCTATTACATGCCTCGCGGCCCGATATCGCCGATCTGATCTTCAATGTCATCTCCCTCGACTATCACGAAACGCTCATGGCTGCCTCCGGTCATCAGGCCGAGGCCGCGCTGCGCCAGGCGGTCGACGAGAACGCTGGCAAGTTCGTCTTGGTCGTTGAAGGATCGATTCCCACCAAAGAGAACGGCGCTTACATGAAGCTGGCCGGCCAACCGGCGCTTGAAGTGTTACGAGACGTGGGCTCGAAAGCGGCGCTTGTCGTGGCTATCGGTTCCTGCGCTTCCTGGGGCGGAGTTCCATCGGCTGACCCCAACCCCACGGGCGCTCTGGGAGTGGATTCCATTCTGACCAACAGGACGGTGGTGAACCTGCCCGGCTGCCCGCCCAACCCTTATAACTTCTTGTCGCTGGTGCTGGAATACACTGCCATGCACCGGATTCCCGCGCTGGACGAGTACCACAGGCCGAAGTTTGCCTATGACCGCCTCATACATGAGGATTGTCCGCGGCGCGGTCACTTCGATGCCGGCAGGTTCGCCAGCGTCTATGGCGACGAGGGACATCGCCAGGGCTGGTGCCTGTACAAGCTGGGATGCAAGGGCCCGGTAACTCACGCGCCCTGCTCGACCCTGCACTTCAACGAGATTCCCGGCGCCTGGCCGATCGGCATCGGCGCGCCCTGTGCCGGATGCACCGAAAAAGCCACCGCATTCCGTATTCCGCTCTTCCAGACCGTGGACATTCATTCCATCACTCCTCCTGAAGCGTTCCCAATCATCAACGCGCCGGCCGGATCGGTTGGAGTTGCAGCGGCGGCGACCGTCGGAGCCATCGTCGGCGCCGCTGCAACCGCGACAGTAATCGCCTCCCGCCGGCTGCCGAACGGCAAGGGGATACACGCGCTCCAGAAACCGGAAGATATCTCAAAGCCAAAAAGCAAAGATATTGATCCGGAAGGACGCTAACCATGGAGATCACTCGCCGCCATCTATTGGGGGGAATGGCAAAGGGCGCGGCAACTGTCTTCGCCGCAGGCAGCGTCTCTTCCGTGGCGCTTGCCGAAAGCTCTAAGCCGGAGGAAAAGCCGCAGGCATCGCAGGCCGCGATTGCCATGCTTTACGACGCGACCCAGTGCATCGGATGTCAATCCTGCGTCGCAGCCTGCGCGAAGGCAAACAGCCTGACACCCGATACGAAGCTCGACCGTCTCCACCAAGCCCCGCACGATCTGAATGACACCGCCAAAAGCGTAGTCAAGCTCTACAAGCCGGCCGATGGCTCACCGTATTCCTACGTGAAACAGCAATGTATGCATTGCGTAGATCCAGCCTGCGTGGCGGCCTGCTTGTTTAAGGCGCTCAAAAAGGATGCAGTAACTGGAATTGTTACCTGGAACGGGAGCCTCTGCGTGGGTTGCCGCTACTGCGAGATTGTTTGTCCCTATCACATCCCGAAGTTTCAGTGGCATGGAATCAATCCCAAGATTGTCAAGTGCGAGTTTTGCAAGGAACGTCTGGCTCATGGCAGCGATCCGGCCTGCACCTCGGTTTGTCCCACTCATGCCGTGATCTTCGGCAAACGAACCAGCCTGCTCGAAGAGGCCAAACTGCGCATCGCGAAGAATCCCGGAAAGTATTACCAGGAGCGCGTCTTCGGAGAGCGCGAAGGAGGCGGAACTCAGGTCTTCTATCTCACCCGTGCGCCATTTGAAAAACTCGGCCTGCCGAAACTTGGGAACGAGTCGATCCCAGGGAAATATCTGAAGTGGCAAAAGCGGATGTATAGCTACTTGCTCTTCCCCGCCGCTCTGTATGCCGGGATTGTCTTTATAACTCGAAAGAATTGGAATCGCCACGAAAAGCATTTGAAGGAAGAGGAGAAAGCTACCGGGTTGAGGCCGCAACTATGAGCAAGGCGTGGGAAAGAAGCGTTCCCGTTTTTGACATTCCGATTCTCACTCGGCCGTTTGTGGCGTTGTGCACCTTGGGCATCGTAGCCTGCGGGCTGGTGCTTTACCGCGAGATAGTGGGCCTGGGCCCCGCCAGCGGAATGAATGACGCCTATGCATGGGGAATCTGGAAGACCTTCAACATCATGGCTCTGACCGGCCTGGGGTCGGGAGGGTTTTCCATCGGCATTGCTACGTGGCTCTTTGGCCGCCGCCGTTTGCATAGCGTGATGCGAACGGCCGTAATCAGCAGTTTTTTGGTTTACGCATCCGGCCTCATGCTGCTTGGAATCGATGTGGGCCGTCCGTGGAATTTCCTCTGGATACTCGCGCCCTGGCGATGGAACGTGCATTCTCCCATGCTGGAAGTGGGCTTCTGCATGCCGCTATACACGGCGGTCCCCTTGTTTCTGGAAGCGATTCCGCCGGTGTTGGAATGGGTTCACAGCCGCTGGCCGGAGTTGGAATCGACCGTGGAAATGGCCGAAGGCATTCTCAAGCGAATCTATCCGTGGGTGCTTGGACTGGCTTTCCTCCTGCCCGCGATGCATCAATCTTCGTTGGGCGCGCTGATGCTTCTGGCCGGCAATCAGGTCCATCCTTTGTGGCAGACGCCCTGTTTGCCGCTGCTCTATGTGTGGGCCGCATCCTTCATGGGCTTTGCCTTTGTCAGCGTGGTGCTGATGATTTGCCATCTCATCTGGGGCCGTCCCCTTGACGTGGATGTGCTGCGCGAAATGAGCCGCATCACGGCATGGATCATTGCGACCTGGCTGGCATTCCGCTTTGCGGACCTGGCGTTGCGCGGCAGACTTCCGCTGGCCGTTGAAATCTCGGCCCCCAGCGCCCTCTTCTGGATGGAGACACTGTCGCTGATGGCGGCCGCCTCGATGCTCGCCGTTGCCAGCAGGAAGCATAACGTCAGGCTCGCGTTTCAAGGAAGCCTGCTTGCCGCGCTCGGCGGCATCTTGTACCGGTTTGATCCAACGACGCTGGCATTTCAGCCCCGGGCTGGAGCGTTCTACTTCCCTACTGCAATCGAATTGCTAATCGACCTCGGCTTCCTCTCGCTGGCCATCGCCAGTTTCAGTCTGCTTGCAAAAGCGCTGCCGATACTGCCGGCATCCAACAGGCTTTGGCACGTTATGGAGTCAGCGCGTTGGAACGGAGCAATCCTTCATCCCCGCCAGGCCGATTACAAGCAGTACGCGGCTGCTGACTAAACGGCTGCCCGCTGAAAAACGGCAGATAGGAACCAAGATGAAAAGCACACCTAGTTTGGAGTTCATCCTATGACGCGACGTATCAAGATCGATCCAATTACCAGAATCGAAGGACATCTGCGTGTCGATGTCGAGGTTGACAACGGCAGGGTTTCGGACGCCTGGGTTTCAGCCACCATGTGGCGGGGGATGGAAAAGATCCTTCAGGGCAGGGATGCGCGCGAAGCATGGCTCTTTGCCCAGCGAATCTGCGGCGTCTGCACCACGGTGCATGCAATCGCCAGCGTGCGCGCCGTTGAAGATGCCTTGAAACTGCAAATTCCCGCCAATGCCCAATACATTCGCAATCTCATCCTCATCCATCACGCTCTTCGCGATCACGTGGTGCATTTCTATCAGCTCTCGGCGCTTGACTGGGTCGATGTGCTTCAGATTCCCAAGGCAGATCCCGGCAGGGCTTCCTCGCTTGCGGAGGGCTTCTCATCCTGGACGCGCAACTCCCGCGAGGAGATGAAAGCTGCCAAAGACAAGGCGACCCGCATCGCGGAAAGCGGGCAGTTAGGCATCCTGACGAATGGCTACTGGGGGCATCCGGCGATGCATTTGCGGCCGGAAGCGAATCTGCTCTTCTTCTCGCACTATCTCCAGGCCCTGGAATTCCAGAGGAAGGCCAGCCAGGCCGTCGCCGTACTCGGCGGAAAGATGCCGCACATTCAAAACCTGACCGTCGGCGGCGTAGCGAACGCGATCAATCTTGATAGTGAAGCAGTGCTGGGCATGGAAGGCCTGGAATCGATTCAGGCGCTCATGAGCGAGGTATCGAATTTCGTCCAGCGCGTTTACTTCCCCGACGCCTGCGCGCTGGCTGGCTACTATCCGGAGTGGTTTGGCAGCGGAAGGGGCAGCGATCGATATCTGGCTGTGCCCGACCTGCCCCGCGATGCCCAGGCAAGCCAATTCGACCTTCCCGGGGGATATATTCGCGACTTTGCCGCCGACGCTGCCAGCCGATCCGTAAGATTTATGGATGGGCGCTTTCGCGAGTCGGTCACCGAAGATGTGACTCATGCCTATTACCGGGGCGACAAGGCGCTTCACCCCTGGAAAGGCGAAACAGTTCCCGAGTATACCGACTGGCATCCCGATCAGAAATACACCTGGGTGAAGGCCGCCCGGTATGAAGGACAGCCGGCAGAAGTGGGACCGCTCGCTCAAGTGCTGATCGGCTATATGCAAGGCCATGCGCTGACCAGAAAGTGGACAGACGCCGCGCTGGATCGAGTATCGTCCATCGCCGGACATAGGATTGGCATCGAGCAGCTTCGTTCCACCATGGGCCGCCACCTGGCGCGCGCCATTCGCGCGGCAGTGTTGGCCGACCTGGCCCACGAGCACTGGCAAATGCTGGTCGATAACATCTCCAAAGGCGATTACTCAACCCACAATCCGCCGAGTTTTCCCGATGGCGAAATTGAGGGAGTGGGAACGCACGAAGCGCCGCGCGGCGCGCTCTCTCACTGGGTGGTGATCGAGAAGGGCAAGATCAAGAACTATCAGGCCGTGGTGCCCTCCACATGGAACGCAAGTCCGAGGGATAAAAATGGCGTGCGCGGGCCCTACGAAGCCGCGCTGCTGGGCACTGAAATAGCGGATGCCGAGAAGCCGCTCGAAGCCCTCCGAACCATCCATTCTTTTGACCCCTGCATGGCCTGCGCCTGTCACGCCTTCGACCCGTCGGGAAGAAAGATCGGGACGGCCGGGGATTTATGAAGCGCGTCCTCATTGCCGGAATTGGAAATGTGCTGCTTCAGGATGACGGGTTCGGGCCGTGCGTTGTGCGCATGTTACAGGCCAGATATCGCTTCGAGAGCAACGTAGAAGTGGCAGACCTGGGCACCCCTGGGCTCGACCTGGCCGATTACCTCATCGGCAAGGATGCCGTCATCCTGATCGACTCGGTGAAGAGCGAACAGCGCCCCGGCACAGTTCTTCTCTATCGCATGCCGGAGATCCTCCACTGCCAGGTCGAGCCCCGGATGGGGCCGCACGCGCCCGCTCTGACAGAAACCTTGCTCACCATCAACCTTCTGGGCGCCGCGCCCGCGGAGCTTTTGCTTGTCGGAGTCGTGGGCCACTCCTATGAGATGGGTTGCAGTTTGAGCCCATCTGTACAGATGTCTGTGGACTCGGCGATTGCCGAAATCTTGCGCGAGCTGGCTCGCCTGGGCGTCCGCGTCGAACCGGAGCAATCCTGCGCGGAGCCGGACCTCTGGTGGACAAAGCCGCCTTCGTGCGGAAGCGTCGAGGCCGGCGCTGCTGGCGAATGAGTTCACGCCATAGGCGTTCCCCAGGATAGCGGTTGCCGGGCCGGCAGGCATTGATGAGTGTAACCGCTTGAACTGAAAAAACTTCGCAGGCCGCCAACTCCCTTATCTCGGAAGCCGAAACACATTCCCGCATCGCAAGATTGCTACCGGATGGACGCATAAGTTCGGGCAGTGCCAACTCACCGGGAAGCTCATGAAAATTTGTTGAAGAATAATTCCTCTGGCCGTGAAACCTTTCCCGTTTCCCCGCATCTATACGGTAATTAGCAGAGGCTTCCCCGAAATACCACTCACCCAAGAAAGGAATCCCCTCCTTCTTGAAGGTTCAGTACGAACCTCTTCTCAAATTCCCCTCTGGACCCCCTCTCTAAACTGCCTCTCAAACGGGCCTGCCGGAAGGCAGGCCCATTCGTTTGCGTGCCACCAGATAGAATGGGAGCCAGATGCGCTCTTCCTCCACGCGTGACACTCACTCCAGCCCGGAAATCCAGGCCATCGACGCGCTTTTTGAGCGGGCGGGCCTCAACCGCAACCTGCGCGGCAAAGCCGCCGGCGTGACCCTGCGGATGCGTTTGGAACGCTCTGCGCCGGAGGAACTCGTCCCAGCCGCGCCCGTCCCCTGCATCGCCCGCAATGGCGTCCAGTGGCTATCGGTTCCCGCCTGGGAGAAGATGCCTTGGCTCTGGCACGGCTTCAGCACGCGACGGGGCGGCCTCAGCCGCGCTTATTGCGCTGACGACGCGCCGGGCGAGTTGAATCTTGGCTTTACGGCAGCGGACGACCGGGAAACGGTGCTCCGCAACCGCCAGCTCTTCGCTGAAGCAATCACCGGAGACGCGGCCACACCGCTGGTGGCTCTCAAGCAGATTCATTCCAACCGCATGGTCATTGCAGGCGCGGCAGACCTCAGCCGCGAGCGGCCGTCGAGAGCCGACGCCCTGATGACCGATGAGCCCGGTCTGCTCGTCGGCATCCAGACCGCAGACTGCATCCCTGTGCTGGTGGCCGACCGCAAGCGGCACGCGGTGGCCGCCTTCCACGCCGGCTGGCGGGGAACGGTAAATCGCATCGTCGAGAGCGGCATCGGCCGCATGAGGCTCCAATTCGGTTCCCGGCCTGAAGATCTGGTGGCCGCCATCGGTCCCGGCATTGGCGCCTGCTGCTACTCCGTGGGCGAGGAGATGCTTTCCAACTTCGAGTCGCAGTTCTCCTACGCCCGCGAACTCTTCCGCGAGGTCTACGACTCGGACCCTGTGCGAACCAAATACCCGATGCTGTTTCTGACGCAGCGCGCTCCGGGCCACTCAGAGATCGGCCCCAGCCTGCACCTGAATCTGGTGGAGGCCAACCGCCGCCAGTTGCTCGCGGCGGGCCTCAAGCCACGGTCAATTCGTTGGGTGGGCGGCTGCACAAATTGCCAGCCGGAGCTGTTTTTCTCTCATCGCGGCTCGCAGGGCCACGCCGGGCGCATGTTGAGCGTGATTGGCATACGTCCGCGCTAGTCAGGTGCGAGGCCCGTTCTGGGGCGCGGCACAATGGCCACAGCCGCGGCGATGAGCACAATGGGAAAGCCTTCCAGCGTGTACCGCGGATCGGCGTTCTCCATGGTCGCCAGCAGCAGACAGCGGAAGACCACATAGGCGCCCAGCATGGCCGCGAACGGCACACGCCGGCGAGCAAAACCGAGGCAAGCCAGCGCCAGAAGCGCCGCACAGAGCAGCCCATAGCTGAAGGCAACCAGCGAGCCGCCCGGATGCTGGCGCCACTCCCACCAGCGGATGGGCAACGCGTCCCAGAGCAGTTCTGTGCGCGGGCGCAGCCACATATCGGCTACGCGGGCCAGCGGCAAGACCGCGAAATACCGCAGGGGATGGCGGCTGATCCGTTGATCGGCGAGGGCGGCGAAACGGGCATCAAGCTCCGGCGTAATCGTGCATACGTCGTTGTAATCCGAAATCAGCCGGGAGGTTTGGCGGTACTCCTCGGCGGAGTCGAAGGCCCGGTTCGGCAGCAGGGAAATGTCGATGGGAAGGCCGTCGCCTTTCCAGTACACCTCGGGGGAGGAAACGTATTCGACCAGCCAGGTCTTCGTCCAGTGCACATAGCCCGGCAAGGGGTCTTCGCCGGGATCGTTGGCAAAGCGCGGAGCGAGGGGCTGGAAGACGTGAAAGACGCGGTAGTTGCGGATGGTCCAGGGAACAAAGGGAAGGGCGGCCAGCAGGGCGCAGAGCAACGCGGCCCTCAGTGAGGTCTTCCAAAGGACGCCGGTTCCGCTGCGGCGCGCATACCACCAGATGCCGGGAAGAATGGCGGCCGCAAGCAGCCCGCCGTCGGGGCGAAAGAGAATGGCGCAACTGAGGGCTGCGGCGGTAAGCGCCAGGTAGCCCCATGGCAGCCGGTTTTGCAAACGGATGCCGCGAATGAGGCGGCCGCTGGCGAAGAGGCCCAGCGCGACGCAAAAGATGGAGATCGTCCCCATCATCGGGGTCGCGGTGTAATTGGCGGTAAAGAAGCAGAGAGCGGACAGCCATAGCGCCCAGCAGGCGGCGCGCCGCGAGACATGATCGCAGACAAATCCGGCAATCAGCAGGCACGAGGCCAGGTCGATGGCCAGTTGGATGGGCCGGATCGGGGCATAATTCTCCATGCCGAAGAGCTTGAAGATCATCGCCACGAAGAACGGATTGCCAGGCAGCCGGATGAGAGTCAGGTGGTAAGGATTATCCAGCGCATAGGCGTGATGAACCAGCAGGTTCTTGGCGATGGTTCCGTAGACCGCGGCGTCTCCATCGAACTCCGGATACACCAGAATGAAGAACCCGCGCAGCGCGGCGCCCGCCAACAGGGCCAGCAAGACGCTCCAGCAGGGCAGCGCGGCCCTTGTGAAGGCCCTGCGCGGAAAATCCCTCCACAGCCCGCCGAGCCGGAGCGCGATCCTGGCGGGCAGCGCGGCAAACCGCCGGCACGCGAAAATTTGAGATTGCTGAAGAGCCATGCCTTGATTCTCGGGACAACTCTTTGCGCCCCGCCTCAAACAGGCTCAGCCGATGCCTTGCACGTCGGGAAGGGTGAGTGCGCTCAGGAGGCCTTGATGGCTTCCTGGGGATTGACCAGGTCGCGCAGCTCCTTGGACGGCTTGAAGTAGGGCACTTTCTTGGCTGGAACCTCAACACGCTCCCCGGTCTTAGGGTTGCGCCCGATGCGCGGATTGCGCTGGCGAATGCGGAAGGATCCGAAGCCGCGAATCTCAATCTTGTCTCCGCTCTTGAGAGCCCCGATCACCGCATCGAAGATGGTCTCGACGATGACCTCGCCGTCGCGGCGCGTCAGGTCGCCCACTCCGGTCACCTTTTCCACCAAGTCTGCCTTTGTCATGTCCTCTTGCCTCCGCTCACAGCATAACCGGATTCTACCTGTCGTGGCACGAAAAACAAGGCTTCCTTGTGGATTTGGACCTTTTCCTCTCAATGGCTTGGCAGAAATCCCCTCCGCCCCAGAGAACATCGGCCAACTTCGCCCGGCGGCATTTATGATGACCAGAGTCATTCCCTGAAATTTCCGCTCCCGGCCAGGAGCGAGAGTTGAGGGAGGGGGCGGAGACGTGACAGACGATTCCACGAACAACACGGAGCCGAAAAACAGCGCCGGGCCGAAGTACAGCATCGTAATTCCGGCCTACAACGAGAGCGCCCGCCTGCCCGCGACACTCGCTTCGGTGATGGGCTGCATTCGCGCTCGCGGCTGGGATGCCGAAGTTCTGGTGGTCAACGACGGCTCCAGCGACGGCACTGCCGATGTGGTGCGGGCCTTTGCCCGGAGTGCGCCCGAGGTGCGGCTCATTGAGAACCCCGGCAATCGCGGCAAGGGCTACAGCGTGCGCGCCGGGATGCTGCAGGCTCGGGGCGAAGTGGCGCTCTTCACCGACTCCGACCTCTCGGCGCCCATCGAGGAGGCCGAACGCCTCTTCACAGCCATCCAGGGGGGCGCTGACATCGCCATCGGCTCTCGCTGGCTTGAGAGTGGCCGCCAGACCCAGCGCCAGCCCCTCTACCGCCAGTTCTTCGGGCGCTGCTTCAATGCCGTCACCCGCGCCGTCATGCGCCTGCCCTTCGCCGATACCCAGTGCGGCCTCAAGGCCTTCACCCGCGAGGCTGCGCAGACCGTCTTCCAGCTCCAGACCATCGATCGCTGGGGCTTCGACCCGGAGATTTTGTTCATCGCCCTCAAGCGCGGTTACTGGATCATCGAAGTGCCGGTAAGCTGGGCCCACGACGAGCGCACCCGCATGAGCTACCTGCGCGACGGCATCCGCATGCTCCAGGAGATCGCTCAAATCCGTTGGAACGCCTTCCGCGGCCGCTACAAGAAGCCGGTCGAGGCAAACCCGCGCGCCGCGAAGACGCGCTAGGGCTCCGAGCCAGTCAAGCAGGGCGCCAAACTGGTCCGCATCTCAGCGGAAGCGGTTCGAGTTGAATAATTATATATTTGTAATTACAATATTGACGTGAGCGGAATCCGTTTTGAGTGGGATGAGGCGAAGAACCTCTCCAACCAGTGCAAGCGCGGCGTCAGCTTTCTGCAAGCGAGTCAGGTCTTTCTCGACCCGCTCCTCGTCTCCGTTAAGGATCGCATCAAGTGCGGAGAACAGCGCTGGCGAACCTATGGAGAGGTCGATGGCTGTTTGCTCATGATGGTGGCGCACACCGTTAAAGAAGAAGATGCGTATGGCGGCATCAGAGAGGTGATTCGAATCATCTCCGCTCGATACGCCACACGAAAGGAGAGGCAACGCTATGAAGACGAAAATGGTTAGTTTCACGTTGGAGACGCTGCCCCCCCTGACGGAGGCGCAACGGGAGAATTTACGGACACTGGCAGCACGGCCAGACAGCGAGATCGACTTGAGCGACGCACCGGAGATGACCGACGAGGAGTGGAAGAATGCCGAGCGTGGCCATTTCTACCGTCCGGTGAAGCGGCAGATTACGGCGCGCGTGGATGCTGATGTGCTGGCGTGGCTGCAGGCGCAGGGGAAGGGCTATCAGTCGCGCATCAATGCGATTCTGCGGCGAGAGATGCTGGCGGCGCACCGAGCGGCAGCCGCGAAGTAGGCTGAAGATTCAGTCCCAGTATTGCGGCTTGTGCCATTCGCGGCACTTCCAGTTCCCAAAATCGAGAGCCGGGCCCTGCGTTACGACTTTGAGACCTGAGAAACCAGGAGACGGATTCAACCATGTAGCCCACTACGCCGTCGCGGCGCTGCAATCGCTCCAGGTGCAAATCTCTTCCCCGCCTTTGCCGTTCCTCAGCCAACCAGCTTACCAGAGCGCACCCATCAGCAAATCGCCCTCCGTGGTCGGTCTGAAGCGCGTAAATCCAGCCCACGGCGTTAATGTCATTTCGCCGAAATAAACGTCGCGGTCGTTGATTGAATACAAATCCACTCTGCAAAAATCTATATCCCGAGCCAGCACTTCGGCGATTTCGAGCATTCGCTTCAGCGTGGCGGGTTTCTCTGGATCGACGATCCCGCGTGGTTGCTGGCAGGTAAAGTCCTGCGCTTCCCATCCGGTGTTGTAAATCGTCTGCGTATGCTCGGTAAATCGCCCATAATCCACTTGGATAAAATGGCATTTTCCATGAAATACCAAAAACTTATAATCCGGCGGAACTTCATATTTGGCGTCGAAGAGAAATTTCTCAATCATGATCGCCGGCGGAATATCCCGGTAGTGGCGTTCCCTGGCCCACTCCCCATAGACGCTATTCATCCATATCTTGCACTGGCCAACAATCTCTTCAGAAACAATCTCTTCCTTGTTTTTGACGATAATATTCCATCCGGAGCCATGGGTGGCTTTTATAACAAAGCGTTGCGGGAGTTTTGCAAAGTCAATCTCCTCCGGGTGCTTTGTAACCAGCAGAACTTCGTTCAATATCTCCGGGCAACCGCGGTCGGCCACAAACTTTCGCACGGCAAACTTGTCGGCTAACATCGCCGCCCGCGGAACTGGATTGAATAGTTTGCGATGGCAGATTTTCTCGTTGAAGGTACGCGGGTGCCTCAGATGAGGAATGTATCCAAGTTTGTCATAAAAAATGCAGCGCTCTGCTGCCACAGGACTCAGCATCTTGCCTATCCATGGCGTTCCAGCTTCAAGGCGCCAGGCGACTCCGTGAGCAAAACGCCGGGCTATCCGGCGCAAGAAGTCCATCTCCACAAGATTCTCAGTCATTTAGTCAGGATTCCTATTAATCCAGCCCAAAAGTAATGCATCGGTTTCCCGTCATTGCGCCAGGAAAAAGGCGCAAAGGCGGGCACGGTGTGTCAATACTTCGGGACCGGATCAATAACTACTTCAGCTTTGGGGCTGCTCTCGCTTTTTTATTGGTACTGAAAGCTTTGAGAGCTGCGTGCCCTGCATTACGACTTTGAGACCTGGGAAACTACGAGGTCCATACTACCATGCAGACCTACGCCGTAGCGGCGTTGGCCTCCTGCTGCAAGCCTCTCGCCTCGATCTCGAACTCGCGAATCTTGTACTTCTGAATCTTGCCGGAGAGTGTGATCGGAAACTGAGTGACAAAGCGGACGTACTCGGGGATCTTGTAGTAGGCGATCTGGCCTTTGCAGAACTCCCGAATCTCTTCTTCCGTAGCTTCGGTTCCCGGCGCCAGCCGCACCCAAGCGACAACAATCTCGCCCAGCCGCGCATTGGGAATGCCAACCACCTGCGTCTCGTCCACTTTGGGGTGGGTGTAGAGGAACTCCTCGACCTCGCGGGGATAGATGTTTTCTCCGCCGCGGATAATCACATCTTTCGAGCGGCCGGTCAGGTGGATGCAGCCGTCCTGCCTCATGATGCCCAGGTCGCCAGTGTGCAGCCAGCCGTCGGCGCGGATGACATCCGCCGTGGCTTCCGGATCGCCGTCGTATCCCTTCATCAACGCATAGCCGCGCACGCAGACCTCGCCCTGTTTGCCCATGGGCACCGGCTTGCCGCTGGCGGGCGACGAGATCCGGATCTCGGTCTGAGGCATGGCTCGGCCCACCGTGTTGACGCGAATCTCGATGCTGTCGCCGGCGTCGCTCATGGTCACCACGGGCGAGGTCTCGGTCTGGCCATAAGCGATGACCAGTTCGCGGCAATGCATCTCGTCGAGCACCCGCTTCATCAGCTCCACCGGGCAGGGCGCGCCGCTCATCATGCCGGTACGCAGGCAGGTCAGGTCGAAGCTGGCAAAATCCGGCAGGGCAAACTCCGCCACATACATGGCTGGAACACCATAGACCGAGGTCGCCCGTTCGTCGTGAATCGCTTTCAGCGTGGCGCGCGGATCGTAGGTCCAACTGGGAAGAATGATCGCCGCACCGGTGTTCAGCGCGGACATCGTTCCGATCACGCAGCCGTAGCAATGGAACAACGGCACCGGCAAAACGATCTTGTCCTGCTCGGTGTAGTGAAAGCCCTGCGCCAGAAACTGGCCGTTGTTCACAATGTTGTGATGGGTGAGCATCACGCCCTTGGGCAGCCCCGTGGTGCCACTGGTGTACTGGATATTGGCGACGTCTTCCGGGTCCACATTCGCGGGCAACTCCCCTGGAGTCTCCAGCAGCGCGGGCCACTCCGGCGAGTCGAAATAGATGGTGTGTTCCAGCGTGTGCGTCAGGCCATGGCAGGCGCGGTCCAGAATCTCCTCGTAGTTGGCGCGCTTGTCCTTGTGCCACAGGAACAGAGCCTTCATCCGCGACTTGTTCAACGTGTATTGGAGCTCGTGCGAGCGGTAGGCCGGGTTCACGTTGACCAGCGCGGCGCCTGCCCGGGCGCAGCCCATGTGCAGGATGATCCACTCGATGCAGTTGGTGGACCAGAGTCCTACGCGGTCGCCCCGGCGCACACCGAGCGACCAGAGTCCCCGCGCCACGCGGTCAGCCTCGACGCTCAACTCACCCCAGGTGAGCCGTTTCGACTGGTGGCATGAAGCCACGGCCAAACGGTCGGGGAAGCGGTCGGCTGTCCGATGGAGCAGGCCGCCAATGGTCAGATCGAGGAGGGGGCGGTTGGGGCCGCGCGAGTAGCTCAGGGGGGGAACGTCTTTTTCAATACTCATAGTTTTTGTTTCGGAGCAAGAAATCGTAGTTTACACCCGCGCACCCTGCAAAAAATGCTCAGTTTATCTCAGAGTATCCTCGCGCTGTGGCGCCATCCCCAGATGGCCGCCGTTACCGGAGAGGCGGCCCGTTTAAGCGAAAGATTGCGCTGCCCATGGAACGCGCTTGCCGGCGTCGAAAAGGGTGCCCCGCCTACGACTTCGTTCCGAAAATCCGATTGCACCTCCGGGGATGGGTGGAGATGAAGCCCGGCCAGAGCGCCGGGGGGCACGTGCGTCTGCGAGTGCTTGTGCCGTAAGGAGTTGCCAGCCTCCGGCTTCCGGCCTGTCCGCTGCCGGCCGGGAGCGTTTCCTTGAATTCCCGCATGAAAAAGCCGTATCCGCTCGCAAGAAGCGAAGATTGCAGGGCGAAAAATGAGAAACCAGCGGCCGGAAGCTGCCTTTTGTGTAAACCCCAAGCTGATGTTCCCGTCCACTCACAGGGGAAGTTCGTGGAGACTCGTTTTCGTTGCCCATGCTGCGGATGTAAAACGCTGGAGGCTCCCGAGGCGCTGGCCTTGTGCCCGGTTTGCTGGTGGGAGGATGATGGCCAGGAAGACGGCGACGCCTCCGATGTCCGGTTGACCGTGAACGGCGCCCTCAGCCTGAAAGAGGCCCGCGCATACTACGCCCGATGCGGCGCGGCCCATCCCCGGTTTCTGCCCTACGTCCGCAAGCCCCAACTTGCTGAGCAGTAGCCAGGGCCCCCGCGGACAGGTCTTCGTCCGTGGGTGGAGCAGTACCTTTCCCGGTGCCTCCCGGCATCAAAACCGCCCCAGCCGGTTTGACCCTGTCAGCAAACCCACTTACCATAAGGGGAGGTATTCCCCTGGCCGCACGGAGCTGGTTTCGCCCGGAGCGGCAGCCCTCGGCAGCAGTCTGCCGCAAGAGTTGAAGTTTTGCGGCTCTTAGTGGCATTTTGTACCCCAGTCTGGCAGTTTGTTTAGCGCGCAAGCGCATGGAAGGCAATACGTTGAACTCCACCGACACAGCAGAAAACAATCCACAACCTGAATCGGCCGAGGTAACAAACGACAACCTCGAACACGATCACGATCATGACCACGACCATGAGGGCCACAACCACGAGCATGGCCCGGTTCTGAACCCGGAGTGCACCCGCGAACTGGTGCTGGATGTCCCCGCCGAAGAGGTCTCCAAGGCATATCAGACCGTGACCGCCAACTACCGGAAGTACGCCAAGATTCCCGGCTTCCGCGCCGGCAAGGTGCCGGAGACGGTTGTCCGTCGCCGCTTTGCCGACGGAATTCGCAAGGACGTGATCGACGGCCTGCTGCCCGAGCGGTTCAACAAGGCGGTTCAGGATCTGGGCGTCAAGCCCGTCGGCGAGCCGCGAGTGACAGAACTGACCATCGACGATGGCCAGCCGCTGCACGTCAAGGCGGTCTTCGAGTTCGTTCCCGAGTTTTCCATCGAGGGTTATCAGTCGGTAACCGTGGAGAAGCCATCGGTGGAGATCACCGAAGAGGAATTCCAGGCCGAAATCGAGCAGTTGCGCGAGTCGCGCGCCACCATCGAGCCGGTCGAGGAAGATCGGGCGCTCAAGGACGGCGACTGGGCGCAGATCACCTATAAGGGCCAGGTTGAAGGCGATGCCGAGGCCGACCCGGTGGCTGGTGAAGACACCTTGGTCGAAGTTGGCGGCAAGGACACCGTAGAGGCTTTCACAACCGTGCTGCGCGGCGCCAAGCCCGGCCAGGAGCTGAAGGCCGAGGTCATCTATCCGGCCGATTTTGCCGAACCCAAGCTGGCCGGCAAGACCGTGACCTACCAGGTCGAGGTCAAGTCCATCAAGAAGCGCACCATGCCGGAGTTGACGGACGATTTCGCCAAGGAGCTGGGCCAGTACGAAAGCCTGAAGGAGTTGGAAGACCGCGTCCGCGACCACATGGCGAACCGCAAGCGCCGCAGCGTGGAAGGCGAAACCAAGGACCGGCTCTTCGCCGCGCTAACGGAACGCTACCCGTTTGCGGTGCCCGAGTCGCTGGTGCAGCAGCAGATCGACACGCGCCTGGAGCGCGGACTGCGCGCCCTGGCGGCCCAGGGCATGAACACCGAGCAGATGCGCAAGCTGGACTTTGGCCGCCTGCGCACAGCTCAGCGCGACGGCGCCGTGGCCGAGGTGAAATCCAATATTCTGCTGGACCGCATCGCGACTGCGGAAGACATTAATATCACCGACGAGGAACTGGACCGCGAATTGCAACTGGCCGCTCTGCAAGCCCGCGAACCGATTGATGCCCTGCGGACGCGTTTGACGGCGGACGGCGGACTGACCAGAATCCGGGAGCAATTGCGGCGCGAGAAAACCGCGAGCCTGCTGTACGAGCGGTTGCCCGCGTAGGGCGGCAAAACTGCGGAAATCGACGCGCGGACTGGAAATTGAACCTCCAGGGCCGCGCGTCAGGCAAGAAAACGGGAAGCAAGACTCCCCGACGGAAGAGCGAGAAGAAGACCCACGACGGTTCTCCAATTGGGTGGGCCGAAACCTAAACCTTCAAGTGGCTTTTTCAAGCCACTCCTCACAGAGCGTGCATGAGCACGTGCATCGGAGAATCGCTCGAATGGCATTGGTTCCCATGGTGGTTGAACAGACGAGCCGGGGCGAGCGCGCCTACGACATCTACTCCCGTCTGCTGCGCGACAACATCATCTTTCTGGGTACGCCCATCGACGATCAGGTGGCCAACCTCATCGTGGCGCAGATGCTGTTTCTCTCCGGCGAAGATCCGGACAAGGACGTGCATCTGTACATCAACTCTCCCGGCGGCTCCATCAGCGCGGGTCTGGCCATCTACGACACCATGCAGTTCATCAAGAACAAGGTGGAGACCATCTGCATCGGCCAGGCGGCCAGCATGGGTGCGTTTCTGCTGTTGGCCGGCACCAAGGGCAAGCGGTTCGCCCTGCCCAACTCCAGGGTTCTCATCCATCAGCCGTCCATGGGCGGCCTTAGCGGCCAGGCCACGGACATCGACATTCACGCGCGCGAGATTCTCCGCATCCGCGAGATTACCAACAATATCATCGCCAAACACACTGGCCAGCCCCTGGACCGCATCGAGCACGACGTCGAGCGGGACTTCATCATGAACGCGCAACAGGCCAAGGAATACGGCATCGTCGACGAAATCATCGACCGGCCGCGCGCCTGACCGATCCATGCGCCAGCGTAACGCCTGTTAACCTGCTAGACTGGCCGGGGCGCGGGAAGTAAAACTCGAAACAAGCTCGTCCAAAGGGAGCGGAAACATGAAAACGCGCACGGGACCCGAAGAAGCATTGCGCTGCTCGTTCTGTCACAAGTCGCAGGACGCTGTGGCCAAGCTGATCTCGTCGCCCAGCGACTACCCTCGCGCTTACATCTGCGATGAGTGCGTAGCCGTCTGCAATTCGATTCTCGAGGACGACCGTGGCGCCGATGGCGCCCAGCCAGCCAACGCCGCCGGCCACCTGCCCAAGCCGTCGGAGGTGAAAAGCTTTCTCGACGACTACGTGATCGGCCAGGACCAGACCAAGAAGAAACTCGCTGTCGCGGTTTACAACCACTACAAGCGCATCCAGATGAACAAGGCGCGCAACAACGAAGTGGAGCTGAGCAAGTCCAACATCCTGCTCATCGGCCCCACTGGCTCGGGAAAAACGCTGCTGGCTCACACCCTGGCCAAGATGCTCGACGTGCCCTTCGCCATCGTGGACGCCACCACCCTCACCGAGGCCGGCTACGTGGGCGAGGATGTGGAGAACATCATCCTCAAGCTCTTGCAGGCCGCCGACGGCGACGTAACGCGCGCTCAGCAGGGCATCATCTACATCGACGAGATCGACAAGATCGGCCGCAAGGACGAGAACCCCTCCATCACCCGCGACGTCTCCGGCGAGGGCGTGCAGCAGGCGCTGCTCAAGATCCTCGAAGGCACAGTCGCCAACGTTCCGCCGCAGGGCGGACGCAAGCACCCGCACCAGGAGTTCACCGCCGTCGATACCACCAACATCCTGTTCATCTGCGGCGGGGCGTTTGTGGGTCTGGAGCGCGTCGTGGGCCGGCGCGTGGGCAAGAAGGCGCTGGGCTTCAAGGCCATGGATGCCGAGGCCGATGCGGCCACCACCCGTTCGCATCGTGACACCGAACTGCTGCGCCGTACCGAGCCGCAGGATCTGATCAAGTACGGCCTGATTCCCGAGTTTGTCGGCCGCCTGCCGGTCATGGGCATCCTCGACGAACTGGATGAAGCGGCGCTGATCGAGATTCTCACCAAGCCGCGCAACGCCATCCTCAAGCAGTATCAGAGGCTCTTTGAGTTCGAGAATGTCCGCCTGCACTTCACGCCGGAGGCCGCTGCTGCCATCGCCCGCGAGGCCCTGGCCCGCAAAATCGGCGCGCGCGGCTTGCGCATGATCCTGGAAGAGCTGATGCTCGACCTGATGTACCACCTGCCCAACAACAAGCGCGTCCGCGATCTCGAAATCACCAGCGATATGGTCGAGCGCCGCGATCTGTCCCTCTGCTTGCTGGAAAAAGCCGGCTGATTCCGCAGTTTCCGAATTGAAGACTAAAAACCCCAGCTCTCAATTTTGAGACCTGGGGTTTTTCAGTTTCTGGACAGCTTCTGAGACAGAGGCAACCCTCCGGTTCAAGGAAAAACGCCGTCTCTATGGATTCTCCTGGACTTTCATCACCAGGCAGGTGACCGTCTTCTCGCCGGCAACCAGCATCTGATGCGGCACGCCCGCCGGGACATGCGCCACATCGCCCGCCCTCAGCTCCTGCCGCGCGCCGCCCTCCACCGAAGAGCCGCGCACCTCTCCCGGCCCAACCCGATGAGCGCCGGCCACCGTACCGCCGGTCACCAGCGTCGCGCGGCCATCAAGCACGTAGAAAACATCGGCGAAGTTCTCATGCAGCTCGGCCACGCCATCGCGGCTGCGAAACGAGAGCATCGCATAGTGTTGCGGATACTCCTTCAGCGTCTCGCTGGCCGAGCCGTCCCCGTGCCTGGCCAGTTCGCGCAAGTAGGCCGCCCGCTCCAGCAACACGGCTGCGGACCAGTGATCCACGGGGCTTCGTGGGCCAACCCGCGCGGTTGACGGTGGCGGAACAATTTCCTTCTCAGCTGGGAGCAGTTCCTTCAGAATTTCTTTCGACAACGAATCCATAGTTTCCTCAGTTTACGGCCAAATGCCAGCGACGACAGCTCAGCCCTGCCCCGCCACTTCCCGCGCGCGCTGGAAGATCTTCAGAAACATGGGCCGGGTGAGCCTGCCGGTGTTGGTGTTTTGCAACGAGGGGTGATAGCTGGCGATCACGGCCACGCCATTGGGCAATGTGAACTCCGCGCCATGAGCAAAGGCCAGCCCGGCGCGCGAGGGCGCCTGCCCGGTCCGCCGCGCATGAGCCAGCAGGCCGTCGAAGGCAATCTTGCCCAGGCAAACCACCACGCGCAGATGCTTGAGCAGAAGAACCTCCGCGTCCAGCCAGGCGGAGCACGTGCGCTGCTCCTCCGGCGTGGGCTTGTTGGCCGGCGGAGCGCAGCGAACCAGTGCGCTGATCCACAGATCCGTGAGCTTCATGCCGTCGTCGCGGTTGATGGCCTTGGGCTGCGAGGCAAAACCTGCCTCATGAAGCACGGGAAAAAGAAAATCGCCCGAGCCGTCGCCGGTGAACATTCGCCCGGTGCGGTTGGAGCCATGCGCGCCCGGCGCCAGTCCCAGCACCAGCACCCGCGCCCGCGGATCGCCAAAGGAGGGTACGGGCTTGCCCCAGTACTCGCAGTCCGCATAAGCGCGGCGGCGCACCCGCGCCACTTCGGCGCAGTACGCACGCAACCGCTCGCAGCGCTTGCAGGCAACAATACGTGCATTCAGAGCTTCGAGCGAAGAGGCTGCGGCAACCATGCTGAGATTCTAGGTCATTGCCGGTAAGAGTTGAATGTGGAGCGGGCGCGAAGGATGTTGCGCGCAGCCGAACTGAGGCTGTTCCCAATTCCCTATTCCCTGCTTCCTACGCAACGCCTGTGCTATATTCTTACTTGCCTTTCAACCAACAGTGGAGCAAGTCAGCGATGCGGAAATCGCCAAATCCCGAGTTTTTGCGCCGCGCCATTGCGCTTGCCACCGAAAATGTGGCCAGCGGTGCGGGCGGGCCGTTTGGCGCGGTGATTGTGCGCGACGGCCGGATTGTGGGCGAGGGCGTGAACACCGTAACCACCACGCTCGACCCCACGGCACACGGCGAAGTGAACGCCATCCGCGCGGCCGCCAAGGCGCTGGGGACCTTCACGCTGGCCGGCTGCGAGCTTTATACCAGTTGTGAGCCCTGCCCCATGTGCCTCGCCGCGACCTACTGGGCGCGGATTGAAGCCATCTACTACGGCGCCAGCGCCGCCGACGCCGCCCGCGCTGGCTTCGACGATGCCTTTCTTTACGATGAGCTTCGCAAGCCCAAGGCGGCCCGCACACTTTCCACTACGCAACTGCTCGCCGATGAAGCCCGGGCCAGTTTTACCGCCTGGACCGCCTCAACCAACAAGATCGAGTACTGAAAATCTGACGGCAAAACCTGGCAGCCCTTCGACAACGGCAACTGGAATGCTCTCTCCCTGCCTTTCGTCGTCGGCCCCAACGGACGCATTGCCCGGCTGAACTCCACAGCCGTCACACCCGAAGAACCCAAAGGAACCAGGAATTCTAAGTAGGGGAGTAGTGAGACATTCAGCGCCGTTCCTCCCGTAGGGAGAAGCTGAAAATAGCCCGGGGTGAAACCTTGGGAAAGCGTTCAACCGGGAGATCCCCGCCTCGGAGGGGCGGTGTGAAAGCCCGGTACCATCACTGGATTCAGCAATCCTTGGCACGCGCATTCGATCCGCCCCTCCAGGGCGGATGCCCCTTTCTTTGCCTTTTACCCAGGGCTGCACTACGCTTGCCCCGGGCTATTTTCGATGGCTCCCTACGGGAGAAAAGCGATGGGCTGCTCTTGGGATAACCGATGCGGAGGTCCATTGAGAATTGCTGCAAAGAACCCCACCCAGCGCGGACTCCGCCCCCAGCACGATAAAATAAGGACAACGGGATGACCCAATTCTCTTCAGCGGCTGCCGACCAGGACGCCCGCACAGCGCGGGAACCGGAGTTGCGGGCGCAAACCAGCCAGGGTTCATCCATTTCCCCCATCATTCAGGTCCAGAATCTCGAAAAGACTTACACCACCGCGCGCGGAGCTCTCACCCTCTTTCGCGGGCTCAATTTTGAGGTCCAGACCGGCGAGATGGTGGCCATTGTGGGCCAGTCCGGGGCGGGAAAGAGCACGCTTTTGCACATTCTGGGCGCGCTGGATGCGCCCACCGCGGGAACGGTAACCTGCGCCTCGGTCAACGTGGCTCAGCTCTCCGAGCGCGAAGCGGCGGCCTTTCGCAATCGCGAGATCGGCTACGTATGGCAGTTTCATTACCTGCTGCCGGAGTTCACCGCCCTGGAAAACGTCGCCATGCCGCTCATGGCACGCGGCGTGCGCAGGCCAGCCGCGCTGGTTGCGGCGGCAAAGTGGCTGCGGGAAGTGGACTTGGAGGATCGCGGCGACCATCGGCCCGGAGAACTCAGCGGCGGCGAGCAGCAACGCGTGGCCCTGGCTCGCGCGCTGGTCAACAATCCCCGGCTGCTGCTGGCCGACGAGCCCACCGGCGACCTGGACGAAACCACCGCTAGCCGCGTTTTTGACATGGTTGAACGACTGCACTCGACCCACGGCCTGACATCGATCCTGGTGACGCATAATCCTGATCTGGCCGCGCGTTGTACGCGAACCTTGCGCCTGGAGAGCGGCCGGTTGGCCGTGCCGGCGCGAACTCCTCAAGCGGAACCTGACGCCTGGAAGATTTGAACGAAAAAAGCGCCGTTTCGTACGGTTCTTGAGTCTAATCGAGCAAGCAGCAAGTTTGCACAAGGGAGACCATTATGTTCGAACGCTATACGGAGAAGGCACGGCGCGTGATCTTCTTCGCGCGGTATGAGGCCAGCCAGTTCGGCTCGCCTTATATCGAGACCGAGCACCTGCTGCTGGGCCTCTTGCGCGAGGACAAGGCGTTGACCAACCGCTTCCTGCGCTCGCACGCTTCGGTGGAGTCGATTCGCAAGCAGATTGAGGCGCACACCACCGTCCGGGAAAAAGTCTCGACCAGCGTAGACCTGCCGCTTTCGAACGAGTGCAAGCGGGTGCTGGCCTATGCGGCCGAGGAAGCCGAGAGGCTGGGCCACAAGCACATCGGCACCGAACATCTGCTTTTGGGCCTGCTGCGCGAGGAAAAGTGTTTCGCCGCTGAGATCCTGCAAGAGCGCGGCCTGAGGCTGGTGCAGATTCGCGAAGAGCTGGGCCGCGTCACCCAGGAAAAAGCCCCGCCGCAGCAGCGCCAGCGCGAGTCCAGCCTGCTGGCCGAGTTCAGCCGCGACCTGACCCAGGCTGCCGCGGATGGGCAGCTCGATCCCCTCGTGGGCCGCGACGCCGAACTCGAGCGCGTGGTGCAGATTCTCTGCCGCCGCACCAAAAATAATCCCGTCCTCATCGGCGAACCCGGCGTGGGCAAGACGGCCATTGTCGAGGGCCTTGCCCAGCGCATCGCCGACGGCGAGGTGCCCAGCTTCCTGGCCGAGAAGCGCGTTCTGGGCCTGGATCTTTCGCTTATCGTGGCCGGCACCAAGTACCGCGGCCAGTTCGAGGAGCGCCTCAAGACCATCATGAAGGAGCTGATCGAAAGCCAGAACTCCATCATCTTCATTGACGAGCTGCACACCCTGGTCGGCGCTGGCTCCGCCGAGGGCTCGCTGGACGCGGCCAACATTCTCAAGCCCGCCCTCTCGCGTGGCGAAATCCAGTGCATCGGCGCCACCACTCCGGCCGAATTCCGCAAGTCCATTGAGAAGGATCGCTCCCTCGAACGCCGCTTCCAGGCTGTTAAGGTGCCGCCTCCCAACGAGGCCGACGCCATCAAGATCATCCACGGCATCAAGGACCGCTACGAGAAGTTTCACGCGGTCAGCTACACCGATGCCGCCGTCGAGTTTGCGGTCTCGCATTCGAATCGCTACATCCCCGACCGCTTCCTGCCCGACAAGGCCATCGACCTGATTGACGAGGCCGGAGCGCGCGTCAAACTGCGCCAAACCTCGCTGCCCGAGGAGATCACCGAAGTCCAGAAGCGCATCAAATTCATCGTGCACAGGATGGACTCGGCGATCGCCAACCACGAGTTTGAGAAGGCTCGCTTCTACTCCGACGAGGAGCGCAAAGAGCGCGAAACCCTGCGCGCCCTGCGCGACAAATACCACCTCGACGACTCAGCCAGCGGCATCGTCAGCCGCGAAGACATTGAGGATGTGGTCAGCCGCTGGACTGGCGTCCCCGTCACCAGCATCAAGGAAGAAGAGACGCAAAAGCTTCTGCGCGTCGAGGAAGAGCTGCACAAGCGCGTCATCTCTCAGGACAAAGCCATCAGCGCCCTGGCGCGCGCCATTCGCCGCTCACGAGCGGGTTTGAAGTCGCCCAATCGGCCCATCGGCAGCTTCCTCTTCCTGGGGCCCACGGGCGTGGGCAAAACCGAGATGGCCCGCACACTTGCCCAATTTTTGTTCGGCTCCGACAAGGCCCTCATCCGCTTCGATATGTCGGAGTTCATGGAGAAGCATTCCGTCTCCAAGCTCATCGGTTCGCCTCCGGGCTACGTGGGCTACGAGGAGGGCGGCCAACTCACCGAGCGCGTCAAGCGCTCGCCCTATTCGGTGGTTCTGCTCGACGAAATCGAGAAGGCCCACCCCGATGTCTTCAACATCCTGCTCCAGGTTTTTGAGGACGGCCAGTTGACCGACGGCCTCGGCAATACGGTCGATTTCAAGAACGTCATCCTCATCATGACCTCGAACATCGGCGCGCGGCACCTGCAAAAGAAGCAGGGCCTCGGCTTCCAGAGCGACCGCGAAGAGATGGTCAGCGAGAAGGTCGAAGAGTTGGTGAAGCAGGAGGTGAAGAAGACCTTCAACCCCGAGTTCCTCAACCGCCTCGACGAGGTCATCATCTTCCAGTCGCTTTCCGATGCGGACCTGATCCAGATCGTCGAACTGATGGTTCAGCAGCTCAACACCAACCTGGCCCAGAAGTCCATCACCATCTCCGTCACCGAGGAAGCCAAAAAGTGGATTCTCGACAAGACCCTGGTGGACCGCACCTACGGCGCTCGTCCTCTGCGCCGCGCCCTGCAACGCTACGTCGAGGACCCCTTGAGCGAAGCCCTGATCGCCGGCACAATCACCGCGCGCCCAGCCTTCCTCGAGGTCTATCTCGACGTGAACCAGCTCTTCTACCGCCCGGTCAGCGACGACGATTCCGTCGCCGAAGAAAAGCCCGCCGGAGTTCTGCTCTTCAGCAACTGAAGCAGTTGCCGCCGCTCGCGCCTCGACCCAACATATAAGCCCCCTGCCACAATGCGGGGGGCTTTTTTTACAGGTGCGGGCCGCGGCAATTCTCAATGGCCCCCTACATCGACCATCCAGTGAGCAGTCCATCAGTTTGCTCCCGCAAGGGCGGATGGAACGCGCCCGCAGTGATTGCGGAAGCCAACCCGCCTGTGTTAGAAGTCGTTTGAACAGTTCACTTTGAGATGAGGGGCTTCATGCACAAAAGGCTGTTGTCAATCTTGCTCTGCATTCCGCTAGTGGCTATACCCGGTTTTGCCGCCAAACGTGCCTTCACCATTCAAGACCTGTACCGCATTCGCAACATCGGCGACTTGCACGTGTCTCCCGACGCCAAGACGGTGCTGTTTACTTTACAGACGAGCGACCTGTCAAAGGCCAAGCAAGTCAGGCACATCTGGATGATGGACGCCGACGGCAAGAACGTCCGCCAATTTACCTTTGGCGAAAAGGGTGAATCGTCCCCCATTTTCTCCCCCGACGGCAAACAGATTGCCTTTATCACTACGAGGGATGGAGACGACAACCTCTACGTCATCTCAACCGCTGGTGGCGAAGCCCGGCAACTGACCAGGATCTCGACGGGAGTTTCCGAACCGCTTTGGTCTCCAGACGGCAAATGGATCGTGTTTTCGAGCGACGTCTACCCGGAATGCGGCGCCGACGATGCGTGCAACAAGAAGGTCGACGAGCGCTGGAGCAAGGGCCCGCTCCATGCTCATCTGGCCGATGCGCTGCTTTATCGCCATTGGACGCAATGGAAAGACGGCAAGCGCACACACATCCTGCTTGTCGACTCATCTACCGGTACGGTGCGTGACCTGACGCCTGGAGACTTTGATTCGCCTCCCTTTGAGATCGGCGGCTCCTTGCAGTACGCTTTCTCCCCGGACAGTTCGGAACTCGCCTTTGATTCCAATCATGATCGCGCACAAGCATCGTCAACGAACAGCGATGTGTGGATCGTTCCGCTCTCCGGCAATCAACCGCCGCGAAACATTACCGCATCAAATCCCGCCTTCGATGGCCATCCGAAATACTCGCCGGACGGAAAATACATCGCCTATCGACTGCAAAAGCAGCCAGCTTATGAATCGGACCTCTTTCGCCTGGCCGTCTATGACCGCGCGACCGGCACATCGCGCGTCCTGACGGAATCCTTCCGCAACTGGGTGGATGACTTCCAGTGGGCCTCAGACTCGAAATCGCTCTACTTCAGTGCTCCTGTCGAGGGCGACAACCCCATCTTCCAGGTGACTCTCGCGTCCGGCTCCATTCAGCAAGTATTTGTTGACCGCAGCATCGACTCCTTCGAACTCTCCGCTGACAACCGCCGGATCATCTACACCCGGCGCACAACCAGCGATCCGGTCGAAATCTTCAGCGCCAGCTTGCCTGGTGGCGAAGCTTCCACACCGCAGCGCCTCTCTCACTTCAACGACGAGGTTGCCAACGGGGTAGACCTGCGCCCTGCAGAACGAATGTGGGTGAAGGGAGCCGACGGGGCGAAGATCGAAGTCTTTATCGTCAAGCCTCATGACTTTGACCCATCCAAGAAATACCCGCTCATCCTCAACGTGCATGGCGGACCGCAGATGCAGTGGCAGGATTCGTTTAGAGGCGACTGGCAGGTTTATCCCGGCTCGGGTTACATCGTCGCTTTCGCCAATCCCCATGGATCAACCGGGTATGGCCAGGATTTCACGGCTGAAATTTCCGGGGATCAAGGTGGCAAGGTCTTTGAAGACCTGATGAAGGTCACCGATGAACTGAGCAAGCTTCCTTACGTCGATTCCTCGCGGATGGGCGCCATGGGTTGGTCGTACGGCGGCTACATGATGGACTGGTTCGAGGGACACACCGATCGCTTCAAAGCGATCGCTTCCATGATGGGGCCTTTCGACCTGCGTTCTTTTTACGGCGCAACCGAAGAGCTGTGGTTCCCCAAGTGGGACCTCAAGGGACAGCCGTGGAATTCCGACCAATACGAGAAGTTCTCTCCGTCCTATTTCGTCAAGAATTTCAAAACGCCCTGCCTCGTCATCTCCGGCGAGCGCGATTATCGCGTTCCCTATACCCAGTCGCTGCAGATGTTCACATCCCTGCAGGAAATGAATGTCCCATCCAAGCTGATCATCTATTCCAATGCCGGCCACTGGCCCAGCTGGTATGAGATGGCCTTGTACTATACGGCGCATCTGGAGTGGTTCCATCAGTATCTTGGAGGAGATGCGCCACCCTGGTCCACGGAACAATTTCTGCGCAACGCCGTCTTCGATCCTGCGACGGGGCAACGGCTCAAGTAATCCATCGTCGCGGCCAGTGGCCCACATATCTCAGAAACCTCGCTGAACCACGGCCTGCGATCCCAGGTCTCGCTTTTGAGACCTGGGATCGCACACTCCGCCCATCACCTATCCGCTAGCCAGCCCGCCGACTTGCTAATTTGCTGACTTGCTGACTTGCTCATCACCCGCCCCATCACTCCCGCCACTCCCGCCAGCTTCTTCGCCTCCCGGAACGCCGCCAGCTCTTTCTCGACGCCCCGCTCCGTCTTCCGCGGCCGCACGCGGAACCCCTCCCGCCGCAGCAACGTGCGCATCGAGCCCAGAAACTTCTCCCGCCAGCCAATCTCTTCCAGCCATGGCTTCTTCTGCGCCTCCCGCTCCTCGCGTTTCTTCGCCAGGGCCCTCTCGTGCACCGCCCGCTGCTCGGCCGCCAACTCTTTCAGCGTCCCCTCCTTCGGCGCCAGCGCGTACACCAACTCGCATCCCAATCCCTTCGCCGCGCGGCGCAGCGACGCCAGCATAATCCGGGAGTTCTTCTCCGCCTTCTCCAGCCGGTGAACCTCCCACCGGCGCACCCCCATCCGCCGCGCCACCTCGTCCACCGGCAGCCCCAACGCCTGCCGGACGCTCTTGAGCCACCCCGTCCCGCCGCCGCAAAATCTGTGCGTCCCCAGCCACCCGGATTTTGACCCGGCGGTTGTAGATCGGCGATTCGGAGCCAGCGCAGCAGTATATCGATGATTCGGAGCCAGCGCGGTTGTAGATCGGCGATTCGGAGGGAGCGCGGCTGTAGATCGATGATTCGGAGGGAGCAGGGGCCTTCAGGCCCCTGAAAAGAGGGCCAAAGATCGGGGCCTTTAGGCCCGGACCAGGGCGACTCGAAGCAAGCAGAACTGACCCCTGATCCCTGACCCCTATTCCCTAACTCAAGAACTCGGCGATCGCGGCGACTACCGTTTGCTGCTCATCTTCGCGCAGCTCGGGGAAGATGGGCAGGGCGAGGACTTCGCGGGCGGCGCGCTCGGCCTCGGGGAAGCTGCCTTCGGCGTAGCCGAGAGTCTTCAACGCATCCTGCAAATGAAGCGGAACAGGATAGTAAATCTCCGAGCCGATCTTGCGCTCGGTGAGGAACTGGCGCAGGCCGTCGCGGCGGCTGGTGCGGATGACGTACTGGTGCCAGGCGTGGCGGGTGCCGGGAACCTCGTGGGGAAGGACGACACCGCGCACGGGATAAGGACCGGCCTCGACCAGGCCCGCCGCGTGGAAGAGCGCGTGGTAGCGCTTGGCCACCGTGCGCCGGAGCTGAAGCCAGCCGTCGATGTACTTCAATTTGGCGTGGAGGATGGCGCCCTGGAAGCCGTCCATGCGCGTGTTCCAGCCAATTTCGTCGTGGTGGTAGCGCCGGCGCATCCCGTGCTGGCGCAGCATACGGGCCCGCTCGGCGATCTCGTCGGAGTTTGTGGTGACCATGCCGGCATCGCCCGCGGCGCTCAGGTTCTTGGTGGGATAAAAACTGAAGGCGGCTGCATCGCCGAGGGCTCCGGCTTTCACAGCTTGCCCCTCGGCAGTCATCCTCTGGGCGCCCCAGGCCTGGGCGGCATCCTCGATGAGTTTGAGTCCGCGCTCTTTGCCGATGCGAGAAAAAGAGGTCCAGTCGGCTGTCTGGCCGTAAAGATGCACGGGCAGAATGGCTCGGACGCCCTCACCGCTCGGGCCATCGAGGACCGCTTCAACGGCAACCGGGCTCAGGTTGAAGGTGGTGGGCTCAATGTCGGCCAGCAGCGGCGCGGCCCCGGCGCGGAGAATGGCGCTGGTGGAGGCAAAGAAGCTGAAAGGCGTGGTGACGACCTTCATGCCGGGCCCGATGCCGGCAGCGGCCAGCGCCAGCCAGAGAGCGTCAGTACCTGAGGAGCAGCCCACGGCATGGGCCACGCCCAACTGGCCGGCAGCGGCTTTTTCAAAGGCGGCAACGGACTCGCCCAAAATAAACTGCTGCGTTTCCAGCACATGGCCGACCGCTTCCAGAAGTTCCTTGTGGAGCGGACTGTACTGGCGCTTGAGGTCCAGCATGGGCACCGGCTGGGCAATTGGGGCGGAACTCTGAGGCGAATTTGGCTCGGTTTTCACACCATTATGCTACCAGCCTCATGGTCTCCCTGGTCTCAAAATCGAGTAGGGGCGCAGGGGCGGCGCGCGTCCCACCGCTGGACGCGATGGCTAAAAACGGAGTCCTAAAAGAAAATTGCTGCAAGTGATGGTTGAAAAGGTTGGTGAAGCCTTATATTGTTAAGCCATTGCGGGAGTTGGCGGCTCCGGGGCTTCCGGCGGCGTGCCCGCTGACTTGTACAAGTACATGTTATTCAGTTGCATCCAACCCCTCAAGGAAAGCAGGAGATCGGCAAATGGAGAACAAGCCGGCACAAAACATTCAGGACACGTACCTGAACACGGTCCGCAAGGACAAAACCCCCATCACGATTTATCTGGTCAGCGGCGTCAAGCTAACCGGAAAGATCCGTTCGTTCGATAAGTATTCTGTGCTGCTGGAGAACAACAGCCAGGAGCAGTTGATCTTCAAGCACGCCATTTCGACCGTGGTGAGCAACCGAGGCGTGCTTCATAGCGAGCACCGTCCGGCGGGCGCGATCACCGACGCAGGTCCGGCACCAGCCGCGGCGGTGGCAGCGCCTCCAGCCGTTGGGGAGCCGCGATAGCAGGCGGGAAGCGGTCTCAGTTGGCCGTTGAGATGAACAGAACTGGCGTTCAGACTTCCTCCTCTACACCGAGTCTTAGTGGCTGGGGTGGAGGCCGGGAGCGGGCGGTTTTGGTGGGGGTGGACCTCGGGGTTCGCTCCCGCGGCAACCCCGCAGCCCAGGCGGGCGCGAGGCAAGCGGTTGTGTGCCCGGAGCTGGCTGCCCCTGATTCCAGAGTTGATGAGGATGTGCCGGAGAATCTCCCTGGTACAGGCATTCCCCCGGCCCGAGGGGCTCAGGCGCGTTCGTCCACGGAGCTGGACGCGGAAGAGTCTCTTGCCGAGTTTCGCGAACTGGTGGCGAGCGCCGGCGGCGTGGTGGTTGCGGAGATCATGCAACGCCGCGCGCATCCCGATCCGGCCACGCTGATCGGTTCCGGCAAGGTGGAGGAGATTGCCGGGGTTGTTGCCTCGCAAGAGGCCGATCTGGTGCTCTTCGACCACGACCTGACGCCCACCCAGTTGCGCAATCTGGAGGCCGCGCTTCCCTGCCGGGTTCTGGATCGCACGCAGCTTATCCTGGACATTTTTGCGCGCCACGCCCGGACCAGCGAGGGGCAGTTGCAGGTGGAGCTGGCGCAGCTTGACTATCTGCTGCCGCGGCTAACCGGCAAAGGCAAGGCGATGTCGCAGTTGGGCGGCGGGATTGGCACCCGCGGACCGGGCGAAACCAAACTGGAAACGGATCGCCGCCAGATCAAGCGCCGCATCGACCATCTGAAGCTCGAACTGGACTCTGTGCGCCGGGTGCGCAAACAGCAACGCCAGCGCCGCGAGTCAGTTCCGGTGCCCACGGTGGCCCTGGTGGGCTATACCAACGCCGGCAAGAGCACGCTCTTCAACCAGTTGACCGGCGCTCAGGTCTTGCAGTCGAGCCGCATGTTCGCGACTCTCGATCCCAAACTTCGGGCCATCGAACTGCCCAGCCATCGCAAGATTCTCTTGTCGGATACGGTCGGCTTTATCCGCAATCTGCCGCATACGCTGGTCACCAGCTTCCGCGCCACGCTGGAAGAGGTGGCGCAGGCCGAGGTGCTGCTGCACGTGCGCGACGCGAACTCGACTTATGGCGAGGAACAGAAGACTCAAGTCGAGAAGGTGCTCGACGAGTTGGAGGTCCTCGGCAAGCCGCGCGTCGAAGTTCTGAACAAGATTGATCTGCTTGGGGAACACGAGCGCCAGGGGCTGCTGGAGCGGAGTGGCGAAGTGCCTGTTTCAGCGCGTACCGGCGAGGGAATGGACGCGCTGCTCACGGCCATCGACCAGGCCCTGCACTCCGACCCGGTTATCGACGCCGAGTTGCGTGTTCCGCAGCAGGAGGGCGCGGTGCTGGCGGCTATCGAGGCGGGGATGATCATTCATTCCCGGGAGTACGAAGGCAACCTTGTGCGGCTCACCGTCAGCGGCCCGGCCTCGCTCATGGGCCGGCTGCGGCAATACCGGCTGCGGGAAGAGTAACGCCTTTTCCTCGATGCGCCTCACGGTGGGGCCTGTGATGGGTTGGAATCGATTTGCGCGATGTCTTATGGTGGCGCGGCTAGAGCCGCGCGATTTCAAAGCAATGACAATCAGCCGATGAGAGAGAGCATGAACCTTTATCCGCGCTGCTCCATCGGGATATACCGCGCGGGGTAGGGCGGGCCAATGTATTCGGCGCGGGGGCGAATGAGGCGGTTGTCGTCTAACTGCTCGATGATGTGTGCGGTCCAGCCGGCGATGCGGCTGATGGCGAAGATAGGCGTGTAAAGGTCGATGTCGATGCCCAGCGTCGCATAAGTTGAGGCCGAGTAGAAGTCCACATTAGCGTTCAGCTTCTTATCGGCGTTGATATAGAGCTCGATGGCGCGGGACATTTCAAACCACTTGGACTGGCCCGCATCCTTGCCCAACTGCTCGCTCATCTTGCGCAGGTGCGTGGCACGGGGGTCCTCGGTCTTGTAGACGCGGTGGCCGAAACCGGAGATCTTCTGCTTGGCGGCCAGCATATTCCTGACATATACGACCGGGTCGGCGCCGGCCTTGTCGATTTCGTAGAGCAGGCGCATGACGCCTTCGTTGGCGCCGCCGTGCAGCGGACCCTTGAGAGCGCCGAGTGCGCCAGTGACGGCCGAATGCACATCCGACAGGGTAGCCGCAATGACGCGGGCGGCAAAGGTGGAGGCGTTCAGCTCGTGCTCGGCGTGCAGGATCAAGGCGATGTCCAGCGTCCGGGTAGCCGTCTCGGAGGGTTTTACGCCGTTCAGCATCCACAGAAAGTTGGCCGCGTGGTTCAGCGAGCGGTCGGGCGGAACAATCTCCAGCCCCTTGCGCAGACGGTCGTAGATGGCCACGATCATGGCGATCTGCGCGGTCAGGTTATAGCTCTTGCGCACGTTGGCGTCGTGGGAGTTGTCCTTCTCGTCGGCGTCGTAAAAGCTGAGCGCAGAGACCGCCGTGCGCAACACCTCCATGGGCGTGGCCGAAGCGGGAATGCTGCGCAGCAGGCCAACGATGCGAAAATCCAACCCTCTGGCCAGCGATAGCTGGGACTGGAACTCACGCAGCTCGAGCTGGTTGGGCAGGATGCCGTTCCACAACAGATAGGTTGTCTCCTCGAAGGTCGAGTGCATGGCCAGCTCGTGGATGTCGATTCCCCGATAGGACAGTACACCCGCCTCTCCGTCGATCCAGCAGATCCCGGAGTTCGCCGCGACAATTCCCTCCAACCCCTTCACAGCGACAGCAGTCGACATAGCACCGGATCTCCCCCTGGCGATCATTCCTTTGCGAGATGCCGCGTTAGTCCTGGCTCTGAAAAAAGAGTCCCCGCCTGAATGTGCGGTAGAGATGTTTATATCGCAGCGGTTCGATGATTGTCACGAAGCGCGAAACGGCAAGTGCGGGCAAACGGCCCCGAAGCCCTTTTTCGAGCCTGTCCTGTCCAAAAGCGGGCAGCTTTTCCAGCACAGGCGGGAATATTTCTATATTCTGGAGTTTCCGCCCAATGGTGCCCGAAGCCAGACCTTCGCAATTCGGTATTCTGGGTGGAATCCCGGCAACAAGACGGAAATCCCGGGAAAGAATTTTTGCGGCGTCTAACCGGTGAGGAAGACGCCAACCCACGAGATGCGGTTCGCAAGACGGACCGCCCAAGAAAGGCAAAGAGATGAGTGAACTTGACGAAACCCCCCGAAGCTACTCTGGCGCGTTGTTGGCGGCTGTCGCCGTGGCCCTGCTGGCCGGGGTGGGTGGCCTGATTTGGAACTACACGCTCAGCGGCCGCATGAACGGCCAGGAAACCGCGCTGACCGAGGCTAAGGATCAAAACAAGAAGCTGGCTTCCGACCTGCGCGAAACCGACGCCCGCCTCAAAGTTGCCACCGAAGAATTGGGCAACTCGCTGGGGCTGACGCAGAAGCAGATGGATGCCAAGGCCGAGGAGATCCTCCGCCGGGAGGATGCCCAGGAGGCGAATTCCCAGCGGCTGTCCACCGCTCAGAAGCAGACCGCGCAGCAGGTAAGCGCCGTCTCCAACGAGGTCTCGAATGTGAAGACCGATGTGGGCGGGGTGAAGACTGATTTAGGCAAGACGCAGAACGATCTGGCCACCACCATCAGCCAGTTGCAGTCCATGAAGGGGGATTTGAACGGCCACAGCAGTTTGATCGCCCGCAATCACGACGAGCTGGAACTGCTCAAGCACAAGGGCGACCGGAACTACTACGAGTTCACCCTGGTCAAGGGCCAAAAGAAGCCCGTGGGCACGGTAAGCCTGCAACTGAAGAAGGCTGACACCAAGAAGAGCCGCTTTACGGTGGTGGTCTTCTCCGACGACAAGCAGTACGAGAAGAAGGACCGGAACCTGAACGAGCCGTTACAGTTCTATAGCGGCAAGGAGTCGATGCTCTTCGAGATCGTGGTGAACTCCGTGGGCGGAAAAAATAACGAGATCAGCGGGTATCTTGCGGTGCCGAAGAACGCACCTACTGCTCAATAACCGCGGAGTGGGGCGCGAGCACCAAATTGGGCTGGTAGTGGAACTTGAAAGTGAAGTTCAGGTCCTTGCGCGCGTCCCACTCCTGTTTGGTTAGCAGGGTAGCCCAAAGAACATTCCCGTCTAAGCTCTGTCCCGGGGCTATGGTCGCGCGGGGCGACAGGGTGTTACCGTGCAGCGGGGCCAGCTCGGGGTAAACAATAAAGACCTGCTCGTACTGGCCCGCGCTTCCAGCGGAGACGGAAAGAATGCTGTCTCCCAGCTTGGCATTGGCCAGCACATCCTCAAGATAAAGCGGAACCTTGCTCTGGTTGCGCAGCTTTACATGGGCGAAGATCAGCACCTGGTCGAAGCTCTGCTTGGCCATGGGCGCGCCATTGGCGTCGATCCCCGAGGTTTCGACGTGCCGCGGATGAGCCCACACCTGAACAATCTCTCCTGTGGCCACGGGAGGCTTCTCTCCGGCAATCACGTAGATGACGACGGCAATGGTGACCAGCACGACAGCAGCGATGCTGGCCCAAACCACGTGGCTGCTCCCCTTGGTGAACTCTTCACCGCGGGCGGCGTCGTCAACCTCTTCCAGGGATTCCTGATGAAGTAGGCTCATAGCGCCTTATCTTATCTCCACGGGCACAAAATGAGCCATGAATTTCGAGCAGGAGTTACCGGGAACGTACCGGGATTTGTACAGAAGGCGATGCGTTTGGGAGCGTGGAGGGCCACAGCCTGAGCGCGGTTGGATAATCCCCCCACAACTGGACTGGCCAGGGAACTCAGTTGGAGCGCGAAAAGATACAAACATAAAAAGCCGCAGGAGATGCGCGGTGTGACAAGAGGGGGAAAATGGACACACCACAAGCGCGCCGCCCGACGGCAGGCTTGCGCTTATGCCCGGTCTTACGCGCCTTCAGGCTGCGCTGGGGGCGCTGGGGGCGACGCCCCGCAGCCGGACTACTGCATCCGCCTGGGCGCCTTTCTGACCCTGGACGATGTCGAACTCAACATCATCGCCCTCTTTCAGCGTCTTGTATCCATCCAACTGAATCGATGAATAGTGGACGAATACATCCGGCCCATCTTCACGTCCGATGAAGCCGTAGCCCTTGGCGTTGTTAAACCACTTGACCTTCCCTTTGTACTGAGCCACAGGGTTTTTCCTTCCTTACATCCTGTGATGTGCGGTGAACAAAGAACAGGGGAATGCCCACCGATATGCATTATGACGCGAAAAGCGTAGAAACGTTTAGAAAAATCAGGCGACGACCGCACAAAATGAACCAGGGCCGGTTTGTGGCCGCCGGCCCTGGCTGGGAAGAATGAATCGGATGGAGCCAATCTGCTGCCTTACTTGCCGCGCTTGCCCGCCGTCTTGCGTGCGTACAAGAGCACGCCGGTCAACGTCTTGCCATCCAGAATCGCTCCCTTTTCTATCATCTTGAGCACCTCGGAGAGCTTGACCAGACGAAGTTCAATCTGCTCGTCGTCGTCCGGATGGGCGTCGCCGGCCACCAATCCCTCGGCCAAAAAGATCTTCATGGACTCGCCCAGAAAGCCGGGGCTGGCATAGTACTCGACCAACTGCTTCCACTTCTTTGCCCGGTAGCCGGTCTCCTCTTCGAGTTCCCGCTGGGCTCCCAGAAGTTCGTCTTCGCCCGGCTCCAACTTGCCGGCCGGCAGCTCCCACAAGAACCGGCCAGCGGCATGGCGGTATTGCCGCTCGACCACAATCCAGGGGTCTCGCTTGTTTATCGTGTTGTCAATGGCCAGGATGACCACGCTGCCGTTGTGGCGGACGATGTCGCGCGTGGCCTCCTTGCCGCCCGGCTCGACGATCTGGTCGCGGAGCACACGGAAGAGCGGCCCCTCGAAAACCGTCTCGGAAGTAAGGAGTTCCGCCGTTTCCTCCACCGCGGGCTTGAGCGTCTTAAGAGCCTTCTTCGCCTTGGGTTTCAGGGCTTTTGCGGCCTTGAGCGCCTTCTTCACCTTGGGTTTTATGGCTTTTGCGGCCTTGAGGGCCTTTTTCACCTTGGGCTTCAGTGCTTTTGCCGCCTTGAGCGCCTTCTTCGCCTTGGGCTTTGCAGCTTTCTTCACCTTGGATTTGGCGGCCTTTGCTTTCTTGGGCGCGGCGGCCTTCACAGCGTTTTTCTTCTTAGGCATTTCTTGTCTCTCCTTGGAGCGCAATCGGAGCGCAACCCCGACAACCTGGGCAATCAATAAAGAATATACGCACTGACTGGCCCGAATACCACAGCCGAGGCATACTCGTGCATCGATTGGGCCCGGCATGGCATCCTTAACAAGAGACGAACCCCTTTTTTGTGCGTGTGCGTTGGGTTTGCCCTGAGATTTCCTATGACCAAGAGAATGTGTTGTTGACCGCAGACTGTTACCCCATCACCGTCGTGCCGGGGCTGCACCGGCTATTTCTGGACTACTGCTCCGGCGCGGAGGCGGCACGGGCGTTCTACGCATCTGTCCCTTCGGACCAGAGTTGGCGAGAGCCCCAGCACCTTTCGTCGCAGCGGTCCGCGCACTGGCCAGAGCTGGTTCGGCTGCTGGCCGAGCAAAACGCCTCGCCTTCTCCGGCTGCCGCGGCAGCCATCGACGCCTTGCGGGGCGGCGCGGGAGTGGTGGTAACCGGCCAGCAGGTGGGCCTGTTTGGCGGGCCGCTGTTCACGCCACTGAAGGCTGCTACGGCGCTGACCCGCGCACGCCAAGCTACGGCCGCGGGGCAGCCTCACGCCGCCATCTTCTGGCTGGCCACAGAAGACCACGACTTTGCCGAAATCAACCACGTCGTCTTTCCCGCGCGCCGCGAGTTGCGCACTCTGAGGTATTCGTCAGCGCCCGAGGCGCCACGGCCGGTGGGCGGCATTGTTCTGGACGACTCGATTACCCCGCTGCTCGACGAGGCCCGGAAGCTGCTCGGCGACTCCGACGCCATGGATGCGCTCGCCTTGGCTTACAAGCCGGGCCGCACATTCGCCCAAGCCTTTGCAGAGTTTTATTCCCAGGTTTTTGCCGCGCAAGGGTTGCTGATGCTCGACGCGAGCGGCCGCGAATTTCACAGCATGGGCGCGCCCGTGCTGCGCGCGGCCATCGAGCGCGCCGATGAGTTGCACCTGGCGCTCATCGACCGCAATCGGGAGCTGGAAGCCGCCAGCTATCACGCGCAGGTCGCCGTCATGCCGCAGTCCAGCCTGCTCTTCCTCATCGACGAACAAACCGGCGCGCGCGTGGCCCTGAAGCGAACGGCTCCCAGCGCCCAGGAACCCAACGGCTTGTGGCAAGCCGGCAACCGGAGCCTTTCCACCGCGGAGCTGCTCGGCACTCTCGACGCCGAGCCGGAGCGCATCTCTCCCTCCGCCCTGCTGCGGCCTGTCTTTCAGGATTTTCTGCTCTCCACTTCGGCCATTGTCGGCGGACCGGCGGAGATTGCCTACTTTGCCCAATCCGCCGTGCTCTACGAGCGCATTCTGCACCGGGTCACGCCATCGCTGCCGCGTTTTTCCGCCACGCTGGTCGAGCCGGCAATCGGGAAGCTATTGCGCCAGCATAAGTTGACGCTGGAGCGGGTTTTGGCCGAACCCGGGATGTCGCTGGCGCAATCCCTGGCTGCTCAGGTCATGCCCGACGAGGAAAAGCGGGAGCTTGCTGCAGCGGATACGGCACTGGAGGCCGAGTTGACGGCGCTCATCGATTGGATGCGTTCGCTCGACACGGGCCTTGGCCGGTCGGCTGAAACCGCGGCCAGCAAGATGCGCTACCAGATGAGCCGATTGCGGCGTCTGGCGGCCAACTTCCAGTTGCAGCGCGAGGCCCAGCTCAGCCGCCACGCCGAGGCCATCAGCACGGCGCTCTATCCCGGTGGCGTATTGCAGGACCGGGTACACGGCGCGGCCTATTATTTTGCCCGCTACGGTTTTGGGTTGGCGGAAGAACTGACCGCGCAAGCCGCTAGCTCTTGCCCCGGGCACACGGTGCTATGGCTGTGATGGAAACAGGGAATAGGTGTGAAGTTTCAGGAGGTTGTCCATTCGATCTGAACGCGAGAAG
>CAYQSI010000022.1:0-48579 GCA_964420185.1 uncultured Occallatibacter sp. | reverse complement strand
AGATGCGCTACCAGGCTGCGCCACGCCCCGACACTCTTCGATTGTAGCGCGGATTGGTTTCCCCTTGAGGTTTGGGTCTCAGCGACCGAGGAGCCAGACCAGGAACCACACGACCAGCGCGATGGGGATCGCGAAAATCAGCCCCACGGCCGCGGCCAGCAGCAGCAAGAACGCCCAGTCCCGCCAAGTGTGCTGGCGCGGCTCGCCCAAGCAGCGGCAGAGCAAACGATAGTTGCGGCGGTTGGCCTTCCAGGCAATGTCGAAGATGTCGCCCAGCACGGGAACCGAGCCCACCAGCACGCTGATGCCAAGATTGGCGGCCATGCGCGCCAGCGTAACGTAAGGCACGCCGCGAATCCAGGCCGCCAGCGGAATCACCAGCGACAGCAGACCTGCCAGCACGTCGCCCAAGCCGGGAACAAGCCCAATGATCCCGCCCAGGCCGAAGCGAATACCGACGCCGGGAAGGACGAAGGCTTCGTCGAGCAGGATCTCCAACCCGTGCAGGGTCTGGTCGCGGAAGAGCCAGGCGCCGCGATTCCAGCGGTTCGCGGCCGGAGGGACGGCTGGCGCCCCGGAGTTAGCCGGGATTGGACTGGGACGGGGCATGGGCGGTTCCCTTCGGGGCAGGCGAGGTCAGCCAACCTGATTCGATGCTACAATCAAAGGTATACATGGCGGCAGTAGTTCAGTGGCAGAACGCCTGACTGTGGCTCAGGATGTCGTGGGTTCGATCCCCACCCGCCGCCCCAATTTTTTCACGGACCGTACAGGCCTTAAGCCCTTGTTTCCGAGTTGCCGTGACCCTGAAAATCTCTGAAAAAATAGAAGTTGCCGATCCACCCCTCGACGCGAACGGGTGGCTGGCTCCATTTGAGCCGTGCCGCGGCTTGAGCAGCGGCCACTTGCAGACGATTGTCGGGAATTTTCTTCCCCGGCCGGCCTTTCGGCTGGCGGCTGTTTCAGAGACGGTAGAGGTGAACCCGGCAGATGGCAGCCGCGTGCTGTGCCATTGCCACTGGCAGGCCGCGCCAAATCGGGCTGAACGGCTGACCGTGGTGCTGGTTCACGGCCTGGAGGGCTCGTCGGACTCCCGCTACATTCAGGGCATCGCCGCCCGCGCCTGGGAGGCCGGCTACAACGTCGTCCGGATGAACATGCGCACCTGCGGCAGCACGGAGATGTTGACGCCCACGCTCTATCACTCCGGGCTCTCCGGCGATGTGGGCGTGGTGGTGCACCATTATGCAGAGCGATTCGGTCTGGAGCGGGTGGCACTGGTGGGCTACTCGATGGGCGGCAACCTGGTGCTAAAGCTGGCCGGGGAGTGGGGCAACCGGTCGCCCCTGTGCGCCGTGGCCGCGGTTTGCCCGGCCATTGATCTGGCTCCCGGCTCGGACGCCCTGCACGAGCCGGTTAACCGCCTCTATGAGTGGAAGTTTCTGCGCAGCTTGATGGCCCGCTACAGCCGCAAGGCGAAGATGTTTCCCCGCATTTATGCAACCCCGAAGGCCATTGGGCCGGTGCGCTCCATCCGCGAGTTCGACAACAAGATTGTGGCGCGATACTGGGGTTTTCGCGACGCCGACGACTACTACGACCGCGCCGCCAGCGCCCGCGTGGTGGACCAGATCGCGGTTCCCACGCTGATTCTGCGCGCCGAGGACGATCCCTTCATCCGCCTGCTGCCGGAGACCCGCTCGAAGCTCCTCGCCAACCCGTATCTGAATTTGGTGGAGACCCGACACGGCGGCCACTGCGCCTACCTTTCCCGCGACCCCGGCAATGAGATTCACTGGGCGGAGGTGACGGTGATGCGCTTCCTGCTGGCAACAACCGACAAATCCAATGGAAGCTGACTGGGAGTTTGAGGTAGGCGGAGGCGCACCGGTGATCGAGGCGCGCTGGGCGGGGTTTGTGGACCTGCGCCGCCAGCCGGAGCGCATCAAAGAGATTCACGAGGCGGAGGCCTTTCCGCCGCTTGCCGCGCTGCTAGAAGCCCTGAACGGAGCCCATTCGCCGCTTTGGACAGCGAAATGCGACCTGTGGGAGCCGGAGGTGAAGGAACTGTCCGGTCCAGAGCCGGAGAGCCCCGCCGGCACTGAAGCCGGGATGCACAGTGCCCTGGCCTGCTATGTTGACCTGCTTCCGCTGGCGGGCGAGGTCTTTGCGCAAGCTGAGCGGGCCGAGGCCTTTTGCCGGAGGTGGGTGGCCCGCCTGACCCAGGTCCCGCTACCGAATTGCCGCGTGGACCTGATCATTCGCCAGGCGCTCGCGGGCGAGTCTGAGGGGTTCGGGGTGACTGCTTACTTGAGTGCGGTGGGCGGAGATCACGCAGCGGCCCGCGAAGCTCTGGCTGCCACGCTGGCTGCCTTTGCGGATACGATTCCCGGCTCAGCCGCTCCCGAAACGCTCACTTCAAAGCTACAATGAGAAAGCACGGGCGAGTAGCTCAATTGGATAGAGCACCGGCCTTCTAAGCCGGTGGTTTCGGGTTCGATCCCCGACTCGCCTACCACTTCAGGATCAATAGTTTGCGTGGCGTGGATGTAAGGCCGGAACCGCTGAATCCGGCCTCGCCTGCTGGGCTACAGGCGACCTTGCCGTAGTGTCCTTGGTTGCCGCGTGGGTTTTCCGCGGTGCGCGCGCTGGTTATATAGGCTTACAGATCGCATTCTCGTTTTTCTATGCAGCTTTTGAGGGCTATCGAGGTGGCTTTTTCTTGGGGGAAAAGCCACTCAGCATCGTGCCTCCGGATACCGCTACCCTGATTTTGCTATATCGGTTCGCCGGTCGAGTTGATGGAGATCAAACGCTCCTTGTCCTGCTCGGGATGCGCCGCTTCGCCGCGCAGCATCTTCACGGCATGGGGAAGAACGGGGAGGATTGCGCGCAGATTCTCGGTTGCCGCCTTCAGGCTTCCGGGCAAGTTCAATATCAGGGTCTCGCGCCGAACTCCGGCAATAGCGCGAGAGAGCAGCGCGTTCGGGGTCTGCAGTGCCGAAGCAGCACGCATCGCCTCGGCAAGCCCCGGCAACTCACGGTCGATGACGGTTCGCGTGGCTTCAGGCGTTACGTCGCGGGCGGAGATGCCCGTACCTCCCGCGGTGATCACCAAATCAACGCGGCGGTCGCACAAATCCTTCAACTCCGCCGCAATCCGGTCAGCCTCATCGGGAACCACGCGGGTCCAGGCGATGCGCGCGTTGAGTTCCTTACTGAGCAGTGCCGCAACCGCCGGTCCTGCCGTGTCGCGTGTGACGCCCGCCGAACAGCGATCCGAGACCGTGATCACTGCCGCTTGGATCGTGGAACGCTCAACCTTGCGCACCACCTGCACCGTCATGCCGGGATGCAATGCACCGCCTTCAAGGACACGCGCAAACAAGCCGGCGCGCGGCATGATGCAATCGCCCGTCGAGTAATAGATGGCGCAACGCGTGTGGCAGACCTTGCCGATCTGCGTCAACTCCAACAGTACGGGACCAATTCTGAGTTGCGAGCCGACTCCCAACTCATTGCAATCAAGGCCGTCGATTACGAGGTTCTCGCCAAACGCGCCGGGCTTCAGCTTGAGTCCCTTGGCGCGCATGGACTCGATGTCAACGTGGGCGAGCAGGCTGATCTGCCGATGCCAGTCACCGGCATGCGCGTCGCCTTCGACTCCATGCTCAACCTGAACGGAGACGGAGGGCACCTCGTGCTTGGCGATGCCTTTCTTCGCGGAGATACAAACGTGCAACAGTTTCCCATCAGCCATGAGCGGCCTCGGCACGGTAGTCTCCGCTGCGTCCTCCGGACTTTGCCAAGAGCCTGAGTCCGTCGAGGTGCATTTCTTTGGAAAGTGCTTTCAACATGTCGTACAACGTCAGCCCGGTGACCGCGGCTGCGGTGAGCGCCTCCATCTCGACACCAGTTGAGCCGAGAGTCCGTACGCTGGTGCGAATCACAATGCGGTCGTCGAACAACTCCATGTCCACTGACGCGTGGGTAAGGTTCAACGGATGGCAAAGAGGAATCAGGCTGGAAGTGCGCTTTGCGCCCATGACACCGGCAATGCGCGCCGTCTCGAAAATATTTCCCTTGGGCGTGCGGCCATCGCGGATCGCTTGCATTACTTCGCTGCCGACCCAAAGCACAGCCTCAGCGTCAGCCTGACGAAGCGTTTCCTGTTTGGCGCTGACGTCCACCATTCGAGGCAAACCTTGGCTGTCGAGGTGCGTTAACTCGCTCATTGGTTCCTTCCTGAAACTCTATTCGACAGCGATGATTACGCTGGATGCTTTGAACGCTGCCGAAACCTTCTCACCAACAACGAGATGCATATGCTGCACGCTTGTGTTGGTGATAATCGCGGTGATGATAGCTCCGCCGGGAAGCTTCACCTCAACCTCCGAGTTCACCGCGCCACCGAGGATGTTGCTGATGGTTCCGTTCAGCACATTGCGAGTACTGATCTTGGCGGAGTCCAAATCCTTGCCGAGGATGACCCAACTGGCCTTCACCAAGGCAACCGCATGCACTCCCTCCTTCAGCGCCAAGGTCTCCACGCTGCCATTCGTGATGCTGGCGACGATCTGATCGCCGCCGGACACGGTCAAGAGCACCTCGGCATTCACTGCGCCCTTGGTGACTTTCTCAATTGTCCCTGAAAATGCGTTCCTCGCGCTGACTTTCATATCTCCTCCTTTTGCATCAGTATGTTACTGGACATAACATGCACTTCGACTTCTTCGCCCTCGAGAAATGAGCTGCGCGCGGCCGGAAGAACTGCCAACCCGTCGGCCCGGAGCAATGTCTTCAACATGCCTGTCGTTTGATTGCCCGAGCTGAACGCCAGTAGTTTATCACCGCTTGATTCGAGCCGGACCCTGATCAACTTTATGCGTCCCAGCCGTTTTGATACATTCTCTTGCAGGATGGCGCGAACGGCGGGCTGGAGTATGCGCCGGTATCCCATCGCCTTTAGAATCGCGGGTTTAACTAATTCAGCAAAGATGATCATGGAGGCAACAGGGTTGCCCGGCAGGCAGAAAACCAGGCAATTGCCTTTCACTCCGAAGGTAGTCGGGCCGCCGGGCCTGACATCTACGGAGTGGAATACCAGGGAAACGCCCATATCTACGAGCACTTGCCGGACCAAGTCGCGTTCCCCGACCGATACGCCGGCTGAAGTAATAAAAATATCCGCCTCAAGGCCAGTGGTCATCTTCTCGATATGGCTTGCAATGTTATCGCGCGCGATACCGAGCAGTTGAACGGTTGCTCCACACTCCTTCACGACGGCCGCAAGCGAAACGCCGTTGCTATCAATGACCTTCCCTGGAATAACTTCCTCTCCTACTTCAAGTAACTCGTCTCCGGTAGAGAGAATTGCAACCCTGGGCCGGCGAAAGACTGTCACGCGGCTCATGTTCAAGGAGGCCATCATGCTGATCTCCGGCGCTCGAATGACTGTGCCGGCAGGAATCACAATTTCATTGCGGCGCAGGTCGGAGCCCGCGAGGCGAACGTGCTGATGGCGCTTGACCGGCTCCTTGAACGTAACTGACTCGCCGTTCAACTCTGCATTCTCGAAAGGAACAACTGCATCGGCTCCGGGCGGAATGCGCGCGCCTGTCATGATCTTGACCGCACTGCCCGGTTCCACAGGGACACTCGATAACATGCCCGCCGTAATCATTCCAGCGACATGCAATTTGGCCGCCGGTGTGCAATCGGTTGTCCGAACGGCAAAGCCATCCATTGCCGAGTTATCGCATAGCGGCATATCCCACGGGGCGATGATGTCTTCGGCTGTGACCAGGTTCAATGAATCGATCAACGCCACCGACTCTGTACCGAGCGTTCGAGTGTGACTGAAAATCAGCCGGCGCGCTTCTTCAAGAGTTGGCATCGTCTCCCCCTCCCTGGCACGGGAATCCTGCGGATGGAAGTTGCTCCGAAGTCCTGTCCAACTTTCCATCTTCGAGATAGATCATTTTGGCTCCCAACCTTGCACCCAGGCGATCATCGTGACTGGAAATGACGACGGTCATGCCGCCAGCAGCAAGCGAGACGACCAGCGATTCAAAGAGCGCGGCGCTGGCGCGATCCACATTCGCTAACGGTTCATCCAGTAACAGGACCTCAGGCTTGCAGGCCAAGGCACGAGCAAGCGCGACGCGACGGCTTTCACCGCCGGATAGTCTCCGTGCGGTTCTCGATTCAAATCCAGTGAGGCCAACCCGCTCCAGAGACTCCCGGATCACGTCCTGAGAGTATTCCTTTCCGGTGCCTCTTGCTGCCAGTCCGAATGCCACGTTACTGGCCACGCTGCCGGAAAACAGATAAGGATGCTGATGAAGAAGGGTAACGCGCTGGCGCAGAAGGGCGCACTCTTTCCGTGTCCAATTCACGGGAATGCCATCAAAGCAGATGGTCCCTTGTTCTGGTTTGTTGAGGAAAGCCAGGATGCCCAATAACGTGCTCTTCCCCGATCCATTGGACCCAACCAACACGTGGAGTCCACCTGTCGCAATAGTGAGTTCGTCAATGGCGACTCCGAGGGTCTTGCCATACGACGCCTGAACGGATGAGAGGTGGTACTTGGGAATGCTCATGCGCGGTGGCTCTCTTGTGCGACGGTCAAGACCAGATTGACCGCAAGCGAAACAACGATGAGGATCAGGCCAAGGGCCAAGCCGATAGCGAAATCTCCCTTGCTGGTTTCCAGCGCAATGGCGGTGGTCATGGTGCGCGTGTACATGCGGATATTGCCGCCGAGCATCATTGCCACACCGACCTCGGAGACGACTCTTCCGAAACCCGCAATGATCGCGGCTATGAGCCCGAAGCGAACTTCTCGCGCCAGTTGGAAGAGGCTTTGCAGATTGCTGGCCCCGAGAGTGCGAGCGGTGGGCAGAATTCTTTCATCCGCTCCCTGAATCGCACCGAGGGTGTAATTGCAGATCACCGGAGTCGCAAGAATTGTCTGACCGATGATGATGGCGTGTGGCGTAAAGAGAAGCCCAAGAGAACCAAGCGGCCCCTGGCGGCTGAGGAAACCGTACACCAGGAGGCCAATGACAACGGTGGGCATCGCCATAAGGCTGTTCAACAAAAGGCGGACTGCGCCTTTCATCGGAAACTTGCCCAGTGCCACTGCGATTCCAAGCGGGACTCCGGCGATGGAGGCAAATAGAACCGACCAGATTGCGACGCTGAGCGAAGTTACAACGGCAGAAACTACGTCTCTGTCTCCGGAAAGAATCAGGGAGATGGCCATGCGAAACGAGTCTGCGATAAAACCCACGCGCTATTTTCCTTTGAAGGTGAAGAAAACTGGATCGCCCTGCACCTGGTAATTAGCGATGATTCGCTGGCCTTCGGCCCCGGTGATGTACGCAATGAATTTCATTGCCAGGTCATAATGTACGTACGGAAATCGTTTCGGATTCACCGCGATGACGCCGTAGGGATTGAAGAGTCCCTTCGCCCCCGTCAATGCTGAAACCTGCGCCACCGTGAGCCTCGGCATTGGCTTGCCCGGCTTAGTGAAAGCGCGGCTGCCATCGTAGAGAATGACCAGGTCTGTCTTTCCATGGCGGAGCGCGTTATAAGTTCCGCGGTCGGCGAGGGTATAGCCGCGCAACTCGGTTGCCATGTTGATAGCTTCTCCCATGCCCTGCCCCACCGAACGGTACCACGAGCCAGAGGGCGCAATCGCAGCGGCGGCCCAGATCTCCTTTTCTTTCTGATCGGTCCCTGAATCGTCGCCGCGCGATATGAAGAGGGAGTGTTTCGCGGCGATTCGCCTGAAAGCATCGGCCGCCGTGGCCGCATGCCTCAGATCCGCGGGATCGTTGGCGGGACCGATTATCACAAAGTCGTTGTACATCACATCACGGCGATTTACGCCGAAACCATTTTCGATAAACCTGTCTTCCAATGCGCGCGCGTGAACCAGCACGACGTCTACATCGCCCTGTTCGCCGAGCTTCAGAGCCTTTCCCGTTCCTACGGCAATGACGTCAACTTTGCAGTTGCACTGCTTCTCGAATGGAGGCAGGAGTACGTTCAATAATCCGGAATTGTCTGTCGAAGTTGTAGTGGACATTCTAAGACGGGCTTGTGCGGAAGAAACGGCACAGGCGAGAGCCAGAACGCCGGCGACAAGCGCGACTCCGTGCTGGCCGAAAGTCCTTTCAGTGGGCAGTTTCACAACGACGACCTCTTCAGTTTCCAATGTACTTTGCGTACAGACTTCGGGCAACACCAATGTCGGTTGTACCCTTCAGGATGGCCCGCCCGTCGGGGAAGACGGTTATATCGAAGTTCTCAATTTGAGCTCTGAGCGCAAAATCATTAACTCTGACAGTTCCCACGGATTCGAGCCTCTTGGCAAGTTCCTTCAAGTCCAGATGACGCTCGCGGTCGTAAATCTGAACGGCATTGCGGCCACACAGGCCGATGGGCGCCCGCCGCTTTCCAGTCAAGTAAGTGAACTCCCTGCGGCCACAGGCAGGACAGTCGGGATTCGGCTGCGGTTGAGGCACTTGCAGGATGTCGCCGGCCCACAGATCCACGATGGTAAGTTTCTGGGAGAGCTTGTCGACATGGCCCGTAAGGATCATGAGGGCGTCCGCGGCCTGCATCGCCGCGATGGTGGTTGTGATCGGTCCCAGGACACCAGCGGTTTCACAAGTTTCCTGCGCCCCGTCTGGGGGCTCGGGCAACATGCAGCGCAGGCAGCACGTTTTCCCGGGGATAATCGGCATTTTCAGCCCATAACTTCCCACCGCGGCGCCATAGATCCACGGAATACCGTGGCAAAGCGCGAAGTCGTTAATGAGATAGCGGGTTTCGAAGTTATCCGTACCGTCCATTACGAGATGCACACCCTCTAACAGGTCATCCACGGTGGCAGCAGTAAGATCACTGATTGCCGGTTCGACCTCGATGGAAGAATTAATGGCCTTGAGGTGATTCGCCGCGGCCGCAGCCTTCGGAAGAAACTCCTCAGCATCCTTCTCGTCATACAACGTCTGACGCTGCAGGTTGCTCCACTCTACATAGTCGCGATCGATAAGGCGCAAAAAGCCGACGCCAGCCCGTGCCAGCAACTCCGCCTGCATGCTGCCCAGCGCACCGCATCCGACAATCGCGACCCGCGATTGCGACAGGCGGCGCTGACCGTCTTCGCCTATCTCGCGAAAACGGATCTGGCGCGAATAGCGATCATGATCAGCAGGAGGTTTCATTTCATCCATTTCCATGCCCAGGCAAACTTTCTCCGGATTAGAGCGGTTCTCCAATTCTTGTGGCGTTTCCGGTGTATTGCAAGGTGGCTTTTCCTTAAGGAAAAAGCCACTCAGCGATTGTGCGTCCCCTCTACACCAATTGGAGAACCGCTCTAGCGGTCCGTGCAGGAATAGCAGGGATCGAGCGCGGCCTGAATCAGGGGAACATCCGCGAGGGTGTTTCCCCTGACCATGGCAGCCACTGACGGTATGTTGGCAAAGCTCGGAGTGCGCACCTTGACCCGAGCCAGTGTATCGCTGCCGTTGGACGCAAGGAAGTAAAAGACCTCGCCGCGCGGAGCCTCGATTCGCACCACCGCATCGCCCGCCGGCACGGAGTAGATTTCGCCGGCATGAATCGGGCCCTCCGGCATACGATCCAACACCTGATCGATAATCTTGCAGCTTTCAACAATCTCGAGAGCGCGAACGACAACGCGCGCGAGAACATCGCCCGCGGTTTGAACCGGCACAGAGAAGTCGACTTTGTCGTAAGCCAGATAAGGCTGATCGCGGCGCAAATCCGTATCGACCCCGGAGGCACGCGCTACCGGCCCCACCACTCCGTAGGCAATCGCATCCTGCCGGCTCAATACGCCCACACCCTGGCAGCGCGCAATCACGGTTTGGTCGGTGGTGAGCAGAGGAATCAACGATCCTTCCGTCACCGCGCGGATATCATGAGCGACCTGTCGCACCTTGGCGTAATCCAGAATGTCCCGATTCACCCCTCCGATCCGGTTCATCGAGTAATTAACGCGATTTCCGGAGACGGATTCGAGTGTGTCCATAACCGCCTCGCGAAGACGGAAGATCTGCATGAAGAGTGTCTGAAAACCGATGAGTTCCGAGGCGACGCCCGCCCAAAGCAGATGGGAATGCAGGCGTTCCAGTTCAGCCATCACCATGCGGATATGCTGGCCCCGCTCAGGAACCTCAATGTTTCCAATGCGCTCCAGCGTCATGCAGAAGCTCATGGAGTGGACGTTCGAGCAGATGCCGCAAACGCGCTCCAGCAAGGCGATGCACTGCGTCATGTTCTTGCGTTGCGCGAGCCACTCGATGCCTCGGAAGTTGAAGCCAACCTTGAGCGAAGAGCCGACGATGTTTTCGCCCTCGCAGTCGACTTCGATTTTGTAAGGCTCTTCCAGTGCAATGTGATACGGCCCGATCGGAATGCGGTAGCTCATAATTTCTCTCCACTCATGCGCATAAGGGCGCCGGGCTTGTCTCCCTGACGGAGCATCAGGGTTGGCGTCTCCGCGCGGCCTTCGAACGCCACCGCATAGTAGTCGCGGGTTTCCCGCTCCGCCCAATCAGCGCCCGGATAAGTATCGACGATGCTGGGAACAGGCATGCCTTCGGCGAGGTGCGACTTAACCGAGAGGAGCGTGCCTTCAATATCCCAATGCCACGAGAGCCGCATTGCATTGTCGGGCTCAGCCAGGGCAACAATGGCTGCAAAGCGTGCCCCGGCCTTGATCATGGTGCGTGCGATGCTCTGAATCGAAGTGGCAGGAACAGAGAGCCACCACCCATCGGGCCGTTCAGTCCAGACGCCGCCGATCTCCAATCTCGTCTCGTCTGCTTTCATCGATTCTTCTCCTTGTTGTCAAAAAAAACGCTTGGCATCAGGTTGCGCTGCAAGCGGCGGCGGCGGCAACGTTCACAGAGGCGCACAAGCTCGCGTGTCTCGTCCTTCACGTGGTCGAACGCCCGCTTGAGGAAATCGTCGCTGGCGAAACGCACTGGGGCGCCGCACTCCGAACAGGACCGGAATTCAACCAGGTGCTTCATATTCAGCTCGCCGGGGTGTTGGTAGCACGTCAACGCGTCGGGCGCCATGCTGAGGGCGTGCCCAGGGCAACGTTCAACGCAGCGGGCACAGAACGTGCAACGCCCAGGCTCATAAGCCCAGGCGTACGCCTTGGCCTGTTCCGAGCCGGTGATGGCATTGCTGACGCAAACATAAGAACACATACCGCATGCAAGGCACTTCTCGGTATTCATGGTCACCGCGCCGCGAAACAAAGCAGGGGTTGGTACACTGCCGGGCAATCGGACTGTGGCAGTATCGGTGACCATATTTCCGGCGATCATCTTCAGTATCTTCAGCATTTTAGTGCCCCCCGCTGCGGACAAAGAACGCCGCAGCCAGTGCGAGTGCGGCAATGGTGCCGCCCCATTTCCACATCATGCTGGTTGCCTGCGCGAGCTTGAGACGAGCCGTGGACGCGGCCAGCAAGGTGAGCAGCGGCACCAGCGCAAGCGACAGCAACGCGAAGCCCGCGGCGTTGACATACCAGAGCGCGCTCCGGAAGGGAATGGCCAGCACGACCACGAAGCCGATCAGCGCAACCCACTCCAACGCGTGCGCGAGTTCCCAAAGCGCCAGACGCGGACCATCGAACTCCGTCAGAGGTCCGGCAAGCACTTCCTGCTCGGCGTTGGCCAACGAAAAGGGATTGAGACGCAGCTTGACCGGCAGGCAGAACAGGATGGCCACCAGCGCGGGAATGCGAACGATCCACGGAGTCGACGAAACGATCTGCGAGCTATGCATCGATCCCGCTGCGGCGGCCATGGCAACCAGCGCAGTGAGAAACGGCACATTGGAAGCAATGCTGACGATGGCCTCGCGAGTCGCTCCAACCTCACCGTAGATGGAGCGTGAGGCGTAGCCCGCCAGGATGAAGCAGAGCGGAGGAATCTCCAGAAGGCTGACCAGCACGATGATGTCGCCGACGAAACCACTTTCGCCCCGAAAGACCGGCAGCAAAGCAAGTGCGCCGATCATGCTCCCAATGGCTAACAGGGGCAGTCCGATCAGCAGGGGAACGTCGGAGGCGACACGGCTGACGGGCTGCTTTGCCAACAGCTTCACGACGTCATAAAAGGGCTGCGATAATGGCGGCCCGATTCGTCCCTGGAAGCGCGCCCTCAACTTCCGCTCGATGCCCAGCATCAACCATCCGACCGGCAGCGCATAGAGCAATCCGGGAAAGACAAGCAGCGCTACAAACGCACGAAATGAATTCATTTGACCCCTGCCATTGCTCCCGATTTGCGAAGCGCTAGTTTTTCAATCGCCTGGCTGATTCCTTCAATGATGGCGTGTGGACGCGGTGGACAGCCGGGAACATAAATATCAACAGGTACGATTTTGTCCACGGGGCCGTCAATGCACGGGCTGCCAGCGAAGACGTTGCACGTTGCCGGGCAGGAGCCGATGGCGACCACAACTTTGGGTTCCGGCATCTGCCCGTAGATGGTTTCCAGAGCCTCGCGAGTTGTGCGGGTTACCGGCCCCGTGACGCACAAAATGTCAGCGTGCCTCGGGCTGCCTTCGAGCTTGATGCCGGCCTGCTCCACGTCATAACGCGGCGTGAGACAGGTAACCAATTCGATATCGCACCCATTACAGGCGCCCGCGTTGAAGTGATACAACCAGGCGGAACGGCGGCGGGCGCGCTCAACCAGCCGAAAGATCAGGCCACGTTCTGTTCCGCTCATGCGGCACCTCCGAGCAACTGCGGCCAAACTCCGGCCGCAAGCAGCGTGATGGCCAGCAAGAGAACAGCAGCCGCCATCCATCTTCTGTTGTACTGGACCGGCCGTTCCGGCGAAGTGTCCGGGCCCCACCAGAACAACGCAATGGCGCGGGCATAGACAGCCACGGAGAGCATTGCCGCACCGCACAAGGCGGTGAGCAGCGGAGCGTTTCCTGCGACAGCGGTGAAGATGCGCCAGTGAGCGGCGTATCCCAAGGTCGGCGGAACGCCCAACACGGCCAGCGCGCCAATTGCAAACCCGACGGAACCGATGGGATGGTGTGAAGCCAAACCTCGCGCATCTGTCAGCCTGGCCCCATCTGCCTCGGGGCCGGAGATGCTGGCAAAGAGCAATGCCTTGGCCAGGGCGTGTACCGTTGCGCCAAGCAGCGCGCCGGTGAGTCCGAGGTCGCCGCCATAGGCCAGAGCCACCACCAGCAGTCCGATGTCCTCCACCGTGGAGAAAGCGAGCAGGCGCTTGATGTTCCGCTGCGCCAGGGCGAGCAGCGCGCCAAGAACTGCCGAAGCAACCCCAAGCACGATCCAGGGCAGCGCAGGCGTAAAGAGCCACGGCTCTGAGATGCGCAGGGTGAGGACTTCAGCAAATGCCGCTACATCAACTACGCCGATGACAAGACCAGCCAGCACGGAGGGAGTGGATTCGGCCACCAGCGGCAACCACAACCAGAGCGGCACAAGGCCAAGCTTTACGGCGATGGCAGGCAGCAACAAGGCCAATGCGAGATGAGCGTTGCCCTGCTCGGCTGCCAGGGTTCCACCAACCATCCCGAGTGCTGAAATCACGATGGCCAGAAGATAACCGTAACGCGCGGCAGACTTGCCGCTGGTTTTCCAGAGGGTGAGCAAAGCTACAACAGAGGCAGCTTCCAGCAAGCCAGTGCGTAAGAGAGAACCCTGGGCGAGAATTCCGCCAATGGCAAGTCCACCGGCCAGCGCCAGAGGAAGAAGCAAACTGCGCCATGTCTGGGCAGCCGCGGATGCAAGCAGAAGGCCGACCAGGGAAATTCCGACTCCGATCGCCAGAATCAACATCGGCGGCGCACTTGCCACTGTTGTTTGGATTGCCCCGATGTTGCCGACTGGCGCAAACCAGCCGACAACGCCAACTGCAAGGGCAAGGATGGGGAGAAATACCCATGTGTATTGCTCCGCAGCGGCAAACGGCTGGGCGATGGAAGAAGCAATTCTGCTGAGCAGACGCCAGATTCCGAGCCACGCGGTATCAGCATTGAACGCGCGATAGAACGGCGCAAGAGCGTGTTTCATCGCGTACGAGAAATCGCTGGCGCCAAGATGTCCAGTCGGCGTAAGCATTTCCCCGCCGGTGAAAACGGATGGAGGGCCGCCAGCGGTGACTGTGCCACGCATGAGCACTGGAATCCAGACGACAAGCGAGCCAAAGAGCAACGCGACCACGCCGAGCATCAGCCCCCCGGAAGCCAGCCAGATTCCCTGCCCCCCCGAGAGCCCGAACCAGCTCACCCCCATGAGAGGGGCACAGCCGAGTGCCGGAAGCAGCGGGTTCAGCAGGTAGGTGACGGCCAGTTGCGGGGCAACGCCAAGCAGGATGCAGCCCGCAGCAAGAATTCCTCCACCGGCAGTCATGGTCCAGTTGACTTCGTGCGCATTCTTGGTGGCACTGCCTTCGCTGCCGAGGAAAACCCCGCTGGTCGCCTTGAGAAACGAGAAGACGGTGAGGATGCTGCCAATCCACGGAATGAGCGCGAGGATCGGCTGATGAACTTCCAGAGCGGCGTTGTAGAGCATCCACTTGCTGACAAATCCATTGAACAGCGGGACGCCGGCGATGCCAGCCGCGCAGACCAGCCATATCTGCATGGTGTGGGGCATTTTTCTGCCCAGACCACCCAGCTTATCCATGTCGCGTGTTCCGCAGGAGTGCTGGACCGCGCCGGCGCACAGGAAGAGTCCGCCCTTGAACAGCCCGTGATTCAGGCAGTGGAAGAGACCGGCGGCAATGCCGAGCGGGGTTCCCAGCCCGAGGCCGAGCATCATATAGCCGATCTGGCTCACGGTGTGGTAGGCGAGCAACTTCTTCAGATCATGCTGGGCCAGAGCAAACAGCACGCCGATCAGCAGCGTTGCAGCGCCCAACCATGAAACGGTGAGTCCCCACGAAGCGGGCCACGGTCCGACCGAGTGCATGCGGGCAACCAGGTAGACGCCCGCCTTCACGTAACAGGCGGCATGCAACAAAGCGCTGACCGGAGTGGGAGCCGCCATTGCGCTGGGAATCCAGGTATGCAACGGGAACTGAACCGACTTTGCCACTGCGGCAACCAGGAATAATAGAAAAATTCCGGTAGTAAAGGCTCCCTGCATACGTGGATCGGTCCAGAGAGTGATCCCCGTACGGAAATAGATCAGCGCCACGGCCGCAAACAAGCCGTAACCTGCAAGGTGAGTCATGGTGAGCACTTTGCGCGCCCCGGATGCGGCTTCGCGATCCCGGTACCAGAAACCAACCAGGAAGAACGAGCAGAGCCCAACCAATTCCCAGCTCAGGTAAACGAGAAAGAGATCGGCGGTGTAAACAAGGTGAATCAGTCCGGCGATAAAAATCAAAACCAGTGAATAGAATCTTGTGGCGCCCTTCTCCTTCTCCATGTAGCCCACGGAGTAGAGCAAGACTGCCGAGCCGATCCCCGCGCCCATGAGCGCAAACAGGAAACTAAGCCCATCAACGCGGTAGGCAAGTTGAATGGGTCCGTCCCAGTGTCCGAACGTAAGATCGAATGTGCCTCCGGCCAGGATGGTTGGCCAGATCGCGAGAACACCAGCCAGAGCGCCAACTCCGGAGAACAGTGCAAGCCACCCCTTCGCCCGAGCCGTAAGCGCTCCGGCCAGGATGAGCTGCAACAGGACTCCTCCGAAGAGCGCGGCCAGCGGTATGAATACGGCATACCTTGCGGTCACTATTGCCTCCTTCCACTCATGGCGCGCTTAACCGCCCGCCACCATGGGGAAGATAGCCACAACATCGTCGCTCACCAGAGGGGAGTCGATTCCCTTGAGGTGCGCGACGTCGCGGCCGTTAATAAAAATGATGATCGTACTGTTGAGTTGATCGCCTTCGAAAACCCGCTTGCCGAAGGCGGAGCCATACTGTGCAGCAAGCCCCTCAAGGAGCGAGCGCATATCTGGCGCCGCCTTCGTCCACGTTTCTTCTCCGCGACCCGTCAGCACACGAATATCAGCAAAGTATCGAATGATCACGGGTGCTAGTCTCCCTGCTTAGGCAAGTTGCAAGTCCTGCAACCGCTTTTTGGTCGGAACACCCTTCTCGTCCCAACCGCGCAGCTTGTAGTACTCGGGCAGCATTTCCGGTACATGGCTGAGTTCGCCCTTTGACGGTCCCGTCTTGATGGGGAGCGTCGTCAGGCGTTCGGGCAACTGATCGTCCTTGCTTGTCAATCCGGCCCCGATGTTGAATAACTTCTCGAGGTTCCAGATTCGCTCGCCGGCCTTCAGGTAATCCTCGGTTGTGTAGGTGACTCCAGTCAGCGCAGAGAGCATCGCCGAATAGTTGTCCCCGCCCATTCCGAAGGTTCCGAAGATACAGCCGCCGGAGGCATCGATGGCAGCCGTAAGATCCTGGAAGAGCTTCACCCAGGAGGGCTTGTCGACCGTGGCGTGAGGATCGAGCTTGGCGCCGCAGCCCAGCACTTCGACCGCGATGGTGTATCCCTTCACGTGGCAACCGCCGCGATTGCAAGTGGCATACTCCAGGCCGATTCCCTGAACTCCGCGCGGATCGTAAGCAGGCATCTCCTGCTTCTTCACCGTCATGGAGAGTTCCGGATGCCCGTAGGAGTTGGCCAGGCGATAAGAGCCAAGCGCCAGCTTGTTGCCAATGCCTTCGCGCAAGCCGGTTTTGCGAGTCATCTCGACCATCGCATCGACATTGCCGAAGCGAAGGTCTACCCCTTCTGTATCTTTCAAGGTGATCAGGCCGGCTTCAAACATCTCCATGGCGCAAGCCAGCGTGGAACCGAATGAAATCGGATCCATGCCCAACTCGTTGCAAAGATGATTGCTATGAGTGACCGCATCGAGGTTGTCGATTCCGCAATCCGGCCCCATCGACCAGGCCGCCTCATATTCGGGACCTTCTCCTTCTCCCGCGTACTTGGGATTCTTGACCTTGCTGACGCGTCCACAACTGATCACGCATGAGAAACAGCCTTTGGGCCGAACCAGTTGGTTTGCCGCCAGGGTTTCGCCGCCGACCTTGTCCGCCGCCGGATAGTAGCCATCCTGGAAGTTATACGCGGGCAGCGACCCTATCTGGTTCAGAATGTTGACCAGAACATCAGTGCCGTACGCCTTCAGGCCCGCGCCGCCAACCGGATGCTCCTTGATCCCCTTCCGTCCAGCGAGTACGGCTTCTTTGAACGCCTTTGGATTGGCGACACTGAGCGCCTTGGTTCCGGAAACCGCGATGGCCTTCAGGTTTTTTGAGCCCATGACGGCGCCAACGCCGCCGCGGCCGGCAGCCCGATGCATCTCATTCATGATCGCCGCAAACAGAACCTGCTTCTCGCCCGCCGGTCCGATGCAGGCGACCTTGGCGTCCACGTCGGTCTCGGCGCGGACCAAGTCGGTCGTATCTGGAACCCACTTGCCCCACAGATGCGAAGCCTTGCGGATCTCGACAACGTCGTCCTTGATCCAGAGATAAACCGGCTCCGCCGCCTTTCCCTCAATGATGAGGGCATCGTAACCGGCGTAGTGCAGCTCGGGGCCCCATGATCCGCCTGAGTTTGCCCCGGCGATTGCGTCTGTCAACGGTCCTTTGGTGACCACATGATAGCGGCCGCCGGAGGGCGCAAAAGTGCCCGTAAACGGTCCAGGAGCAAAGACCATCTTGTTGTCGGGCGAGAGAGGATCCACCTTCGGATCGACCTCATCGATATAGAGCTTGTCGCCTAATCCGCGCCCTCCGATAAAGAGAGCAGCGTCTTTCATATCCGTGGCCTGCCTTGAAATGGCCCCGGTCGTCAAGTTGACGCGAAGGATTGTACCGGTATATCCGTTCATGGTTATGCCCCCTCAAAAGCAGACTTGAACTTGCCTGCAAGTTCTCTCTTCCGAGAGCGTGTGGAGATGTTGTCATCAACGAATTCCAGCGCCTGACTGGGGCAGAACTGCACGCAGGCAGGGTCGCCGGCGCAGGTGTCGCACTTCAGGATGGACTCGGTAACACTGTCATAAACGGCATTGCCAAACGGGCACGCGATGGTGCACATGCGGCAGCCAATACACTTCTCACGTGAATACTCGACCAGGGTGCTTCCCTTCGCACGATGCATGGCGCCTGTTGGGCAAACCTTCACGCACGAAGCGGAATCGCATTGCTGGCACATCATGGGTACAGAAAAGCCCTCACGCTCCCAGCTGTACACATGGACACGGGTGGCAGAGGGCCGGAACTGGTTCTCGTGGCTGAAACTACAAGCCAGTTCGCAGTTCTGGCATCCAGTGCACCGGTCTGGATGAATCATCAACACTTTCGGCATAATTTCTCCAATGCTACTGACATTACCGCTGCACACTACACCTCATGGCGGGCGAGAGCAAGCATTTTTCGCACACCAGGAGAAGCGTTGAGTGCCCCAATCCGCAGACTGCGGCACTCAACCGAAAACAACTAGAAGCCGTACGACATCTGTGCTCCGAACTGATGACGAGCCTTGAGGTTAACGCCCGGTGCAATATTACCAGCAACCTGCGCTATACCTATGTCGAAGTTCAACTTATGCTTCGGACTGGGAACCACCCGGGCGCAATAAGTCAGTGAGGTCGGGATATTGAGTTGGACGCCGCCAGGATCAGTGGCGCTGGTGAAACCAAGCGGGTGATGTGGCTGCTGCGATGCCTCGGAACCGAAGATGAGCGTGCTCTTGTCAGGTCCCTTGAAGGCGAACGCAACGGCGCCGAATCCGCGCGCCTGCCAATTGGGAGCGTTTCCGCCCATTCCCCAGAGTTCCGCGTTGGTGCCGCGAACGCCAGCGTTCAGCACGACGGCGGCAAGCGGGCCAGCATTCTTGACCGGAACGGCCTTGGTGGCAACGCCATAGAAATCTTCGTTGTGGCTGCCATCGTTGGTGTTCGGGTGCCACTTAAGGTAGTCCCCAACATTGCGAACTCCCGTACGGGCAATGACGCCCGCGGAAATAGCAGGAACCCACTTTTGCTTCTTGTAGTTCTCTGGAACCACAATGTACTTGGCGTTGAAAATTTCGAAACCGTTCTGCCAGAGCGGGCTCAGGGACGGGTCGCCGCCGAAGTTGTGGAACTCGTGGGTGTAGCCGAGTTCAAAGCGCTGGCCGATTCCCGCTTCAATCGATGCTTCATGGAAATCGCCGATCACGGAACCGGCATTGAAATAGTGATAAGCAACCACGGGATGGATCTTCTGCCCAGCGGCAGATGCGGTATAGGCCATCGGGGTAACGAACACGCCCGTCTCACCTTCCCAGCCCAACGCCTGGGCATTTCCGGCTGCTGACGAACCGAACAGGAGTACGATTCCGAGCGACGCCATCAGCAGAAGGCGCCCAGTAGGGCAGAAGAGACTTTTCTGAATTGAACTGTACATCGATTCACCACCTCACAAAATTTTGGATAGCCATAGAGCACGGACCACGACACTCCACACGGACGATCCACACTGTCTTCACTTCAAGAAGTGGCGGGGTCGTCTCTGCTGAAGCTTCATGCACCTGCCGTGGGTACGTATGCACGCATGGCGCCAAATCGCACCTCGCCTTCGCGCACTGTGCAATCAGGGGGCCTGCCGAACCGCGCGCCACGCGTGCACTTCCGCTCAAACCATAAACGGAGCTTGAATTCAGAGATGCCCGGATGCAATTGCGGTGAGTTGCTTCCAACCCCGGAGCGGTGCAGGCAACGAATCGTTTGACGGTATGCTATTGTCTCGATTTGTTGTCACAAAACGAGACACCTGTCACAAAATGCAACTCTGCCTTGTATGTGATGAGAAATGCGCGTCTTTGACCATTCCACTTCTCGATTCAACACTGTAACGCGCGTAGTCCTCGCTCGCAGCCGCAAGGGATGCAAGAATCAACTGGGCTAAGCTGTTGTAACGAAGGGATGGCGGATGCGATCTCTTGCGGCGGAAATCCCGGGTCCGCCGCGATTCGGAATATGGCGCACAAATTGCATGTATATTAAGCTGGATTGCAGGATTCCGCATATATGGCCCCTACAGACACGCATGGTCGTCGCATCAGCTACCTCAGGCTGTCGGTTACCGACCGGTGCAATTTGCGTTGCCAGTACTGCATGCCGGCCGAAGGGGTCCACAAGCTTCAACACAGCGATATTCTGAGTTTTGAGGAACTGCACCGCATCGCGCGTCTGGCGGTTTCCCTGGGCATCGATAAAATCCGGATTACGGGCGGGGAGCCGCTGGTTCGAAAGGGTCTCGTCAATTTCCTCGAGAGCCTTTCCTCAATCCGCGGGCTGAAGGAACTGGTTCTGACCACAAACGGTCTGCTGCTGCGGGAATTCGCGGCGGATCTGCGCCGCGCCGGAGTGCACCGGCTCAATGTGAGTCTTGATTCCCTGAAGCAGGATACCTTTTCGTCGTTGACACGCGGAGGCAATCTCGAAAGCGCCCTGGACGGAATCGCCGCCGCGGAAGAGGCTGGATTCCCTCCCGTAAAGATCAACACCGTCGTGATCCGGGGAGTGAACGATGGTGAGGTACAGGATTTTGCAGCCCTGACGCTCCAGACTCCTCGTCAGGTTCGGTTCATCGAATATATGCCGACAAGCACCGCGCCCGATTGGCCGTCAGCCTTCGTGACGGGAGAAGAGATTCTTCAGCAAATCAGCAAGGTTTACCCCCTGGAGCCAGTGCCCAGTGCTGAAGCGGCGGGGCCGGCGAGGATTTTCAGAATTCCCGGAGCGTTGGGAACCATCGGTATCATTACTCCAATCTCCAGTCATTTCTGTGCATCCTGCAATCGCATCCGTGTCACCGCATCGGGCATTGTCAAGGGATGCTTGTTCGATAACGGAAGAGTCAGCCTCAAGCCGTATCTGGCTGGCAATGACAACGAGTTGAGGGATGTTCTGATGAGTGTGCTCAAGAACAAGCCTGACCGGCACCACTTGTTGGACCATGAAGCGCTCATCACTCCGTTCTCGATGTCTGAGATTGGCGGATAATCGTCAATGAGGAGCGGTAATCTCGCGAGAGGATGCGGTTTGATGTCTGATGCGCTGCAAAGAGAGCCTCGCGATGTGCGAATGATAGGATTCGCCGATCGGAGTTCTGTGAACGAAGCGGTCGAGTGGATCGATCGCTATTCGAGAATCTGCGATGCGGAAAGCATTGCTCTCAATGCCGCGATTGGACGTATTCTTGCCGAGCCTTTCGTCTCCCCCACAGAGGATCCGCCAACGGACACCGCCATCACGGATGGCTACGCTCTGCGCTCGTGCGAGACAGTTGGCGCGGGCAGCTATAATCCACTTCCCTTTAGCATGCAGGACTATCACTCCGCGTTGAGACCATTCTCCGCGGCTCTTGTTACCAGCGGAACTCCGCTTCCCATGGGTGCGGACGCCGTTGCGCCTTTCGATCTGGCGCAGGCCGGGACGGATATAGTCCATTTGATCGGAAGCGTTGCGCGCGGAGAAGGCGTAAACGCCAAAGGCCAGGAGATTCGAAAAGATACCCTCCTGATCGAGGGTTTACGGCCACTCCGGGCCTCAGATCTTGGATTGATTTCGTCGTTTGGCATCAATCAGGTTCGCGTCCTTCGCCGCCCACTGGTTCGAATCATTCTTGCCGGACGAAAATCGTCCCAGGGTTACAAACTGGCCGATGCCAACGGCCTGATGCTGCGCGCACACGTTGTTCGCGACGGTGGAGCAGTTGAAATCTGCAAGTACGGGATCACAGACCGCGACAAGCTTGCGAAGTGGATTGCCCGCCCAGGCGCGGATCTCGTTCTGGTTTGCGGGCGCACTGGCGTGGGCCTTGACGACGAAGCGCCATTGGCTCTTGCTGCTGTCGGCACACTTGACCTTCACGGCATCGCCATGCGCCCCGGAGGGTCAACCGGCATGGGTTCTGCCGGGCAGATCCCGGTGATTCTGTTGCCCGGCAGCCCGCTGGATTGCCTGTGCGCTTACGATCTGTTTGCAGGAAGGTTGATCAGGAATCTCAGCGGCCGTGGTCCGTGGTTGCCGTACCGCGTGCAGCAAGCCAAGGTCGGACGCAAGATTGTTTCGTCGGTCGGCACAATGGAGTTTTGCCAGGTGCGGCTTATCGCTGGCGAGGCCATCCCGCAGGGAACCGCTGACTCGGGCGGACTCTCGTCCGTAGCCCGTGCGGATGGATTCATTTCCATTCCCGCCACACTGGAAGGTTACGCACCAGGAGCCACTGTGAACGTCTACACGTACGACTCAACTCATGAAGTCGAGGGCATCTGGAAATGACGACAGGACAGAACTCGAACCAGGACCTGCTTCGCGCGGCGCGACAGCAGCAGTTTCTCGATGTGATCGATCGCGACACAGCCGAGGCGCGCTTCCGGCAGCATCTCAAGCTCTCGCCGCTGGGAGAAGAGGCTGTTCCCTTGGCAAAGGCGCTCGGGCGTGTTTTATCGCGCGACGTGATTTCCAATGTGGATGTTCCCGGATTCGACAGGTCGCGGATGGATGGATTTGCGCTGCGCTCCGCTGATACCGCGGGAGCAACCGACGACTGCCCGCGTACCCTGAAACTCAATGCGGAGATTCTGACACCGGGCGTTGTTCCCGCAATCAATGTTGCGGAGGGATTCGCCACAATTGTCGCAACCGGCGGCATGATTCCGCGCGGCGCTGACGCAGTCGTGATGGTTGAGCACACAGACGCACAGGAGCGGCTCGGCCAAGTGCTGGTTGATGTCTATCGGCCGGTTTCGCCCGGTGCGTTTATCGCCGCGGCCGGCAGCGATATCGCACAAGGCGAGACGGTTCTGCGGGCTGGCCAGATCATGACGTCGCGCGAGATTGGATCTCTGGCGGCCATCGGACACGGCGAAGTGAACGTCTGGCGCAAACCGACCGTGGCCATCTTGTCGACCGGCGACGAACTGGTCAAGCCGGGGGAGCCGCGCCGCCTTGGCGGTGTCTACGACTCAAACAGCACCATCTTTGCCGGGGCAGTTGAAGAGGCTGGTGGCATGCCGGTGCGGCTCGGCATAGCACGCGACAATGAAGAAGAGATTGCCACTCTGCTCGAACGGGCATTGCAGTGCGACATCGTTCTGCTTTCGGGTGGAACATCGAAGGGCGCGGGCGACCTGGCGTATCGCGCAGTCAGCAAGCTCACCGATCCTGGGATTGTCGTTCACGGAGTTGCGCTGAAGCCCGGAAAACCGCTATGCCTGGCGGTGACGAACGGCAAACCCGTTGTCGTGCTTCCCGGTTTTCCGACCTCGGCCATTTTCACTTTCCACGAATTTGTTGCACCGGTGATTCGAGCCTTTGCGGGACTTCCGCCGAAACGCCCTGAGACTGTAAAGGCCACACTTCCAGCTCGCATCAGCTCGGATCGTGGGCGCACGGAATACGTCATGGTCTCACTGGTTCGCGGCTTGGACGGAAAGCTCGTGGCCTATCCGGCAAACAAAGGCTCCGGATCGGTGACCGCGTTTGGACAGGCGGATGGCTTTTTCGCAGTTGGTGCGCAGACGGAGACGGTCTCCGCAGGCGCTGAAGTTGAAGTGACCTTGATCGGCGCCCATCACACGCTGGCGGATCTCGTCATCATCGGTAGCCATTGTGTTGGGCTTGACCTTTTGATCGGGCGCGTCATCGGCGCGGGCTTCTCGGTTAGAGCGCTGAATGTTGGCAGCAGCGGAGGACTTACGGCGGCCAAACGGGGCGAGTGCGACATCGCGGGGATTCACCTGATGGATCCAGCCACAGGTGAATATAATCGCCCGTTCCTCACCGGCGATCTTGAGCTCGCGACAGGATATACGCGACTCCAGGGAATTGTATTTCGCACCGGCGATTCACGGTTCGAGGGGCGCGAGGCGGAGCAGGCAGCCGAAGACGCGAGCACAGACCCTGCTTGCCTCTTTATCAACCGGAATGCCGGAAGCGGCACTCGCATCTTGATCGACCGCCTCTTGAAGGGATACCAGCCCTCGGGATATTCAAACCAGGCGAAAACTCACAATGCCGTAGCTGCCGCCGTTGCGCAAGGCCGCGCCGATTGGGGCGTTGCCATCCGCACAGTCGCCCATCAATATGGTCTCGGATTCCTGCCTCTCCAGGCGGAGCACTACGACTTCGTGATTCCCAGGAATCGCGCGCAGCGAGCGCCTGTACTCCGCTTTCTCTCGCTGTTGCAAGACCCTGCTGTCCGAGCTTCTTTGCAGCAGCTCGGCTTCGAATTCGAGCAAACCGCTGGATGATCAGGCTCCAGTATGGATTTCTTGAACAGACCTTTCTTCTGAATACGAATCCGCGAAATACATTCGTTTCGGAGCCACACCAGGAGGACTGAATGCCAAAACCTTCCATCGCCAAGCCCGCGATTCCTTATGCGCGCGTCTGGAGCATCCTGTTTCGGACTCTTCACATTCTGGCGATTAGCATTCTTGTCGGAGGGCACGCATTCAAAGCTCCTGCCGATCAACTGCGGCCCATGCTCTACCTGGCAATCCTGAGCGGAGTTGGCATGGCATGGATTGAGGCTTACCCTTTCTGGCAAGCTCTGTTTCAGGGCTGGGGAATTCTTCTGATGATCAAGCTGGCGCTGCTCTGCGCGGTTCCGTTTGCGTGGAGCCACCGCCTGGCGATCCTGGTCGTGGTCTTGATCATTGGATCTGTGGGGTCGCACATGACCAAACGGCTACGGCATTGTTCGCCGCTGTTCGGCCCGGAGGCGGGCTGCTAGACAGGCTGCGGAAAAACTCGTGGAAGGTGTTTCGAAAAGGCGTTTTGTATCAGGGCACGACTTTAGTCGTGCCGTAAATGCTGCAAAATCAAGCGTGCTTCAGCCCCTGAGGAATGCTTTTCGGGAGTTTGGATAAGATCCAGGCTTTTTTCCGCAGCCTGCTAGAGCGCCACGGGGAAGAGGTCTGCAACCGCGGTGCTCAGTTCGGGCGATCGGCTATCTCAGACTCGCTGGCATAAGAAACAGCATCGCCAGCTCCGTATTCTTTCATCTTGCGATACAAGGTATTCCGGCTGATTCCGAGCGAAGCTGCGGCCTTCTGAATATTGCCCGCGTAAAAGGAAACCGCACTTCGGATCATCTCTTTTTCAACTTCGTCCAGAGGCCGCAGCGATGCGATTTCCGTAGGCAAGCCAGCATTCGGTCTGGCATCGGGAGCCGGGAGGTCGAAGTGTTCAGCTCTCAAAAGTGGATCGTCGCCTGCCAGGTTGATCGCTCTCTCAATCGCGTTCTCCAGCTCCCGCACATTGCCGGGCCAGGAATATAACTTCAATTTGTCCAGAAGCCCAGCGTCGAAATCCTTGGCATCGACCTTCATTCTCGCGGCAATTTTTAAAGATAGACTGCGAGCAAGCGCCGGAATGTCTTCCAACCGCTCGCGCAAGGGCGGTATGCGGAGATTAAGTACATTGAGCCTATAAAAGAGATCCTGCCGGAAGCGTCCTGCTTTCACTTCCTCTTTCAAGTCCTTGAGGGTAGCGGCGATGATTCGAATATCAATCTCCCGGTCGACAGCGGTGCCGATGCGCGTCACTTTTCGTTCTTGAATAACCCGGAGCAGTTTCATCTGCGCGCAGAGTGGCATGTCGCCGATCTCGTCGAGGAACAAGGTTCCTCCGTTCGCCATCTCAAACTTCCCTGCCTGCCCACCCTTTTTCGCTCCTGTGAATGAGCCTTCCTCGTAGCCAAATAATTCACTTTCCACCAGGGATTCCGGCAGCGCGCCGCAGTTGACTGCAACAAACGGACCTCCGTGTCTCGATCCGTTGTAATGAATTGCCTGCGCCACCAGTTCCTTGCCGGTGCCGCTCTCGCCTTCCAGCAGCACCGTGGACGAGCTAGCCGCTGCCATTCTGGCGTGCGCCTTCAATTCGGCCATACTGGCGCCGTCGCCCGCAATGTCCTCAATGGACAAGCGCGGCGCAGCGAGATAAAACTGCCTGGAAGGAGCTTTCCACTTGGAAACTTCACGGAAAGTGGCGACTGCTCCTATGACCGTCCCGCCCTCGTCGCGAAGCAGCGAGGCGGAACTCCGAATCTTCTTGCCAGACTGACCGTAAACAATCTCTTTGTCTTCGTACTGCACGCCGTCATTCAGTATCTGTAGAAGCGGGATCTGTAAACTTGTTAACTGCGTGATATGCCGTCCCCGAGCAACCTTGGGATCGAGACCGAAAATGCCCGCGCCCTTCGAGTTGATCTCCGTGACGATTCCCCTGTTATCAACGGAAATCATCCCATCCGACATGTTTTCCAGCAGAATATTGGAGTAGCGGTAAGCATTGAAGAGTTTCTCGGTAGCGCGCTGCAGCCGGAGTTGATTCTCGATGGCGCCAACGGCCGCTACTACCATTCCCAGGGTATGAACGGTGGAATGATGATAGTCGCCGCTTAGATCGAGCACGCCGACCATCGTGCCGTCAGCATCGAAGATGGGCGAAGCGGAACACACCAGAAAATGGTTTGGCTGGCAGTAGTGCTCAGCGGCAAAAACCTGCACCGGCTTGCGCTCGAAGATAGCGGTGCCGATGGCGTTGGTGCCCCTCGATGCCTCGCTCCAGTTTCCCCCCGGACACAACTCGACCCGCCGCGTGCGCACGGTGACGTCAGGATCTCCAATCACATCCAGAAGGAAGCCGGTCTCATCACTCAGCACCACCTGGAATCCGGTATTTTTCACAAAATCGTACAGCCGCTCCATCACTGGCCGCACAATTTTGATCAGACGTTGGCGTTGGAAGAGGCGTTCCTGGAGTTGGCGCTGGTCGATGCAACCGCACTCAGGGCAAAGGGGATCGACGCTCAGGTTATGACAACGCTGCCAAGAGCTTGCAACCTCCATGCTCAGATGGCGAACGTCCAGAGACGCTCCGCCAATGTACTGCTGCCAAGCATTCTGAACGACAAGGTTCTCCGACGGCATATATCTTCCCTTATAAGGGTAACATGGAGGAATTATCCTTCGCTGAAACGCCGAGGTGTTGATTTCCATCACCCTCCGCCAAGCCTCATACTCCAAAGGCTTTATGTACATCATGGGAGCCGGTGGCGAAAGGGCGGCGGCACTACGCATCCCCGGATTTGCCTTTCCGTCGCACACTGAAGCGTCGTGTAAGCCAATCTTCTAACATCAAATCTGGCCGGATGCTATCCAAAGCACTGTCTCGTTTTGTGACAAACGTGCCATCTCGTGACATATGAATGGAGCTGGCATCCCCGGGTTTGGTGCGCATTTTAGCGTTATAACAGCGAAGTAAGGCTTGCCGGCGTGCTTCCGTCAAAGGCTGGGCTGAAATACAACCTATTTATTATCAATCTCTTCTAGCGATTGAAAAATTGTGCAATACGTTTTCCCAAAATGTTACACTCCCGCACTGAAGAGGTTTGCGGCCGTCATTCGCGACATTGGCCCAATACGTGCTGCAAAAACAAATGCGTGCTTGACAGCATTCCGAGGAAGCCGCCATTTTGAGACCGGCCCGTCCCGGGTGCGTGTAACCACATTGATTCACTCACACCATTCCGAGGCCATTCGAGGACACAAACGCCTATGAAAAAACTTCTGCTTTTGACTCTTGCAGTTCTATTCACTTCCCTCTCTGCGTTCGCACAGACCACCGCGGGCACGGGTTCGATAACGGGCATCGTTAAGGATCCGAATCAGGCGGTACTTGCCAATGCCCAAGTCGCTCTCACCAATTTGTCGACCAGGACAAAGATCACAACCGCGACGAATGAGCAGGGAATCTACGCATTCTCAGCTCTACAGCCGGGCGTCTATTCAGTTGCCGTAGCGGTCAGGGCATTCCAGCCAACCGCGAGCGGCGCGCTCCAAGTGGTAGCGGGCCAGAATCTCCGCTTCGATTTCTCCCTCCGGCTCGCCGGAAACACTGAGTCCGTGACCGTCTCGGCCGGTTCCGTCGAGAACGCCTATCGCGTAGACACCCTCAAGCCGGGCAGTCCGCTCGGCCTGACGCCAATCCTGAACCTTCCTTACTCGATCAACGTGATCTCGCGCCAGTTGATCGACGACACCATGTCGAGGAACTTCAAAGAGGCCGCCAAGTATCTGCCCCTGGTCTCGTTCCAGGAGATGCAGGGACCGGAGGTTCTGCGCCCCGAAACCCGCGGCATGCAGGGAACCAATATGCAGGACGACCGGAAAGATGGAATGGGCATCGCGGTTACCACGCCATCGGCTCTTGAGGAGTACGAGCAACTGGAAGTTTTCAACGGCCTGGGCGGCTCCATGTATGGCCCCACCAACCCGTCGGGCATCTTCAACTTCGTCACCAAGCGCCCCACGGACGAACCATTGCGCGAAGTCGAGTTGCAGTATGAAGGCGCCACCGTCGCCACCGGTCATATTGATCTGGGCGGCCGTGTGGGCCCGAACAAGATCTTCGGCTATCGCACCAATCTGGTCCTTGGCGATGGAACCGGTTATGTCACAGCGAGCCAGCTTCGCCGCCAGTTGGCCGCGATCGCTCTGGATGTGCGTCCCTTTGCGCATACCACAATCGAAGGCAATTTCAGCTACTACAACTTGTTCCAGCATGGGTACCCCGGCTGGTTTGCCTATGCGCCAACCACGACCGCGCCGTCTGTAGCCGGGTCCAAGAGCATCCTGTTGCCGGTCAATGCGCCCGATCCGACTCGCCAAGGCTATGGGCAGTCCTTCTCTGGCGTGGATCTGAACAATCAGATCAGCGAGGTGCGGGTAAAACACGATTTCAGCGCGAACTGGCATCTTATCGCAGGAGTGCTGCACCAGATCGCCGATCGCAATATCAACACGGCCGTCAACTCGTTCACCAACAATACGGGAAGCTATCAGACGTATCTCGCCAACGAATTCTCCGGCCTGGCGCCGCGCTTCCAGGTGAACAGCGATCTGGGGTACATCACCGGCAAGTTCAAGACGGGTAATATCGGCCACGACGTGGTCATCGGAAGCACAGGTTATCGATTTGCATCCTGGTCACCCAAAACCACTCCGGCCAAGACCGCGATGTGCCCGGCGGGCGAGACGACTTGCACGCCCACCATCTCTGCGCCGCTCCTTGATGTGCCACCGCCCGCGACCGGTCTTCTTTCCTACTCGGGCTCCAGCCCGTACACTCACGGCGTGTACGTTTCCAGCATTCTTCATCAGCAGGGATTCAACCTGGCGGACACCATCTCGCTGACTCCCCGTTGGCTTTTGAGAGTGGCTGCCAGTCAGGATTGGTACTGGACAAACAACTATTCGGCGCCGAACAGTGCCGAATCATATGCCGGGATTTGGCCTAACACGCCCGTCAACATCGATACTCAAGGCGTTAGCCCCACGGCTAGCTTCATCTACAAGCCGGCTCCGAAGATGAGTGTCTATGCAACCTTTGCGGAAAGCCTTCAAGCGCCCGATACGCCCAGTGTAAGCACCATCAGTGCCACAACTGGTTTGTGCACAACGTGCTATGTCAACAGCTCCAAGGCTCTGGCGCCGTATCACGACACAGAGGGAGAGATCGGCTACAAGCTGGAATCGCACAAGATCAACTTCTCGACCGCCCTCTTCCGGCTTGAAAGGCCCTTTGCTAATAATGTTCCTGGCATCGTGAACACGGCGGTCTGCGGCTCGCTGTCGGGAACAGCAAGTTGCCTGGCGTGGGAGATCATCGGCAATCAGATCAACTACGGCGCTGAAGGGATGCTCTCCGGCAGGGTCTTTGAGAGCCTGATGATTACCGGCGGAATTACGGCGCTGGACCCCAAGCTGACAAGCACCGGGATCGCCGCAACAAACAAAAAGGACTTCGTCGGCATCCCCGCTTACAAGTCCAACATCCTGGCTGAGTATCACTTGCCGTTGCTTACCGGCGCGTTTTTCAACTTCGACTGGCAGTTTGTAGGACGCCGTCCCGTCGACGACATCAACAGCACCTATGTGCCCCGCTACGACGACTTCGATCTCGGCGGCCGTTATACCGCCAAGGTCTTTGGGAAGGTGGCCACTTGGCGAGTCACCCTCAACAATGTCTCGGATGTACACTACTGGTCGACTCTGGGCCCAGGCAGCATCACGGGACAAAGCTCCGGAAGCTATCTTGGGCACTTGGGTGAGCCGCGTCTGGTCACGGCGTCCATGCGCTACGACTTCTAGGTCTCTGACCGCTTGAAGTTGTACCAATGCTGGGTGTCCAGGTCTCGATTTTGAGACCTGGGAAACCATGGGGTCAATGGCAAGAAACTATCCGGTCAGAGGCCCAGGGCGAAAGCCGGACGCTCGAACAGCCTGAGTGTCCGGCTTCGCTTTTGCAAGGCAATCAACCGGGAGAGTTCGCTCTGGCTAGCTCTCCCGCGTTTCACAGGGGTTCAACCGCTCAGGCGGAGAAAGATTCTTTATGCCACAGAGTACTTTATTCAAGACCCGTGCCTATGCAATTGCTTTGCTCCTGGTCGCATCGTTGCTGGTATCCAAGGCCGGTGCGCAGATGGAGAACTGTGTTCCGCCAACCGGGCAGAAGCTGATTATCTATCGTCCGGGCAGCCTGACTCGCGCATTCAAGCCGATTGAGGCGGCATTCACGTGTCAGACCGGCGTTCAGATTACGGATATGGCGATGGGCAGCGTCGATGCGGCCCGCCAGATTACTGGTGGAGGCCAGTCCTGCGACCTTTATGCGTCCGCCGATTACTCGGATATCGATCTGTTCATGAAGCCGGCTGGCTATGCGGACTTCACCATTGTTTTCGCACAAGGCAAGATGGTACTGGCGTATTCGGCAAGCAGCGTGGCCGAAAAGAAACTTCCGCCCATCGCCGAGCCGGGTAGCGTTCCATTCAATCCCCCATACTCGATACCCAATGCGGCCGCAAACTGGTATGAAATCCTGACGAGGCCCGGCGTATTGATCGGCGGCGGAAATCCGTTTCTCGATCCCGGCGCGTACCGGGCGGATATGATTTTTCAACTGGCTGAAAAGAAATACAAGGCGCCAAATCTATACAACAACCTGCTCGAACACCAGGTAATTCCCGGCCCGGATCATTCAGGCCCGGCACTGGGGAAGAAATTCGATTTCCAGATTATTTATGAGCATAGTGCGCAGGCCATGGCCAGCACCGATCCGGATTTCCGCTATGTGAATCTTCCGGACGAAATCAACTTGTCCGATCCAGCGAGGAATGCGTATTACGCGCAGTCGGTGGTGGTTTTGCCCGGCCTGGGAACGGATCGAAGCGCGCAAAGCATCGCCGTTCAGGGAACGCGGGTCGCGTGGGGAATCACATTGTTGAAGGACGCTCCGAACCGTGAGAACGCAACCAGGTTCCTTGAGTTGCTCCTGAGTCCGTCTGGCACTTTAGCACTAAAGGTCAATGGTCCCGCCCCTATATCCCCCGCGCTCGTGAAGACAGAGGATTTCGGCAAACTTCCGCAGTCGCTGCGTCCTTTCGTCAAGACAATTGGGAACTAAGAGCTGATCGCGATGTTTGCCGGCGCGTGAAGTCGATCAGATCAGGGATGCAACCGCGCAATCTTTTTTCATTTGCCGGGAACGGAAAGTTGAAGATTCTTCCCGTTCCCGGCACAGAAGGCTACTTGTTGAACGAACCAGCCGTGACAACGGCAAACCTCGATGGCTCCATATACTTCTTCAATGCTGCTGTGGCTTGTTCTGGAGTCACCTTGGCGACCGCTGCCTCAAGACCAGCATCGTATGCGAAGGTGCGGTCGAGAAATAGATAGTAACTGAGAGTTCCAGCGATAGATACATCCTGGCCTCTGCCAACTTCTCTATTACGCAACCAGCCTTGGCGCGATGCATTGAGTTCATCCGCCGTAAAACCGGCTGCAGCGGCCTTGGCGAATTCGTCACGGAAGTCATCCTCAATACGCGACAGGTTTTGAGGTGCAAAGATAGCGAAGTTGACGATACTCCCGACGCTATCCAGCGGTGCCGCGTAGAGTTGCTGTGACACGCTGTAGCTTAGGCCATCTTTCTGACGGATTCGGTCCGCGAGCCGAGAACGCAACATTCCACCGCCCATCATTTCCGACGCCATCAGAAGCGCCGGGTAATCCGGGTCTGTATCGCGAATCTTCAGATTGATCTGTGACAAGTAAACTGCGTTTGCTTTGTCGGGGATTTCGATTACATGGCGTTGACCTTCGACGGAAAACTCCTCCAGCTGCACCCTGGCAAAGGGTGTGCTGGATTTCCACGAACTGAAGAGGCTCTCGACCTGCGCCCGAACAGCGGTGCTGTCAAAGTCGCCGACAAATGCCAGGTCCGCATGGCTCGCGCCGAGCTGACCATACAAGGCCTTGAGGGAATCGACGGTGGTCGCTTTGATTGAGCTCTGGCGCTCGTCGATGGTTTCAATGTACCGCGGAGAACTTGATGGGTAAGGGCTGGTAAGCCGCCCAAGCATCTCTCCAGCGACGGCATTCGGATCGTGCCGTTGCGACTCAGACTGGGTTAGAACCTGCCGTTTGAGAGACTCCAATTCTTCAGACGGAAAGGCCGGATGCCGCAGGATCTCCGATACCAGTTCCATTGCGGGCGCAAGGTTCTCATGAGTGGTTTGCAGCCGAACGCGCAAGGCGCCTGCATCGGAGGGGAAGATGACAAGTGTCGCTTTCAGACGGTCCAGTTCATCCTGAATCTGTTGGCGGGTGTGCCGATCCGTACCGCGCTGTAGCATGGCGGCCATAAGCTGTCCCGGCGCCGCGCTGTGCGGAAGTGAAGCAGATGATCCATAGTGGAAGGCAAAATCGGCATATACAAGGCCGCCGCGCGTTTTCATTTCCAGAAGAGCTATTTTGAGGCCGGACGTTGCGCCGCTACGAACCGTGCGCTTGTCCAGATTGGCTGGGGTCGGATCGAAGGCTTCACCCTGCGCAATAGCTTCCTGTCCTTTATAGGTGCGAAGCATTGCCTGAAGATCGCCGGGGGGCGGAACCTGTGCGCGTACTGGCGGTTGCACGGCGGGCTCAAACACTCCCGCGGTGCGATTGGAGGAGGTCAGGTACTTTGCTGCGACTCTCTCCACATCTGTCGCAGTAACTGCACGAATGCGGTCGCGGTCGAGGAAGAACAGTCTCCAGTCGCCGCATCCGATCCACTCGCTAAGATCGAAACCAAGCCGGCTTGAATCGTTGAGAGTCCGCTCCCGATCGGCCAGAAGGGAGGTACGGGCACGATCGACCTCTTCTTTTGTCGGAGGGGTCTTTACAAACATCTCCATTGTGGCTTGCAAAATGCTGGCCACATCCTGCGCATTTCCGCTCTTGTTCAGGTTGGCCGTCGCATAGAGGAGCCCTGGATCATGGCTCAAGAACAGATCGGCATTGACGCCACTGGCCTTTCCGCTTGCAACAAGAGCCTTGTATAGCCGTCCCGACGGTGCGTTCCCAAGGATTGACGTGAGAACTTCAAGTGGCGCGTAATCGGGATCGGATGAGGCAGGTATGTGATACACGCTTCCTGCTATCTGAATATCACCTACGCGATTCACTGTCGCCGATCGAGCGCCATCCTGCTCGGGCTCGAGCGTGTAAGGAGAGACAAGCAGGCGGACTGGATGTGAAATTGCACCAAAAGTATCTACGATATGGCGTAAGGCAATCATGGGATTGATCTGGCCTGCAACAGTCAGGACAGCGTCATCCGGCTGATAATACTTATGGTAGAAGGCCTGAAGCCTCTCGATGGGAACGTCTTCAATGTCGGAGCGGTAGCCGATTACGGGCCGGCCATAGGCATGAGCAATATACGCAGTTTCGGTCATGCGCTGGAAGAGCACATTACCTGGACTGTTCTCGCCGCGTTCAAACTCGTTTCGAACGACCGTCATTTCACTGTCAAGATCCTTGCGGCTGACATTGGAGTTGATCATCCGATCCGACTCCAGACCGAGCATGAACTTCAGGTTCTCCTCAGATGCTGGAAGCGTCTCAAAGAAGTTTGTTCTGTCGCGATCCGTAGTTGCGTTGAATTGCGCACCGTGGTCGTTCAACTCTTTGGGAATGTTGGTATGTGTCGGTGTGCCTTTGAAGAGCATGTGTTCAAGCAGGTGAGCCATGCCCGTCTCCCCATAACTCTCCTGGCGCGACCCGACCTTGTAGGTAAGGTTTACCGTGATGGTGGATTTTGACGCATCGGGAAAAAGCAGCACGCGGAGTCCGTTTTGCAGGCTGTATTCCGTAATACCCTCAACACTTGTCACCATCTGCACGCCTGGCGGAAGCGGAGCAGGCGATGCCGGTTGGGCAATCGCCGCCGGCGCGAACATCAAGAGACCGAGCGTCAAGAATGGTGTTATTTTGCATAACTTCATCGATAAATCCCCCTGAAACGAATGCTTGAGTGCTTGGTTTGTCCAGATTACTAATTGCCCATTCCATTTTTAAGGAAATCCAGAAACTGTTGCGGATCTCTGGTCAAACCCGGAAATGTGCTGATCGTGGCTCCTTGTGGTGTCAGCAGTGCATAAAGAGGCAATGCAACCGTGCCAAAGCGGTTGTTCTGCATCTGCTGCTGATCCTCGTAGATCTTGCCGTCGCCGTCGGTGTAGAGCCGCACCAGAACAAAATGACTCAAGGCCGATTGAACTTCGGGCCGGGAAAACATGTTTGCCTCCATCCAGCGGCAGTTAGTGCAGGTATACCCGGTGAAGTCTACAAAAATCGGTTTGTGCTGTTGAGCAGCCTGCGCTTCTGCCCCGGCAAAGTCGTTAAGAATCCACTGTGGACTTGCCGTGGCGCTGCTAACCGCGCCAGGCGTTGTCGAAGGGCTGGACTCCTGCGTAGGAGGAGGCAAGAACGCTTCAAGCTCGCCCATTGAATGACCAAACAGACCAGTAACTAGCCAAACAGTTCCCGAAAGAAACAGTAGTGCGAGCATGATGCGTGAAGCCCCAACCGACTGGACGGGGCTGTCGTGCGACATATAGAAAACGCCGAGGATGTACAGAACAAGAAGCAGGCCAACGGCGATCCAGATGCAAAGCACAGCCTGATGCGTGAAGATGCCCCAGCCAAAGATGAGATCGGCGTTGGAGAGGAACTTCATCGCGGCGGCAATCTCAAGGAAGCCCATGACCACCTTCACCGAGTTCATCCAGCCGCCGGCGCGCGGCAGGTTCGAAACGATCTGGGGCGCCAGGGCAAGGACGAAGAAGGGAATTGCAAAGACAGTTGAAAAGGCAACCATGCCTGCAAGCGGCCAACGCCAATTACCTTCTGTCGCCATGACCAGCAGAGTGCCGATGAAGGGCGCGGTGCAGGTGAACGAGGTAAGTGTAAAGAGGATCCCCATGAGCAGCGCGCCGACTGTGCCGCTGCTTTCTTTCATGCGCGACAAGGAATCCAAACGCTGGGTAAGGCGAGTGGGAACCTGAATGAAGAACGCCCCGAAAAGCGAAAGTGCAAAAGTTAGGAAAGCGGCGGTGATGAAGAGGTTGACCCAAGGGTTGGCCGCGAGGCGATTGACGCCGCCTGCGCCAAAGACCGCGGCGAGGATCATCCCGACGGCGCTGAAGGTCAAGATGATACCGCCCGCATACACCGCCGCCTTGCCAACGGATGCACGGCGGCTGCCGCCTGCGTGATTCGCAAAGTAGGAAACGGTGATGGGAATCATCGGGAAGACGCAGGGGGTCAGAAGCGACAGCGCGCCCATGACAATGGCCAGCCAGATGAACGAACCCAAACCGTGGGCACTCAGATTCGCCGGCATCGTTGGACTGGCCGGCGTAGAGGCGGAAGAGGGAGTCGACGCGGTTGGCGCCAGTTCTGCGGGCGTGCTGGGCGCAATAGTGGAATCCAATGGCCCTGAGGCCGTCGCCTTTAAAGGACTCGCTGCGCTGTTCTGCAGTGGGGCGACTGCCGAAGCAGCCGCCTTGACAATCGTCACCTGCAACGCCAGATGAATGACTGTGGGAGGAAGGCAGGTATTGTCATTGCATGTTTGAAATCTGACATCAATATCCGCAGACTGATCGCCAAGCAGAGCTGTAGCTTTGACAGCAAGTGGAACTTTGATTTCAAAGGAATGCTTGTAAAATTGCGTTTCCATGTCAAAGCTCTTGTCAAAAATGCTTTCAGGCTTTGACTCGGTCGGAAGCCCGGCGGCATTCAGTACGCTGTTGTCTGGAACCTTCACTGTTAGTGGAGTAGGCCCACCGGGAACCTGTGAAAGCGCATACACGTGCCAGCCGTTTTCGATGGCGGCTTCCACAACCGCCGTCGTCTTAGCTCCCGGATTTAGCTGTTTATGCTCCGGAAAACTAACAGACCACTGAACAATCCGATTGGCGCTTTGAGCGCTGCACGCTGCGCTCAAAGCGAAAAACACCAGAGCCACACCAGCCCTGCGCAAATGCAACTTCACCATTTTGATTCCGCCTTGGATCTTCATCCTCTTGATTCCGCTTGAATCTTTGCCACTGATGCTCTGAATGCAGAGCATCCATTCCGAGTCATTTGCTCTGCGCTACTCCTGCGGCCTTTGGAATTCCTGTGCCTGATTGCAACTCTTCGATACGCCAACTGAATTCCTGCACCAGTTCCCTGCTGTACCCGATCTTCCGATAGACCTCCTTGCCATCTGTGCTGATAAACCATGTCATTGGAATCGGTAGAATCGAGTTAGCTTTTCCATAGTCCCCACCAAGCAGTACAGTAAAATCGTATTTATTCGACTTGATGAAGCGGGCAATTGTTGCGACGGGAGTATCGCTCGCGTCCGTGGACACAGACAATACCAGAACATTTGGATCGTTACGATACTTTTCTGCAAGCTTCTGGAATTCCGGAAGCTCCTGCCGGCACGGACCGCACCATGTCGCCCAGAAGTTGATGACGACTACTTTCCCTTTCATTTCACTCGAACTAACAGTCTTGCCATCCAGGGTTTTAAGCGTAAATGGCGGGATTTCCTTTGGCGTTGTGTGGCGTTCCTTCAGGACAAGCGCGCGGCGCCGGTCAGTATCCTTTTGCTCAATCCCCTTCATGTAATCATCGAGCCCAGTCTTGTCCGGATGTTGCAGTATGTAGTTCTCGCGAAGCGCCGCAACCGCAGGATGCGCCCCTGGAGCCATTGAACTCAAACTCAACGCCAATGTGTAGAGCTTTTGGGCTTCAACATAGTTTCCCTTCGCATCGTAGACCTCACCAAGATTGATCGCCGCTTGCATGGAGTACGGGTTTTCTTCGCGCACATGAAGAAATATCTCCTGCGCTTTGTCCAGCTTGCCTTCGTTGAAGTAGACGTGCCCTAGCGCGCTTTGCCACGGACTGAAAAAGAAGCCGAGCGAGAAATCCATGAAACCTTGCTTGTCCCATTGACTCAACATCCGCTCGTCAACCCGAGCCGGCTCTTCGAGAAGGTGTTTCTCCGCGAACGCTTGTATCTCTGGCAAGTGAGACTTGCCCTTCGCCAGAACTGACACTGCCGAATAGTCATTGAAATAACTTCCATGAGCCATCAACTCCTTATATAGACGGTCCAGATCGGGCTGTTTCTGATGGCTCATAATCTGGATTAAATTTCCCCTTGCCTCATCTACAGCCGCCAGGTTGGGATGGTTCGAGAGATCTAGATATGCCTCAAGAGCTTCCATCTTTTCCGGAGAATTTGGATCTGTGGCAATGTTCGGATCGTCATATATAGCCTGAAGGTAAAGTATCCTGTCGCTGGCAGCGGAATTTGGATAGCGCTTGGAGATGCTGTCTTCAACCGCCGCCACAGCATCGGCGCCGCCAGCCTTAGCCTGACGAACTAGCGCCTCCACCATGCCGTCACTGGGTTCACCACGGTCGAGAAGCACCTTCAACGCCGCGATTCCCTCTTTGCTTTGTGCCTCCGGGGTCTCAGTCTGGTCGTTGAAGAGAGCTTTGAAGTAAGCATCATAAAGAAGGACCGACTCTGTTCCGGCAGATATCACACCGCGCAGAAACTCATGCGTGGCATGAATGTCTCCCTTGTCGTTGATGATGGTCAACTCCGACTGAAGGGCTTTCGCCTCTTTGCTATCAAGGGCAAGCGCTCGCTTGACCAATGTAACAATCTCTGTATTTTCGGAGAGATTGTGAGAGGCTCTGTTATCCGCTTGAGCAAGCGCCACTTCCGCCGCCGCGTGGGCGGCTAATCCATGCGCTGTTTTGTCCAGGGCTTCCGCATGCTCCTTCAGGAAAGAGGTGGCACTCGCCCGGAAAGCCGCCAGTTCGTCCTTGTCGTTAGTTTCCAGATAGAGAAGATTCTCCATCTGTTCCGTCGCCAATACGAGGATATCAACATCATCCGGCGCAAGCGCGATGGCCTTGTCGAGAATCACTTGTCTCTGCCAAGGAGGAGCAAGACGCGAGCGAGCGAGCAGTACCCATGGGTCCTTGTCGTCCGGGGCCGCGATCGCATTGCGAAAGCCGTCACGAACTCCTACCAAATCCCCAATAGCAAGATTCCAATGCCGCAGAGCCGGATCGTCAGGATGCGCTGCAAGCAGTGTCTTCAGCAGCGGCTGCGCTGTATAGTCGCCGTTATAGAAGGCGTGACGGACCTGGTCTGCCGCGGAACTTGGCGCAATCGCAGCGCTCTGGGCAACCACTGCCGAGCTTGTGACTAACAGTACGGCAACAGTAAGCAGGGAGAGAATTGTTCTGCTGTGCATAGGAACCTTTTCGATGGACAATGGAATGAACCCCTTTCGCATTTGCGCTGGCGGTAGTGCCATATAAAAAACACATTTCAAGCCGAAGAGAGCCGGAGCAGCGCATTCTTGCTCCGGCTCTTTCGCATACACATTCCGGCTCTTTCGGGTTAGAACCTAACTTTCAGCGCGAGCTGAAGGCTACGATTTCGGCCGATTCCATAAAATCCGCCGCCGAGGTTGGTTGACCCGGCTGTAGTTGCCTTGTTCAACGTGTTGGTAATGAGGCCGAATCCATACGCTCCAGTCTCGGGGGTAAAGACCCCCTTGCTGCTCATACTACCCAGCGTCATGTTTGGATTCGCATAGAGGGTCTGATTGAGAATGTTGAAGGCATCCGCTCTGAATTGCAGGTGAATCTTCTCCGGCAGAGAAAATTCACGCCGGAGCGTCGCGTCCCAGTCGCTTACCGTCAGTCCTGTAATGTAGCCTCGTGGTTCGTTCCCTTGGATTTGAGTGGGATTGCTTGTCACATAGGCTTCGCTGAAGGCTGCGGGGTTCACTTTCTTTCCGCCAAAGGTCGAAGACGGTATCCAGAGAGGTTCTCCGGAGACAACATCCGGCCGGAAGTCGACGGCGGCAGAGCCGCTAATAGTGCGGGTAAATTGCGCTGTCAGAGGATTGCCATTGTGGACCAGGAATATGTTGTCCATGGACCAGTGTCCCAGAGCATACTTCACTGCTCTAGGCGCGCTCTGGATTGTCGGAAAGTCGTATTGCAGGCTGATGTTGAAATTATTCCGGACGTTGAAATCGGATAGCCCGTAATCGAGACTCGGATTCAATTCCTGCGGCGTCGCTGCGTTGATGGTGTCGCTCGACAGCGTGTCGAGTGATTTCGACCAAACGTAATTCGCCAGCACCTGCAAACCCTTGTACAGCCGGCGTTGATATGCGATTTGAAGGGAATTGTAGTTTGAATAGTCTGAACTTGAGTAGACATCCAGGTTCAGAAATCTGTCAGAGAAATAGGAGCCCGGATAGTCGGAAAGACGGTTCAAATTGCGCCCGGCAGAAGCAACATAGGCTACTTGCATCGCCTGATTGTGGCCCAGACCCTGCTGCACTGCAACGTTCCATTCATACGTAAGCGGTAGCGTGAAATTGGAATCGAAGCCGAGCAGGTTCTGATTCGTATACGGGGCCGTCATGTTCACGGCAGGCGGGGGTGGCAACGGCGTCCCTGGCCAGGAAACTCCTTCGATCTCTATGGCCGCGCGGAAGTGTGGATAATCGGCAGTTGCGTTAATCCCCGTGTCATCATTCGTATCGTAGAAAATGCCAAACCCGCCGCGGACGACCGTTTCATAGTCTGGGGTGCTTCGAACCACGTAGGAGGCGCCAATCCTTGGCTGGAAGGTGCCGTACTTGGTTGGGTAAAGCTGCGTCCCCCCGGGAGCAAGCGTGGCCGCTGCCGGGTTCAGAACACTGGACGCGGTCACTTCGTAGAGCTGTTGCGAGCCGACTGCGTGCGGTGCGGGATTGATGTCAAATCGCACACCGTAGTTGACTGTCAGTTTGGGTGAGACACGCCATGTATCCTGGGCGTAAAGTCCATAGTTTGCCACGTGTACCGTCACTTGGTCGTCAGACTGTCCGATGCCGAGTGTGGGTACGCCGCTGGACAGGTCGGAGGGAACATAATAGGAGAGGAGCTGAGAGTATACAAAGGGCGCGGAGATCGGCATAAGCTCGCGCCAGTCAACGCCAAATTTGAAGACATGCTTACCGGCCGCCCAAGCTACGTTATCTACCAGGTTGAACTGACGCTGCGGAGCAGAGTAATATTGGCCGACCTGGAAAGACCAGTATCCCAAATCCTGGTTATTGGGCCCTGATGTCTGAGTTCCATTACCATAAGCGCCAACATATTCGCCGTAGGTGAAGGTGGAGTTGAGCGTCGATGCTCCATACGCCGAGGGAAACATCTCCGCATACATCGCGGCCGTCGGGAGAGAGGCCCCGCCATACGTATCAAGCGTATAGTTGTTTTCTCCGTTATTCCTGGTATAGTTAAGCCGCAATTCGTTAACAATATGCGACGTGATCTGGGCATTCGAACCGAACGTATAGGATTGATTGACGAACTTGCCATTACTTATGTTGTTGAGTGTCCTGCTGTTTACCGCGGAGGGAGTATAGGATCCACGGACGAAGAGCGAGACCCGTGATGTCAGTTGTTGGTCGAGCCGGAGACTGGTTGCGTGACTGTTGCTCGGATTCGAGTAAGACCCAAGATAGGCAGGTTCGCCTTCATAAGTAGAGTTTGCTACTGGAGCAAATGTCAAGAACGCAGCAGTCGCCGCTGGCATTGGAGCAGGCCAATCGCCGTATTCGTCATCCACGCAGTTATTTGCCCGGGCGCATGTGCTGGGAACATTTACGGCCTGCGAATTCGGCTGATCGAGCAGAACAGTCTCATGGGAAATAAAGAAGAAGGATTTTGAGCGGCCATTGTAGAGAAATGGAATCCGGATTGGTCCGCCAAGCACGCCACCAAAGTCGTTCTGGCGCAGCGGCGGTTTCCCCGCTATAACTGCTGCGGAATTCCCCGCCAGGAGGACCGAGTTCAGATATTTCGTGTATGAGTTGTATGCGTCGAAGTCGCTATTCCGCAGATATTCAAAGACGTCTCCGTGGTACGTATTTGATCCCCGCTGCGTCGCGATCTGAATTTGCCCGCCCGATGTGCGGCCATATTCCGCAGGATATGTCGAAGCCTCCACGTTGATCTCCTGAATATCTCCGAGAGATCCAAGGCTGGAGCTCGTGCCCAATGCCGTATACCCGCCGGCCTGACCCGCGCCGTACTGCCCTAGGCCGCCCGGCCCTTCGGAGACGGCAGTGCCGACGTTGGCCGCTACGCCGTCTACCATAATGTAGTTATTGTTGTCGCGAACTCCGTTGAAACTGAACTGCCCCGCGCCGCCTGTTCTCTGCGCTCCCGGAGTGATCGCGATGAGATTCTGAATGGACTGGCCGTTCAACGGCATATTCTGGATAAACTGCTGGTCAACGAGTGTACTAACGGATGCGTCGGTCGTGGCGATCATGGATGCGCCGGCTACGACCGTCACTTGTTGCTGAATCTTTCCCACCTCGAGCTTTACGGTGAAGACCAGTGTCTGACCAACAGTTAGGGTTAGCTGGTCGCTGACTGCCGTACTGAAACCCGGCGCCTGAACATAAACGCGATACAGCCCTGGGTTGAGGAAGGGCGCGTTATATGCACCCACATCATTTGTCTGAGTTGTTCGCGTTGTTCCCTGCGTAATTTCAACGATACGAACTTCAGCTCCCCGCAGCGCAGCGCCGGTGGAATCCTCCACCGACCCTGTAATAGCTGCCGATTGTGCATAGAGGTTAAGCGACGCAAGACATAGGAACATGCCAAGGGTAATTCGGTACGCGAAACGCATCATGGCTCTCCAATCGAATTTCAAATTTCACATCTTCTTATTCAGGACCCAGGGGACCGCTGTAATTGCCGATCTCATTTGTGTGATGGACTCGTACAGTTCCGTAACAATCTCTGATGCTGGCCTGGATTCTCCAGCGCTACCTGCTATCAACTCCCGACAGAGGGCTTCATTCCGGTCAACTGCGGCTTCCAGATCAGCCTGTAATCCATTGGAACCAGGCCAATTCGGTGGAGCAAATCCTAGCTCTCGAAGTGTCGACTCCTCCGAATCAACACCCATCAGCAAACGTCCGGAATAACTCCTCGATAGCTCTGTCAAAGCCGACCCTTCAACCGCCGATGGGCTCAGTGCGGAAAAGTTCGTTTTAAGCACGCTTAGTTCGTCGGCGTTTTGCCGCACTTTTATAGCTGCGTCCAGCAATTTGTGGGAGATATCACCGAGGACAACTTCCTTCCTGCTCTGTCCATTCAGATACTTCTCCAATGGCGAAGCTCCCACTTCGACAGACTGCGCCGTGACATATTCTTTCGATAGTGTGGTTTTGGTATGTGTTTGCAACTCAGATATGCTGAATAGGTTGATCTGCACCTGCGGCAAGTAACGAAGCCCAGCTACTATCTCCTGTTTCCTTTCCGCGGTATTTACTACGCCTTTGACTTCTATTGCGTGGCTGGCGCGTGTTACTGCGATTTGTTCGCCTTCATCCGCGTGCAGGCGGTTCAACGCCAACCGCGTCTCCAATTCAGCCAGGTCCAATTGCGCTTTTGTCGGCAATGCGGGCGGCAAAACCGTAGCCGCGGTAACTGGACTTCCAAGCGGCTCAAAGAGCGCTTCATTCACGCCACTCCAGTCAAAGACCGCATAGTTTACTTCTGCGATCTCGACGGTGCCGTAGGAAGTGGTTTGAATGGTTCGCTCAATCGGGTGGAAATCTGACGCCCTGACCGTTAACGACTCTTCTTGAATCCATTTGTTGGGAGTTTTCGTGACCAGTATCAGCAGATGGTCATTTTCCTTGGAAACCGCATCTGAGACGGACGTCTGACGATCATGCCACTCGCGATAAGAAGCTGCGGACAGAGGAGCCTCCCAATCCACTCCCACCGAAGACAGTATTTGCCGGGCCTGTTCGGACTTGGCATCCACCCGCTCGGGCCGCCGGCGGCGAATACCCTCCGCATCCCGATATAACTCCCGCTCAATCCCAATGTGCGAAGTCGTAATCCTGAGCTTCTGGTAAACTACGCCAGGTTTTTCGTGGGTAACTGCCAGGTCGGATGCCTCTGCGCGTTGAAGCAACTGCGCGGCATTGACCGTAAGTGGAGCGCGTTGCCAAATCAACATCAACAAAACCAAGGCGCAGGAGACGATGGCAACACTAGCCAGAACAGGATTCATCAAGGCACCAATTCGCTCAGAAAAGCTAAAGATGGAACGGGGCAGGAGTGGTTGCGGCGCAGTATGTTCCGCTCGTTGGCGCAAATCGGCAAGCAGTCTTGCTCTCCGTTCCGGGTCTATCGGGGTGCGCTTTATCAGATGGTTGCGATATTCGGTAACCTGCATGGCTGCGCGTTCAAGCGACTCGCGCCGCGCACGGCATTGCCAGCACTTCTCAAGATGCGTTCGAACGCGGAACGCATTCAGCGCCTTCAACTCGCCGGAAATCAAACGCGAGATGATCTCGTCGGAAAGATGATGGAACCGGCCAAATCCGCCCTTCAGAAAGCTCATAAATCTCCTGTCAGGCGAACCAGGGCTCGCTGTATCAGTTCGGAAGCTCGTTTTGTACTCACGCCAAGCATGGCTGCAATTTCGCGGTAGCGCAGATTTTCTGACCGCAATAACACCGCGGATCGTTGCTGCGGGGGCAAACGCCCCAGCGCGGACATCACATTACGGATTTCTTCATTCTTGATGGCCTGCTCTTCGGGGCTGAAGGAAGGGTCGATCATGAACTCCTGCAAATTCACTCCATCAGGATCGGACTGCCCGATTCTTCGCGCTTCTCGGAACAGGTCCATCGCCAGATTGTGCGCTACGCGAAAAAGCCATCCGCGCAGATTCGAGTCGGATTCCTGAATGGCCAAATGATCGAAGAGCTTGATAAATGAGTCATGAATAACGTCTTCCGCTTCATTCAAGGTGAGGCCAAGCCCGGTAAGATACGAGAACAGCGATGGACGCAATCGGTCATAGAGGTCCATCACCTGGCTTTCGCGCGTTTGGCGAGGCTGGCCAGATTCAGCAAAAATGCTCATGGGCGGAGTCCAGCCTGCAAGTTCGGCGCCATCTGCCGCGAAGCGTGAGACGGAAAATGGATAGCGAACACCCGGGATTGATTGGACCAAAAACATGCTAGTTGTATTGATAACGTAGAGCGACCTCGTTTTTTACCCCCTTCACCATCATTTATTTGTATATGTACTTCCAGTGTATTTCTTCCCCGGAAGGGGCAAGTATGAGTGCTGGAGGTGAAAAGTCGCGTTGCGGCGCGATTGCGAGGGCTGGGGAGCATCCGCCGGGGCCCAGCGACAGGTTTTCGTCGCTGGGATGGCACAGACGGATCCGCGATGAGTGCCCGAACGCAAGCTGGTTCCACATACTCAATGATGTGCGCCGAACCGTCAATGTATGGCGGCAGGAGTACAACCGTGAACGCCCGCACAGTTCGCTGTGCTGCCAGGCGCCACGGGAGTTCGCGGTATCCCAGGGCTATGGAGATGTAGAACACAAACTGCGCTTGCCACATCCCCACATCTCCGGCTGCGGCTACGGCGAACTATACCCATTTGCAAACATAAGTCAGGAAACTCCAGTTATGGCTAGGTAAGAAAAGGGGGCAGGTCACTCAGACACGCACTGTTGATCCAGCCCGGAAGTTATGCCGCGCGGCTTAACAGGCATCTTTCTGACTGAAGCAGCTCTCCACTCTTTGCGGTTGTTTCTGGATGCTGCGCAGGGCGCCAATGGCGGTTCTGGTTAGGGCGATCTTGTTGCGGGCAGTTGCGGCGCTGGTCACCTGCTGCTTGAGGCCGGCGTTGAGTAACTCGTCCGGGTTCAACTCCGGCGAATAACTAGGCAGATAGAAGACTTCGATCTTGTCTGCGTTTGCCTGGATCCATTCCTGTACCAGTTTCGAATGATGTCCGCGCAGGTTGTCCAGGATCAGGAAGATCTTTTGCTGTTGGCCGCGTGTCAACCGTTCCAGAAAGCGGATCATAATCCTCGCGTTCAACGCGCCGGCGAAGACCTTCCAGCGCATCTGGCCTTTGTTGGTCACTGTCGAAATCACCCTCAGGCTCTGGCGATTGGCGTTGGCGCGTGCCACTGGCGTCTGTCCCTTGGGCGCATAACCGCGGCCGCGAACATCGTCCGAGCGCAGGCCGGTTTCGTCGCCCCACTGAATCGCGGCATTCTCTTTTTTCGCTTGCTGGGCGATCGCCGGATAGCTTTCGTCAAGCCACTTACTGACCGCCGCGGGCGATTGCTCGCAGGCTTTCTTGAGAGGCTTCTGCGGAGTGAATCCCCAACGCTTCAGATACTTGCCCGTGTTACGCACCATCAGGCGGACACCAAAGTGCGACGCGACTAACTCGCTAACTGCCTGGCGAGTCCACAAGGCATAACTCATCTTCAACTGGTCGGGCGTGCGGTCCTGGATCGACCGTTCTATCTGGCGCTCTTGATCGGTTGAAAGCTGGCGTCCAGAACCATTGGGACGGTCCGTGCGCCTGACCTTCACCGCAGCCCAACCGCCCAGCCGAAATGCCTTGTGCGCCGCCACGACCGTATGCGTGGACAATTCGCACTGCCGCGCCGTTTCCCGCACCGTGACTCCGGCTTCACGCAACTTCACCGCACGCCGCCGGCGTTCGTTCAATCCCGCATCCGGCAATCTACGAGAATCGCTCCTCTCCATGCTTTGTTCGACGCACACAGACTGAGGCAGTTGCATATCTTATGGGCCGGATCAGCAACTTGCAGTCCGGCGGCCCACTTGCTTGCGCCTCACGGGTCAACCGATGTATCTTCCGGGTCATGCAATGGGCAACTCCCAAGGAACGGCGCACTCTGGGCCAGGCGCGGCGCAAGCAGGTGGGCCGCCAGGAACACAATGATCTAAAACCCAAGGCGCGTCAGACCTCCGCTCTCGACCTGCTGGCCCGGTCAATGCAGGGCCGCGTTCCCGCGCTCATCAAGCTCAAATACAAGCTCATGGCCGAGTCGCCCTTTGGCTACTTCCGCGGCGCAGTGCCGGTGATGGCCGCGGATCTGTCGGTGCTGCCCAACACCGGCATCGTCTGCCAACTCTGCGGCGACGCCCATGTGCGCAATCTGGGTGCCTTTGCCGCGCCCGATGGCCGCCTGGTCTTCGACATCAACGATTTTGACGAGACCATCCGCGGCCCCTTCGAGTGGGATCTGAAGCGCATGGCCGCATCGCTGGTGCTGGCTGGCCGCGGCTCTGGCCACAAGGAAGCCGCGGCGCGACAGGCCGTGGAGAAGTGCGTCGAAAGTTACGCCGCACAGATGGCCGCCTTTGCCCGGATGCCCTCGCTCGAAGTAAGCCATTTCCAGGTTCACCGCATAGGCCAGGTTGAGCCCGTCCTCGATGCCCTGCTCAAGGCTGAGCGAGCCACGCCCCGCCACACTCTTGACCAGCTCACCGAGCCTCTATCCGGCGAACCGGTCGCACCTCGCCGCTTCAAGGAGATCGAGCCCACCCTAACCCGCGTCACCGGCAGGCAGGCCACAGCCGTTCTAGCCGCTCTTGGCCCATATCGCCAGATGCTGGAGCCACAGCGGCAACATTTTCTGTCTCTTTATCGCCCGGTAGACGTAGCTTTCAAAGTCGTCGGAACAGGCTCCGTAGGCCTGCGCGATTACTGCATCTATTTCGAGGGAAACGGGCCGTCTGATCCGTTATTTTTGCAAATCAAGGAAGAGCCGGCCTCTGCTTATGCGCCCTATCTGCCCGAAGCCGAACCGCCCCGCCACAACGGCCAGCGCGTGGCTGAAGGTCAGAAGGCGATGCAGGTGCAGTCCGATCCATTCCTCGGCTGGACGCACTTTGACGGGCGCGATTATCTGGTCCGCCAACTGAACGACCACAAGGGTTCCATCGACTTGAAAGACCTGTCCGGAGGCGGCTTGGAGGCATACGCCGAGGTCTGCGGCGAGCTGATGGCCCGCGGTCACGCCCGCTCCGGCGACCCACTCATCCTGGCCGGTTACATCGGCACCGGCGACGGCTTCGCCGAGGCTCTGGCCAAGTTCGGCTCCCTCTACGCCGACCAAACCGAGAAGGATTGGAACGAGTTGAAGCGCTCCGGCAAGTCGGGTGCGTAGCAGTATGAGCCTGTGATGGAGCACTCCAACTCAATAGCAGCTAGTTATCTGACCGGTTGAAGTTGTACCAACGCTGGGTGCCCCAGGTCTCGATTTTGAGACCTGGGAAACCTCAGATTCAATGGTAGGAACCATCCGGTCAGAAACCTAGTCGCCGCCCGCGCCGTAGGCGCAGTGTAGGTTAGCCCCGCCGGGTGCCCCATCCATTTCGCGTTTTTTGCGAAATGGGTGGGAAGCCACAGACTATAACGAGTCAGATTAGCGGGCAGGGAACACGCACGCTTACGCCCGACCCGCGAACTCCCGCGTCTCCGTGTACACCTTCACCTTTTCGCCCACCTGAATATAAAGCGGAGCCTTGATCTCCAGGCCAGTCTGGAGCCGTGCGAGCTTGGTCACGTTGCCGCTGGTGTCGCCGCGCGCGCCGGGCTCGGTGTATTCAACCTCCAGCTCGACTTTCTCCGGCAACTGCAAACCGATGGGGTTGCCGTTGAACTTATGCCGGGTGCCCCATCCATTTCGCGTTTTTTGCGAAATGGGTGGGAAGCCACAGACTATAACGAGTCAGACTAGCGAGCAGGGAACACGCATACTTACGCTCTTCCCGCGAACTCCCGCGTCTCGGTATACACCTTCACCTTTTCGCCCACTTGAATATAAAGCGGAGCCTTGATCTCCAGGCCGGTCTGGAGCCGGGCAAGCTTGGTCACGTTGCCGCTGGTGTCGCCGCGTGCGCCGGGCTCGGTGTATTCCACCTCCAGCTCGACCTTTTCCGGCAACTGCAAACCGATGGGGTCGCCGTTGAACTTATGCAGTTGGATGATCGCACCCTCCACCAGAAAGTCCAGCGCGTTGCCCAGCATCTCTTTGGTGAGCGTAAGGGTATCGAAGCTCTCCTGGTCCATGAAGTGCGAACCCTCGCCGTCGCTGTAGAGGTAAGAGGCCTCAACCTCCTCCAGGTCCGGCTCCTTGAACCGTTCGCTGGCCTTGAAGGTCTTGTCGAAGACCGCGCGCGT